>DATASN010000019.1:0-3052 GCA_036269215.1 Solirubrobacterales bacterium
GCCGAGGATGACGCCGGTGAGCCACGGCGGTGCCGCGATGCCCGCCCGCTTCACGCTCGCCAGGATCTCGCCGACGTCGTAGTGGGTGATGTAGAGGTCGTCGGGCTTGCCGGTGATGACGACGGCGCCCACGGAGCGATCGCCGCGGAGCGAGCGAACCACGCCGCTCAGCTCGCGCACCATCTCGGCGGTCATGAAGTTGTGCGGCGGGTTATCGACCCGCACGACCAGGACCCGGCCCTGGCGCTCGGTTTCGAGCAACGGCATGGGCGGGAGCCTACGCTGCCATCATCAGCGCGGCCCGCTACCTGCCGGGTTCAGACGATTCGGTGGGACCGGCGTCGCGGGCCCTAGGCGTCGAAACCGACGTGAACGTGATCGCAGTGATCGGCCTGCGCGAACCCGTTCGGGTTGGCGGGGCCGTCGGGGTCGAAGCAGTAGATGAGCTCGGTCGGCTCCTGGCCGGCCGGCAGCGCGCCGAGCTGACGGGCGATCGTCCCGCAGGGCCCGTCGGGCGAGACGTCCGTGCAGGGCACGCCGTCGATCGCGGCAATGTCCATGGCGCGGCCGTAGTAGTGGTTCGAGATGTTCCCGCTGCTGGTGAACTTGGAGTGGTCCGAGCGCAGCGCCGAGATCCGGATCTGATGCTGCTGGCTGATCGCGCCGAGGATGTTGAGGATTCGCGGGTCGATCGCGCCCGACTTGATGTCGACCATCTCGAGCGAGTTGGAGAGCTCGACGTTGGACCAGTTGATGGCCGCGTTCGTCGGCCCCGGCAGCGCCACCGAATAGGCCACGGTCTTGACCTGGCAGCTCCCGGCCATGGCCTCGGCGTCGCTGAGAACGGCGTCCACGTACCACTCGGCGTGGTTCTGCTGGAAGAGCCCGGCCCGGAGGTCGCCCGCTGCCCAGATCATCCGGGCCAGGGTCGCGGCTGAGTCGGCGGGGCTCTGGCGCCGGACCTTGCCGTCCCCGTCCCCGTCCACCGCGTACTGCTTCCAGTTGTCCTCGGTGATGCCGAGCGGACCGACCGTGTCGAGGGCCTCAGCGCTCATCCCCTTGCCGAAGTTGGACTCGACCCGGGCAACGGCGGCGAGCGCCCAGACGCCACCCTGGCCGAGGTCGTAGCGCCCCGCGGCGTCCTGGAAGGCCTTCATGTAGTCGTCGGGGATCGACTCGCGGGAGCCGTCGGCGGGGGAGCAGACCAGCTCCTGCTGTTTCGGGATCAGCGAGAGGCCGTCGATCGCTCCCTCGCCGATGCCGCTGAAGCAGGCGGCCCGAGCCATGACCTCCGCCACGTACCAGTCGGCGTGGTTGTAGGCGAGGACCGCGCCCTCCGGGTCCTCGGGCATTCCGGAGGCGCGCAGGTATCTCGCGGCGGCGAAGATCGCGTCGTTCGGGTTGTTCGGGTCCTTGGTGCCGTCGCTGTCCGCGTCGACGCCGTAGGTGGCCCAGGTCGACGGCATGAACTGCATCCAGCCCTCCGCGCCGGCGGAGGAGGGGCCGAGGTTCTGGCCAAATCCGCTCTCGATCTCGTTGATCGCCGCCAGGATGGATGGGCCTGCCGGCCCGAGGTCATAGGCCTGGGCGGCAGCCTGGTAGATCGGGCCAAGGTAGGCGGGGATCGCGACGGGCCCGCACGCGGTTGGGACGAGGGGGGCCGGGGGCGGCGGGGCGGTGCCGCCGACCTTGGCCGCGCCCTTCTCGTTCTCCCCGTCCTTCGGCTTGGTGCCGCCATCCCCGGACGGCTTCTTCGAGGGCTTGGGCTTCGGCTTGGGCTTCGGCTTCGGTGCGGGCTGCGGAGCCGGGAGGGTCGTTACCGGGGGTGGCTGGCTCGCCGGCGGCTCAGGTGGGGCAGTGGTCGTTGTGGGCGGAGGGGTCGTGGTGGTCTGCGCGCTCGCGGCGGGCACAGCGATCGCCGCGCCCACGACCGTCGCTGCGATTGCCGTCCTGACCCGTCCCATCAGCCGAGGACCTGAGCGACTCGCCACTCGTCGCCGGTCTTCGTCAGGGTCAGGCGAACTTCGCTGATCGCCCTGAGCCGGACCAGCGAGACGCTGGCGGTCACCTGCTCCTTGCCTGCGGCTCCGAGTACGACGTTGAGGACCCGCGCCTCCGGCACCTTTCCGGTTGCCGGCAGGCGAGGCGGATCAGCGGAGAGCGACTTGACGAGCGGCTTCGTGGCCGTTGCTGCGAAGGCGGCGTCGGTCTTCTTGCTGGAGTGACCGATCTCGTATCCGACGAAGGCCTGCGCGAATTGCCAGGCGATCTGGGCCGGCGGGGCGGAGGCCTTGGTCGGGGGCTGGGCGGGCACGGCGTCGGCGTGGCCGGGTTGGAACTGGGGAGTGACCCCCTGTAGCGCCGTCAGGCGCGCGCCGTGGTGCGCCCCGGTGACGGAGGCGGCAACCGGCAGTCCCTGAGAAGCCGAGGGATGATCCGCTGCGCTCATCGCGCCGCCGACGGCCGCGGCCACCGCAACCGTCGCGGCGCCGGCCGTGAGCAGCGCCCTCGTCCGCCCGCTGCGCTGACGCAGGGCGTCGGCGGCGGGCCAGGTGAGGCGTGTCTGGATCAGACGCTGAAGCGGCAACATGGCGCGGCCGGCTCGATCGAGCGCGTTGCGCGTGGCATCGCCGCCTCGCCAGAGAACCCTCTCCTCGAGGCCCCAGGCGGCCTCGCGGATGGTCCAGCCGGCGTCCTCCGCTGAAGTCCGGATTTTCATGCCTGTATTTAGTCGTCCAGGCGTGCGTCCAGCCGGATACCGAGAAGTGGGTCGATTGGCAGAAAGGCGGGTTTATGCAGCGGCTTTTTCAGCCTGCAGCTTCGCCTTCGACGGCTTGGCCTTCTCGAAGACCAACTCGCCGTCCTTGGCGTCCACCTCGACGGCATCGCCCTCGGCGAACTCGCCCTCCAGCAGGCGCAGAGCCAGCTTGTCGATCAGCTGCTTCTGGATCACCCGCTTCAGCGGGCGGGCGCCGTAGGTGGGGTCGAAGCCGAGGTTGCCGAGCAGCTCGCGGGCCGCCTCGGTGAGCTCGATCTCGATGCCGCGCTCCCG
>DATASN010000020.1:0-21941 GCA_036269215.1 Solirubrobacterales bacterium
GCCCGACGGCCAGACGCCTGACCTCTGCCTGGTCCTCGGCGGCGATGGCACGATCCTGCATGCACTCCGGCGCTTCAACGGCACGGAGGTGCCCGTGTTCGGAGTCAACTTCGGCACGGTCGGCTTCCTCGCCGCGGTCGACCGCGGCGACGCCGAGGCGGGGCTCCGCCGCGCGCTCGCGGGGGAGACCGAGACGATCGACCTGCCCGCCCTGGCGATCGAGACGGGCGGCGAGGAGCGCTTCGCCTTCAACGACGTCAGCTTCAGCCGCCGCCCGGCAGACCGCGTCGCCGAGCTGAGCTACCGGATCGCCGGCGAGGAGGTCGGCAACGTGCGCTGCGACGGCCTCGTCGCCGCCACTCCGGCCGGCTCGACCGGCTACAACCTCGCCAACCAGGGCCCGATCCTGGCTTGGGGGGTAAAGGGCTACGTGGTCAGCTACATCTCGCCCCACTCGCTAACCGCCCGCGCCCTGGTTGTCGCCCCCGGTGACATCCTCACCGTCGGCAACGCGGTCGGTCGCGAGCCGGTGGACGCGGCGATCGATGGCGCCCAGATAGGCACCCTCGCTCCGGGCGATGCCCTGGACGTCCGCTTCGTCGACGCAGTCGGAAAGCTCGCCCAGCTCCCAGGCACGAGCTTCTACCACCGCATCCGCGAGAAGTTCGGCCACCTGGCCGTCTGAGCCGGCGATTCCGGTTCTCTAGGGTTTCGCCACATGGAGCGCAAGTGGTGGACCCTCGTCCTCGTCTCGATCGCGACCTTCATGCTGCTGCTCGACGTGACGGTCGTCAACGTCGCCCTGCCCGACATCCAGCGCGAACTGCACGCCAGCCTCTCCAGCCTGCAGTGGGTGGTCGATGCCTACTCGTTGATGCTGGCCGCCTTCCTGCTCACCGCCGGCTCGCTCGGCGACCGATTGGGCCGCCGGCGCGTCTTCACGCTCGGCTTCGGCATCTTCACCTTCGCCTCGTTCCTCTGCGGCATCTCCAACGACCCGACCCTTCTCAACCTGGCCCGCGGCCTGCAGGGGGTCGGCGGGGCGGGAATGTTCGCCACCTCGCTGGCCCTGATCGGCCAGGAGTTCCACGGCCGCGACCGGGCGACGGCATTCGGCGTCTGGGGGGCGACGGTCGGCGGCGCCGTCGCGATCGGGCCGCTGGTCGGCGGGGTGATCACCCAGAGCCTCGGCTGGGAGTGGATCTTCTTCGTCAACGTCCCGATCGGGATCGCGGCGATGATCCTGACCGAGCGCCAGATCGTCAACGTCTTCGCCAAGGACCCGGAACCGGTCGACGTGCCGGGGCTCGTCACCTTCTCACTGGCCCTCTTCCTGCTGATCTTCGGGCTGATCCGGGGCAATCCCGAAGGCTGGGCCAGCGCCCTGATCCTCTCCTGCCTGGGCGGCGCGGCGCTGCTGCTCGTGGCCTTCATCGCGATCGAGCTGCGCAGCAGGTACCCGATGCTCGACCTGACCCTGTTTCGAAAGCCCGCCTTCAACGGCGTCTCCGCCGTGGCCTTTGGCCTCTCGGCGGGGATGTTCGCGATGTTCCTCTACCTGACCATCTACATGCAGGGCGTGCTCGACCTCTCGCCGCTGGAAGCGGGCCTGCGCTTCCTGCCGCTGACCGTGCTCGGCTTCATCGTCGCGCCGATCTCCGGGGCGCTCTCGAACCGCATCCCGATCCGCTTCCTGCTCGGCGCCGGTCTCGGCACGGTCGGGATCGGCCTGCTGCTGATGCACGGCGTCACGCCCAGCTCGGGCTGGACGGCGCTGCTCGGCGGATTCGTCGTCGCCGGCATCGGCATCGGTATCACCAACCCCGGGATCGGCCAGGCGGCGATCGCCGTCGTCCCGGTCGAGAAGTCCGGCATGGGCTCGGGGATCAACACCACCTTTCGCCAGGTCGGGATCGCGACCGGCGTCGCCGGGCTCGGGGCGGTCTTCCAGTCGAGCGTCAACTCGAAGATCTCCGAACTGCTGCCGCGGGCGCCGAGCGGGCTTGGGGAAATCGTCTCCTCGGGGGGATCGCGTGCCGCCGCCGCGGTGACCCCCGCCCGGATCAGGCCGGAGGTCATCCATGCCTCCGACGTCGCCTTCGTCGGGGCCTTCAACGAGATCATCCTGATCGCCGCGGTGCTCTCGTTCGTCGGCGCGGCGCTGGGGTTTGTGCTCGTCCGCTCCCGGGACTTCGTCCAACATGCGGAAGAGGCGCCGGAGCCAGCCGCTGCATAGCGGGCTTCGGTCCGCCCCTGATGCTAGATAGAGAGGGATGTTGCGTGAGCTTCGGATCCAGAACCTGCTCCTGATCGAGAGGGCGGAACTGCGGCTTGGCAAGGGGCTCAATGCGATCACCGGTGAGACCGGGGCGGGGAAGACCGTGCTGGCGCACTCACTTGACCTCTTGATGGGTGGCAAGGCCAGGCCCCAGATCGTTCGGCCCGGGGCGGAGGAGGCTTGGGTCGAGGGCGTCTTCGATTTGCCAAAAGGGTTGCTGGACGAACCGGAGATGGCGGAGATCCGGGAGCGACTGCCCGATGGGGCGGATGAGGTTGTGCTTGGTCGCCGTGTCGGCGCGGGTGGGCGCACCAGCGCCTTTGTTGCCGGGCGGGCGGCGTCGGCTTCCGATCTGAAGCTGCTCGGCGGGCGGCTGCTTGCCTTCTTCGGCCAGCACGAGCACCGCAAGCTGACCATCTCCTCGGCGCAGATGGAGGTGCTGGACGGATTTGCCGGGGCGAAGCATCTCGAGCTGCGCGAGAGCTACCGGGCGGCTCACCGTGAGTGCCTTGAGCTGGCGGCGGAGCTGGATGCGCTGCGTGAGCGCGACGGGTCGCGTGAGCGCGATCTCGACCTCTACCGCTACGAGCTCTCCGAGATCGAGGAGGTCGCCCCCGACGCCGGCGAGGAGGCCGACCTGATCGGCGAGCGCGAGCGCCTGCGCCACGCGGAGGGGCTGCGCGAGGCGGCCGCCGGCGCCCACGCCGCGGCGATCGGGGTCGAGGAGGACGGCGGCGCTGCCGGCGCCCTCGCGCAGGTCGAGGCGCTGCTGCAGGGAGTCGGTGGGGTCGACGCGGATCTCGACACGCTCTCGGTGCGGCTCAGCACCCTCGCGATCGAGCTCGGCGACGTCGCCGCCGAGCTGCGCGGCTACCTCGACGGCCTCGAGGCCGACCCGGGTCGGCTCGCCGCGGTCGAGGAGCGCCTCGAAGCCCTCGATCGCCTGCAGCGCAAGCACGGTGGCTCGGTCGAATCGGTTCTCGCCCATGCCGAGCGCTGCCGGGTGGAGATCGTCCGCCTGGAGAACGCCGAGGAGCGTTGGGCCGCGGTCGAGGCGGCCCTGGCCGAGGCCGAGGCACGCCGGGCCAAGCTTGCCGGCAGGCTCGGCAAGGGCCGGGCGAAGGCCGCGGCACCGCTCGAACGCGAGGTGGCCGGAGAGCTCGAGCGCCTGGCGATGCCCGGCGCCCGGCTCGAGGTTTCGCTGGAGCCCTGCGCCGGCGGCTTCGGAGCGAACGGCGCCGAGACGGTCGAGCTGAAGCTGGCGCCGAACCCCGGCCTCGAGCCGGCGCCGCTGCGCGACGCAGCTTCGGGCGGCGAGCTCTCGAGAGTGATGCTGGCGCTGAGCGGCTTCGGCGGCACCGGTGCCGGGACGCTTGTCTTCGACGAGATCGACGCCGGGGTCGGCGGCCAGACCGCCCGCGCGGTCGGCGAGCGGCTGCGCGCCCTCGGCGAGGATCGCCAGGTGCTCTGCATCACCCACCTGCCGCAGGTCGCCTCCCTCGCCGCGACCCACTTCACCCTGGAGAAGGACGTCTCCGGCGAGCGGGCCAGCGCCGGCGTGCGCCGCCTCGACGGCGAGGGCGTGGTCGAGGAGATCCGTCGCATGCTCGGCGGCGAGCGTTGCGGCGAGGCCGCGACGCGCCACGCCCGCGAGCTGCTCGCCGCCGCCTGAAGCAGCTCTGAGGCGCTTTGATCCGCTTGCCAGAGCGGATACCCTGCTCCGATGGCAACCTCCAGTCGCCGTCGGCTCCCCGCTCTGCTTTCACGCCGCAACGGGGACTCGGCCGGCGCGGCGATCGAGGGCACGGCGCGGCTTGGCCGCCGCACAAAGCACCTGGTCAAACGCCTCGCGCCGGGCGACGTCGCGGTGATCGACCACCTCGACATCGACCGGATCGCGGCCGAGGAGCTGATCTCGACGGGGGTGCACGCGGTGATCAACGCCGCCTCCTCCTCCAGCGGGGACTACCCGAACGCGGGGCCGCTGCTGCTGGCCCAGGCCGGCGTCGTCCTGCTCGACGTCGAGGAGGGGGACCCGTTCGAGCTGCTCGGTGATGGCGAGCGGGTGACGATCGCGGGCGGTGCCGTCGAGGCGGGCGGGCGGGTGCTGCTGCGCGGGCGCGTGCTGCGCATCGAGGACCTGGAGCGCCGGCGCGACGAGCAGCTCAAGCGAGTCGACCAGGCGCTGGCCGAGTTCGCCGAGAACACCGTTGCCCACGTGCGCGGCGAGACCGACCTGCTCACCGGCAGCGTCGAGTTCCCGCCCACCCATGCCTCCTTCCGCGACCGTCACGTGCTGATCGTCGTCCGCGGCGACCGCCACCGCCGCGACCTGAAAGCGCTGCGAGCCTACATTCGCGACGTGAGGCCGCTGATCGTCGCCGTAGACGGCGGCGCCGACGGGGTGCTGGGGGCGGGAATGAAGCCGGACCTGATCCTCGGCGACATGGACTCGGCCGGCGACGAGGCACTCTGCTGCGGCGCCGAGCTGATCGTTCACGCCTATCCCGACGGCCGCGCCCCCGGCCGCCAGCGCCTGCTCGAGATGGGCCTCGACCACACCGTGCTGCCGGCGGCGGGGACCAGCGAGGACGTGGCGATGCTGCTCGCCTTCGAGAAGGGCGCGGCGCTGATCGTCAGCGTCGGCGCCCACTTCAACCTGATCGAGTTCCTCGACCGCAAGCGCGGCGGCATGTCCTCGACCTTCCTCACCCGCCTGCGCATCGGCGAGAAGCTCGTCGACGCGAAGGGGGTGAGCCGCCTCTACAACCCGAGCTCGCCGTTCGGGCCGCTGGTCCTCTTCGCGGCCGCCTTCGCGATCCTGCTGGCGGTGGTCGTGATCACCTCGCCGGCGCTGAACGACCTGGTCCAGCTGGTCTGGCTGAAGATCCGGATCTGGCTCGGGCTCTAGCACGAAGTCGCGTTTTTACGTGCCATACACGCATAAACGAGATCTCGCGGGCCGAAGGTAGCCTGCACTGCCGATGGGATACAGCGCTCGATATCACGCGACCTCGCTGGTCGCCGTATTCATCGCCCTGGCGATCGGGATCCTGATCGGCGCCGAGTTCGGCGGCGACGCGCTGACCAGCACTCGCAAGAACCTCGAGCACAGCCTCACCGGCAACCTCCAGGACGCCCGCGAACGGGCCGACGAACTGAGCGGGAAGCTGGGCCGCTCCAATGAATTCGCCAGCCGCGTCTACCCGGCGCTGGTCCACAACCGGCTCGCCGGCAGGCGGATCGGCGTCGTCGCGCTCGGCGACTTGCCGGACGAAACCTCCTCGGCGATCGAGGGCGCGCTCAGCCCGACCGGCGCCCGCCTGGTCGGGATCGGCGTGGTGCGCGAGCCGGTCGACATGCGCGCCCTCTCGGGCGATCTGGCGAAGACCCGCTTCGCCGACATCCGGGCCAACCCGGACACGCTGACGGCCTTCGGCGCGGGGGTGGGGCGGCAGCTCGTCCGCGGCGGCACGCTGCTCGAACGGGTGCGCGGGCAGCTCTTCTCGCGTGCCAGCGGCAACTTCGGCGGCCTCGACGGCGTGATCGTCGTCCGCCGGCAGCCCGAATCGATGGGCCCGGTCCAACGCACCACCGCGGGACAGCTCGAATCGGCCCTGCTGACCGGGATCACGGGGACGAGAACGCCGGCGGTCGGGGTGGAGACGACGACGTCCGAACCGTCCGCGATCTCTTTCTTCGGCGGCAACGACCTCTCAAGCGTCGACGACGTCGAGACGGCGGCGGGACAGGTGGCGACGGTGTTCGCGCTGCTCGGCGCCGAGGGCAGCTTCGGGGTCAAGGGCTCGGCCGACCGCCTGCTGCCCGACCTGCTGCTGCCGGCGGGGTCTCGGCGGCCGTGACCTGGGTCGGCTTCCCGGTCGCGCTCGCCGTCGCCCTGCTGGTCGTGCCGGCGGGGGTGCGCGGCCTCCGCGACGCCGGCCTGCTGCGGGCCAACTACCGGGCGGCGGAGCTGGCCTTCCCGCTCGGCGCCGTGCTGGCCACCGCGGCGCTGGTCGCGCTGGCGCCGCTGGCCTTCCTCAACGACCGCGGCGACCTCGACCTGCTCGCCCCCGGACTGCGGCAGTGGATGCCCTACCTGCTCGGCGTCGCCTTCCTCGGCTTCCTCGACGACTCGCTTGGGCGCGGCGAGGCGACGGATGCGCCGCGCGGCTGGCGCGGGCACGCGCGGGCGCTGCGCGAGGGCAGCCTCTCGACCGGGGCGGTGAAGGCGCTGGGGGCGCTGGCGCTGGCCGCCTACGTGGTCTCCGGGCGCGGGCTCGAATCGTGGCGCTACCTCGCCGACGTGGCGCTGCTGATCCTCGCCACCAACCTCTTCAACCTGCTCGACCTGCGGCCGGGACGAGCGGAGAAGGGCCTGGCTCTGCTTGGCCTGGGACTCTGCCTCGGCGCCTGGACGCTGGCGCCGCTGAAGCTGCTGGGGATCTTCGCCGGGCCGATTCTGATCGGCGCCTGGTTCACCCTGCGCGAGCGGGCGATGCTGGGCGACACCGGCTCCAACCTGCTCGGCGCTGTTGGCGGGGTGTGGCTGCTGACGACGCTCGGCGCCGACGCCCGCCTGATCGCCCTCGCCGCGGTCGCCGGACTGACCATTTACGGAGAGTTGCGTTCGATCTCGGCGACGATCGAATCGGTTCCGCCATTGCGATGGCTAGACTCGCTCGGCAGAGCATGAGTCGGCCCTCTCAAGGAGATACCAGGTTCATCTTCGTCACCGGCGGGGTGGTCTCGGCTCTCGGAAAGGGGATCGCCGCCGCCTCGATCGGCCGCCTGCTCCGCTCGCGCGGTTACCGGGTCCAGCTGCAGAAGTTCGACCCCTACATCAACGTCGACCCGGGGACGATGAGCCCCTTCCAGCACGGCGAGGTCTTCGTCACCGAGGACGGGGCCGAGACCGACCTCGACCTTGGCCACTACGAGCGCTTCACCGACGAGAACACCTCGCGCGCCTCCAACGTCACCGCCGGCGCCGTCTACAACTCGGTGATCAACCGCGAGCGCCGCGGCGACTACCTCGGCGCCACGGTGCAGGTGATCCCGCACATCACCAACGAGATCAAGAACCGGATCCGGATCGTCGCCGAGTCGCAGGCGGTCGACTTCGTGATCACCGAGATCGGCGGCACGGTCGGCGACATCGAGTCGCTGCCGTTCCTCGAGTCGATCCGCCAGCTCTACACGGACCTCGGCCCGAAGCGCTCGATGTTCGTCCACCTGACCCTGGTCCCCTACGTCGGCCACGCGGGCGAGCTGAAGACGAAGCCGACCCAGCACTCGGTCAACGAGCTGCGCCGGATCGGGATCCAGCCCCACGCCCTGGTCTGCCGCTCCGAGGGTCGCCTGGACCGCGAGATCCGCGAGAAGATCGCGCTCTTCGCCAGCCTTCCCGTCGACGCGGTGATCTCGGCCAACGACGTCGACAACATCTACAAGGTGCCGCTGGTCTTCCGCGCCGAGGGCGTCGACGACCTCGTGCTCGACCACTTCGGCATGGAGGCGCCGACGTCAGACCTGGCCGAGTGGGAGGCGATGGTGAAGCGCGCCGACACGGCGGAGGGCAAGGTGCGGATCGCCCTGGTCGGCAAGTACGTGCAGCTCGCCGACGCCTACAAGTCGGTGATCGAGGCGCTCGAGCACGGCGGCTTCCACCACGGCACGGAGGTCGAGGTCGAGCTGGTCGACTCCGAGGACTTCGACCCGGAGCGGCTGGAGGGCGCCGACGGCATCCTCATCCCCGGCGGCTTCGGCGAGCGCGGGATCGAGGGCAAGGTCGCGGCAGCGCGGATCGCCCGCGAACGCTCGATCCCCTACCTCGGCATCTGCCTCGGCATGCAGATCGCGGTAGTCGAGTTCGCCCGCACGGTGGCCGGGATGGAGGGCGCCAACTCGGCCGAGTTCGACCCCGAGACGCCGTTCCCGGTCGTTGACCTGCTGCCCGAGCAGAAGGAGGTCTCCGAAATGGGCGGCACGATGCGGCTCGGCGCCGATCCGGTGAAGCTGCACGAGGGCACGCGGGCGCGAGAGATCTTCGGCGAGGCCGTGATCTACAAGCGCCACCGCCACCGCTACGAGGTCAACAACCAGCTGCGCCGCCGGCTCGAGGACGAGGGCCTGGTCTGCGGCGGCACCTCACCCGACGAGCGCCTGGTAGAGATGATCGAGCTGCCCGACCACCCCTTCTTCGTCGCCTCCCAGTTCCACCCGGAGTTCAACTCGCGCCCGAACAAGCCCGAGCCGCTCTTCCGCGAGTTCGTCGGCGCTGCGGCGCGGCACGCGGGGGAGCAGCTGGCGGATGGCGAAGAGCTGCCTCGGCCTGAGGATTCCTCCGTCGCCCACTAGCCTTCCCCGCGTGGAGAGGTTGCACGAGACTTTCGTTCGACTGTGCGAGATCCGCAGCCCGACGGGGGAGGAGCGTGAGGTTGCCGACACGATCGCGGCTGAGCTGCGCGCGCTCGGGCTCGAAGTCGAGGAGGACGACGCGGCCGGCGCGGCGGAAGCGGGGGCGGGGAACATCGTCGCGCGGCTGCCCGGTCGCAGCGACCGCTGGGTGATGTTCTGCGCCCACGTCGACACGGTCCCGCACCGAGGCCAGGTCGAGGTGGTCGAGTCCGACGGCGTCTTTCGCAGTGCCGGCGAGACGATCCTCGGTGCCGACAACAAGGCGGCGGTCGCGGTCTTCGTGGAGCTGGTCGCGCGCCACGCTGCCAAGCCGCCGCCGGTCGGGATCGAGCTGGTGCTGACCGTCGCCGAGGAGCAGGGCCTGCGCGGGGCGAAGGCCTTCGATGCCTCGACGCTGCGCTCGGATTGCGGCTTCGTCCTCGACCACGCCAGCTCGGCCGGCGAGGTGATCGTCACCTCGCCGACCCAGCAGCGGGTGCTGGCCGAGTTCACCGGGGTCGAGGCGCACGCCGGCATCCGCCCCGAGGACGGCAGCAACGCGATCGCTGCCGCGGCGGCTGCCATATCGCGGATGGAGCTCGGTCGCCTCGACGAGGGGACGACCGCGAACGTGGGCGTGATCTCCGGAGGCACCTCGGGAAACGTCGTCCCCGGCAGGTGCGAGATCGTCGCCGAGGCCCGCAGCCTCGACTCGGAGCGGGCTGCCGAGGTTGCCGGCTTGCTGAGCGACGCCTGCGCCTGGGGTGCGAGTGAGCACGGCTGCGACGTCGACGTCCGCCTCGAAGAGCTCTTCCGCGGCTACAGGATCCCATCCTCCTCACCGGCCCTGGCCCTCGCCGAGGCGGGGCTGCGCCGGGCCGGCTTCGAGCCGCAGCGGACGGCGACCGGCGGTGGCAGCGACGCCAACGCGCTGATCGTCGCAGGCTTCGACTGCGTCCTGCTCGCCAACGGCACCGAGGCCAACCATACGCCCGACGAGTCGGTCAGCGCCCGCAACCTCGACGCGATGCTCGAGGTCTGCGAGGGGATTGTCGCCGAGGCCGCCGCGAGCGTCGGGTGAGCGGCCGGCTGAAGCTGCGCCGCGGGGTGGTCGTCAGCGCCAAGCCGCTGAAGGTGGAGGTCGAGGGCGAGCAGCGAGCGGCTTGGGCCGACACGACGCTGCTGGGCGAGATGCACGAGGGCGACGACGTCGTGGTCAACGTCGTGGCGCTCGACCTGGGCCTCGGCTCGGGCGGCTTCGACGTAGTCCACGTCAACCTGACCCGCGGCTTGAACAGCCCCAGCGCCCCGAGTGATGAGCACGTAATCAAGCTCAACTACACCTCCCTCCAGCACCCGGTCGACCCGATCGAGCTTCCGGAGCGCCTTATGGACCCTGGAGGTACAAAAGGCGCACCGGAAGGGGGCGATGAGCCGATACCCGTGCTGGTTCTGCCGCTGCACGGCCACCTTGCGCCGGCCGCCTGGGCGGCGTCGCAGGTGTTGCCCGGCGTCAAGGTTGGATACGTGCAGACCGCGGGTGGGGCGCTGCCTGCCTCGCTCAGCCGCGACGTTGCTGAGCTGCGCAAGCGCGGTCTACTCTGCGGCCACATCACCGCAGCACCGGCCTACGGCGGCGAGCACGAGGCGATCTCCGTCGCTGGTGCCCTCGACGCCGCGGCTCGCAAGCTCGAGTGGGACGCGGTGATCGCCGGACCAGGCCCGGGCATCATCGGCTCCGACAGCCGCCTCGGCCACGGCGGAATGGCCGCCCTCGACACAGCCCACGCCTCGCTCGCCCTGGGTCTCCCAACTCTGCTCTCCCCACGCCTTTCGAGTGCGGACCCCCGCGAGCGCCACCGCCCGGTGAGTCACCACACGCTTACCGTGATGCAACTACTGCTGGGTGGGGTAGGGGTACCGGTTCCCGCCACTGAGCCAGTACCGATAGCGGTGCTAGCTACCGCAGCGGGCTGGCGCCACCGCCTGCGTGAAGCCCCAACGGACCCAAGGGGCTACGAAGCTTCTGGCCTTCCGATTCGGACGATGGGCCGCACGCTCGCCGAGGACCCCCTCTTCTTCGCCGCAGCCCTAGCTTCGGGAAGAGCCCTTGCCGATTCGGCATAGTCCTTTGCGAATCAAGGGTTGTCCCGTCCAGAGGCGAACCACCCGGCCATGGTCGTCGCCGATCCCCCGAAAACCGAGTCCCGCTTCGAGTCCCTCGTCCTCGACTTCCTCTCCTACCTCGAGCTGGAGCGAGGCCTCTCCCGCAATACCCTCGACGCCTACCGCACCGACCTGCACCAATACGGCGAGTACCTCGACGCGCGCCACCTTGACGCGCTCACCGCCGGCCCGGCCGATATCAGCGAGTTCCTCGCCGAGCTAGCGACCGGCAACGGCCGGCCCGCCTGCTCCTCGGCGACAGTTCACCGCAAGGCCGCCTGCCTGCGCTCCTTCTACAAGCAGCTGCGCCGCGACGAGCTGATCGGCGACGATCCGACCGCGGCGCTGAGCGCGCCCCGCCGGGCGAGGAAGCTGCCCCAGGTTCTCAACTACGCCGAGGTGCAGAAGCTGCTCGCGGCCCCGCGCGGCGACGAGCCGACGGCGCTGCGCGACCGGGCGCTGCTCGAGGCGATGTACGCCTGCGGCTTGCGCGCTTCGGAGACGATCGGCCTGGAGCTCGGCGACGTCGACCTGCACGAGGGCTTCCTGCGCACCCGCGGCAAGGGCGGCAAGGAACGGCTGGTGCCGCTCGGCCGCAAGGCGATCGCGGCAATCTCCTCCTACCTGCGCGGCGGCCGGCCGAAGCTCGTCGGCGAGCACCACGAGCCGAGGCTCTTCGTCAACTTCCGGGGCGGCCAGCTGAGTCGCCAGGGCCTCTACAAAATCGTCCAGCGCAACGCCCGCGACGCCGGCCTGGCCGGCCAGATGAGCCCGCACACCCTCCGCCACAGCTTCGCCACCCACCTGCTCGCGGGAGGCTGTGACCTGCGCGCCGTCCAGGAGATGCTCGGCCACGCCGACATCTCCACAACCCAGCTCTACACCCATCTATCAGGCGAGGGCCTAAAGCAGGCCTACTTCAAAGCCCACCCCCGGGCCACTAACGACGGCTGACTTCGCCTTTAGGCGTCCCCATGGACTACTAAAGACGAAGTCACCATCGTGTAGAACTGCGCGATGCCTGAGTTGCCCGAGGTGGAGACCGTTTGCCGGCAGCTCGATCCTGGGCTGGCCGGGCGGCGGATCGAGAGGCTGGAGGTGCTCGACGCTCGCTGGTGCCGGCCGGTGTCACCTGCCACGCTGGAGGGCGCGGTCCAGGGGTCGACGATCGAGGGGCTGGGACGGCGCGGCAAGTACCTGCTGCTGGCGCTCGACGGGGCGCGGACGCTGGTCATGCACCTGCGGATGACCGGCAACCTGGTCCTGGTCGAGGGGGAAGAGAAGCTCGACCCCTCCGAGGGGCGGCGGCTCTACGAGGGCGAGCGCTCGGTTTCCGAGCGCCACCTACGGGCGCGCTTCCGGCTCGACGACGGTCGCGAGCTCTGGTTCACCGACCCGCGTCGTTTCGGCGAGGCCTTCCTGATCGACGATGACGGCCTCGAGCGGCGGTTCGCGAAGCTCGGCGTCGAGCCGCTCTCCGCCGGGTTCACCGCGGAGGCACTGGGGGAGATGGCCGCCAATCGCACCGTGCCCCTGAAGTCGTTCCTGCTCGACCAGTCGGGCGTCGCCGGCGTCGGCAACATCTACGCCGACGAGGCGCTCTTCCGAGCCCGCCTGCACCCGCTCTCTCCCGCTGGCTCGATGAGGCCCGAGCACCTCGAGGCGCTGCGCGACGCGGTCGTCGCGGCGCTCGAAGCCGGGATCGACGGCGGTGGGGCCTCGATCGACGACTACCGCGACGGTCGCGGCAAGAAGGGGACGATGCAGGACGAGTTCCTCGTCCACACCCGCGAGGGCGAGCCCTGCCCGCGCTGCGACGGGACGATCCTCCGCATCGTCGTCTCCGGCCGCTCGACCTACTACTGCCCGAGCTGCCAGGTGCGCCTGCGGCGTCGCCCCAAACGGCGCCGTCCGGTTCGTCGTTCACCGTAGATCGGCTATGGCTGGAAGGACGCTGAAGACCGAGGCGGTGGTGCTGCGCAGCATCCGCTACGGCGAGGCCGACCGCATCCTCCACCTCTACTCGAAGACGCGGGGGCGGGTCGGCGCGATCGCCAAGGGCGCGCGGCGGCCGAAGTCGCGCTTCGGCGGGCGCCTCGAGCCCTTCTTCCGGCTCGACCTGGTGCTGCACGAGGGGCGCGGCGAGCTGCTCACCGTGACCAGCGTCGCCACCGTCGACGGCTACCCGCGCCTGCGCGCCTCCGGCCCCGCCCTCAACGCCGGCGCGCGCGCCTGCGACGCGGTGCTGCGCCTGCTCGACTCGGCCGAGCCCAACCCGCCCGCCTACAACCTGCTCTGCCGCTACCTGGCGTTGCTCGACGACCCCGCGGCGGAGCGGGCCGCCGGCCTCGAGGCGGCGCTCTCCTTCCGGCTCAAGCTGGCGCTGGCGGCGGGCTTCTCGCCCGAGCTGGCCTCCTGCGCACACTGCGGCGAGGCCGAGCACCTGAGCGGCTTCTCCGGCGCGGCCGGCGGCGTCGTCTGCCTCAGCTGCGAAGGGGGCGGCTTCCCGCTCTCCGAGGAGGCGCACCGCTTCATGGTCGTGGCGATCGGCAGCCCGCTCGCCGAGGCGCCCGAGGCCGACGAGGTGGCGCTGCGCCAGGTCGAACGGGCCGTGCGGGAGACGCTCGAGCATCACGCGCATGTGCAACTCCGCGCAGCTGCCTAAGAGGAGACGGGGAGGGACTCGCCGGAGCAACAGCGGGGAGGCTTCGGCGAGTCCCTCCCCGTCTCCTTATGATCGACGGGGTGCCCGCAACTGCCAGCTTCGAAGACCGCGTCTCCGCTTGGGAGGAGGAGTTCCTCGTCCCGGAGGCGACTCGCTCCTATCCGGCCCGCCGAGCGGTGGAGGAGCCGGATAGCCCGCTGCGCACGCCGTTCCAGCGTGATCGCGACCGGATTGTCCACTCGAAGGCTTTCCGGCGGCTCAAGCACAAGACGCAGGTCTTCGTCGCCCCCGAGGGCGACCACTACCGGACCCGGCTCACCCACACGATCGAGGCCTGCGGGATCGCCCGCACCGTGGCTCGCGCGCTCGGCCTCAACGAGGACCTCACCGAGGCGATCGGGCTTGGCCACGACCTCGGCCACCCGCCCTTCGGCCACGCCGGCGAGGAGGCGCTCGACGCCGCCCTGCGCGAGCGCTGCGGCGCTGGCTTCAAGCACAACGAGCACTCGCTGCGGGTGGTCGAGGTGCTGGAGCGCGACGGGCGCGGCCTCAACCTGACCGAGCAGGTGCGCGACGGCATCCTCAACCACACCGGCTCGAACAAGCCGGCGACCCTGGAGGGGCGAATCGTCAAGCTGGTCGACCGCGTCGCTTACATCAACCACGACATCGACGACGCGCTGCGAGCGGGGATCCTGCGGTCAGAGGATCTACCGGCGGCCGAGATCGGGCTGCTCGGGAAGACCGGCTCGGCGCGGATCGACACCCTGGTCCGCGACATCGTCGAGCGCTCCCGGGCCGCCGGGGACATCGTGCAGAGCGATGAGATCGGCGGCGCGATGCTGCGCCTGCGCAAGTTCATGTTCGACCGCGTCTACCTCGGCCCGCTGGCGCGCAGCGAGCACGAGCGGGTGCATCGCGCGATGCGCGGCCTCTTCGACCACTACATGGAGCACCCGGGCGAGGCGCCCGAGCTCGAGCCCGGTGCGAGCGACTGTCAGCGGGTCGCCGACTACCTGGCCGGGATGACGGACCGCTACTGCATCGCCAAGTTCGCCGAGCTGACGATTCCCGAGGAGTCGCTGTGGCGCTGATCTCGACCGAGAGTCTGGAGCGGGTCAAGCAGGCGGTGGACATCGTCGAGGTGATCTCAGCCCACACCGACCTGCGCCGCCAGGGCACCCGCTGGGTCGGCCTCTGCCCCTTCCACGAGGAGCGCACCCCCTCGTTCTCCGTCGACGCCGGGGAGAAGCTCTACCACTGCTTCGGCTGCGGCGTCGGCGGCGACACGATCAAGTTCGTCGAGGATAAGGAGGGGCTGGGCTTCGCCGAGGCGGTCGAGCTGCTCGCCGAGCGCTACGGGATCGAGCTGGAGCGCGAGCGCGAGGATCCGCAGGCGGAGGCCAGGCGCCAGCAGCGCCGCCGCCTAGGCGAGCTGCTCGACCGCACCGCGAGCTTCTACGCCTCCTACCTCTGGGACTCCGACGAGGCGGCGAAGGCGCGCGAGTACCTGGCGCAGCGCGGCCTCGGCGAGGAGGTCCTGCGCGCCTTCGCGATCGGCTACGCGCCCAGCGCCTGGGACAAGGTTCTGCTGCGCGGGCAGCGGGCCGGGTTCAAGGTCGAGGAGCTGCGCGGGGTCGGGCTGGTCCAGCGCGGGAGGGGGGGAGGCGAGTACGACCGCTTCCGCTCGCGGATCATGTTCCCTATCCGCGACCGCCGCGGCCGCACGCTCGGCTTCGGCGGCCGGGCGATGCGCTCCGACCAGGGGGCCAAGTACGTCAACACGGCCGAGACCG
Organism: Solirubrobacterales bacterium; assembly: GCA_036269215.1. Classification (GTDB taxonomy): domain Bacteria; phylum Actinomycetota; class Thermoleophilia; order Solirubrobacterales; family 70-9; genus VRUE01. Next base: position 15,305 of record DATASN010000020.1, read on the forward strand.
ACTTCTTCCACAAGAGCAAGATGCTCTACGGGATCGACCTGGCCAAGGCGGCGGTCGCCAAAGCGGGCCGGGCGGTGGTGGTCGAGGGCTACACCGACGTGCTCGCCCTCCATCAAGCCGGGATCGAGGAGGCGGTCGGTGTGATGGGGACCGCGATCACCGAGGAGCAGGTCGCCTCGCTCTCGGGGATGGTCGACGAGGTGGCCCTCGCCCTCGACGCCGACTCCGCCGGGCAGGAGGCGATGCTGCGCGCCCAGCGAGTCGCGGCCGGGCGCAAGATGCGCCTGCGCGTGGCGGCAATGCCGGCCGGCGAGGACCCGGCCGAGATGATGGCGGCCGAGGGTGGCGCCGAGCGCTTCCGGGCGATCCTCGATTCGGCTGTCGAGTTGACGGCCTTCCAAGTCGAGCTGGTTCTGGGGCGCACCGACACGTCCTCGCCGGCCGAGCGCGACCGCGCCCTGGCCGAGGTGGCGCCGGTTCTCGCCGGGCTGGGCGAGAGCGCCAGCCGCGACGACCTGGTTCGCAAGGTTGCCGAGCGCCTCGACCTCGAGCCGGCGATGGTGATGGGACGGGTGGTGGCTGCGCAGCCCCTGAGTGGCGGCTCCGCGGACGCGGCCCGATCGCAGAGCGCCCCGGCCCCGCGGCGAACCGCGGAGCTGACCTCGCGCGAGCGCCGCGAGCGGGCGCTGCTGGCGATGTGCATCGCACTGCCGGCGGAGGGCAAGGAGTACTTGGCGCGGCTTACAGCAGAGCACCTGTCGGCCAGCGGCGCGCGCATCGCCGTGTGGCTGCGCGAGCACCCCGAGGACCCGGCCTCCAACCTTCCCCACGACGACTCGGAGCTGGCCGGCCTGATCGCCGAGCTGGTCATCCTCGCCCACGACGAGCCCGCCTCGCCGGAGGCGATGGAGCTCAACTACCTGCTGCTCGAGCAGCGGCGCATCGAGTCCGAGATCGCCGCTGCGGGCGAGCGAGACGACTACGAGCGCCGTGCGGCCCTGAGCCGCGAGCGCGCCACCCTGGTCCAGCGCATAGCCCACACCGAGCGCGTCGGCGGCTAAACGGTAAATTCCTTGGCCGTCGGTCCGGGGTAGCTCAATCGGTAGAGCACTCGGCTGTTAACCGAGTTGTTGTGGGTTCGAGTCCCACCCCCGGAGCTCCTCGTCACGTCGGCGCGCGGCTGAGCGCAAGCCGTTCGACCAGCTCCGCGCCCCGCTCGGCGCCGTCGTGCTCTCGCCCCCAAGCCGCCAGCTCACCGGCCCGTCGGGCGAAGGATGGGTCGTCGAGAAGGCGCCGGCTCGCCCAGCGCAGCGGCGCCGGGCGGCAGAGGCGCCAGGGGATCGAGAGGCCCGCCTTGGCCCAGGCGACCCGCATCGCGGTCTCGCTCATGTCGCCGACGATCGGGCAGATCAGGAGCGGGGTGCCGGCGCCGAGGGCGCGGGCGACGGTGCCGTGGCCGCCGTGCGAGATGACCAGAGAGGCGGCGGGCATCAGCTGGCTGTAGCTGAGCCACTCGACGAGTACCGCATTGGGAGGCACCTCGATCGGTCTTTGCGGCGCGACCCGGTTGGTGGTCGCCACCACGCGCACCGGCTCTTCGGCCAGCGCGGCCAGGGCCGTGCGGACCAGGTGGTTGCCCGAGTCGTGGGCGGTGCTGGGCGCGACCAGGACGAGGGGCTCGTCTCCGGGCGGCAGATCGATCTCGGGGTGGGGGACCTCGAAGCTCATCGGCCCGGTGATCTCGACCCCGGCCGGCCAGCGCCGCGGGTACTCGAGCTGCGGGAAAGTCCCGACCAGGGCCAGGTCGGCGCTGATGCCGCCGTGGAAGCGCTCGACGGGAGGAAGGTCGAGGCGCGCTCGCTGGCGGTTGAGGTCGCGGCGGCCGTGCTCGAGCCCGATGTTCAGTGCCCGCTGTCCGGCCCGCCAGGCGCCGCGCCCGAACGGCGTGCGCGACGGCTGCAGGCCGACGGCGAAGAAGGGCAGGCCCGGCTCGACGACGGGGTAGATGTGGGGGATCAGGGTCGCGAGGGGCACGCCCGCCTTCTCGGCGGCCAGCGCCGGCGCCAGGGTGAGGATGTCGCTGACGACGGCGTGCGGGCGCATCTCCTCGAGCAGCGGCAGCAGCGCTCGGGCGGCCTCGGCCGCGTGGGCGCCGTCGGGCGAATCGGGGTCCGGCGGCGGGAACATCCGGTATTCCTCGGCGGCGGCGAAGCCCAGCCCGGCGCCCTCGACTGCCGCGCGGCGCTCCTCCCAGGTCTCGATCGTCACCTCGTGGCCACGGGCGCGCAGCGCCCGGCCGAGCGCTATCGCCGGGAATACGTGGCCCGGATCGCCGAACGCTGCGACCAGGAGACGCAACTCAGGGGGTATCGAGTCCCTCGCCTGCTCGTGTGAAGACGATCTCCGGCACGTGGCAGTTGCGCGAGGTGCGCAGCAGGAAGCGGACCGCCTCGCCGAGATCCTCCGGCCGGATCATCTCCTCGCCCGGCACCTGGCCCTTGGCGAACTCGGTCATCGGCGTGTCGACGAAGGCGGGCGCCAGCGCCGTGCACTGGATCCCGCCCGCGCCGACCTCGCGGTGCGTCGACTGGGTGAAGTTGATCACCGCCGCCTTCGTCGCCGCGTAGATCGAGAGCCAGGCCTGACCGCCCTTGCCGGCGATCGAGGCGGTGTTGACGATCAGCGCCTTGCCGTGCTCGGCGCCGGCCTCTTTCAGCATCGGCAGGCCCTCGCGGGTGCCGATGATCAGCGCCCGCAGGTTGACCCCGAGCTGCATGTCGAGGTGCTTGGTCTGGATCTCCTCCATCGGCGCGCCGATGCCGACGCCGGCGTTGTTGACGAGCACGTCGAGGCGGCCGTACGCCTCGCGGTGCTTGGCGAAGACGCCGACGACGTCGTCCTCGTCGGTCATGTTGGCGGCGATGCTCTGCACCTCGAAGCCGTCGGCGCGCAGGCCCTCGGCGGCAGCCTCGAGCTTCTCCGGGCGGCGCGCTGAGACGGTCAGCGCGTAACCCTCCTCGCCCAACGCACGGGCGATCGCCAGGCCGATCCCGCTCGACGCTCCCGTGATCAGTGCCGCTCGCTCCGCCACCCGGTCTCCTTCCGCTCGTCGATATCCGCCGCGGACCCTACCTCTCGTTCGGATCGTGCGCCGTGATGGCGCGCCGCCGGGTGCGCCGCCGCGAATAACATGCCGCCGATGCGCCCGAGCCGAGCCCTCGCCGCCTTCGCCTGCGCCCTCGCGGCGGCGGCTGCGTTTGCCGGCTGCGGCGGCGGCTCGGGCTCCTCCACCACCGCCTCCTCGGGCGCCGCGAAGAGCCGCCCGGCCCCGCCCGCGAGCGATTTCCCCAGCGCCAAGGGCAAGACTCTGGGCGAAGTGCTGAAAGCTGAAGGGGCGCCGCCGTCGAAACTGGTCGTCTCGCCGGCGGCCGAGGTATTCAGGACGGGGGAGAATCGCTACCCGTTCGGCGTCTTCCAGCGCGATCGCACCCAGGTCGCCGACGCCGAAATCGCTCTCTACTTCGCCAGGGTGCCGCAGAGCAAGAACGCGCGGCCGGGGACGACGGCGGCGAACAAGGCCGAAGAACGTGCCCTCGACGAGCCGGCCATCGGCCCGTTCCCCGCCTACGTCGAAACGCTGCAGACCAAGCCCGCCTACCGGGCGAAGACGACGGTCAGCGATCCCGACGCGGCGTCGGTCGTCTACGCGACCCATGTCGACTTCCCCAGCAAGGGCGAGTGGCGGATCGCGGCGCTGATCAGGCAGGGGAGCGAGCTGAGCGCGACCCTGCTGCCCAGCGCCCAGGTCGGCGCCTTCTCGAGGGTGCCGAGGGTCGGCCAGAAGGCGCCCGTCATCCACACGCCGACGGCGGCCGACGTCCATGGCGATCTGGCAAGGATCACCACCCGCATACCGCCGGACACGCAAAACAAGGTTGACTATGCCGATGTCCTCGGCAAGGAGCCGATCGTGCTCACCTTTGCGACGCCGCAGTTCTGCCAGAGCCGCGTCTGCGGCCCGGTCGTCGACGTGGCCGAGCAGCTCAAGCACACCTACGGCGGCAAGGTGGCGTTCATCCACATGGAGATCTACAAGGACAACGATCCGAACAAGGGTGTGCGCTCGCAGGTGGGCGCCTTCCACCTGCCCAGCGAGCCGTGGTTGTTCGCAATCGGCCGAGATGGAAGGATCGAGGCTGAGATAGACGGCGCATTCGGCGTCGAAGAACTGACCCGCGTGCTGAAGGGACTGACTGGAGAATGAGCGAGAAAGCAAGCGTCGACGCCGAGCTGCTGGCCTCCTTCGCCGAGGAGGCCCGGCGTCGCTGCGACGTGATCGCCGCGGGCCTGGCGACCGAGACCACGGACTTCGAGACGATGCGGATCGAGGCCCACGCCCTCAGGGGCGCGGCCGGCGCGGTCGGCCTGCGCCGCCTCGCCGAGCTGGCCGGCCTGATGGAATCCGACCTCGCCGAAGCAAAGAAGACCGGCAGCATCCGCGGCGGCCGCTCCCACCAGATAGCCGATGCCGCCAAAGCCCTCGCCGAAGGCGCCGCAGCCGCCTCCAAGGGCGAGGAAGAGCCCCCCGACGTGGGCCGCTCATTGGCCCAACTTTTCAGCGCATAGCGCGCTAGGCTGACCAGCCAACGGGGCGGTAGCTCAGCTGGTTAGAGCAGCGGACTCATAATCCGTCGGTCGAAGGTTCGAGTCCTTCCCGCCCCACTAAGTAAATGGCTCTAGAGAGCCAAGTAGATTAGAGCCGTTCGGTACAAAGTAGCGAAATTGGTCCCGAATTGGTCCCGAAACGCGCTAGACTTTTGGAACCGATGCGACAGCCAGCGCCCCGCCCGATCTCCGGTCACGTCTTCAAGCGCAAAGGAAAGCGCGGGGTCGTCTGGTACGCCAAGCTCCGCCTGCCCGATGGGCGGCAGCAGAAGAAGCGACTCGGGCTGGCCTGGACCGAGAAGACCGCGCCGCCCGATGGTTACTTCACGAAGGGCAAGGCCGAAAAGCATCTCGACGAGCTGCTGCGACAGACGCGCGAGGGAACGTTGCCGGGGCTGGTTCAGACCGGCAAGACCTTCGCTGACGCCACCGATGAGTGGCTTGCCTACAGCGAGAACGTCCGCGACTGCAAGCCGTCCACGATGCGCGACTACCGCAACATGGCCCGCGTGCTCGTGCGCGAGTTCGGCAGCCGCAAGATCGAGACGATCACGACCGAGGACATCGAGCTTTGGATCAGCGGCTACGGCGGCTCCAACCGGACGCGGCAGAAGTACCTTGTCTGCCTCAGTTCGATCTTCAAGCGGGCGATGAAGGTCTACGGCCTGCCGCGCAACCCCGCCGATCTCGTTGAGCGCCCGCGAGTCCGCCGCACGGCCAAGATCGACCTACTGCGCCCAGAGGAGGTCTTGGCGCTCGTCCGGGCTGCGGAGTCCGAGCAGGATGCGGCGATCTTCCACACCGCAGCATTCGCCGGACTGCGAATGGGGGAGCTGTTGGCGCTGCGCTGGGGCGATGTGGATTTCACCCGTCGCACGATCCACGTCCGCGAGAACTGGACCCAGGGCGAGACGACGACGCCGAAGGGCGGGACGGAGCGTGCGGTGCCGATGGCCGAGGAGGTCGCCGAACGTCTGGCGCGGCTCGGCCAGCGCGAGCACTTCACCGCCGACGACGATCTCGTTTTCTGTACGGCTCGCGGCCAGCACGTCGGCTACAAGGCCCTTAAGGAGCGCTATCGCGCAGCGTTGCGATCTGCGGGTCTTCGAGAGGACTTCCGCTTTCACAACCTCCGGCACACCTTCGGCAGCACCGTGATCCGCCACGCGGACTCGCGGGAGGTCATGGAGTGGATGGGCCATGCCGATCTGACGACGACGCGGCGCTATCTCGCCTTTGTGGACCGCGAGGATGCCGCCAAGCGTGTCTCTGAAGCGTTCAGGTTGGAGGAGCCCCAGGAGTCCTCGACACCGGCTCCTGCCGCGTGACGCCGACCTAGCGACGGCGGCGCGTTCCATAGGAGTTCTCGGCGATCCAGCCCCCCAGGTCGGAGCGCGTGAATCTCAACCCACGCTCGCCGATCCGAACATGCGGCAAGCCCCGCGAGCGGACGAGCTCGTAGAGCGTGCTTCGAGGGACGTGCAAGAACTGCGCCGCTTCGTCGGCGGTCATCAAGGACTCGGTAGGGATCGGAGTGTCGGGCATCTCTCTATTGGGTTGTCCACCAAGGAGGTCGTTTGCATCGATCATTTGCATCGGATACGTCCGAAAAACTCCCGCGAGCGCCCCGGGAAATTTGCGGCGATCCTCGACGCCAGGGGCGGCGAGGACAGCCGCGAATCCCACAGCCAGGCAATCCCAACCCAAGATCAACCAGCCAGCAAAAGACCACCAGCCAGGCAAGAGCCAACAGCAAGAAACCGGGCATTCATGGCGCTATCCAGCCATGAGAAGCCACCCAGGCCGAAGCCTCAACAGCCAACAGCAACCCCCCTCACGCCCTATCACCGGGTGGTTCGATGCCCCCGTGGAGCGGTGGTGTTGACGTCCAACCACCGGCCTAGCGTCCTCAGCGCGGCGGGCTGACTCCGCACTATCTCGTCGCCTCTGGAGGCTGACCGAGAGGGTCCTG
>DATASN010000021.1:0-96864 GCA_036269215.1 Solirubrobacterales bacterium
AGGTCGAGTGCCTTGCCCAAAACGAGCGGCAGAGCCGCTCTTGAGTGTTTTGGGAAGGGGCACTCGACCTTCACAGCTACCCTTAGCGGTCATGGCTGTCACGACCAGAGCGGTGCCCGAGATTTGCTTGGCCGCTCGGCGGGTTGCCCGGGAGCTTGCCGGCGCTTCGACCGCGGCTAAGGATGCGGCGCTTGAGGCGACTGCACGGCTTTTGGGCGAGAGGTCGGCGAAAATTCTCGAGGCCAATGCGGCCGATCTGGCGGATGAGCGTGCCCAGAGCTTGAGCCAGGCGCTGCGCGACCGGCTGACGCTTACCGAGGAGCGGATTGCTGCGATGGCCGACGGCGTGCGAGCCGTTGCAGCGCTCGAGGACCCGATCGGCGAGGAGCTCGAGCGGAAGACGCTTGCGAGCGGGTTGGGTCTGCGAAAGGTTCGGGTCCCACTCGGGGTCGTTGCCGTTGTCTACGAGGCGCGGCCCAACGTGACGATTGATTGTGCGGCGCTGACGATCAAGAGTGGTAATGCGATTGTGCTGCGGGGGTCGCACTACGCCGAGCGGTCGAACGCTGCGTTGGCAGGCGTGGCCCGTGAGGCGCTTGTGGAGGCCGGGCTGCCGGAGGACGCTGTGCTGATGCTTCCCGTCGGCGAGGGACATGGCGACCTGGCGGAGCTGGCGACGCAGGACGGTGTCGTCGACTTGCTGATCCCGCGGGGTGGGGAGGGGCTGAAGAAGGCCTTGAAGGACGTGGCGACGGTGCCGGTGATCTACGCGGCGGCCGGCAACTGCCACGTCTACGTGCACTCGGATGCGGATCTGGAGATGGCGCGGCGGATCGCCGTCAACGCGAAGACGCAGCGGCCCGGGGTCTGCAACGCGGCGGAGACGCTGCTGGTCGACTCGGCGGTGGCGGCCGACTTCTTGCCTGCGGCTCTTGCCGAGCTGCGCGAGGCCGGGGTGGAGCTCGTCGGCGACGAGCGGGTCCGCGAGCTTGCCGGCGGCAGCGAGGTCGGCGCCGCCACCGATGCCGACTGGGACGCCGAGTACCTCGACCTGAAGCTCGCCGTCGCCGTCGTCGACTCCCTCGAGGAAGCGGTCGAGCACGTCAACGCCCATGGCACCGGGCACTCGGAGGCGATCGTCACCTTCTCCCGGGATGCGTCCGAGCGGTTCACCGCCGGGGTCGATGCGGCCGTCGTCTACACCAACGCCTCGACCCGCTTCACCGACGGCTTCGAGTTCGGCATGGGGGCCGAGATCGGCAACTCGACGCAGAAGCTGCACGCGCGCGGGCCGATCGGGCTGCGCGAGCTGACGACCTACAAGTACGTCGTCCACGGCGACGGCCAAGTACGTGAGTAGCGCGGCCGCCTCGTCCGGCGTCGGCGTCCTCGGCTCGGCCTTCAACCCGCCGCACCTCGGCCACCTCGCCCTCGCCCAGGAGGCGCTCTGGCAGCTCGGGCTCGAGGAGGTGATCCTCGTCCCCACCGGCGAGGCGCCGCACAAGCGGATCGTCGACGATCCCGGCCGCGAGCTGCGCCTGGCGATGACCCGCCTTGCCGCGGCCGACGATTCGCGCTTCTCGGTCTCGACCCTGGAGGTCGAGCGCGAGGGGCCGTCCTACACATATGAGACCTTGACCCTGCTTGCACAGGAACGAGGCGACAGGGAGCTGGTGTTCGTGATGGGGGCGGACGCCGCCGTGGGCCTGGAGAGCTGGCGCGAGCCGGGGCGGGTGACCGAGCTGGCGCGCCTGGCGGTCGCGCGGCGCTCCGGCATCTCCGACGCCGAGGTCGCCGCGGTGATGCGCAGCCTCGCCGCCGAGGGCCGGGCGACGATGCTGGAGATGCCACAGTTCGGCGTCTCCTCCTCCTCGGTGCGCGAGCGGGCGGCGGCGGGACGGCCGCTGCGCTACCTGGTCCCCGAGTCGGTGGCTCGCTTCATCGAAGAGAAGGGGATCTACTCATGAGCGGCGCCGAGACACAGAGAGCGCGATCGGAGGCGCTGGCCCGCCGCCTCGCCGAGCTGGCCGACTCGAAAGCTGCGAGCGAGGTCGTCGTCCTCGACATGCGCGGCCTCGTCGCCTACACCGACTTCCTGGCGATCTGCACGGCCCGCAACGAGCGCCAGGCGCGGGCGATCGCCGACGAGGCGAAGCAGCGGCTCAAGCAGGAGCGGCAGCTGCTGCCCAGCGGCTCCGAGGCGGCCGAGGCGGCGGGCTGGATCGTCCTCGACTACCTCGACTGCGTCCTGCACGTGTTCACCGACGAGGCGCGCAAGCGCTACCAGCTCGAGGACCTCTGGCGGGAGGCGCCGCGGCTCGAGCTGCAGACGTCCCAAGATGGCGTCCGAGGGCACCTCTACGGTGCCGCGCATGGGTAGCTTCAAGAGGTCGTTCCTCGGCTACCGCCGCTCTGAGGTGGATGCGGCGCTTGCCTCGAGGGACGCGCGGAGCTGGGCGTTGCAGCGCGACGCCGAGGAGGCGCTCGAGCGCTGCCACGAGGCAACCGATATCGCCATCGCCGCGGAAGCCGAGCTTGGCTCGCTCTCGTCGATGGTGATCGAGCGCGAGCGCGAGATTCGCGGTCTGCTCGAGCGCCTGAGCGAGGCCAACGAGCGCCACGACCGCAACGTCGCCTCGCTGGAGGCGGTCTCGGCGCGACTGGAGGAGATCCAGGAACAGGCGCGCGGCCAGGCGACCCGGATCCGGATGAAGGCCCTGCACGAGGCGGTCGAGGTCGGCCGCCGCGCCCAGGAGCTGAGCGAAGCCCAGGCGGGCGCCGGCGCCGAGGCGTCCGCGTCGAACGGCAACGGCGCCGGCCCGGTCGAGCACGCCGCTCGGAACTTCTTCGACGGTCTGGTCAAAGTCGAGATCGGCCCGCTGGACGACTTCTCCCAGCTGGTCGGCTTCGAGGACGCGGCGGGCCAGATCGGCGCCACCTCCGAGATCTCCGTCGAGCGCTTCTCCGAGGGCCGCGCGACGCTCTCGATGCGCCTCGACGAACCGGTCGACCTCCTCCGCGAGCTCGAGCAGCGCTCCCCGCTCGATTTCCACGTCCGCCGCACCGCCGACGACAACGTCGTCCTCGACATCGACGACGACCCCGGCCCAGAGCAGCGCGCCGCCTAACGTCGGCTACCCTAGGTCCGCCCGGCGCCCTGGCGGAGTGGCTACGCAGCGGCCTGCAAAGCCGTTTACACCGGTTCGATTCCGGTGGGCGCCTTTTTTGGGTTCTCCCGGCGTTTCCGTGGGTCGAAAAACGCCTGAGCTGACCTGAATCCCCTGCAGGTGGGCGGGAGCCAGCGTCTACCCGGGCGCCGTTGCAAGTTGTGCACGAAGCAGCGGGCCGGCGCAACCGCTTGAGCGCCGCAAAGTGCGCGAACGCAGATGACGCGCCGCCGTCCCCCGGGAAGGCTGCTGGCTGTCAAGGACAGCGACCTCAAAGGGGAACGACATTGCGCGTCAGCACAGCATTCAACAAGCTCCTGCGACTCCCGGGGGCCTCGGTCAGCGGGGGTCACCTTCGGCGCCGAAGGGGTGGTGGTGACAGTGCGCCTCGCCGCCGCCGGACAACCTGCTCGGGGTGCGGGCGGCGGGCGCCGATCCACGACCGCTCGGTGCGGCGCTGGCGCCACCTCGACCTCGGATCGCAGCGCTGCCTGATCAAGGCGGAGATCTGCCGCGTGCGCTGCCCGGGGTGCGGCGTCAAGGTGGAGGCCGTCTCCTTCGCCCCGCCCAGGGCGCGCCACACCCGCGACCTCGAAGACGTGGTCGCCTTCCTCGCCCAGCAGGCCAACAAGACGACGATCGCGAAGCTCTTGCGGATCGACTGGGCGACAGTGGGGCGGATCGTCGAGCGCGTGGTCGCCGATCATGTGGACGAGACACGGCTGGCCGGCCTGGTGATGATCGGTGTCGACGACGTAAGCTGGCGCAAACGCCACCGCTACCTGACCTGCGTCGCCGATCACGTCGACGGTGGCGTCGTCTGGGTGGCGGAGGGCCGCTCCGCGGCCACCCTGGGGGCGTTCTTCGAGGAGCTGGGTGAGGAGAAGGTGACGATCCAGGCGGTCTCGATCGACATGTCCGCGGGCTATGAGAAGGCGGTGTGGGAGGCGATCCCCCAGGCCGAGGTCTGCTTCGACCCCTTCCACGTCGTCAAGCTCGCCGGCGAGGCGGTCGACAAGGTGCGCCGCGCCGAGTGGAACGAGAAAGGCAAGTCGAAGACGAAAGGCGGGTGCTGGGTGAAGGGGACGCGCTGGGCGCTGCTCAAGGCGCTCGAGAACCGCACCGCTAACCAGGACGCGGCCCTGGCGGAAGTGCAGTCGGCCAACAAGCGCCTCTACCGTGCCTTCCTGCTCAAGGAGGAGCTGCGGGCGCTCTACCATGACGCCGGCGCCGAGGAGGCCAAGCACACCTCGACGGCTGGCTGGCCTACTAGGCCTCCCGCTCGAAGCTGAAGCCGTTCGTCAGGCTCGCCCGCACGATCCGCAAGCACCGCGAGGGCGTGATCGCCGCGGTTCGCCTGGGACTATCGAACGGCCGCCTGGAGGGACTCAACTCCAAGGTGTGGCTGATCAGCCACCGCTCCTTCGGATTTCACTCCGCCGCTCCCCTGATTGCCCTGGTCTATCTCTGCTGTGGGGGGATCGAGATCGATCTCCCCTTCTCATGAATCAGAGAAACGAACCACGGAAAGCCGTGGAGACCCATTTTTTTCGCTCTGACGAGCGATTCTCGGCTTGCCAGAGCCGTTTGAGCGACCATTTAGGCCACCCCCCGCCGGGCCCGCGGCCATTAATTCTGCGGGAAATACTGCGGGATTTACGGGTTGCGCCACTGCTCCGGCCACGGGACTATCGCCCGGTGCTCTGGACGGCGGTGGACAGATGTCCCCGGTAAAGACAAGCGACGGGGTGTCCAGAGTGTCGAGCCCCGACGCATTCGTAATTCGACATAGCCGGCGGTATACCACCGGCTCGGAAAAGGAGAATCAAAGTGAAGCTCACCAAGATGCTGGGCGTTGCTGCGATTGCAGCAGTGGCCGCGATGGCGTTCATTGGAGCCAATTCAGCTTCAGCAGCCGTCTTCTGTTTAAGTAACGTGAGTTCGTGTACAGAAACCAAGGAAACTGTGCATATGTTATCCGCGAAAGGAGAAGGTAAATTCGTCTCCGGCTTCGTTACGGTAGAATGTCATGTCGAAGCGACAGCCACAAACGGAGCTGAATTCAAAATTACGTTCGCATTCAAAGAATGCTCTGGCTGTACCACCGTTGAAGCAACGGTAAGCAAAGCTACGCTCACAGCCACCGGCGGCGGAAATGGCCTTATAGAAGGCACCGGCGACGCGACATTCAAAGGCTGTCCGTTCGGCGCTGAATGCAAATACCACGGTGAAGGCGTCAAAACCATTCTCGACGGCAGCGCAACGAACGCCCTGGCCTTAGTGGTCAAACAATCGTTGAAAAAGTCTGGCGGCAGTGGGCTTTGCAACGAAACCGGAGAATGGAACGCGATGTTCCATGGTGTCTCAGCAGAAGACAAGATGACGTTCATCGAGTAGACAAGCCTAGCCAGGGGTTCGACGTTGCCGAACGAACCCCTACAAGCCGAGACCAAAGGGGCCGCGCATAGCGCGGCCCCTTGGCTATTTGCCATGTGAGGCGGTTTGCGTTCGAAGCGGGCCGGGTAGCGAGATGTCGCTGGGAACGGGAAGGGTGCGCAAAAGCCCACGTGCAAGTACCTAAATATGCATTTTTTGGTATCTATATGGCTATGAACTTGGTAAGGTTTGTGGGATCCGCTTCAGGCATGGCACTCAGTCGTGCCCGCAAGGGCCTGCTTGTGGCTGCATGCCCTTGCGCCCTCATCCTCGTGGTCTTCGTCGGAAGCGGCGTGCGCCCAGCCCGCGCCGCCGATATCTGCCCCAACGCTCCCTTCCGCATCGGACCCTCGGCCTTCCTCCCCAACTGTCGCGCCTACGAGCAGGTCTCACCGGCTAACAAGAACGGCTCCGATATCGACAACAGCGGCGGCAGCGAGTCTGCACCGACAGGAGATCGCGTCGCCTACGCGGTGGCCAACTCCTTTGGAGATGCCCAGGGCTCCGGGCTCGTCAACTACTACCGATCGATCCGCGGCGACGCCGGTTGGTCGACTCGCGCGATTTCGCCGCCGATGTCCTCTGTTCCCCCGTCTTCTTCTCTCCTTAACTCCACCCTCCTCAGCGCGCTCTCCCCCGATCTCTCCGCCGGCGTCTTCCGGGCGAGCCCCGACCAGCCGGCTCTTCCCGGCACCCAGCCCGGTGCGTTCAACGTCTACCGTCAACTCTCCGTGCCGGAAGGCCCCTACGAGCTGCTCAACCCCCCCTATCCGAATCCCGACCAGAGCTCAGGCTCCGACCCGCTTGTCGTCGATGCGTCGACTGACTTGAGCCACGTCCTCGTTGAGTCGACCCAGCCACTGACCCCGGGTGCTCCTGCGCAAAGAGACGTCTACGACCTGACCGCCGCCGGGCAGGTGCACCTCGTCGGCGTCCTACCCGAAGGCACCGTGGCGCCGGAAGGCGCCCACACCTCCTCCGGGCCGGGCGGTGCGGGGATCCAGAATGGCCCAATGTCCGCGGACGGCTCCCGTGTCTTCTTCATCGCTGGGACCGGTGCGGAAACTTCTCTCTACGCTCGCGTCAACAACACCACCACGACCAAGATCGCGATCCTCGGAGAAATTGGTAATTTCCAGGGGGCTACGCCCGACGGCTTGCGGGCCTTCTTCACCAACGAAAACCGTGAGCTCTTCGAGTACGATCTCGACTCCGGGCAGACCACCGATCTCGCGCCCCTCGCCAACGGGAACGTGGTCGGTTTCGGGGATGACGGCCACTACGTCTACCTCCTCTTCGACGGGGCGGACCTCGAGGTTTGGCACGACGGCACGGTCACCCCGATCGCTGCCGGGATCGGGGGGATTCAGACCCTGGACACTTGGGACGTTAGTCCCAGTGGCCGCTACATGGTCTTCCAGAGCACCCAGCCGCTGACGGCGTACGACAACGCCGGCCACCAGGAGGTGTACCGCTATGATGCCCAGGCGGGGGTTCTCGACTGCGTTTCCTGCGATCCGGACGGCGCGCCGGCCAGCGGCGACGCCGCTCTGCACTCGTTCCATGTCTTCTTCACCGTCATTACGGCGCAGATCTACCACCAGCGCAATGTCCTAGATAACGGACGCGTCTTCTTCGAGAGCACCGACGCACTGGTCCCATCCGATACGAACGGCGATGGTGGCTGCCCGATCGTTAACCCTACGTTTCACGACCGTTCCTGCCAGGACGTCTACCAGTGGGAGGACGGCCAGCCGCGGCTGATCTCCGGCGGTCAATCCAACAGTCCCTCCAGCTTCGTCGACGCGAGCCCGAGCGGCGACGACGTCTTCTTCCTCACCCGCCAGCAGCTTGTCGGCTCAGATATCGACAACAACGTCGATGTCTACGACGCCAAGGTCGGCGGCGGCTTCCCGCCCCCGCCGCCCCCGCCGCCCCCTTGCTCGGGGGACGCCTGTCTGGGAAACGCCACCGCGCCTCCGACTGAACCCAGCTTTGGCAGCTCCTCCTTCTCCGGACCCGGTAACCAGGGCAGGAACCGCGGCGGCACGACCAGCCGCTGCGGCAAGCACCGCAAGCTCAAACACGGCAAATGCGTGAGGAAGCGGAGGCACCTCAAGCGATCGCCGAGTCAGCGGAAAAGAGCACCGAGACTATGACCAGCGCAAGCATGCCGAGCAGCTTCCTGCACCGCTGGTTCTTTCTCGGCTTGCTCGCCATTGGTGCCTGCCTGCTCGTCAGCTCCGCCTCGGCGGCGACTGCCTTCGCCGACTTTGGCATCGCCAGCTTCGACGGCCAGATCACCGACGAAAACGGCGACACCTACACCCAGGCCGGCGGTCATCCTTTCGCTGCCAGCACGACCATCGATCTCAACCAGACCACCGACGACCACGGAAACCCCACCCCGGACGGCTCGCTTAAGGGCGTCAGCGTCGGCTTGCCCGCCGGATTTGTCGGCGATCCCAACGCAACCCCAACCAAGTGCACTGCCGAGCAGCTTCAAGCGGGCGGAGACATTTTCGCGTCGGCGAACTGCCCGGCGAGCTCGCAGATCGGGACTACGGTCGTTCAGTTCAAGGAACTTGGCCCGATCAACGAGCCAGTTTACAACATGATTCCCCCGCCCGGCCTGCCGGCGCAGCTTGGCTTCAAGGCCGTGAGTGCCGTCGTGCATCTCAACCCGACTGTGCGTACGGGCGGGGACTACGGGCTCACCGTGAACGTCAATGACATCTCGCAGGGGATCCCGATCTTTGGGAGCTCACTCACCGTCTGGGGCGTTCCCGCCGATCCGGCCCACGATGGCGAGCGCGGCTCCTGCCTCGGGCTCTTCGGCCCGACGGGCGAACAGTGCCCGACCGATGCCCCACGCAGGTCCTTTATCACCAATCCGACCGCCTGCACCCCGCCGGGCGTCGGCCTCGAGACCACCCTCCACGCCGATTCCTGGCAGGGAGAATCCGACGACGCCAGCTTCTTCAGCCATTTGCCTCCCGGGCCGCCGACCCCCGGCCCCCAGCAGGGTCCGATCGGCTGTGACCGGCTGGCGTTCGACCCCTCGATCACGGTGCAGCCGACCAGCCACGCCGCCGACTCGCCAACCGGTCTACACGTCGAACTCAGCCTCCCTCAGAACGAAAATCCCGACGGCCTCGCCGAGGCCCACCTGAAGAAGGCGACCGTGCAGCTGCCGGCAGGAATGGCGGTTAACCCCTCCGCCGCCGACGGCCTCGCCGCTTGCAACCCCGCCCAGATCGACCTCTCCAGCCCCAATCCCGCCACTTGCCCGGACGCCTCCAAGGTCGGAACGGTCGAGGTCGACACTCCGCTGCTCGACCACCCACTCGACGGCGCTGTCTACCTTGCCGCCCAAAACGACAACCCCTTCAACTCGCTGCTCGCGATCTACATCGCCGTCGAGGACCCGCAGACCGGGATCGTGGTTAAGCTGGCGGGCAAGGTCGAGTCCGACCCGCAAACCGGCCGACTCCGCACGACCTTCGACGACAACCCGCAGCTGCCGTTCTCCGACTTCAAGCTCGACCTCTTCGGGGGCTCGCGTGCGCAGCTGATCACGCCGCCTTCCTGCGGCTCCTTCACCGCGACCGCCGACCTCTCCCCCTGGTCGGCGGCCGACCCGAACAACCCGACCCCCGCCGAGGTGGCTGAGCGGACCAGCGCCTTTGCCATCACCTCCGGTCCCGACGGCGGCCCCTGCCCGCCGGGCGATTTCAAGCCGAGCTTTGAGGCCGCCACCGTGACGCCCTTGGCCGGCTCCTACAGCCCCCTGGTGGTTAAGGCGAGCCGCCCGAACGGCTCCCAGCTGATGCGGGGGCTGAACCTCAACCTGCCGCCGGGCTTGACCGGCAAGCTCGCCGGCATCGCGACCTGCCCCGACAGCTCTCTCACCGCCGCGGCTGCAAGCAGGGGAATCGCCGAGCTCTCCACCCCCAGTTGCCCCGCCGCTTCTCGGCTCGGCGACGTAGACGCTGGCGTGGGAGCTGGCCCGACCCCCTTCCACGTTCCGGGAAGTGCCTACCTCGCCGGTCCCTACAAGGGCGCTCCGCTCTCGATCGCGGTGATCACCCCGGCCGTGGCGGGCCCCTTCGACCTCGGCACCGTGGTGGTCAGGACGGCCGCCCGGATCGATCCGGGCACCGCCCAGATTCACGTCCAAAGCGACCAGCTGCCGACCATCCTGCAGGGAATTCCGCTCGATCTGCGCTCGGTGGCGGTGGCTGCGAACCGCAACCGCTTTACCCTCAACCCGACCAGCTGCGACCCGATGAGCCTCGACGGCACGATCTTCGGCTCGCCCACCCCGGCGGCGGTCGCGAGCCGCTTCCAGGTCGGCGGCTGCAAGGGCCTTGACTTCGCCCCCCGCCTCTCGCTCAAGGTCAAGGGCGGCACCAAGCGCGGCGCCCACCCCGCGCTGCGGGCAGTGCTCAGGGCAAAGCCGGGGGAAGCCGACATCGCTAAGACAGAAGTCGCCCTGCCACATTCCGAGTTCCTCGACCAGGCCCACATCAAAACCGTCTGCACCCGGGTCCAGTTCACGCAAGACTCCTGCCCCGCGGGATCGGTCTACGGCCACGCTCGGGCGATCACGCCGCTGCTCGACTACGCAATCGAGGGCCCGGTCTACCTGCGCTCCTCCTCCCACGAGCTCCCCGATCTGGTGGCGGCGCTCAGAGGCCCGGCGAGGCAGCCGATCGAGATCAACCTCGACGGCCGAATCGACTCGGTCAACGGGGGCATCAGGAACAGCTTCGAAGCTGTTCCTGATGCCCCCGTCTCCAAGTTCGTCCTGACGATGCAGGGCGCCAAGAAGGGCCTTTTGGTCAACTCGACCAACCTCTGCGCCCAGGCGAACCGCGCCACGGCAAAATTCGACGGCCAAAACGGCAAGGTCCACGACTTCAATCCCTTGGTCAAAAACAGCTGCGCCAAGTAGGACAGAAGAGCGGAAGCGCCCCCCCAAGACCGTCGTACGTCTCTGAGAACGCCCAGGCGGACTGGCCGGATGATTGAGGTCGCCTCGTTGCTCATGAGAAGTAGACTGCTCGCGATGAGTGGATGGTGGTGGGGGAATCGTCGGGCGCTCGCGTCCGTCGTCTCGGCTGCGGGGGTTGCGGCCGCGATTGCCTTTGCGCTGCTCGAGGCCGTGCCGGCGGCGATCGGTGCGCCGGTTGGGAGCGGGGTCACGGTGCCGGGCTCGCAGGCGCAGCAGGCGCAGCGGTTCTGGACGCCGGCGCGGATGGAACGAGCGCGGCCGCTCGACGGGCATGGGTTCGGAGGGGCGCGGGTCGCGCCTGGAGGGCCGGGCGGCTCGGCTGCGGAAACCCCGCATCGGCGCCCGGCCGCGGCTCCGGTCGGCGGAGCGTCATCGAGCTCGCTCTTCGAAACGGTGCCCGACCCGACCGAGCTGGCGACCCGGCAGAACGGGGTGATCTTCATCGAACTGCCATTTGGCCTGGCCCGCTGCTCGGGCACCTCGGTCAACTCGCCTAACTTCAGCGTCGTCTTCACCGCCGGCCACTGCGTCAACGAAGGCGGGTCGCACGGCGAATGGCTCGACCATCGCTGGGTCTTCGTGCCCGGCTACCGCTACGGGCAGCGCCCGTTCGGGGTCTTCCCGGCGAAGTGGATCGATACGACGTCGCAATGGCGCTCCAGCGGCAGCGAGAACTTCGACATCGGCGCGGCCGTGGTCGGCCCCAACGAACGCGGCGAACTGCTCGGCAAAGCGGTCGGCGGCGCCGGGATCGCCTGGGGCCTGAAGGCGAGGCAGGTCTTCGACGTCCACGGCTACCCGGTCGCCCCGCCGTTCGACGGCGAAACCCAGCAGGTCTGCAAGCAGACCCCCTTCCTCGGCCATGACGCGCGCTCCTTCCTCTCGCCGGGGCCGCTCAATCTGGCGGTCGACTGCAACGTCACCGGCGGCGCCTCAGGCGGGGGCTGGACGATCTCCGGCGACACCCTCAACAGCGTCACCAACTACGGCTATCCCGACGACCCGGCGACCGACTTCGGCGCATATTTCGGCAAGGAAGCGGGCCGCTTGTTCCACCGGGCGGCGAGCGTCAGATGATCAAGCGTCGGCATTGGGTGGCGGCGCTGGGGGCGCTGGTGCTGCTCGCGCTTCCGGCCATCGCCACGGCGGCCGGCCCGATCGACATCCCCGCGGCCGTTCCAGCCCGGTTTCGAGCTGCCGTGCGGTCTCGCGTGCACTCGCCCGTCGTCCGCTCCAGCTTCGTCTCGAGGTTCGACCTGAAGGCGCGGCACGGGTACTCGATGGCCGTGATCGGGTTCGGCGACATCGTCGGGATCGAGGTCGTTCGCGACAGGCCTCCCGGCTCTGCGGGCGAGAACCACGGTTCCACCCGCGGCCGGGCCGTGACCGTCTACGTCGCGCGGGGGACCGTCACCACCAGTCGCATCGAGGCGTCCTTCGGCGATCTCGGCAGGGTCTCGATGCGCTTCCGCCCCTCCGGGCAGGTCTCGGAGACGAAGCCGCAGCGCCACTGCAAGGGACCCGACCGGTTCACCAGCGATCGCGGCGTCTTCGTCGGCAGCGTCCGCTTCACCGGCGAGGACAACTACCTGTCGGTCCGCGCCCACCGCGCGAAGGGGACGATTCGCAGCCCGCTCCACCTTCGCTGCTCGTCGCGGCATATCTCGCCCCCGGTCGGCCGGGCCAGCCACGAGATCCACGGTGGGCCGGGCTTTTCGCCGACCTTCCTTGCCGCAAGCTCGCGCCACGGGGTGGCGGCGACCGAGTTCCTCACCGTTCAAATCGGCAGGAAGGCGCTCTTCCTGGCGATCGACGAACACAGCCAGGGATCGATCGCGGTGGTCCGCTACGCCTTCGCCGTCGCCTCCTCGAACGATCTCGTCACCGACGACGCGATGACGTCGGCGGCGGTGACCCCGCCGACGCCCTTTGCCGGAAAGGGCACCTACAGCGCCTGGCCCGACGGGACGAAAGCCTGGGCCGGCCCGCTGCGCGTCTTCTTCCCTGGAGCGCCCCGCACCTCGCTCACCGGCCCGCAGTTCGAAGAAGTGGCGCTCGCCTCGGGCTTCTAATATCCGGCGCGTGGGCGCGCCCTCGATAGCCGCAGCGCCGACGATCCCCCGCGACCAGGCGATCGTGCTCTTCGGGGCGACCGGGGACCTGGCGCGGCGCAAGCTCCTGCCCGGGATCTTCCACCTCTTCGAGGCCGGGCTGATGCCACGGCGCTTCGCCCTGATCGGCACCTCGCGGGGATCGCTCGGCGAGGAGGAGTTCGTCGAGCTGGTGCGGGACGCCGTCTGCGGCTCCGGGCGCAGGCCCGCGCCGGGCGAGTCGCTGGAGCGCTTTCTCGCAAGCGTTCGCTTCGCGCCGCTTGGCGCCGGCTTCGACGACCTGGGGGAGGCCGTGGGGCGAGCCAAGAGCGAGCTCGACGGCGATGCCGGCCTTCTTCACTACCTCTCGCTGCCGCCGGCCGCATACGCAGGCGTGATCGAGGGCATCGGCCGCCTCGGGCTCGGCGAGGACGCCCGGGTGATCATGGAGAAGCCCTTCGGCCGCGACCTTGCCTCGGCGCGGGAGCTCGATGCCCTCGTCCACTCCGTCTTCGCCGAGGAGCAGGTCTTCCGCATCGACCACTACCTCGGCCGCGAGGCGGTGCAGAACCTCCTCGCCCTGCGCTTCGCCAACGGCATGTTCGAGCCCGTCTGGAACCGCAACCACGTCGATCACGTCCAGATCGACGTCCCCGAGACGCTCTCGATCGGCATGCGCGGCAGCTTCTACGAGGAAACCGGCGCCTTCCGCGACATGATCGTCACCCACCTCTTCCAGCTGCTCAGCTTCGTCGCGATGGAGCCGCCGACCTCGCTCAGCGCCAGGGCGCTGATGATCGAGCGGGAAAAGGTCTTCGACTCGATGCTGCCCCTGAAGCCGGCGGACGTGGTCCGCGGCCAGTACGCCGGCTACCGCGACGAGAAGGGCGTGGCCGCGGATTCGGACACCGAGACCTTCGTCGCGCTGCGCGCCTTCGTCGACAACTGGCGCTGGGAGGGCATCCCGTTCTTCCTGCGCTCAGGCAAGCGGCTCGCCGAGAGCCACCACCTGCTCACCGTCGCCTTCTCGGAGCCGCCGCGGCGGATGTTCCCGATCGACTGCAGCCAGGTCGCCGAGGAGTTCGGCCACGACCATCTGACCTTCGAGCTGGGCGATCCCGGCAGCATCTCGGCCTCGTTCCTGGCCAAGGTGCCGGGACCGAAGATGCGGCTGGGCCAGGCTCACATGCGCTTCAGCTACGCCGACAGCTTCGGCGGCCCCGAGCAGGCGCTCGACGCCTACGAGCGGCTGATCCACGACGTGATGATCGGCGATCGCACCCTCTTCACCACCTCGGGGGCGATCGAGCGGCTCTGGGAAGTCGCGGACCCGGTCGCCCGCGGCCCCGCGCCGGTGGAGATCTACGAGCCGGGCTCCTGGGGGCCGCGGGCGACCGATGACCTGCTGGCGCCGCATCGCTGGCACGCCCCGACCGACCATCCCTGAGTCGTCGCGCCCGGGAACGGAAAAGGGCCCCGTGAGGGGCCCTTTATTCCGAAGGACGTGCCACCAGCGAGACTTTGTTTCCCTGGCTCGTCAGTCCTCAAGCCTTAGTCGGTCACTGCAATCAGAAACACCGGGTGGGCTGAAAAGTTGCACCCCTTGCATCGGCTCTTGCAGCGATGAACTTGAGGGCGCGGCGCGCGGGCGTCTTCGGCCCGTGCGCCGCTGCTAGATTCAGGTCTCCCGGGCGCTTAGCTCAGTTGGGAGAGCGCCAGCTCGACAAGCTGGAGGTCACTGGTTCGAGCCCAGTAGCGCCCATCGTCCCCGGGGTCTAGGCTCGCGGCCTCGTGATCGGGACCTATGCAGCCGTGCTGGCCGTCTGCGCCGCCTCGCCGGCGATCGGCCAGGCGGCGCTCGCGCTCTGCGGGGTGCGGCGCTGGTCCTGGCTCGCACCTTCCGTCGGCCTGGCGCTGCTCTGCGCGATCTGCTGGGGGACAGTGCGGCTGCCCGGCGACGGGACGATCTCGGCCATTGCCGTCCTGCTGGTTTTTGGAACGTCGATTTTCTATCTATGGGGACGGCTCGGAGGGGGGAGGGAGGCGCTGCGGGCGGGCTGGCCCGTCGCTCTCCTGGCTCTGCTCGCCGCGTCGCTGCCGTTCGCGGTCGAAGGCCACTTCGGCATCCTCGGCACCAGCTTCAACCCCGACATGTCCCAGCACCTGCTGGCGGCCGACCGCCTCGCCCACGGCGAGGGCTCCCAGCTCCTCCACCAGGGCTACCCGCTCGGTCCCCACGCGGTCGTCGTCGCCCTGACCAAGGGCCTGGGCATCGGCCTCGTCCAGGGCTTCACCGGCCTGACCGTGGCCGTGGCAGTCCTCGCATCCCTGACCGCCCTGACCGCCTTCCGCGATCAGCCCGCCATCCTTCGCATCCCCGCAGCCCTCGTCATAGGCCTCACCTACATGGTCGCCTCCTACTTCGCCCAGGGCGCCTTCAAGGAGACCATGCAGGCCCTCTTCGTCCTCGCCTTCGTTCTCGCATTGAGAGAGACAAAGGCCAATCCCGCCTGGCGCGAGCTCCCCCTCCGCTTCGTCCCGGCAGCCCTCCTCGCAGTGGGCAGCGTCTACACCTACAGCTTCCCAGGCCTCATCTGGCTGATCGGCACGCTTTTCATCTGGCTGATCCTGCAGCGTGCGTTCCCGATCCGGCCAATGTTGCTCACCGTCGGTGTCTTTGCGGTGCTGGTGGCTCCCGAGATCGGCCGAATGATCGACTTCCACAGCTTCGAGACCTTCGACCCCAACGGCCCCGGCCTCGGCAACCTCTTCGGCCAGATCTCACCCTTCGAGGCGCTCGGCATCTGGCCCTCGGGCGACTTTCGCCTGACCCCCGGCGCCGGCGCCGTGCCCGCTCTCGGCTACTACCTCGGCACCGCCTTCGCCTCGATCCTGCTCCTCTACGGGCTCGTCCTCTGCCGGCGCCGTCGCGAGACCGCGCTGCTCGCCGGCCTCGCCGCCGCCGCGCTGGCCTACGCGGCGGCCCGCATCAGCGGTACCCCATACACGGCCGCCAAGGCGATCGAGATCGGCGCGCCCCTCGCGGCGCTCGTCATCGTGCTGCCGCTGCTGCGTCGCCCGGCGGCGTGGCTGTACCTGCTGGCCGCGGGCGGTTGCTCGCTGCTGGCCCTCGCCAACGCCCCGGTTGGGCCGGCCTCCTACTCGCCGGCATTGACCGGCCTGCGCTCCGTCGTCGGCGAGGGTCCGACGCTGGTCATCGCCTCCCAGCAGCTGCTCGCCGACGAACACGGCACGCCCTACATCGCCTGGGAGCTGCGCGGCGGCCGCGTCTGCATCGAGTCCGAAGGCGAAGCAGGAAGTCGTCCGCCTCGCGACATCCGCTTCGTCGTGACCGAATCGGGCTCCGACAAGCCACCGTTCCCGGATCTTCGCCTCAAGGGCGTCGCCCCGCCCTACCTCCTCTGGGAAGCGAACGGCCCGGTCGCGCATCGAAGTCCATGCCCCTTGATAGCTGTCCGCCAGGCCCGCCAGGGCCCTCCACGCTGATCCGACGCCGCGGTCCGAGCCCGCTGACTTCGTCTTTAGTAGTCCAATAGGCCGCATAAAGGCGAAGTCAGCCACGGTTGGGCGTGGGTAGCATGGCCCGATCGAGGCGGCTATCCGGAAGATCACTGTCACCCTCCCCGACGGGACGCCGCTGGAGCTGTCCGAGGGCGCTTCAGGGGCCGACGCTGCGGCAGCTATCGGCCCGGGGCTGGCCAAGGCCGCGCTTGCGATCCGGGTCGGCGGCGAGCTGCGCGACCTCTCCGCCACGCTTCCCGACGGTGCCGAGATCGCGATCCTCACCGACCGCGACCCCGAGGCGCTGGAGCTGATCCGCCACGACGCCGCCCACGTGATGGCCGAGGCGGTGCAGGAGCTCTATCCCGGCACCAAGGTGACGATCGGCCCGGCGATCGAGAACGGCTTCTACTACGACTTCGACTTCCCTGACGAGGTCAAGGTCAGCGACGCCGACCTGGAGAGGATCGAGGCGGCGATGCGCGCCCACGTCGAGGCCGACGAGGCCTTCGAGCGCCGCGACGTTCAGGTCGCCGAGGCACGCGAGATCTTCGAAGGCCAGAACGAGGACTACAAGGTCGAGCTGATCGACGACCTGGTCGCCAAGCAAGGCGTCGAGACCGTCTCGCTCTACCGCAACGGCCCCTTCGAGGACCTCTGCCGCGGCCCCCACGGCCCCTCCACGGGCAGGATCAAGGCGATCAAGCTCAGCTCGCTGGCCGGCGCCTACTGGCGCGGCGACGAGAAGCGCCAGATGCTGACCCGGATCTACGGCACCGCCTTCTTCTCCAAGAAGGACCTCAACAGGCACCTGGAGCTGATCGAGGAGGCGAAGAAGCGCGACCACCGCCGGCTCGGCCCCCAGCTCGGCATCTTCATGCTGCGCGAGGAGGCGCCCGGGATGCCGTTCTGGCTGCCCAACGGGACGACTCTCCTGCACCTGATCGAAGCCGAGGTCCAGGCTCAGCTGCGCAAGCGCGGCTACCGGGAGATCGCCACCCCGCAGGTGCTCGACGAGGAGCTCTGGCACCGCTCCGGGCACTGGGAGAACTACCGCGACGACATGTACTTCATGCAGTCCGACGAGAAGCGCCTGGCGCTGCGGCCGATGAACTGCCCCGGCGCCTGCCTCGTCTTCGACGCCGAGCGCCACTCCTACCGCGAGCTGCCGCTGCGCCTGGCCGAGTTCGGCCGGGTCTCGCGCAACGAGCGCGAGGGCGTCCTGCACGGGCTGCTGCGCGTGCGCGCCTTCACCCAGGACGACGCCCACGTCTACTGCACCGAGGAGCAGATCGCCGACGAGGTCGCGGACATCTGCGAGGCGATCGACGAGCTCTACGCCCGCTTCGGCTTCGAGGACGTGCGGGTCGAGCTCTCGACCAGGCCGGAGAAGTCGATGGGCTCCGAGGAACAGTGGGCGAAGGCCGAGGCGGCGCTGACCGAGGCGCTGGAGCGCCAGGGCCGCGAGTACGAGCTCAACCCCGGCGACGGCGCCTTCTACGGGCCGAAGATCGACTTCCACGTCACCGACGCGCTTGGCCGCTCCTGGCAGTGCGGCACCTGCCAGCTCGATTTCCAGATGCCCGAGCGCTTCGAGCTCTCCTACGTCGGTGCCGACGACGCCGCACATCGGCCGGTGATGATCCACCGCGCCCTGCTCGGCTCGATGGAGCGCTTCGCCGGCATCCTGATCGAGCACTACGCCGGCCGCTTCCCGGTCTGGCTGGCGCCGCTGCAGGCGATCGTCCTGCCCGTCTCCGACAAGCACAACGAGTACGCAGCGGGCGTTGCCGCCGAGCTGCGCGAGTCCGGCGTGCGGCTCGAGGTCGACGAGCGCTCCGAGTCGGTCGGCAGGAAGATCCGCGATGCCGAGCTCGGCCGCTACCCGTACATGCTCGTCGTCGGCGACCGCGAGCTGGAGGCCGGCGCGGTCGCGGTTCGCTCGCATTCCGACGGCGAGCTGGGGGCGATGGCGGCCGCCGAGCTCGCCGCCCGGGTGCGGGCCGAGAGCGAGCCCTCCTGAGCGGGCGCTTGCCACTCGGCGTCCTCTGTCTATACTCCGCAGACTTGATCGCAGGCACCCCAAACACCTCGCGCCGCTGAGCGTCCCGTGCCTGCCTCCCTACCTCTCGTCCTCTTGATGCTCCACCACTCACTTAGATAGTGCCGGTCCCGCGTAGGTTCGACCGGCGCCCGCCAGAGCGCGACACGACTCGGATCAACGAGCGGATCCGCGTCCCCAAAGTGCGCCTGATCGGCGCCGACGGCGAGCAGCTCGGCGTGGTCGAGATCAACGAGGCGCTCAAACGCGCCCAGGACGCCGACCTCGACCTGGTCGAGGTCGCTCCCAACTCGAAACCGCCGGTGACCCGCCTGCTCGACTACTCGAAGTACAAGTACGAGCAGGAGCAGAAGCAGAAGCAGGCGCGCAAGCACCAGCAGCAGGTCAACATCCGCGAGATCAAGCTGCGGCCGAAGATCGCCAACCACGACTACGAGACCAAGAAGGGTCACGTCGAGCGCTTCCTGCGCCACCAGGACAAGGTCAAGATCACGATCATGTTCCGCGGCCGCGAGCAGGCGCATCCCGAGCGGGGGAGGGCGTTGCTGCAGCGGCTCTTCGAGGACCTCGACGGGCTCGCGGTTATCGAGTCGCAGCCGTTGCAGGAAGGGCGCAACATGAGCATGCTGCTGGCGCCTGGGAAAGAGGCTGCGAAGGCCGACGCTGAGGGTGACGGTAAACCGCCGGAGGATGAGAAATCCGGCGATGATGTTGCGGCTGCGTAAGCCCCATCCCGGTAGGGGT
Organism: Solirubrobacterales bacterium; assembly: GCA_036269215.1. Classification (GTDB taxonomy): domain Bacteria; phylum Actinomycetota; class Thermoleophilia; order Solirubrobacterales; family 70-9; genus VRUE01. The sequence goes on from DATASN010000021.1 coordinate 19,039, forward strand.
TCCGCTTAACTTTTTGGATGGTGCGGAGCCTGCTGATGCCGCGAGGTGGGCGCCCAAAAAGTACAAGACGCTCCACCCCTACCGGGATGGGGCTTGGCCCGCTACGACATCGGCGATTCGCTCTGCAGCGTGGCCGTCCCAGAGCGGTGGAGGGCCGGGCCTCTTTGCCGGGCGTTGCCCTAGAGCTTCTGGGATCTGGGCGATTGCCGACGGGTCCAGGCCTAGGAGGGTGTTGGTGCCTGCCGTGATCGTTATTGGGCGCTCGGTGTTGTTGCGGAGGGTGAAGCAGGGGATGCCCAGGTAGGTCGTCTCCTCCTGGATGCCGCCCGAGTCGGTTAGGACGGCTCTTGCGTCGGCCAGCAGCGAGAGGAAGTCGATGTAGCCGAGAGGGTCGCAGAGGAGAAGGCCCGGGTGCTCGGAGTCGATCGCCTCCATCATCGAGCGGGTTCGGGGGTGGACCGGGAAGACGACCGGCATCTCGTGGGCCAGTGCTGCCAGCTGCTCGATTGCCTGCGGCAGGAGCAGGCCGTCGACTAGGGCGGGGCGGTGCAGGGTGACGAGGGCGTAGGAGCCGGGCTCGACGCCGAGGCGGTTCGCTGCGCCGGCGGCCCGGAAGCGATCCTCCAGCGCCACCAGCGTGTCGATCATCGTGTTGCCGACGAGGTGGATGCGCTCCGCCGGGACGCCCTCGGCGTGCAGGTTGTCGCTGGCCTCGGGGCTGTGGATGAAGAGCCGGTCGGAGAGCTGGTCGGTGACGATCCGGTTCAGCTCCTCGGGCATCGTGCGGTCGAAGCTGCGCAGGCCGGCCTCGACGTGGGCGACCGGGATCTGCAGCTTCGCTGCGGTTAGCGCCGCCGCCAGAGTCGAGTTGACGTCGCCGGGGACGATCACCAGGTCCGGCCGCTCCTCTGCCAGGACGGGCTCTAGCCGCTCGATCACCCGCGCCGTCTGCTCGGCGTGGCTGCCCGAGCCGACCTCGAGCATGTGGTCGGGCGCCGGCACCCCCAGCTCCTCGAGGAAGACCTCCGACATCAGCCGGTCGTAGTGCTGGCCGGTGTGGACGATCGCGTGACGGCCCTCCGGCAGCCGTTCCCGCAGGGCGCCGATCACCGGGGCCGTCTTGACGAAGTTGGGCCGCGTTCCGAGGACGTAGACGATGCGCATCGAGCGGCACAGTACCCTGCGCCTCGCCTTCCACCTGCAACAGAGCGAGCGCTCGGGCGCGCCCGTCTGCTTCAATAGCGATCCCGATGCCCAAGATGAAGACACACTCCGGTGCCAAGAAGCGGTTTCGCAAGACCGCGACGGGCAAGCTGCGCGGGCGGCGCGCCTACTCGAGCCATATCCTCGAGAAGAAGTCGCCGAAGCGCAAGCGGCGGATGGCGCGGCCGGTGGAGATCGCCCCGTCAGACGCGAAGACGGTGCGCGGCCTGCTTGGAGGCGGCAGGTGAGCCGGGTCAAGCGCTCAGTCCACGCGCGCAAGAAGCGGCGCAAAGTCCTCAAGGAAGCGAAAGGCTATTTCGGCCGCAAGCATTCCTCGTACCGTTTCGCCAAAGAGCAGGTGCAGCGGTCCGGGATGTACGCCTACCGCGACCGGCGCAACCGCAAGCGCGAGTTCCGCCGGCTCTGGATCACCCGCATCAACGCCGCTGCGCGGCTGGAGGGCATGAGCTACTCGCAGCTGATCCACGGTCTCGATGCGGCCGGGGTCGAGGTGAACCGCAAGATGCTCGCCGAGATCGCGGTCAGCGATCGCGACGCCTTCCGCCGATTTGTGGAGCTGGCCCGGGAGGGTGCGGCCGCCTAGCCGCAGCCAAGCACTCCACTTTCCCGGGCGGGCCGTCTTCACGGCCCGCTTTTTCGTTCCAGGAGAAGAAACGACCGAGCAGAACAAACCCAGAAACACGGAACCGATGATCGAGAGCCCCCACAACGAGAAGCTGAAGCTGGTGCGCAAGCTGGCGGACCGGAAGCACCGCGAGCGCGAGGGCGCCTTCGTCAGCGAGGGCGAGGACCTGGTCGAGGCCGGGCTTGCCGCCGGTGCCGAGCCGCGCTTTCTGCTCACTGCCGCGGGTAGCGGTCTCGGTGGGGAGGAGGTCGAGTCGAAGCTGCTCGCGTCCGTCTCTGCGCTCGGTTCAGGCACACGGGCGATCGCGGTTTGGCCCCAGCGCTGGAGCGAGTCGGCCACCGCGCCCTGCATCTATCTGCATGGCGTCGCCGACCCCGGCAACGTCGGCGCGATCGTTCGCACCGCCCACGCCCTGCTCGGTGGCAGTGTCGTGCTCGGGCCGGGCTGCGCCGACCCGTTCTCGTCCAAGGCAGTGCGGGCGAGCATGGGCTCGATCTTTGCCCAGCCGCTTTCGCGGGGGACGGTTGAGGCGACACCGGCGCCCCGGGCTGCGCTGGTCGCCCACGGCGGCGAGGGCCTGAGCTCACTCCAAGGCGCGGCGACGCTCTGCCTCGGCGCCGAGCGCGAGGGCCTGCCGGACGAGGTGCTCGCCGCCTGCGATTCGCGGGTGACGATTCCGCTCAAGCCCGGCGGCGCCGAGTCACTCAACGTCGCCGCCGTGGCCGCAATTTGCGCCGAGCGGATATCTTCGCTCGCTATGCCAGAGGTGGAGCCAAATGCTTGATCGCGTCGAAGAGATCAGGAGCGAGGCCACGGCGGCGATCGAGGCCGCGCCCGGCACGGCGGAGCTGGAGGAGCTGCGGGTCCGCTACCTAGGTCGCAAGGCCGAGCTGACGACGATCCTGCGGGGGATCGCCGAGCTGCCCGCCGAGGACCGGGGCAAGGTCGGGTCCGGCGCAAACAGGGCGCGCAAGGAGCTCGAGGCGCTGATCGAGGCACGTGGCGCGGCGCTCGACGCCGGCGAGCTCGAGTCGCGCTTGGCCGAGGATCGGATCGACGTCACCCTGCCCGGCGCGCCGGCGCAGCCGGTCGGCCACATCCATCTGATCACCCGCACCACGCGCCTGATCGAGGACACGATGGTCGGCCTCGGCTACCGGGTGATGGAGGGCCCCGAGGTCGAGCACGACTACTACAACTTCACCGCCCTCAACCACCCGCCCGGACACCCGGCGCGGATGCTGCAGGACACCTTCTACGTGCAGTCCGACCCCGAGGTGCTGCTGCGCACCCACACCTCGCCGGTGCAGGTCCGCAGCATGGAGTCCCAGCCGCCGCCGATCTTCATGATCGCCCCCGGCAAGGTCTACCGGCGCGACTCCGACGCGACCCACAGCCCGATGTTCCACCAGGTCGAGGGGCTGGCGATCGGCGAGGGGATCACGCTCGCCGACCTGCAGGGCACGCTCGACGAGATGCTGCGGGCGATCTTCGGCGGCAATCGCGAGGCCCGCATGCGGCCGCACTTCTTCCCCTTCACCGAGCCCAGCGTCGAGTTCGACGTCTCCTGCTTCCAGTGCGAGGGCGGCGGCGCGCTTGCCGGCGGCGAGCGCTGCAACCTCTGCAAGGGAATCGGCTGGATCGAGGTCGGCGGCGCCGGCATGGTCGACCCCAACGTGCTCGGCTTCGTCGAGTCGAGCGGCTATGACCCCGAGCGGGTGCAGGGTTTCGCCTTCGGCATGGGAGTCGAGCGGATCGCGATGCTGCGCCACGGTGTCCCCGACCTGCGGCGCTTCTTCGACAACGACGTCCGCGTCCTGGAGCAGTTCTCATGAGGGTGCCCTACTCATGGCTGCGCGAGTACTGCGATCCCGGCATCGGCGCGGGAGAGCTGGCCGAGCGGCTGGCGATGACCGGGACCGAGGTCGAGCGGGTCGGCGTGGTCGGGCCGCCCTCCGCCGAGGGCTTCGTAGTCGGCAAGGTGCTGAGCGCCGAGCCGCACCCCAACGCCGACCGGCTGCGCGTCTGCACGGTTGACACCGGCGACGGCGAGCGCACGATCGTCTGCGGCGCGCCGAACGTCGCGGCCGGGCAGACGGTTCCGGTCGCACTGCCGGGCGCAACTCTGCCCGGCGGCCACAAGATCGGCATGGCGAAGCTACGCGGAGTCGAGTCGATGGGGATGATCTGCGCCGCCTCGGAGCTGGGCTTGGGCGACAGCCCCGGCGGCATCCTCGTCCTCGCCGACGAAAAAGCCGGCTCCGCTGTTCCTTTCCGCGAAATAACAGCGGAAAGGAACAGCGGAAGCATGGATCCGGGCACTCCGTTGAACGAGGTGCTGCCGATCGCCGAGCCGGTGTTGGAGCTGGAGGTGACGCCGAACCGGGTCGACTGCTTCGGCGTCTATGGCGTCGCCCGCGAGGTGCACGCGATCAGCGCCGCTCCGCTCGGACCCGAGCCCTGGGCGGAGGACGCCGCCGCAGACGGCGAGGGCGAGGTGGGCGATTACGCCTCGATCACGGTCGAGGTGCCCGCCCTCTGCCCGCGCTTCACCGCCCGCGTCTTCACCGACGTGACGATCGGCCCCTCGCCGGGCTGGCTGCAGGCGCGGCTGACGGCGGCCGGGCAGCGCCCGATCAACAACGTCGTCGACATAACCAACTACGCGATGCTGCTCACCGCGCAGCCGCTGCACGCCTTCGATCTCGACAAGGTCCCCGACGGGGAGCTGACGATTCGCACGGCAGCCGACGGCGAGAAGATGACGACCCTCGACGATGTCGAGCGGACCTTCGACGCCGAGACCCTCCTGGTCTGCGATCGCAACGGCCCTTCCGGCATCGCCGGGATCATGGGCGGCCAGGTTTCCGAGGTCTCCGACGAGACGACCAGCGTCTTGCTCGAGGTGGCGACCTGGAACGGGACCAACATCCTGCGCACCTCGCGCGTGCTCTCGCTGCGCTCGGAGGCATCCTCGCGCTTCGAGAAGCAGCTGCACCCCGAGCTCTGCCTGCGGGCGCAGCGGATCGCCTCCCGCTTGATGGTCGAGCTCTGCGGCGCCAAGCTGGTGCCGGGAACGATCGACGTCGCCGCCGAGATTCCGGAGCTGCACAAGCTCACTCTGCGCGGCGAGCGGGTCGAGGGGCTGCTCGGGATGCCGATCGAGCAGGCCGACCAGGTCGCCTACCTCGAGCGGCTTGGCTTCGGAGTCGAGGCCTCCGGCGCGGACCTGGAGGTGAGCGTGCCACTCGACCGTCACTATGACGTGACGCGGGAGGTCGACCTGATCGAGGAGGTCGGCCGGGTCCACGGCCTCGACGAGCACCTGCCGAGTACCCTGCCCGCGGTCGCCGACCGGGTTGGCGGCCTCAGCCGCGAGCAGCGCCTGCGCCGCCGCGCCGAGGACACGATGCGGGACCTCGGCTTCAACGAGGTCGTCGGCTGGAGCTTCACCGACCCGGGCGAGGCCGGCCGGCTGCGGATTCCCGAGGACGACCCCCGCGCCGACGGCATTGTGCTCTCGAATCCCCTCTCGGAGGACCAATCCGTCATGCGCACCGCGATCCTAGGCTCGCTCCTCGACATCGCCCAGCGCAACCAGGCCCACGGTGTGGCTCGAGTCGCGATCTTCGAGTCCGCCCGCGTCTACCTCCAACCTCCGCCGACGGGACGAAATCCTCGGCATACGCAAGGAAATCGGCCCATCGGCCCCTTGTCCGGGAGGTTTCCGGGGGAACGGGATGCTCCGGACTTCGAGCCGCACCGGATCGGGTGCCTTGTGGTTGGGCCGCTGGCCACAAGGACTTGGCGTGGGGTGGAGTCGACCGACTTCTTCACCCTGAAGAGCGTGCTAGAGGCGTTGGCTGCCCAGCTGGGCGCTGAGCTTGTCTTTGAGGCCGCGCCAGAGCCGTTTCTGCACCCTGGCCGTTCGGCGGCCATTCGGATCGGAGCTGAGCGGATTGGCTGGCTCGGCGAGCTGCACCCGCTTGTCGGTCGGGAGTGGGACCTCGACTTTGCCGTCGGCTTCGAAGTCGACCTGGCGGCGTTGGTGGCGGTTGCCACGGTCGGCGAGGAGACCTTCGAGGACGTGACCAGCTTCCCCGCCGTCTACCAAGACATCGCCGTCGTCGTCCCGGATGGGACCGCGGCGGAGCGGGTGCGGGCGGCCGTCCTGGCGGGCGGCGGCGAGCTGCTGCGCGCGGCCGATGTCTTTGACCTCTACGAGGGCGAGCAGGTCGGCGAGGGCCGCAAGAGCCTGGCGCTGAGGCTCGAGTTCCGCGCCTCCGATCGCACCCTGACCGACGACGAAGTCAGCGAGCAGCGTGCCGCGATCGAGGCCGCGCTGGAGAAGATCGGGGGGTCGCTTCGTGCCTGATCCGTTCACCCAACCGCTCGACGGCGATCCCGCCGCCCGGGTTCTCGTTGCCGGCGCCTCCGGCTTCACCGGCGCTCTGGCTGCCCAGATCGTCTGGCGGCACCCGAAGCTGGAGCTGGTCGCGGTCACCTCGCGCAGCGACGCCGGCAAACGGCTCGACGCGCTCTACCCGCGCTACCGGGTTCCGCTTGAGCTGACCGAGCTCGACCTCGACGAGATCGAGGACGTCGACGCGGCGATCGTCGCCTACCCGCACGGGGCATCGGCCCCGGCGGTGGCGGCGCTGCGCGGCCTCGGCGCCCTGGTCGTCGACCTCTCCGCCGACTTCCGCCTGCGCGATCTGCCGACCTACGAGCGCTGGTACGGCGAGCACGGCGCGCCGGAGCTGCTCGAGGGCGCCGTCTACGGCCTCACCGAGCTCTATCGCGAGCGGCTCCGCCAAGCGGAGCTTGTCGCGACGCCCGGCTGCTACCCGACCGCGAGCGTGCTCGCCCTGGCGCCGCTGGCCGAGCGCGGCCTGCTGGCGGATGTGGTGATCGACGCCAAGCAGGGCGTCTCGGGCGCTGGCCGCGGCGGCGGCGAGGAGATGCACTACGTCTCGATGGACGAGAACGCCTTCGCCTACAGGACCGAGGGCCACCGCCACCGGCCCGAGATCGAGCAGGAGCTGGCGGCGCTGGGCAGCCCGGCACCGGTCACCTTCGTCCCGCACCTGCTGCCGCTCGACCAGGGCGAGCTGACCAGCTGCTACGCGCAGACCAGCGAGCCGATCTCCAAGCAGGAGGTGCAGGCGCTGTATCGCGAGCGCTACGCCGGCGAGCCCTTCGTCCACGTCGTCGACGCCCCTCCCGGGCTGCGCGACGTGCGCGATACCAACGAGTGTCACGTCTACGTCACCGTCGAGGAGCGGGGGAGGGTGCTCGCCTTCTCGGCGATCGACAACCTCTGGAAGGGGGCGTCCGGCCAGGGTGTGCAGAACCTCAACCTGATGCTCGGGCTCGACGAGACACTGGGGCTTGCATGAGCGGCTTCTTCAAATCGCGCTGGGTGCAGCCGCCGGCCGGGGTCGAGGAGCTCGACCCTGCCCAGCTTGCTCCCGGCTTCCGCGCCGGCGGCGCCCATTGCGGGCTCAAGGGCGGCGGCAAGACCGACGTGGGCCTGATCGTCTGCGATGCCGAGGGGGTCTCCTCGGCGATCCTGCTCACCCGCAACGCCTCGGCGGCCGCGCCGGTGCGGGTTTGCCGCAAGCGCTGCGAGCGGGGTGCGATCCGTGCCGCGGTAGTCAACGCCGGAAACGCCAACGCCGAGACCGGCGAGCAGGGCTACGCGGACGCGGTGGCGATGTGCGACGCGGCGGCCGAGGCCCTCGGCCTGCGTCCCGAGACGGTCGCCGTCGCCGAGACCGGCGTGATCGGCGTGCCGCTACCGATCGACGCGGTGCTCGGAGGGATCGGCGAGGCGGCAGGCAACCTCAAGCCGGACGGAGGAGCCGTCTTCTCCGACGCGATCCTCACCACAGACCGCTGGCCGAAGCGCTGCACCCTGAGCGCCGGAGGCGTGACTCTTTCCGCCCAGGCCAAGGGCGGCGGGATGATCCAGCCGAACATGGCGACGATGCTCTGCTTCGTCCAGACCGACGCGGTGGTCGAGGATCCCGATTCCGCCCTGCGTGCGGCGAGCGACGCCTCCTTCGAGCGGATCACCGTCGACGGCCAGATGAGCACCAACGACACCGTGCTGCTGCAGGCGACCGGGGTCTCCGGAAAGCCGCTGCCGGAAGGCCTGCTCGAGGCGGTCCTCCTGCAGTTGGCGCTCGAGGTCGTCGCCGATGGCGAGGGCTCGAGCCGCGTCGGCCGCATCCGGGTGAACGGGGCCGCTTCGCAGGCGGAGGCCGAGCGGGTAGCGCGGGCGATTGCCAACTCCCCGCTGGTCAAGACGGCGCTCTTCGGTCGCGATCAGAACTGGGGGCGGATCGCCCAGGCGGCCGGGATGGCCCTGGCCGGCGAGGACCTTGAGGAGATCGGCGCCGAGAACATCGACAACGACGAGTTGGGCGCGGACATCGCCGAGGCCGAGATCGGTCTGCGGCTCGACCGAGGCGCGCACAGCGCCTACGTCTGGTTCTCCGACCTTGGCTACGAGTACGTGCGGATCAACGCGGAGTACACGACATGACCATCAACAGGACCACCACCAACGAGAGGGGGCAGCGATGACCGAGCAGGCGCCGCAGTCGCGGGCGGCCGGAGTCAGCGTCGAGACGCTGATGGAGGCGCTGCCCTACATCCGCGAGTTCCACGGCCGCACGGTGGTGATCAAGTACGGCGGCGCGGCGATGCGCGACGAGGCGCTGCGCGAGGCCTTCGCCACCGACGTCGTCCTGCTCAAGTACGTCGGCCTCAATCCCATAGTCGTTCACGGCGGCGGGCCCGAGATCACCGAGTACATGGACCGACTCGGCATGGAGGTGCGCTTCCACGAGGGCCTGCGGGTCTCCGACGCGGAGACGGTCGAGGTGGCGCAGATGGTCCTGCTGGGCAAGCTCAACTCCGACATCGTCCAGCGCCTCAACCGCCACGGCCAGCCGGCCGTCGGCCTCTCCGGCAGCGACGGCTCGATGTTCGAGGTGGCGCCGGTCGCCAACACCGAGCAGGTCGGCTTCGTCGGCTCGATCGAGCGGGTCGACGTCGACGTGCTCAACCACATCGCCGCCGACTACATCCCGGTGGTCGCCTCCTCGGCCTCCGATCGCGCCGGCCAGTCCTACAACGTCAACGCCGACGAGGCGGCGGGCAAGGTCGCCGCCGCGCTCGGCGCCCACAAGGCGATCTTCCTCACCGACGTCGAGGGCTGGCGCGCCGACGCCGAGGACGAGGCCTCGCTGATCTCCCGCGCCACGGTCGCCGAGGTCGAGGAGCGGCTGCCCGCGATCGACGGCGGCATGCGGCCCAAGCTCGGCGCCTGCGTCGACGCGATCCGCGGCGGCGCCCAGTCGGCCCACATCATCGACGGCCGCAAGCCGCACTCGCTGCTGCTCGAGCTCTTCACCGACGCCGGGATCGGCACGATGGTGACGCCGTGAACCTGACCGACCTGCAGGCGCTGGAGGAGCGCTACCTGATGCGCACCTACAGGCGGGCGCCGGTCGAGTTCGTGCGCGGCGAGGGCGCCCTGCTCTGGGACGCCGAGGGCAGGGAGTACCTCGACTTCCTCGCCGGGATCTCGGTCTGCTCGGTCGGCCACTGCAACCCCGAGGTGGTCGAGGCGGTGCGCGAGCAGGCGGGCCGGCTGATGCACACCTCCAACCTCTTCTACACCGAGCCGATGGTGCGCCTCGCCGAGCGCCTCTCCGCCTCCAGCCTCGGCGGCCGCGCCTTCTTCTCCAACTCCGGCACCGAGGCCAACGAGTGCGCGATCAAGATCGCCCGCAAGCACGCCCACCGGCGCGGGGTCTCCGCGCCGCAGATCGTCAGCTTCGTGCGCGACTTCCACGGCCGCACCTACGGCGCCCTCTCGGCCACCCCGGCGCTTGCCGCCAATCCCGACCTGGCCCCGATGCTGCCCGGCTTTCGCGCCGTGCCGCTCAACGACGCGGCGGCGTTGCGCGCGGCGGTGGGCGAGAGCACCGCGGCGGTGCTGATCGAGCCGATCCAGGGCGAGAGCGGCGTCTACCCGGTCGACGACGAGGTGCTGCTGGCTGCTCGAGAGGCCTGCGACGAGGCCGGGGCGCTGCTGATCTTCGACGAGATCCAGACCGGCCTGGGACGGACCGGCTCGCTCTGGGCCTACGAGCAGACGCCGGTGCGCCCGGACGTCCTCACGAGCGCCAAGGCGCTCGGCGGCGGCATGCCAATCGGGGCCTGCCTGACCACGCCCGATGCGGGCGAGGTGCTGGAGCCCGGCGACCACGGCTCGACCTTCGCCGGCGGGCCGGTGGCCAGCGCGGCGGCGCTGGCGGTGCTCGAGATCGTCGACGACCCGGCACTGCTGCGCGGCGTGCGAGAGCTCGGCACCCGACTCCGCGAGGGCCTGCTGGGGCTCGACGGCGTCCGCGAGGTGCGCGGTCGCGGCCTGATGCTCGGCGTCGGCTTGGCCGGCGGCATCGACGCTACCGCGATCGGCACCGACCTGCTCGAGCGCGGTCTGATCGTCAACGTGCCCGAGCCGGGGACGCTGCGCCTGCTGCCGCCGCTGACGGTCGATTCGGCCCAGGTCGAGCGCGCCGTTGGCGCAATCGAGGCTGCGCTCCTAAGCTACGCGGCTCGATGAGTGACGATAAGAAGCGCCCAGCGGAGCCGCGCGCGCTGACCAGCAGCACGGCCGAGCGCCTGGCGGCGATCGTCGAGGCGGCCGAGCAGGCCGCCTCGAAGGTGATCGACGACGCCGAGGAGCAGGCCCGCCGGCAGCTGACGGAAGCGGGCGCCCGCGCCGACCGGATCGTCGCCGAGCGCCTGCGCGCCCTTGCCGATGAGCTCGACCCGCCCGGCGCGCCCGGTCAGGGCTCGCACCTGCGCTCGGTCGAGCTCGAGCCCGACGCGGAGACCGAGCCGGCGCCCCGACCGCGCTCCGGCTCGGCGGGCGCCCGCCTGCTCGCCACCCAGATGGCCGTCTCGGGCAGCAGCCGTGAGGAGATCGAGCAACGGCTGCGCAACGGCTTCGACATCGACGACACCAGCGAGATACTCGACGCGATACTCGGACCGGAGGAGTAGGCCATGCACGAGGATCCGACCCGGATGATGCGCCAACCCGACGATCGCCAGCCCCACGGGAACACTCGCCTGGTCATCGCCTGCCTGATCGCCGTGATCGTCGGCCTGATCGTCGCCGTGATCGTGATCGCGGGCAGCGGCGGCAGCGGCACGACCTCGACGGTGACGACCGTTCCGAGCGAAGCCGGCTCGACGACCGAGACGACCACCGGCTCGACCACGACGAGGCCCACCACGACCTCGCCGACCACGACGACGACGCCGACCACAACCACACCCACCACGACGACGCCGACGACGACCACCCCGACCACCACGACGCCGCCGCCCCCCGAAGAAGAAAACGGCAGCGGCGGCATCGGCGCTCCGTAGTGACGCCAGACTCCCCAGCACAGATCCGCACCGCCTCCTACGAGGCCGACCCGGCCGAGGTCCGGCGCGTCCTGCTGCTCTACTCGGGCGGGCTCGACACCAGCGTGATGTTGAAGTGGATCCAGGACTCCTACGACGCCGAGGTCGTCTGCCTCACCGTCAACCTCGGCCAGCCCGGCGAGGACTACGCCGCGATCGAGGACAAGGCGAAGCGCCTCGGCGCGCTCGAGTGCCACGTGGTCGACGCCCGCGAGGAGTTCGCCGCCTCCTACATCGCCCCGGCGATCAAGGCCAACGCCCTCTATGGCGGTGGCTACCCGCTCTTCACCGCGCTCGGTCGGCCGCTGATCGCCAAGCTGGCGGTCGAGCACGCGCGCCGCGGCGGCTGCGACACGATCGCCCACGGCTGCACCGGCAAGGGCAACGACCAGGTCCGGATCGAGGCCACGGTCGCGACCCTGGCGCCGGAGCTGAAGACGATCGCCCCGGTGCGCTCCTGGCAGATGGGCCGCGAGGAGGAGATCGCCTACGCCCGCGAGCACGGCATCCCGGTCAAGGGCGGCACCGAGGTGGCGCCCTACTCGATCGACGACAACCTCTGGGGCCGCTCCTCGGAGGGCCGCTGGATCGAGGACCTCGACCACGCGCCCGAGGACGACGTCTTCCAGCTGGTCACGCGGCCAGAGTTGGCGCCCGACGAGGCCGAGACGATCACGGTCGAGTTCGAGGCCGGCCTGCCGGTGGGGCTGAACGGCGAGCGGCTCGGGCTGGTCGACCTGATCGAACGCGCGGCGGAGATCGGCAGCCGTCACGGGGTCGGCATCGTCGACCACATCGAGGACCGCATCGTCGGCCTCAAGGTGCGCGACATCTACGAGGCGCCGGCGGCCGCGATCCTGCTCACGGCACATCAGGAGCTGGAGAAGCTGGTCGGCACGATCCACCAGAACCAGCTCAAGCCGGACCTCGATCGCAGGTGGGCCTACCTCGTCTACGCCGGCCTCTGGTGGGAGCCGCTGCGCAGCGACCTCGACGCCTACATGGACGCGGTCAACGCCCAGGTCACCGGTACGATCGGCCTCAAGCTCTTCAAGGGCAGCGTCCGGGTCGTCACCCGCGCCTCGCCAAACGCGGTCTACGACGCCGACCTCGCCTCCTTCGCCGAGTCGGGCGGGCTCTTCTCACAGACCGCGTCGCCGGGTTTCATCGAGCTCTGGTCGCTGCAGTCGCGGATGGCGCACCGGATCCGCCGGCGCGGACAGGAGGGGGAGCGATGACTTCCGACAAACTCGGCAAGGTGGCGGTCCGCTTCGCCTTCAGGTACGTGCGCAGGCGCTACCGGCGCGAGATCCGGATCGCCGTCGGCATCGGCGTCGCCGGGATCGCGATCGCCGCCTACGTCGCGAGCCGCAACGTCCCGGAGGGTTAGGCGTGGTGCGGTTCGCCACTCTCGGCTGCGCCCTGCTGGTCTCGGCCCTTCTCCTCGGCGCCACCGCGCAGGCGGCCGACATCGGCGCCCTGCAGACAAGGGTCTCCACGGCGCGCGGCGAAGCGAGCGCGCTCGCTTCGAAGCTCCAGGCCGTCCAGGGCGAGCTCGCGGCGGCGCAGGAACAGGCCGCCGCGGCGAGCGCCCGCGAAGAGAAGCTCACCGGCCTGCTCGCTCACGGCGAGGAACACGCGGCGCAGCTCGCCGGCGAAGTGCGCAGCACCCAGCGCCACCTGGTGGCGGAGAAGAGGCGCCTGCAGCGGGCGCGCAGCGCCCTGGCGGCCCGCCTCGTCGCGATCTACGAGAACGGCAGCCCCGATACAGCCAGCCTCATCCTTGCCTCCGGCAGCTTCGACGAACTGGCGACGCGGACCGAATACCTCGATCAGATCGAGCAGTCGGACTCCGACCTCGCCGGCCGGGTGGCGCAGGTGCGCCGATCGGTCGCTCGACAGCTGAAGCGGGTCGCGGCGCTGAAGGCGCGGGTCGACGCCTACGACGAAAGGCTGGCCGCGGCCCGCTCGGAAATCGCCGCGGTGAAGCGGGACGCCGAAGCGGCGGCCTCGCAGCTGCACGCGGTCGCGGCCGAACGCACCGCGTCGCTGGCGAAGCTCAGGTCGCGGATCGGCGGCTGGGTCAGCGACATCGAGGCGGCCGAAGCGGCGAGCCGGGCGGAAGCCGAAAGCGAAGTCGAACGCTGGCTCGGCGGGCCCTTCTCGATCCCCTCCTACATCGTGATGTGCGAGTCGGGCGGCAACTACGGCGCCGTCAACCCCTCCAGCGGCGCCGGCGGCGCCTACCAGATCCTCCCCTCGACCTGGGAGCTCTACGGCGGCCAGGGCGCCCCCCAGGACGCGCCGAAGGCCGAACAGGACCGGATCGCCGGGGAAATCTGGGCCGACTCCGGACCCAGCGCCTGGGTCTGCGGCTAACCGCGCCAAATACCACGCAACACGCGCGGAAGACGCTCAAAAGCGGCCCGCTCCATCTGAGCCGATTGAGATGATCGGCGCCGCCCGTGAGCAGCGCCACCGCCGTCCATCTCCACGCCCACAGCGAGTACTCGCTGCTCGACGGCGCCTGCAAGATCGACGCGATGGCGGCGCGCGCCGCCGAGATGGGCCAGCCCTCCCTGGGCCTGACCGATCACGGCGTGATGAACGGCGCGGTCGACCTCTACAAGGCCTGCAAGGTGCATGGGATCAAGCCGATCGCCGGCTTCGAGGCCTACTTCGTCGACGACGTGAAGACGCTCAAGGAGACGCCGAAGTACGAGCGCAACCACCTCACCCTGCTGGCCGAGACCGACGCCGGCCTCGCCAACCTGGTCAAGCTAACCTCGGCCGGCTTCCTGGAAGGCTTCTCGCGCGGCAAGGCCAACGTCGACATGGCGATGCTCGCCGCCCACTCCGAGGGCGTGATCGCGCTGACCGGCTGCCTGCAGTCGCGCTTCTGCCGGCGCCTGGTCGAAGAGCGCGCCGACGACGCTCGCGCCCACCTCGACGACCTGATCCAGGCCTTCGGGCCCGAGCAGGTCTACTTCGAGGTGCAGAAGAACGGCATCGCCGAGCAGGACAAGGCCAACGAGGGGATCGTCCGCTTCGCCCGCGAGGTGGGCCGGCCGCTGGTCGGCACCGCCGACGTCCACTACCTGCGGCGCGAGGACTTCGACAACCACGCGGCGCTGCTCTGCGTGCAGACCAAGTCGACCCTGGAAGCGCCGAAGATGAGCTTCGACACCAACGAGTTCTACCTGAAGGACTCGGAGGAAATGGCCGACTCCTTCGCCGAGTGGCCGGAGGCGGTGCCGGCGACGCTCGAGATCGCCGAGCGCTGCAACGCTGAGATCGAGCTGGGCAAGCTGCTGCTGCCCCGCTACCCGACCGCCGACGGCGAGGAGCCCGAGGCGATGCTGCGGCGAATCGCCGGCGAGGGGTTGCGCGCGCGCTACGGCGATCCGCTTCCGGCCGAGGCCGTGGAGCGGATGGAGTTCGAGCTCGGCGTGATCGAAGAGATGGGCTTCCCCTCCTATTTCCTGATCGTCTGGGACTTCGTTCGCTACGCCAAGGACAACGGCATCGCCGTCGGCCCCGGTCGCGGCTCGGCGGCCGGTTCGATAGTCGCCTACGCGCTGACGATCACCGACATCGACCCGCTCGCCGAAGACCTGCTCTTCGAGCGCTTCCTCAATCCCGGGCGCAAATCGATGCCCGACATCGACATCGACTTCTCGGTGCGCGGCCGCGAGCGGATGATCCGCTATGTCGCCGACAAGTACGGTCGCGAATCGGTCGCCCAGATCATCACCTTCGGCAAGATGGCGCCGCGCGCCGCGACCCGCGACGCCGCTCGCGTGCTCGGCTTCGACTACGGCACCGGCGACCGCCTGGCGAAGCAGATCCCGGAGCCGATCATGGGCCGCAGCCCGTCCTTCGCCGAATGCCTCAAGCCCGGCCAGGAGCTGAAGAAGACCTACGACTCCGAGGCCGACGCGAAGCGGATCGTCGACGTCGCCCAGGGCCTCGAGGGGATCATCCGCAACAACTCGATCCACGCCGCCGCGGTGGTGATCGCCGACCGCCCGCTGCAGGAGGTGGTGCCGCTGCAGCTGGCCGAGGACAAGACCGCGCCCGCGGCTCCCAACGCCAACGGCAACGGGAACGGCAAGGCCGAGCGCCAGTACAAGATCGTCACCCAGTACTCGATGGGGCCGATCGAGGAGATCGGGCTGCTGAAGATGGACTTCCTCGGCCTGCGCAACCTCGACGTGATCGAGGACGCGATCGACATCATCCGCCGCTCGCGCGGTGAGGAGGTCGAGATGGAGGCGATCCCGATCGACGACGCCAAGACCTACGAGATGCTCGCCCGCGGCGACTCGACCGGCGTCTTCCAGTTCGAGTCGGAGGGGATGCGCGACGCGCTGCGCAAGGTCGGGCCGACCGAGTTCGCCGACCTGGTCGCGCTCGGCGCGCTGTACCGGCCTGGCGCGATGGCCTACATCCCCGCCTACGCCAAGGGCAAGAAGGACCCCTCGGCCGTGCGCTACCCCGACCCGCGCCTGCGCGCGATCACCGAGGAGACCCACGGCTGCGTCGTCTACCAGGAGCAGCTGATGGCGATCGCCCGCGAGATGGCGGGCTTCTCCGGCGCCGAGGCGGACGACCTGCGCAAGGCGATCGGCAAGAAGAAGCGCGAGCTGATGGCGACGATGAAAGACAAGTTCATGCAGGGGCTGGCGGAATCGAGTACCGCACCGAAGGTCGCCGCCGACCTCTGGAAGCTGAACGAAGCCGCCGCCGACTACTCCTTCAACAAGTCCCACGCCGCCTGCTACGGGCTGATCTCCTACCGCACGGCCTACCTCAAGGCCAACTATCCGGCCGAGTACATGGCGGCGGTGATCTCCTCGGTGATGAACACCAAGGACAAGGTGCCGTTCTTCGTCAACCGCTGCGAGGAGATGGACATCGAGGTGCTGCCGCCCGACGTCAACTCCTCCGACCACAGCTTCGTCGTTTTCGAGAACGCGATCCGCTTCGGCCTCGACGCGGTCAAGAACGTCGGCCACGCCGCGGTCGAGGCGATCCTGCGCGCCCGTGAGGAGAGCCCGATCGCCTCGATCTGGGACTTCTGCGAGCGGGTCGACTCGCGCTCGGTCAACAAACGGGCGATCGAATGCCTGGTCAAGTGCGGCGCCCTCGACTCGACCGGCGCCACCCGCAAGGGGATGCTCGAGGCCCTGCCGTCGGCTCAGTCGGCCGGGCAGAAGGCCCAGGAGGACGCCCAGCTCGGCCAGGGGTCGATCTTCGACTTCGGCGAAGACGCCGGGGCCGCCGCCCCCGGCGCGGGGGCACACCACCGCCCGCCGATCTCGGCCGAGGAGTTCGAGCGCGCCGAGCTGCTGGCGATCGAGAAGGAGACGCTGGGCACCTACCTCTCCTCCCACCCGCTGACCGAAGTGCGCGGCGCGCTGCGCGCCCGGGTCGATTGCGGCCTCGGCGAGCTGGCGACGAAGCAGGACGGCTCCTGGCTGACGGTCGGCGGCATCGTCACCGACTGCAAGAAGATCCGCACCAAGAGCGGCAGCCAGATGATGTTCGCGACCCTCGACGACGTCGAGGGCCAGGTCGAGCTGCTGGTCTTCAAGGCCGACCAGGCCGAGAGCGCCGGCGTGATCGCCCCCGACGCGATCGTGATCGTGCGCGGTCGCCTCGACCACAAGGACCGCGGCGAGACCAAGCTCGTCGTCCAGGAGGCCGAGCGCTTCGAACCCGGCGCTGCCGAGATTGCCGCGGCGCCGGCGCCGGCGAGCGTGCCGGAGGGGCCCTTCGAGGTCGAGGTCCACGCCAGCAAGTTGAGCGAGACGTTCGTCGAGGAGCTGAAGGCGGTGCTCGAACATCACAAGGGCGAGGCGGACGTCCACCTCGCGATCCATACCGCGGACGGGAAGTCGAAGCTGCTGCAGTTCGGCGACGGCTACCGGGTGCGCCCGTCGAATGGCCTGCGGGCCGAGCTGGGGTCCGTCTTGGGCCCTGACGCCCTGGCTGCCTGACCCCCTGCAAACCGGCGCATTTCGGAGTCCTCAGTCGCTCGCGTGCAGAGCACGCCACGCTCCCTGCGTCCGCCGAGCTGCTTGGTTTTCGGGGTCAGGGGTCCGTAAACTTCGCTCATGACCGCTATTCGCGAGAAGACCGGTGAGTGCCGCCAGTGCCGTTCCTTCTGCGACAAGATGGTCGAGCCGCGCGGCTGCGTCGAAATGCGCTGCCGCTACCTCTACAGCTTCGTCGACATGCTCAGCGGCAGCCAGTACGTCGGCTGCATGCAGGACGTCTTCGCCGCCAAGGTCGACCTCGAGGCGGTCCTGCAGCCGGGTGGCTTCGGCGGGGTCAAGATGACCGGCGACGCGCTGCCCCACTGCCAGTTCTCGGTCGAGCGTGCCTACGAGGGCTCCGGCGACTCCTACGACTGCGTCAACCGCCGCTTCTTCGACTGCTCCGACGCCGGCCCGGAGGGCATCAAGGCCTTCGACCTGCGCGATGTCTGAGTTCCGAATACGACACGGTTCCGTGTACGATTCCGCTCCATGAGCGATAACGCGGCAGTGGCGGAAGCGGAGAAGTTGGAGACAGAGGCGGCGGGCGACGACGATCCCGCGCCCGAGGGGCCGAAGTTCACCCTCGAGCTGAACCAGGACCAGAAGGACATTCGCGAGTGGGTCCACGGCTTCTCCGAGAACGTCGTCCGTCCGGCGGCGGGGGAATGGGACGAGCGCGAGGAGACGCCCTGGCCGGTGATCCAGGAGGCGGCCAAGATCGGCCTCTACAGCTTCGAAGCGCTCGGCCAGTTCTGGGCCGACGAG
This sequence comes from Solirubrobacterales bacterium, assembly GCA_036269215.1. Lineage (GTDB taxonomy): Bacteria > Actinomycetota > Thermoleophilia > Solirubrobacterales > 70-9 > VRUE01. The sequence continues at coordinate 37,195 of DATASN010000021.1, forward strand.
ACCGGCCTCACCCTGCCGATCGCCAACGAGGAGCTCTTCTGGGGTGACGCCGGCATCGGCATGGCGATCATGGGCACCTCGCTGGCGGTCGCCGCGATCTTCGGACAGGGGACCCCGGAGCAGATGGGCGAGTGGATCCCGCAGTGCTTCGGCAGCGCCGAGGACCCCAAGGTCGCCGCCTTCTGCGCTTCGGAGCCCGACGCCGGCTCCGACGTCTCGGCGATCCGCACCACGGCCAAGTACGACGAGGCCGCCGAGGAGTGGGTGATCAACGGCCAGAAGGCCTGGGCGACCAACGGCGGCATCGCCGACGTCCACGTCGTGATCGCCTCGGTCGACCGCGAGCTCGGCTCGCGCGGCCACGCCGCCTTCGTGATCCCGCCCGGGACCAAGGGCTGCGAGCAGGGAGCCAAGGTCAAGAAGCACGGCCTGCGCGCCTCGCACACCGCCGACGTCCACCTCGACGACTGTCGCGTCCCCGGCGCCTGCCTGCTGGGCGGCAAGGAGAAGCTCGACGAGCGCCTCGCCCGCGTCCGCGAGGGCAAGCGCTCGAAGTCGCAGGCGGCGATGCAGACCTTCGAGGCGAGCCGGCCGACGGTCGGCGCCCAGGCGCTCGGCATCGCCCGCGCCGCCTACGAGTACGCGTTGGAGTACGCCAAAGAGCGCAGGCAGTTCGGCCGCGCGATCGTCGAGAACCAGTCGATCGCCTTCACCCTCGCAGACATGAAGCTGGAGATCGACGCCGCCCGCCTGCTCGTCTGGCGCGCCGCCTGGATGGGGCGGACGGGGCAGAAGTTCGAGAACGCCGAGGGCTCGATGTCGAAGCTGAAGGCGGGCGAGGTCGCCGTCTGGGCAACCGAGCGGGCGATCCAGATCCTCGGCGGCAACGGCTACACGCGAGAGTTCCCGGTCGAGCGGATGCACCGCGACGCGAAGATCTACACGATCTTCGAGGGCACCTCGGAGATCCAGCGCCTGGTCATCGCCAGGTCGATCTCAGGCGTTCACGTCAAATAGCGCTACTTCTGGCGTCGCTTGAGACCTGCCTTGCGGAGGCGCTTGGCGGCGAGTACTTCTTTGCGGTCCGGGCCTTTCTTCGCTGGGCCGGGGGTCTCGAGGGTGGCCGGAAGGCCCTCGAAGCGGGGCTCTGAGAGGAAGGCGGTTAGGCCCTGTTTGCCCATCTCGCCTTTGCCGATGTTGGCGTGGCGGTCTCGGCACGAGCCTAGGGGGGCCGCCGCGTCGTTCACGTGCAGGCATTGGAGGCGGTCCAGGCCTACCTTGGCGTCGGCTTCGTCTACGACGGCTGAGAGGTGCTTTTCGTCGGTCACGTCGTAGCCCTGGACGAAGAGGTGGCAGGAGTCGAGGCAGAGGCCGAGGCGCTTGCCGCCGCCGGCCAGCTCGATCAGCTCGGCGGTCTGGTCGAAGTCGCGACCGAGGAGGCCTTTGTGACCGGCTGTCTGCTCAAGCAGGAGGGGGCAGCTGTCGCTGTCTTTGAGCGCGGCGGCGATCGTCTTTCCGGCCCGTTTCATCGAGGGGCCCAGCGGCTCTTTTACCTGCGCCCCAGGATGGAGGACTACGCCGGCGGCACCGATTTCGTCACCGATCCGCAGCGCGTGGGTGAGCGATGCCTGCGACTTCTTGCGCAGCTCTTTGTCTTTGCTGGCGCAGTTGATCAGGTAGACGGCGTGGATCACCACGGCTTCGACCGGAGAGTCGGCCATCGCCTCATTGAAGGCAGCGAAGTCGTCAGGCCCGTATTTCGTCGGCCGCCACATCCGCGGGCTCTGGTTGAAGATCTGGATCGATTCGCAGCCGCGCTCGGTCCCGCGCTCGATCGCCTTGTCGAGGCCTTCAGATGTAGACACATGCGCGCCAATTAGCATTGATTCCGCATCCTATGGAGCCAATTGTGTGACGTGCCTTGAAACCACGAATTCCACGCATAACGTCAAGCCCGTCCCCCCGTAGCTCAGCGGACAGAGCGCGCTCTTGACTAGAGACGAGGTCGCGGGTTCGAGTCCCGCCGGGGGGATGCTTTTGTCTTTGACGGGGCCGCCCGGCGTGCGCTACGCTTCTTCCCTCTAGTCAAGGGCGCTGCTGACGCTGACGCGGGTTCGGTCTCAGGATCGGGCTGCTTGCGGAGCAGCTTCTTTCACAACAGGCCCGCCTCGGCGGGCCTGTTGTGTGTTCGGAGCAGGCCGAATGCAATCGCTGTGGAAACATGCCCGCGTGTCCGAGGTTGCCCCACGCTTGCGCTTCGCACCGTCGCCCACCGGCGCGCTGCATATTGGCGGTGCAAGGACCGCTCTCTACAACTGGCTGGCAGCCCGCCACGGAGCCGGCGAGCTGGTCTTGCGGATCGAGGACACCGACCTTGAGCGCTCCACTCCTGAGAACGTCGAGCAGATCCTCGACGCTCTGCGCTGGCTTGAGCTTGACTGGGACGAGGGGCCGGTATCTCAGGCCTCGCGGGCTGAGCGCCATGCCGTCGCCCTGGAACAGCTGCTCGACTCGGGCGCCGCGTATCGTGACTCCGCCACCGCCAAGGACGTCGAGGCCTGGAAGGCCGAGAACGGGGCCGATCACGGCTATCGTGGCGAGCCGGTCGACGAGCCGGGTGCGGCGGTGCGTCTGCGGGTGCCCGACGACGGGGAGACTGTCGTTGACGATCTGATCCGCGGTCCGGTCCGCTTCCCCAACCGCAGCTACGACGACTTCGTCATCGCCCGCGGCGACGGCTCGGTCCTCTACAACTTCGCCGTCGCGGTCGACGACGCCGAGATGGGGATCACCGAGGTGGTTCGCGGCGACGATCACCTCTCCAACACGCCGAAGCAGCTGCTCGTGCTCGCGGCGCTCGGCCACCCGCCGCCGCGCTACGCGCACCTCCCCCTGTTGCACGGGCCGGATGGCAAGAAGCTCTCCAAGCGCCACGGCGCCGCCTCCGTGCAGGAGCTTCGCGCGGCCGGCTACCTGCCCGCCGCGGTGCGCAACTATCTGTCGCTGCTCGGCTGGGGGACGGACGACGACACGACGCTGATGTCGACTGAGGAGCTGGTGCGGCGCTTCCGGGTCGTGGACGTCGGCAGATCGGCGGCGATCTTCGACGAGAGGAAGCTGCGCTGGGTCAACGGCCGCTTCATGCGTGAGCTCTCTCTCGACGACTACACGGCGGCGGTTGCCGGGCACCTCGGGCGCGAGCCCGATGCCGCGCTGCGGGCCGCCTGCGCGATCGCCCAGGAGAAAGCCCAGACGCTGGACGAGGTCTGGGCGCTGATCCGCTTCCTCTTCGAGCCGCCCGTCGACGACGGGAAGGCCTGGCGCAAGGTGATGACCGACGGCGCCCTGCCCGCGCTCGAGGCGGCGCGGGCGGCCCTGTGCGATGCCGATGGCTTCGACTCCGAGGCGATCGAGGCGGCGCTGTCACCCATCCCTGAGCGCCTCGGCGCCAAGCCGGGCAAGGTCTATCAGCCGATCCGGGTGGCGATCACCGGCACCTCTGTTTCCCCCGGCATCTTCGAGTCGCTTGCCGCCCTGGGACGGGAGGAGTCGCTCTCCCGCATCGATTCGGCTGTAGCGCGCCTGCATTCCTGACGGACAACGGCATGCGCTCGATTGCGCCCCAGCGGACAAATGACGCCGATCTGTACCTTAATTTTGTGGATAGAGACGCTAAACCGTGCGTCCTTTGCTGCCGATGAGAATCGCGGAGGCGATGCAAGTTATGCAGACCACGACCACGAAGACACACGGCAACGGCAAGGTGAAAGCCGATGCTGCGCGGCGCAAAGACGCCAAGCCGGCGCCCGGCGCCCGCCTTGCCGCCGCCTTCGAGGCAGTGGAGAAGTTCCCGGTCCTGGTCGAGTCGCGAGCGCGCATCATGCAGGCCGCGACGGCCGAGACGTCGCGAGTCGGCGAGCTGGTCGAGACGGTCGAATCGGACGTCGGCCTTGCGATCGCGGTGCTGCGCTTCGCCAACCGCAGCGGCGGGACGGGCAGCGTCGGCACGATCCCCGCGGCGATCGACGTGCTCAAGCCCTCCGGCGTGCTGGCGATCGCCGGCACCGCACCGGTCTTCGACTTCTTCGAGCCCAACGGCGGCCGCGAGATGCGCCCCGAGCACTTCCGCGTCCACGCCCTTGCCACGCAGCAGGCGGCCGACGAGATCGGCCGCATCGTCGGCTGGGAGGACCGCGACGAGCTGGCGGTAGCCTCGCTCCTGCACGATGTCGGCCGGCTCGTCATCTCCAACCTTCACCCTGGCGACAGGGGGCATCTCGACGCGAAGTTCAAAACGCCGGAGCAACGCCTGCGTGAGGAACGCGACCGGCTCGGCATCGACCACGCCCTGGTCGGCGGCGTGCTGGCGCGGCGCTGGAACGTGCCGCAGCGGATCGCCGTGGCGATCGAGCGCCACCACGCCGACGACGCCGAGGGGCTGGCGGCGATGGTCGCGACGGCGGACATGGTCGCCCACTACAGCCAGGGGGAGACGGTCGCGCCCGAGCGCCTGCACGCCGCCGCCAAGCGCTGCGGCCTCGGGCCGGACGCCCTGCGCTCGCTTCTCTACGAACTCCCCTACAACCGCAACGACGTAGCGCGAGTGTCGGAGCCCTGCCCGCTCTCGGCCCGCGAGCTCGACGTCCTTCGCCACCTCTCCGAGGGCATGGTCTACAAGCAGATCGCGGGAGAAATGCAGCTCTCGGTCTCGACGATCCGCACCCATCTCCACAACGTCTACGGCAAGATCGGCGCCGTCGACAGGGCCCAGGCCGTCCTGACCGCGCGCGACCGCGGCTGGATCTGAGAGCCGAGCGCTACTCGATCAGGGACTCTCGCAGTGCGATCGCCACCGCGTGCGTGCGGTTGCGGGCACCGAGGCGTGCCAAGGCATTCTTGGTGTGGGTCTTGATCGTTTCTTCGCTGAGGTCGAGCTCGCGCGCGGCGACCGTGGTCGATTCGCCGTTGGCGAGCAGCTGGAGGATTTCGCGCTGGCGCTTGGTCAGCTTGCCACGGCTGCCGCGCGGGGGAACGGCCGGGTCGACGAAGCGTTCCTGGGCGAGCGCGGCCTCCGCGGCTCGCTGGAGCTGCTCGGCGCCGGCGGTCCGGGATACGTATGCGCTGGCCCCCGCCCCCAGGGCGGCGCTGGCCAGATGGCGCTCGGCTCGATCGCCGTGGGCGACGATGCCGAGGCCGGGTTCGGTCTTGAGCAGGACGCGGATCGACTCGGTGGCGTCGATCGGCTCTGGGTGCTGGCCGTTGGACCAGCGGCGCATGTCGAGGATCGCCACGTCGAAGCAGCCGATGTCGCGGACCAGCTCGATCGCCTCGTCGCGGCTCGCCGCCTCTTGGACCTCGAAGTTCCCCTGGAGCGCCCTGCGCATGCCAAGGCGAACGATCGGGTGACCGTCGACGACCAGGCACTGTGGACGTTCGCTCAGGACTGCTTCCGATATTTCGGTGTTCGGCGAATGGCTCCATCGTCAGCCCAGGAGCCCGACGACCTCGATCCTAACTGAGCCGGGTCCGGGCGGTGCGGTAGAAAGGCGAGGTGATCTCGATCACCTCGAAGTCGCGCTACGCCGTGGTCGCGATGGCGGAGCTGGCGCGCTCGGGAGAGCGGCCGGTCCCGATCAACGAGCTGGCCGAGCGCCGCGGCATACCCGAGCAGTTCCTCGAGCAGCTCTTCTCGACCCTGCGCCGCGCGGGCCTGCTGACGAGCCACCGCGGCATGAGGGGCGGCTACACGCTCTCCCGACCGGCCGAGGAGATCACCGTGCTCGAGGTCGTCCAGGCCCTCGACGGCAAGGTCGGCCAGGAGGCCGACGAGGCGGGCGGCATCTGGGCCGAGGGCGTAACCGCCCTGCGCAAGGTCTTCGGCCAGACCACGATCGCCGAAATAGCCCGCCGCGAGGCCGAGGCCGCCGGCAGCGGCATGTACTTCATCTGATGATGCGGATCGGGGACACCGCCGCGGCGGTGGTAGGGGAGACGCCGATGGTTTCGCTCTCTCGGCTCGGCGAAGGGCTCGCGGGCGAGGTCGTCGTCAAGCTCGAGTACCTCAATCCCGGTGGGTCGGTCAAGGACCGGATCGGGGTGGCGATGATCGACGCCGCCGAGCGGGACGGGTTGATCGAGCCGGGGCGGTCGGTGATCGTCGAGCCGACCAGCGGCAACACCGGGATCGCGCTGGCAATGGTCTGCGCGGCGCGGGGCTACGAGCTGATCCTCACCCTGCCCGAGGGGATGAGCCGGGAGCGAAGCAAGCTCCTGCGTGCCTATGGCGCCGAGGTGCGCGAGACCCCGTCGCTGGGCGGGATGACCGAGGCGGTCGAGCTGGCCGAGGCGATCTGCGAGCAGCGCAAGGGCTTCATGCCGCAGCAGTTCTCCAACCCGGCCAATCCCGAGGTACACCGGCGCACGACCGCGGAGGAGATCTGGCGCGACTGCGACGGCGAGGTCGGCGCCTTCGTCGCCGGCGTCGGCACCGGCGGCACGATCACCGGCGTCGGCGGGATGCTGCGCGAGCGCAGCCCGCAGACCCTCGTCGTCGCGGTCGAGCCGGCCGGCTCGCCGGTCCTCTCGGGCGGCGTCCCCGGGCCGCACAAGATCCAGGGGATCGGCGCCGGCTTCGTCCCGTCCGTGCTGGATCGCTCGGTGATCGACGAGATCGTCTCGGTCTCCGACGAGGACGCGCTGGAGACCGCCCGCCTCACCGCGCAGCGCGAGGGCGTCCTCGCCGGGATCTCCGCCGGGGCCAACATCAGGGCGGCGCTGGGGGTTGCGGCACGGCCCGAGATGGCCGGCAAGAGGGTGGTGACGATCGTCTGCGACTCGGGCGAGCGCTACGTGTCCCTACCCTTCTTCTCACCATGAGGCGCTGGAAGAGGCTTGTCTCCGAGGTGCGCGCGGACGTCTCCGCGGCGCGCGACCGCGACCCGGCGGCGCAGGGGGTCTCGACCCTGGAGATCCTCTGCAGCTGGGCCGGCGTGCAGGCGCTGCTCGCCCACCGCCTCGCCCACGCGCTCTGCGAGGCCGGGGTTCCCTTCTTCCCGCGCCTGCTCGCCTACCTGACCCGCTCGGTCACCGGGGTGGAGATCCACCCGGCGGCGAGGATCGGCCGCGGGTTCTTCATCGACCACGGCGCCGGCGTGGTGATCGGCGAGACCGCCGAGATCGGCACGCGGGTCACCCTCTACCAGGGGGTGACGCTGGGCGGCACCGGCTTCCAGCGGGGCAAGCGCCACCCGACCCTGGGCGACAACGTCACCGTCGGCTCCGGCGCCAAGCTGCTCGGCCCGATCGCGGTCGGCGACGGCGCCAAGATCGGCGCCAACACGGTCGTCGTCGAGGACGTGCCGCCCGGCTCGACAGTGGTCGGCAACCCGGGCCACCAGGTCAAGGTCGACGGCAAGCGGGTCGAGGGGCCCGACGCCGACTGGATCCACCTGCCCGACCCGATCGCCGAGGCGATCAAGTCGCTCTCGCAGCGGATCGGCGAGCTCGAGCGCCGCCTCGCCGACCTCGACGGCGGCGAGCCGTCCGACGGCGCCGCGGCGGAGCTGCGCGAGCGCACCGGCCGTTCGTCGGCCGGGGGCTGAGCCCGGCCGCCCCGGCCGAGTGCCTGGCTATGCTCGGCGGGTGACGCTTCAAACTGAGTCCGAGACCCCCGCGGAGGGCATCGGAATGCCTGAGGGAGCGCCGATCGAACCCGGTGCCGACCGGGCCGAGCGGCTTCTCGCCGGGCTAAACGACCCCCAGCGCAGGGCGGTCGAACACGGCGAGGGGCCGCTGTTGGTCATTGCCGGCGCCGGCTCCGGCAAGACCCGCGTCCTCACCCACCGGATCGCCTACCTGCTGGCGACCGGCGCCGCCCGGCCGGGTGAGATCCTCGCGATCACCTTCACCAACAAGGCCGCCAGCGAGATGCGCGAGCGGGTCGAGAAGCTGGTCGGCCGCTCGGCCCGGGCGATGTGGGTGACGACCTTCCACTCCGCCTGCGCCCGGATGCTGCGCGCCGACGCCGAGCGGCTCGGATACTCGCGCAGCTTCACGATCTACGACGAGTCCGACTCGCTGCGGATGTTGAAGCGCTGCATGTCCGAGCTGGGGATCGACCCGAAGCGCTACCCGCCGCGGGCGATCCGGTCGCAGATCTCCGGCGCCAAGAACACGCTAGTCGATGTCGCCTCCTTCGCCCAGGCCCAGGGAAGCGTCTTCGAGGAAACCGCCGCCGCCGTCTACGAGCTCTACGAGAAGCGCATGCTCGAGGCGAACGCGATGGACTTCGATGACCTCCTGATCCGCACGGTCAACGTGCTCGAGGTCTCCGACGAGGCGCGAGAGCGCTGGCACCGCACCTTCCGCCACGTCCTCGTCGACGAGTACCAGGACACCAACCACGCCCAGTACCGGCTGCTGCAGCTGCTCGTCGCCGAGCACGGCAACCTGATGGTCGTCGGCGACGACGACCAGTCGGTCTACGGCTTCAGGCACGCCGACATCCGCAACATCCTCGACTTCGAGAAGGACTTTCCCGAGGCCGAGGAAGTCAAGCTCGAGCAGAACTACCGCTCGACCCAGACCATCCTCTCCGCCGCCAACGCGGTGGTCGAGCACAACCGCGAGCGGCGCCCGAAGAAGCTCTGGACCGAAGTCGCCGGCGGCGAGCCGGTGATGCTCTCCGAGCTCTCCGACGAGCACGAGGAGGCGCGCTGGGTGGCGGGGGAGATCGGGCGCCTCGCCGAGGAGGACGGCGTGCGCAGGGAGGACATCGCCGTCTTCTACCGGACCAACGCGATGAGCCGGGTGCTGGAGGACACGCTGGTGCGCTTCGAGCTGCCCTATCAGGTGATCGGCGGCACCAAGTTCTACGAGCGGGCTGAGATCAAGGACGCCGTCGCCTACCTCAGCCTGCTCGTCAACCCGGCCGATCAGGTCTGCTTTGCGCGGGTCGTCAACTCACCGCGGCGGGGGATCGGCAACACCAGCCAGGGGCGGCTGGCGGCCCATGCCAACACGACCGGGCTGCCGATCTGGGAGGTGGCGGAGCGGGTCGAGGAGGTGCCGGGACTGAGCGCCGCCGCGATCAAGGCGGTTTCGCGCTTCCACGAGACGATGGAGGCGCTGCGCGACCGCGCCGGCGAAGCGCCGGTCGCCGAGCTGCTGGAGGCGGTCCTGCAGGAGAGCGGCTACCTCGACGCGCTGGCGGCGGAGCGCACGATCGAGGCCGAGGGCCGCGCCGAGAACCTCGAGGAGCTGGTCGGGATGGCGGCTGAGTTCGACGCCAACCACGAGCTGGAGGGGGAGGCGGAGGTCTCTCCCCTGGAAGAGTTCCTGCAGCAGATCTCGCTCTACACCCAGCAGGACGAGCTGCGCCCCGAAGAGTCGCTGATCACGCTGATGACCCTGCACAACGCCAAGGGGCTGGAGTACGACACGGTCTTCCTGACCGGCTGCGAGGACGGCGCCTTCCCCCACATGCGGGCGCTGGAAGAGGGTGGCGAAGAGGAGGAGCGGCGGCTCTGCTACGTCGGCATCACCCGCGCCCGGCGCCGCCTCTACATGACCTGGGCGCGCGAACGTCGCCTCTTCGGCCGTTCCGAGCGGAACCTTCCCTCGCGCTTCACCGACGAGCTGCCGGCGGAGCTGACCGAGCGCTACTCGAGTGCCCCCGGCTCCGCCTCAGGCATCGGCTGGGAGTCGACCTCCGCCGATGCGGCGGCGAGCCCGATCGACCCCGGACCGACGCTGGAGCTGCGCACCGGAGACGACGTCGTCCACGCCAGCTTCGGCGAGGGCGTCGTCACGGGGGCCGAGCCCGGTGGGATCGTCGTCGTGCGCTTCGCCGACGACGGCGCCGAGCGCAAGCTGATGGCCGACTACGCACCGATCAGGAGGAGGTAGCCGTGGCGGCAAAGATCATCGACGGCAAGGCGGTGGCCGCCGAGGTGCGCGCACGCGCCGCCGAGGAGGTCGTGGATTTCGAGGCTGAGCGGGGGCGGACGCCGCTCCTCGTCACCGTCATCGTCGGTGACGACCCCGCCTCGGAGGTGTACGTGGGCGGCAAGCACCGTGCATGCGGGGAGGTGGGGATGCGCTCGGTTCACCACGGCCTCCCTGCCGAAACCTCCGAGGAGGAACTGCTGCGCCTGGTCGACGACCTGAACGGTGATGCAGACGTCGACGGAATACTCGTCCAGCTTCCTGTTCCAAAGCACATCGATCCAGATCGGATCATCGCTGCGATCGATCCGGTCAAGGACGTCGACGGGCTGACACCGGTCAACGCCGGCCGGCTCGCTCAGGGCATGCCGGGTCTTGTGTCCTGCACTCCGATCGGGGTGATGGAGTTGCTCCGCCACGAGGGGATCGAGTTGGAGGGGGCCGAGGCGGTTGTCGTCGGGCGCTCGAAGCTGGTCGGAATTCCGGTGGCGCGGCTGCTGCTGGCTGCGAACGCGACGGTGACCAGTTGTCACTCACGGACACGCGACCTGCCGGCTGTCTGCAGGCGTGCCGACGTACTGATCGCTGCCGTAGGCGTGCCGCGTCTGCTCGGCGCCGATGCGATCAAGCCCGGTGCGGTGGTGATCGATGTCGGCGTCAATCGCACCGACAACGGCTTGGTCGGCGATGTCGACTTCGAGGCCGCGCGCGAGCGCGCGGCGGCGATCACGCCCGTGCCGGGCGGGGTCGGCCCGATGACGATCGCGATGCTGCTCGTAAATACGCTGGCTGCCGCCCGAGCGCGGGTGTAGTGTCGAGCCGACCCTGGCCCCAGCCTCACGGAGGGATGTGCAGATGGACCTAGACAGGTTGAACACAGGCGAGAGGATCGCGGCGGTCTCGGCGATCCTGCTCTTCATATTCATGTTCTTCAACTGGTTCGGCGTCGAAGTCTCCGGCGTCGGCGGTTTCTCCGGGACCGTTGCCGGCGCGGGCGGCAATGCCTGGGACGCGCTCGACTTCATCCCGATCGTGCTCCTGATCACGATCGTCGCCGCCTTGGCGCTCGCCGGCCTTCGCCTCGCCGAGTCGCCGCTGGAGCCGGCCGTGCCGATGAGCACGGTGGTCGCCGTGCTCGGCGCGATCTCGGTGCTGCTGATCCTCTTCCGCATCGTCGACCCGCCGAGCTTCGGCAGCTTTGGTGGGGTCTCGGTCGACGCCACGCTCAGCGTCGGCATCTTCCTCGGCCTGATCGCGGCCGGCGGCATTGCCTACGGCGGCTACAGCGCTATGCGCGAGGAGGGGATCACCTTCGGCGATGCGGCCGACCATCTCTCCGGGGGCGGCTCGGGTGCGGCAGCGCCACCACCACCGCCGGCGTCGACCACTCCGCCCCCACCGCCACCGCCACCGGGTGCCCCGCCACCGCCTCCTCCGCCGCAGGAAAGTCCGCCCCCGCCGCCCAATCCGCCGACTGCCTGAGGGGTCATCCGGACCTCTTCGCGAGTTCAGCTGCTATGCGAGTGGCGAAGGCGATCACCGTCATCATCGGGTTGACGCCTACCGAGGTGGGGAAGAGCGAGGCGTCAGCGACGTAGAGGTCGTCGAGGCCGTTGACCGAGCCGTTGGGAGCACAGACGCCGTCAGCTTCTGCTGCGATTCGAGCGGTGCCCATCGGGTGGAAGGCCTCGAGGCGGAGCTCCGCAGGCTTGAAGCTTGTTGACTCGAATTCGGCGAGGCGATTTGGGGTGAGCACGCCGACTCGGGCGATGTTCGGGCAGACCTCGGTGGCTCCGGCAGCGAAATGTATTTCGGCCGCTCGGGCTATGCCGAAGGTGAGGCGGTCCGCGTCCTGGTTTGTGAGCTTGTAGCTGGCTCGCAGGGAGCCATTGGCCGTGAGGCCGATTCGTCCTTGTGATTCGTCGGAGAGGTGGACGCCGATCGAGCCTATGTGGCCGAAGTCGAGCATCGCCTGCTGGTGCTCTCGGCCGGTGCCCTGCAGCCAGCCGCCGCCAAAGGCTAGTGGCGTGAACGTTGCCTCCAGCAGGAGGCGCTGTGGCTCCCACTCATCTACGTAGTAGCTCTGCATTACGCCTTCCCAGCCGCGGACTTCCTCGTCGTAGCGGGCCCCTACCCAGCAGGCGGGGTGGATGTGGAGGTTGCGGCCGACCCGGCCGCCGCCGAGGCCGGAGCGGATCAACAGCTCCGGCGTGCCCAGGGCGCCGCCGGCGACGATCGTCGCCTGGCGGGCTCGCACGGTGTAGGCCCTCCCGGCTTCCGCTGTTCCTTTTCGTCGTATCGCATCGCTTGGGAACAGTGGAGCTGAAGCGACGCAGCGCACGCCCGCCGCACGCCCGTCCTCGACGAGGATGCGGCGCGCCTCTACTCCGGTCCGCAGCCGCGCGCCCGCGGCGACGGCGCGGGGGAGGTAGCTGACCTGCATGCCGCGCTTGGCGTCGATCTCGCAGCCGAATGGGCAGGAGCTGCACTGCACGCAGCTGCCGGCGTTGCGCGATATCGGCCCGGCCGAGGCGCCGAGGCTTGCGGCGCCCTCCATCGCCAGCTGCCCGTTTCGCCCCATGCGCTCGGTGTTGACCGGGGTGACGCGGAGGAACTCCTCGGCCGCGGCGAACTCCGGGTCGAGATCCTCGGCCCAAGCGATGCCGAAGCGCCGGCGCCAGTCTTCGAGCACCGGCTCGGGGGCTCGGAAGCAGGTGCCGGAGTTGACCACGGTGGTGCCGCCGACCGTCCGCGCCACCGGGACCGGTATCGAGGGGCGGCCTTCGGCGATCGTCAGGCCGCCGTCGCGGTAGAGGGCGGCGATCGCCTCGAGCGGCGCTTCCGGGTAGCTCTCTCGGTTGAAGCTCTCACCGGCCTCGAGCACGATCACGTCGAGGCCCGCCTCGGCCAGCGTCGCCGCCGCGACCGCCCCGCCGGCTCCGGAGCCGACCACGACCACGTCGCATTCCTCTCCCTCGCCGCTGGGCGCCGTGTCGCCCAGCGGCCCACTCGGCTCAGGCACGGAGCCGTCGGCCAGGCGGCAGCTGGTCTCGAAGCCGATTCGCCGCTCGACCTCGGGTGCGACGGCGTAGCCGAGGGTGGTGAAGACCTTCGCCATCAGCAGCAGCTCGTGGTAGACGCCAAGGCGCGAGCCCTCCATGCGGCGCAGGAAGTCCTCGCGAGCCGCGAGGCCGAGGCGGCTGAAGCGCCAGGGGAAGGGCAGCAGCTCGAAGGCGCGCAGGCCGAGCCTGATCCGCGAGAGGGCGCGAGGCGAGACGGTGCGGAGGAACTCGGCGACCGGGCCGGACACGTCGACGTCGCGCTCGGCCGCCGGCAGGCCGTCGAGCCCCGGCGCCATCGCCTCGCAGATCGCGCTCAGGGTGCGCTGCTCGGCGGCGGTGAGCCCCGGCGGGCGCTGTCAGCCGGGGGCGGCTGTCCGGCCGATCCGGCCGGCGAGCGACCAGAGCCATAGCGAGAGCAGCGCCAGGAAGCCGTCGACGAGGAAGTTGAGCAGGTAGATGAAGACATGGCTGTCGAAGAGGTAGAAGCCGAGCGAGCCGAGCGAGGAGGCGGTCTTGCCGGCGGCGAGCAGGAGCAGCAGGGGCCGGTAGCGCACGACATCCGCCTGGGCGATCAGGCAGATCCCGGTGATCAGGACCATGTAGGCGAAGGCAAGCGCCAGCCAGAGCTGCTCCTCGGTATGCGGTGCGCGGGTGAAGCTGCCGAGCGAGTCGCCGAGGTCGGAGATGGCGCTGCCGACGCCGTTGGGCGCTGCGATGAAGAGGATGCCGACGACGGCGAAGCTGACCGCCAGGAGCCGCAGGCTGAGGACCACGAACTTCTCTGCGCGCTCTCCCCTCATCCGGTCTGGACTCTACCCCTAGAATCGACCGCCGTGATTGAGCGAGAGCAGGTATTGCACGTTGCGAAGCTGGCCCGCCTGGGCCTCACTGAGGCTGAGGTCGAGACGATGACCGGGGAGCTCTCGGGGATCCTCGAGCACGTCGATCGGATCGCTGCGCTCGATCTCGATGACGTGCCGCCGACCTCTCACGTCGTTGAGCTCGAGAACGTGCTGCGGGCCGATCAGCCCCACGAGAGCTTGCCGCAGGATGTGGCGCTGGCCTCGGCTCCCGATCCGGTTGACGGAGCTTTCCGAGTTCCGTCCCCGCAGGCCGAGGCGTAGATGACCGGTCTTCTGGCGATGACGGCCCTCGAGGCCCATCAGGCGATGTGCGTTGGGGAGCTTTCGGCCGTTGAGTACGGCGAGGCTTGGACGCTGGCTGCCGCCGGGGACGAGTTGAACGCGTACTTGTGGCGGGCCGATGGCGATGACGGCGACGCGATCGCGGTCGAGCGGCCCTGCATCGCTCCGATCGCGGTCAAGGACATCTTCTGCACGGAGGGGGTGCCGACCACCGCCGGGTCGCGCATTCTCGAGGGATACCGGCCGCCGTACACCTCGACGGCCGTTCGGCGGCTGATCGAGGCCGGTGCGCCGATCCTCGGCAAGACCAACATGGACGAGTTCGCGATGGGATCCTCGAACGAGAACTCTGCCTACGGGCCGGTGCTCAACCCCTGGGACCGCGGTCGGGTCCCCGGCGGCTCCTCGGGCGGCTCGGCGGCGGTCGTCGCCGGCGGCCTGGCGCCCTGGGCGATCGGCACCGATACCGGTGGCTCGATCCGCCAGCCCGCCGCGCTCTGCGGCATCGTCGGCCTCAAGCCAACGTACGGGGCGATCTCCCGCTACGGGATGATCGCCTTTGCCTCTTCGCTGGACCAGTGCGGGCCGTTCACGCGAGACGTCAGTGACTCTGCCCTCTTGCTGGCCATCCTGCAGGGCCAGGACCCCTGCGACTCGACCTCGGTCGGCATCGCCGGCGGCCTGCGGCTTCCGGACCGCGAGGACCTTGCCGGGCTGCGCTTCGGGGTGCCGGACGAGATGACCGGTCAGATCTTCGACGCGGGTGTGCGCGAGGTCTTCGAGGCGACGCTAGCGACGATCGAGCGGCTCGGCGGCGAGGTAGCCGAAGTGTCGCTTCCCCATGCCGAGCACGGGATCTCCGCCTATTACGTGATCGCTCCCGCCGAGGCCTCCTCCAACCTCGCCCGCTTCGACGGCGTCCGCTACGGGATGCGCGCCGAGACCGGCGGCGACGTGATCGAGATGTACGAGGCGACCCGCTCCCAGGGCTTCGGCACCGAGGTCAAGCGCCGCATCATGCTTGGCACCTACGCGCTCTCGTCCGGCTACTACGAGGCCTACTACGGACAGGCGCAGAAGGTGCGGACCAAGATCGCCGGCGATTTCTCCACCGCCTTCGAAGAGGTCGATTTCGTCGTCACCCCGACCTCGCCGTCGGTCGCCTTCGGCCTCGGCGAGAAGACCGACGACCCGCTGGCGATGTACATGAACGACTTCTTCACCGTGCCGATGAGCCTCGCAGGGATCCCGGCGATCTCGATTCCCGCGGGGCTCGCCGGGCCCGGCGGTGGGGGCCCGAAGCTGCCCGTCGGCTTCCAGATCGCCGCGCCGGCCTTTGCCGAGCAGAAGCTGCTCGACGCCTCCTATGCGCTCGAGCAGGCGATCGGCTTCGACGCCAGGCCGGAGGGGGTGCCGGGTGGCTGACCTGGAAGCGGTGATCGGGCTGGAGATCCACGTCCAGCTGGCGACGAGGACGAAGATGTTCTGCGGCTGCGAGCTCTCCTTCGGCGATGAACCGAACGTCCACACCTGCCCTGTCTGCCTCGCCCACCCCGGAGTGCTGCCGGTGGTCAACGAGCAGGCGGTCCGCTACGCCCTGCTGATCGCCGCGGCGCTGGAGTGCGAGGTGGCGCCGCGCTCGATCTTCCACCGCAAGAACTACTTCTACCCCGATAGCCCCAAGGCCTACCAGATCAGCCAGTACGACATCCCGATCGCCGGCGCCGGCCGGCTCGGCGACGTCCGCATCCACCGCGCCCACCTCGAGGAGGACGCGGCGAAGATGATCCACGTCGGCGAGTCGGGGCGAATCCACGGCTCCGGCGCCTCGCTGGTCGACTTCAACCGCGGCGGCACGCCGCTGGTCGAGATCGTCACCGAGCCCGACCTGCGCAGCGCCGCCGAGGCCGCCGCCTGGGCGCGCCTGCTGCGCGAGACCGTCCGCCAGCTCGGCGTCTCGAACGTGAGCATGGAGGAGGGCAGCCTGCGAGTCGACGGCAACATCTCGGTGCGGCCGGCCGGCAGCGACGAGCTCGGGACGAAGACCGAGCTGAAGAACATGAACAGCTTCCGTTTCCTCGAACGCGGGATCGAAGCCGAGCTCGCCCGCCAGCGCGAGCTGATCGAGGCGGGGGGGACGGTCGAGCAGGAGACCCTCCACTTCCACCCCGAGGACGGCACGCTTCATCCCCTGCGCTCCAAGGAGGAGGCGCACGACTACCGCTACTTCCCCGAGCCAGACCTGGTGCCTGTGGCGCCGACCGAGGCGATGCTGCGCGAGGCGCGCGAGTCCCTGCCGGAGCTGCCGGCGGCTCGCAGCGAGCGCTACCGTCAGGACCTCGGTCTCGCCGAGGACGTCGCCGCGCTGCTGGCGGCGGACCCCGAGACAGCGGGCTACTTCGAGCAGACGGCGAAGGAGGCCGGAGCCCTCGAGCCGCGCGTGGTCGCCAACTGGGTCACGGGCGAGCTGGCGGCGGCGTTGCGCCAGGATGACAGCGAGACGAGTGCCGCGGAATCGAAGGTCGAGCCGGCCGCGCTCGCCGCTCTCGTCGTCATGGTCCAGGAGAAGAAGATCTCGCACGGCAGCGGCAAGGCCGTCCTCGCCGCCTTGGTCGCGAGGGGTGGCGATCCAGCCGCGATAGTCGAGCGCGAGGGCCTCGTCCAGATCTCCAATTCGAGCGAGCTCGAGTCGATCGTCGCGGCCGCCATCGAGGCCAACCCCGAGGCTGCCGAGCAGATCCGCTCCGGCAACCAGAAGGCGATCGGCGCGATAGTCGGCGCCGTGATGAAGGAGACCAAGGGCCGCGCCGACGGCGGCGAGGTCTCTCGCCTGATTCGCTCGAGCTTGGGTCTTTAGTCGCAAGGAGGTGAACTTGTCGCCCAGGCGACTTGAGTAGGCGTGAATACACAGAGCGCGGTGGTCTTCCTCGCGTACGCGAGCGTGTTGCGGGCGTTGATCGCGCTCGCATCAAAGCTCGCTGATCGCTAGGGAGGACGCCGCAAAAAGATACGGCCCCGGGGAAAGAGCCCCGGGGCCGTTCAATGTGAATACACAAGCTGTGGGAAACCTTACCGCTACATCCGCCCGCATGCAGCCAAGGCTTTGAAAGTGCGATCTGGCACTTTGTGACAAGTTGTTACAAAGTGCTAAGTTCAATCCATGGCCTGGAACGTCGTCATCGCCGGTGGGGGATTTGGAGGAGCGATGGCGGCACGGGAGCTGGAGCGGATCATGCCGCGGCAGTCGACCCGGCTGGTCCTGGTCAACGACGCCAACTTCATGCTCTACACGCCGTTCCTGCCCGAGGCTGCCGCGGGGACGCTGGAGCCGCGTCACGTGGTCACGCCGCTGCGCGAGATCCTCAAACGGACGTACCTGCGCCTGGGCTCGATCGTCGCTCACGACCCGGTGGCGAAGACGGTCGAGCTGCGCACCCGCGAGGGCGACGCCGAGCAGCTGCCCTACGACCAGCTGCTGGTCGCGCTCGGCTCGGTGTCGCGGGTGCTGCCGGTTCCCGGCCTCTCCGAGCACGCGATCGGCTTCAAGAGCCTCGCCGACGCGATCTGGCTGCGCAACCACGTAATCGAGACCCTCGAGGCCGCCAATGCGAGCGAGGACGCCGCCCGCCGCGACGAGCTGCTCACCTACGTCTTCGTCGGCGGCGGCTACGCCGGCCTCGAGGCGCTCGCCGAGCTGCAGGACTTCGCCGCCGACGCGATCGAGAGCTACCCGCGCGCCCGCCTGTACGGGATGCGCTGGGTGTTGGTCGAGGCCAGCGACCGGGTGCTGCCCGAGATCGACGCCGAGCTGGCCGACTACGCGCTGCGCGAGCTGCGCGGCCGCGGCATCGACGTCCGCCTCGGCACGACCCTGGAAGAGGTGCGCGCCGACAGCGCCCGCATCGCCACCGGCGAGACGCTGCCGACCCGGACCGTCGTCTGGACCGCCGGGGTTGCGCCGCATCCGAGCCTGCGCCGGCTCTCGCTGCCGCTCGACGAGCGGGGCCGCGTGCCGGTCGACGATCACCTCCGGGTCAAGGGCATGGATTCGGTCTGGGCGATCGGGGACTGCGCCGCGGCGCCCGATCCGCGCGGCGGCCTCTGCCCGCCGACCGCTCAGCACGCGGTCCGCCAGGGCCCGGTTGCCGCGCGCAACCTCGCCGCCGAGCTTGGGGTCGGCGAGGCACGGCCCTTCGAGTACCGCGGCAACGCCGCCTTCGTCAACCTCGGGCGCTACAAGGCGGTCGGCAAGGTGGGCGGCCGCACCTTCCGCGGCTTTCCGGCCTGGTGGATGGCGCGGACCTACCACATGAGCCAGATCCCGGGCGCGGCCCGCAAGGCGCGCGCCGTGATCGACTGGACCGCCAGCCTGCCGTTCCGCCGCGACATCTCCGAGGTCGGCTCGATCGGACACCCGAAGCCTCTGGAAGCGACAATAGGGCCGTGGGATTCGAGTACCTCTTCATCGCCTTCACCTTCGGCCTAGCCACCGCGATCATCGGCAAGGCCAAGGGCAGCTCGTTCTGGGTCTGGCTCCTGGTCGGCACGGTGCTGCTCGGCCTCGGCCTGATCGCGGCGATCCTCTTCCGCCGCGACAAGGACGAACCGGAACGCCAGTGCCCGAGCTGCCACAAGGCGGTCAAGCTCTACGTTCAGGTCTGCCCCCGCTGCGGGACAGACCTCTACCTGCCAGATCCAGCTGCCGTCCGGCACCCCAGCGTGCGGTGACTACCGCAGCCAGGTGCGCACGATCGCGTTGGCGAAGCCCATCCCGTAGCGAAAGACCGCCGGCTTCTTCGAGTGCCCGTGCAGTCGCTGCTCGACCGTGATCGGCACCTCCTTGGCGGGGATGCCGCGCTTGATCGCCTCGATCATGAACTCGGAGGTGTGGAACTGCTCCTGGCGCAGGACCAGCTGAGGAAGGACGGTAGTGCGCACGGCGCGGTAGCCGTTGGAGCAGTCGCTGACCTTGGTCCGGGTGATGAACGAGACCAGGCGGTTGAAGAAGACGATGCCGAGCTCGCGGGCGAAGTGGTTTCGGTCGGCCCGGCCGAGCACGCGTGAGCCGTGGGCGACGTCGACCTCGCCGTCGAGGATCGGCTTGACCAGGCGCTCCATCTCAGAGGGCAGGTGCTGGCCGTCGGCGTCGAGGGTGACGACGACCTGGGGGCCGGATTCGACCATCATCCGGTAGCCGGTGCGAAGCGCCGCGCCGCCGCCGCGGTTGGCGACGTGGCGGGCGACCGCCGCGCCGTGCTCGGCGGCGAGATCGCCGCTGCCGTCGCGCGAGCCGTCGTCGACGACGAGCACCGCCGTCGGCACGCCGCAGACCTCGCCCGGCATCCGGTCGAGGACGTAGCCGATGTTCTCCGCCTCGTTGTAGGCGGGGACGAGGATCGCGATCCTGTCGCGGAAGCGCTCCGGGAGCCTGGCCTGGCGGAACTCCTCCCAGGCCAGGCCCTCGAGCGCGGCGGAGAGCTGGCGGGCGTTGCGCGAGGCCTGCGAGAGGGCGCGCAGGATGAGCAGGAAGAGGATGAAGATCGCGAAGACGGCGAGGCCGAGGATGCGCCCGCCGTTGCCCTTTTCGAAGGAGAAGGCGGAGAGCAGCTTGTCGGTGATTTCGGTGCCGGAGACGAGCGCCAGGCCGAGCCCGGCGGCGAGCAGGATCAGCACGTCGGCGTTGCGCAGGGCGCGGCGGCGGATCAGTGCGTAGGCGATCAGGGCCAGGCCGAAGAGCAGCCCGACGCTGCGCAGCGCCGTCAGCTCGGCGGGGAAGATGCCTGCAATTGGGACCATTGCCGACTGGACAATACGGCCGCGGCCCCCCGCGACAGTGCCGCGGCGGCAAGTGGGAAGACCAGCGTCATCAGCACCTCGTTGCGGCGCGGCGCCGCAAGCGAGATCGCGCCGACCGCGGTGACGAGGGCGATCGGCGTCGCCATCGCGACCAGCTCCCACCACCAGCGCCGCCAGGCGAGCACGCCCAGGCCCGCCAGCGCTAGCGCCACGATCAGCACCTGGATCGCCCGGCCGGCGCCGCTTTCCATCGCTTCGCCGATGCCCGCGCTCCACATCCGCCAGGCCTTGCGGGCGGTCATCGCCAGGTATTCGATCGGGTCTTCGTTGAAGTAACGGGAGAAGTTCTGTTTGCCGATCTTGCCCAGGGCCGAGTCGCGCGGCAGGTCGGGGTAGCGTTCCGCGACGCGGTCGAAGAGCGGTGTCGGGTCGACTTCTTCCAGGGCCTGGGAGTGTGGGGGCAGGGTGCGGTGCCGGTAGCGCCGCAGGAGCAGCGCCTTGACCCGCTGGTATTCGCCGTCGGCCGGAAGGAACGTACCTATGTACAGGGCCTTGCCGCCACCGGTCGAGATCGGCACCGTGCGGTGCAGGACGACCTGGTTGCGGATCGTCCATGGCAGGATTGGGAGCAGCATCGCGACTAGGAGCAGGGCTGTGGCTGCGAGGCCCGACGGCCAGTTGCGTGCCCGCCAGACCCGGACCAAGGCCAGGCCCCCAAAAGCTATCCCGACGAGCAAGTACTCCGGTCGGAACATCGCGGTCGCTCCGAACAGCAGGCCGGGGAGCAGCCACCTGGCCGCAAACGCCCAGGCGCGCGACGGGCCGCTTCTGAGACCGTCCGAGGCCCAGAGGAAGGCGAGCACCGCTGCGGGCAGGGTGAGCATCGCCGGCGGCTCGCTGTAGAGGGCGCCGACGGAGTGGATGAACGGGGGGTAGACGGCTACTGCGAAGGCGGCCAGGAGTCCGGCGGGACGGCAGGCGATGCGGCGGCCCAAGAGGTAGACGATGAGGATCGTCGCCAGACCGAGAAGCATCTCGACGATGCGGGCGGTTCCTTCGCGGGCGCCGGCCGTGGCGTAGAAGCTTGTGGCGTAGAGGAGCGGGGCTCCTGGGGACCAGTCGCTCGGGTCGTGGAAGGTGGGGCCGCCGAAGCTGCCTTCGGTGTAGAGGGACTTGGCGAGTGCGTAGTAGGCGTGGGCGTCGTCGCCGGGTGTGGGCAGTGGCTCCACCACCCGGTAGGCGCGCAGGCCGAAGCCGAGGAGGAGGATCGCGGCGAGCGCGAGCAGCGTCTTGCGCCCGTGTCGCTCGGGGAGCCCGCGCAGCCAACCCGTGACTAGATCCATCGCGGCAGGCTATCCCGGTGCGAGTCAGCGACGACTGTCGACTTATGCACACCCCTGTGTGCTCAAGTCGACAGTCGTCTTGATTGCAGTGCCTCGGCGAGCCACGAGATGCCAGCACCGGCGAGGGTGGCGACGAGGGGCATCATCACCAACACCCGCCGCGGCGAGGCGACGAGCAGGGCGCTGATCGCAGTGATCGCGACGAAGATCGTCGCCAGCAGCAGTGCCTCCCAGCGTCTCTGCAGCGCGAGCACGGTCAAGCCGAGCAGGCCGAAGAGAACCAGGGCCCAGTGCAGCAGCTCCCAGATCGGCTGACGCATCACGTCACGCGGCCCGTGCGACCAGATCCTCCCGACCTTGGTCGCCACGAATCCCGCGTATTCGAGCGGCTCTTCGCTGACGTCGTCCCAGAGCTGTTCCCGTCCCATCCGCGACAGCGCCTTGTCGCTTTCCATCCCGGGATAGCGATGGGCGGCCAACCGAGCCAAGATCTGCTCGAGCCGCAGCTTCTGGACGGCATCGGGCCCAAACAGCTCGGGGTGGTGCGCCACCACCTCAGCCCCCACCCTTTCGGGATCGCCGTCGGAGGGCAGGTAGGTCCCCGCATAGAGCACCTGGCCTCCGCCAGTCGATATCGGCACGAGCCGGTCGAGCGCGATCGCATTGCGCACCGTCCATGGAACGACGACAATCGCCACGCCGACGAGCACAATCACCGCCTTGACCAAGGCGCCACTCTGATCGTCCCTCCAGTACTTGGCAAGCACCACCAAGCTCACAAGCAAGGCGACTCCAAGGTACTCCGGCCGCACCAGTGCCAGCCCCCCGAATAGTGCCCCGGGCAAGAGCCATCTCTCGCGCGGGTGGCGTGGGGGCGGGGGGTCGAGGACGGACCGTGGCCCGCCCGCAGGCCCCCCTGCCCCACGACAGGACCCGCGCGCCGATACGGCCGGTCCCGCCGCCCAAAACGTGGCAAGCACTCCCCCCGAGAGCAGCGTCGCGGCCAACGGCTCACCCATAAGCATCCCCTGGTACTCGAGCAGCGCCGGATAGATCGCTACCGCCGCAGCCGCGGTCAAACCTGCCACCGCGCTCGATGCATCGGACACACCAGAGGGTGTTCGATGCATCGAGCGGCGAAGACGGCGTGCAAGCAGGTACGCAAAAAGGATCGAAAGGGTGCCGAGGAGCACGAGGATGATGCGCGCGAGGCGTTCGTGGACGCCGCCCGTGACCTTGTAAACGCCCGCCACTAGGAGCGGTAGGCCGGGGGAATAGTTGCTGGCGGGCTGGGTCGCGCTCGGTCCAAGCGTGAAGCCGTTGCTGCGGTTGAGGTTCGCGGCGATCGTCGCGTAGGCCGCCGCGTCGAAGACCGGCGCCCGCCCGTCCCACGCCTCGTTGACCCGCAACCCCAGTCCGAGAGTGAGGATCACGATGAGGGAGGCAAGTCCGGCCCGCCCGCCGTTTCGCTCTGCGAGCCCGCTCATTGGGGGGATGCTATGGCGCCCGCCGTCGCTCTGGTCCGCTACGCTGCCGCGACTTATGCGCGTTCTCATTCTTGGGGGCGACGGCTACCTGGGCTGGCCGACGGCCCTGAGGTTCTCGGCTCGCGGCCACGAGGTCTCGCTCGTCGACAACTTCTCCCGCCGCCGCTGGCACACCGAACACGGCACCGGTTCCTTGACCCCGATCCGGGAGCTGGACGAGCGGATCGAGGCCTGGCGCGAGCTCTCCGGCAACGTCGTGCGCAGCTACGCCGGCGCGGTCGAGGATGGCGACTTCCTCGACGAGGTAGTCGCCGAGACCCGTCCCGAGGCGGTCGTCCACTACGGCGAGCAGCCCTCGGCGCCCTACTCGATGCTCTCGCGCGAGCGCGCGGTCGAGACCCAGCACGGCAACGTCATCGGCACCCTCAACCTGCTCTTCTCGATGCGCGACCACGTGCCCGACTGCCACCTGGTCAAGCTCGGCACGATGGGCGAGTACGGCCAGCCCAACATCGACATCGAGGAGGGCTACATCGAGATCGAGCACAAGGGGCGCAGGGACATCCTGCCCTTCCCGAAGCTGCCCGGCTCGCTCTACCACTGCTCCAAGGTCCACGACTCGACCAACGTCCACTTCGCCTGCCGCACCTGGGGCCTGCGCGCCACCGACCTCAACCAGGGCGTCGTCTACGGGATCGACACCGAGGAGGCGGCCCAGGACGAGCGGCTGATCACCCGCTTCGACTACGACGAGCTCTTCGGCACCGTGCTCAACCGCTTCTGCCTGCAGGCTGTGATCGGCCACCCGCTGACCGTCTACGGCTCCGGCGGCCAGACCCGCGGCTTCCTCAACATCCGCGACACGCTGCAGTGCGTCGAGCTGGCTGTGCTCAACCCGGCGGGGGCCGGAGAGTTCCGCGTCTTCAACCAGTTCACCGAGCAGTTCTCGGTGCTGGAGCTGGCCCAGCTGGTCAAGGGGGCCGGCGAGCACCTCGGCTACTCGGTCGAGGTTCAGCACGTAGAGAACCCAAGGGTCGAGAAGGAAGAGCACTACTACAACGCGATCCACACCAAGCTGCTCGATCTCGGCCTCGAGCCGACGCTGCTCGGCGAGGAGCTGGTCGAGTCGATGATCCACGCGATCGAGCGGCATAAGGGGCGCGTGATCGAGTCTTCGATCGATCCGAAGACGCGGTGGAGTCCCGGCGCACCCGTGCAGCTCTAAATCGCCTGCGTGACAGGCATAGGCCCGCTGGTACCATCGCGATTCCTATGAGAGCTGCTGACGCACTCATGCAGAGCTTGAAAGCCGAGGGCGTGGCGCACGTCTTCGGCATTCCCGGTGGGGCGAATCTGCCTACCTACGACGCGCTGGTCGATGCCGACTTCCGGCATATTCAGGTGCGCCATGAGCAGGGTGGGGGCCATGCCGCCGAGGGGTATGCCAAGGCTTCGGGCAAAGTCGGGGTGGCTTTCGCGACATCTGGGCCGGGGGCTACCAACCTGGTCACCGCGATCGCCGACGCAATGCTTGATTCGGTGCCGACCGTGTTCATCACCGGCCAGGTGCGGACCGAGCTGATCGGCACCGACGGCTTCCAGGAGGCCGACATCCTCGGTGCGACGCTGCCCTTCGTCAAGCACTCCTTCCAGGCGACCGACCCGCGCCACATCCCCGAGTACGTCCACGAGGCCTTCCACGTCGCCTCGACCGGGCGCCCGGGGCCGGTCCTGCTCGACGTCCCGCAGGACCTCTCGCGCGCCGACATCGACTACGCGCCGCGCACCGAGCCGATCGAGCTGGCCGGCTACAAACCGCCGCACGGCGGCAACATCAAGCAGATCCGCATCGCCGCCAAGGCGATCGCCAACGCGCGGCGGCCGATCCTCTATACGGGTGGCGGCGTGGTCAACGCCAACGCCTCCGAGGAGCTGCGCGAGCTGGCCGCCGCCGACCGCTTCCCGATCACCTCGACTCTGATGGGCCTAGGCTCCTACCCGGCCTCGGGCGAGCAGTGGCTGGGGATGCTCGGGATGCACGGCACCCGCGCCGCCAACTACGCGATGGACGAGGCCGACCTGATCGTCGCGATCGGCGCTCGCTTCGACGATCGCATCACCGGCAAACTCTCCGAGTTCGCGCCGCACGCCAAGTTCATCCACATCGACGTCGATCCGGCGGAGATCTCCAAGAACGTCCCCGCCCACATCCCGATCGTCGGCGACGCCAAGCTGGTCCTGCCGGAGCTGACCCGCGAGTACCGGGCGCTGCAGACCGACACCTCGCGCCTCGACCCGTGGTGGAAGCAGATCAAGGCCTGGCAGGAGGAGTACCCGCTGCACTACGAGCCCGGCGTGGACGGCGAGATCAAGCCGCAGTTCATGATCGAGGCGATGCACCGGGCGACGCAGGGCGACGCGATCGTCACCTCCGACGTCGGCCAGCACCAGATGTGGGCGGCGCAGTACTACGGCTTCGAGAAGCCCCGCCGCTGGATCAACTCGGGCGGGCTGGGGACGATGGGCTTCGGGCTTCCTGCCGCGATCGGCGCCAAGGTGGCCTGCCCCGACGAGGCGGTCGTCTGCCTCGCCGGTGACGGCAGCCTGATTATGAACTGCCAGGAGCTGGCCACGTGCGTCAGCCAGGAGATCCCGGTCAAGGTCTTCTTGATGAACAACGGCTACATGGGCATGGTCCGCCAGTGGCAGGAGCTCTTCTGGGACCGCCGCTACAGCTCGGTCGAGATGGGCCCGAGCCCGGACTGGGTGAAGCTCGCCGAGGCCTTCGGAGCTACCGGGATGCGCTGCGAGGACTCAGCCGACCTCGAGGAGACGATGGCCAAGGCGCTTGAGATCGACGGGCCGGTGCTGCTCGACGTGCGCGTCTCGCCCGAGGAGAACTGCTTTCCGATGATCCCCGCGGGCGCAGCGGCAAGGGACATGGTGGGCTGATGGAGGCGGGCACTCCGCAACTCGTCAAACTCGAGGAGCTGCGCGTCCCCGGGCAACTCAGCGGGCGCAAACACATCCTCTCGATCCTGGTCGAGAACAAGCCCGGCGTGCTGGCGCGGATCGCGGGCCTCTTCTCGCGGCGCGGCTTCAACATCGACACGCTTGCGGTCGGGCCGACCGACGATCCCAGCATCTCCCGCATCACACTCACCCTCGACGGCGCCGTGCACCCGATCGACCAGGTGACCAAGCAGCTGCACAAGCTGGTCAACGTGCTGAAGATCCGCGACATGGAGCCGGAGGAGACGGTCGCCCGCGAGATGGCGATGTTCAAAGTCTCCTCGGCGGTCGAGAACCGGGCCGAGATCATCCAGTTCGCCGAGATCTTCCGGGCCAAGATCGTCGACGTTTCGCGCCGCTCGCTGACGATCGAGGTGACCGGCTCCGCCGACAAGATCGAGGCCTTCGAGCGGATGATCCGCCCTCATGGCCTTATAGAGATGGTCCGCACGGGAGAGATCGCGATAGCCCGTGGTGCCGACTGAGACCCTTCTCGCCAGCCTGAGCGAGGGCATCGAGTGTGCCGTCGCACGCAAGCGACGAGTGGTTGTCAGTGTCACGGTGCCGGTGGAGGGGATCGATCCCTCCGCGGCGGTCTTCGCCTCGCGGCTGGCGTCGGATCGCTGGTTCTGTTGGGAGCAGCCCGACCGTGAGTTCGCGCTGGCGGCGCTTGGCGTCGCCCAGGAGGCAACCTCGCGCGGTCCGAACCGCTTTCGCGACGTCTCCCGCGGGTGCCTCAACGGCGGCGAGTCGATCGTCGATGAGCCACCCGGCCTGCCCGCCGGAGCCGGTGCGGTCTGGGTCGGCGGCTTCGCCTTCGACCCCGAGGGCGGCTCTACCTCGGCCTGGTCGTCGCTGGCGCCCGCCTCACTGGTCATGCCGGAACTCTCAATCTGCCGCAGTGGCGAGGAGGTCTTTCTCACCCTCAATGCGATCGTCCACCCGGGCGATGAGCCGGAGTCGAAAGTCGTTGCTTTGGCCGCCCGCCTTGCCGGCCTACGCCGCGATCCGCTGCCGCTGCTCGACCCGCATCCCACCTCGCGGGTGGAGATCAGCAGCGCCCGCCCGCCGGGCGACTTCGAGCGCATGATCGCGGCGGCGACCGAGCGGATCGGCGCGGGGGAGATGTCGAAGGTCGTGCTCGCCCGCGAGGTGCTCGTCAATGCCGGCGCAGCCCACGATCCGGCCGCCCTCTTCGGCGCGATGCGCGAGCAGTTCTCCTCATGCTTCTGCTTCTGCTGCGGCACGCCCGAGGCCGCCTTCATCGGGGCCAGCCCGGAGCTGTTGCTGCGCCGCTCGGGCGCCAGCCTCTCCACCGTCGCCCTTGCCGGCTCGACCCGCCGCAGCTCTGACCCCGCGGTCGACGACCACCTCGGCGAGCAGCTGCTGCGCAGCGACAAGGACCGCCGCGAGCATGAGATCGTCGCGGGGCGCATCGCCCGCACGCTGCGACCCCACGCGGTCTGGGTCGAGACGGCGCCGGAGCCGGAGATCGTCAAGGTGGCCAACATCCAGCACCTGGCGACGCCAATAGTCGCCCAGCTGGCCGAGCCGCGCTCCGCGGTCGAGCTGGCCGGCCTGCTTCACCCCACGCCGGCGGTGGGCGGCGAGCCCAGCGGGGCGGCGAAGACGGCGATCGCCGAGCTCGAGCAGATGGACCGCGGCTGGTACGCCGGCCCGGTCGGCTGGATGGACGCCACCGAAGACGGCGAGTTCTGCGTCGCCCTGCGCAGCGCCCTGCTGCGGGACCGTGAGGCGCATCTTTACGCGGGGGTGGGCATCGTCGCCGGCTCCGACCCGGCGGCCGAGCTGGCTGAGACTGAGATCAAGTTGGGAGCTCTCTTGCCGTTGCTGGCGGAGTAGGAATCAGCGAAGCGGGGAGATCGCCTTGAGGACGCGATCTGTGAGGTGTTGGTGGTGTGTGACGTTGGAGCCGCGGTCGACCGTAACCTCGATCAAGCCGGTGCCGGCGGCGAGGGCATCGGGAAGCTCGGTGAGAGATGTCAGGTGTCGGTGGGGCAGGTCGAAGAGGTCGGCTGCCTTCTCCATGTCGATTCCTCGCGGGGTTCCGAGCAGGGCCTCGAACTCGTCGGTGCTCATCGCGTTCGCCTGGGGCAGGAAGCTGAAGATGCCGCCGCCGTTGTTGTCGATCACTGCTATGCGGACCGGGGTGGAGATGTCGCGAAGGGCGGCTAGGCCGCCGATGTCGTGGAGGAGGCCGAGGTCGCCGGTGACGATCGTGGTTGGACGGCCGCTGGCGTGGGCGGCACCGATGCCGGAGGAGATCAGGCCGTCGATGCCGTTGGTGCCGCGATTGCAGAGGAAGAGGGCGTCGGTCTCGCTTGGTGGGAGGAATGCCTCCTGGTCGCGAATCGGCATGCTCGAGGCGGTGTAGACGAGGTCGCCGTCGGCGTGGGCCTGGCCGAAGGCGAGGTGGAGGCCGGGCTCGGTGATCTCGTCATGGCCTTCCAGCTCGCTCGTCAAGGCTTCGCGCGCAGCTGCCTCCGCCTCGAGCCAGCGCGAGGGAGGCTCTCGCTGCTCGTCGCCCAGTCGCGCGGCCCAGCCCGAGGCCAGCTCGGTCGGGTCTGCGCGCAGCAGGGCGGCGGCGCGGTTGGTCGGCTCGTTCCAGCCGCCGCGCGGGTCTACGACGATCTGGTCTGCGCCCGATGCGGTCAGCCAGGAGCGCAGCGGCTTGCTGGTCGGCATCTCGCCGAAGCGCAGGACGAGATCAGGCCTGACCGCTTCGCGGAAGCGCTCGTCGCGCAGCAGGTGGTCGTAGGTGGAGACGATGTGCGAGCGGTCATGGGGACCGCAGCGCAGCTGCGAGGTTGGCTCGGCCAAGATCGGGAAGCCGGAGGCCCTGGCAAGGTGGGCGAGCGGCTCGCGCAGCTCCGGGTCGAGTTGGCGGCCGGAGACGATGACGCCGGAGCGGGCTCCGGAGATGTGGCCGGCGACCTCGTCCAGCAGGAAGGCCGAGGGCTCGAGGTCGATTGGCGTGACCGCAGTCAACGGTCGCTCGCCGCGTCCTTCCAGTGCGAGCGGGTCGGTGGCGGTGACGGCGCCCTCGACCGGAATCGGGGCCAGCGGCCCCCGCCAGGGCAGGTTGAGGTGGACCGGCCCCGGCCGCGGCTCGCCGCGCGCGGCGGCGAGCGCTCGGCAGGCGATCGAGCGGTGGTGGAGCAGGCCGGCGTCGTCGGCCTCGTGCGTTCCCACTTCGCAGAACCAGCGCACCGAGGAGCCGAAGAGCTTGATCTGGTCGATCGTCTGCCCGGCGCCGACGCCGCGCAGCTCCGGCGGGCGGTCGGCGCTCAGCGCGATCAACGGCAGCGCCGACTCGTCGGCCTCGCAGATCGCCGGGTGGTAGTTGGCCGCCGCGGTGCCGGACGTGCACAGCATCGCCACCGGCGCGCCCGTCGCCTGGGCCGCCCCGAGGGCGAAGAAGGCGGCGGAGCGCTCGTCGACGATCACGCTCACCTCGATCTCAGACTGGCGCCAGAGCGCCACTGCAAGCGGAGTCGAGCGCGAGCCAGGCGAGACCGCCGCCAGGCGAACGCCGCCGCGGGCCAGCTCCTCGACGAGGGCCGAGGCGAGGGCTGTGTTGCCGTTGGTCGAATCCATTTCCGGGAGCCTATTGGCGACCTCACAACGTTCCGCTGTTCCTTTTCGCTGCTATGTAGAGAAAAGGAACAGCGGAAGCGGCTTTGACCCGCTACATGCGGTGGGCTCGCAGTGCTGCCTCGTCGATCTCGACCCCGAGCCCGGAACCGGCGGGCGGGTGGAGCATCCCGTCGCGCAGCTCGGACTCGACCGAGGCGATCGTCGAGGCGAAGAGGCGCTGGGTGGCGAGGCCGTGGGCGAGCCCAGGCGCATCCTCGCCGCCCGCGGCATCGAGCGTTTGGGCGACCTGGGCGGCGGCGGCGATCCCGACCGGCCCGTCGAGCGCGCTGGAGACGAAGGAGGGCAGCAGCTCGGCGATTTGGATTGCCGCCTCGGGTCCGCCGACCTTGGAGAGCTTCAGCCCGGCGATCTCGCAGGCACCGAGCCTGATCGCCTCTTCCGCATCCGCGCACGCCTCGATGCTCTCGTCGCCGGCGATCGGGATCGAAGTGGCGCTCGTCACCTCGACCAGCTCGGCGAGCGTTGCGACGGGCTGCTCGGCGAGCTCGACGTCGAGCTCCTCCAGCTCGACCAGCGTCCGCTTGGCCGTCGCGACGTCCCAGGCGGCGTTGGCGTCGATGCGGATCCGAGCCTGCGGTCCGACTGCCTCGCGCACGGCGCGCACCCGAGCGACGTCTTCGCCGCTGCCCAGCTTCAGCTTGAAGCTGGCAAAGCCATCTTCGGCCCAGCTCAGGGCATCGCCCGCCACGGCTTCCGGCTCGCCCGCCACCAAGGTTGCGTTGCACTCGACCGGCCGGTCTTCGCCGTCCACCTCCAAGCCGCCGGTGGCTCGCCGGCCACGCAGGTCGAGCAGGGCCGTCAGGGCGGCGCATCGGGCGGGAGGGGAGAGGGCGATCGCATTGCCGCTCAGCGTCGCCTCATCGAGCGAGTCACGCCCTCCGAGCCGTTCCAGCTCCTCGACCACCTGCGCCAGCCCAGTCCCGCCGCGCAGCGAGAGCGGCACCGCTTCCCCCAGCCCGACCAGGCCGTCGTCGGAGCGCAATCGCAGCAGCACCATCTCGCGCCGGTCGAGAATCCCGCGCGCGGTGACGTACGGCTTGCGGAGCGGAAGCGCGTATGGGATGACCTCGACTTCGGCGATCTTCACCCCAAAAGCATCCCACTCGCCACGAGTTTGCATTTGCACGCGCCCATGGCGTGTAAATGCGGCTTCGCGGCGGAGCTCAAGCGGTGAGCAGGAGGCCTGCGGAGACGAGCAGGCTGAAGACGGCGAGCAGGGCGCCAGTGGCGGCCAGGGCTCCGTTGAGCGCGGGGCCGTCAGTGCGGTTGGTGATCGCCCGCATCGGGCCGATCGCCATCGGCAGCGCCAGCAGGCCGATCAGCGGCAGCCAGCTGCCCCCGCCGGCGAGCAGCGCCAGCGGCAGGACGACGAAGGCGCCGAGCACCAGCATCCGGTAGAGGCCGACGGCGTTGGTGCGGCCCATCCGCACCGCCAGCGTCATCTTGCCTGCCCGGCGGTCGGTCTCCAGGTCGCGGACGTTGTTGACGACGAGGATCGCGGTGGCGAGGAAGCCGATCGCGATCGAGAGCCCCAGCGGCAGCGCGTCGAGTTCTTCCAGCTGCACGTAGTAGGAGCCGTTGACGGCGACGAGGCCGAAGAAGAGGAAGACGAAGACCTCGCCCAGGCCGGCGTACCCGTAGGGCCGCGGTCCGCCCGTGTAGAGCACGCCGGCGGCGATCGAGACCGCGCCGATCAGCAGTATCACCAGCCCGGCGACGGCCGCCAGGTAGATGCCGCAGGCGACCGCCACCCCGAACGCGATCCAGGTCGCGCGCAGCACCCGCCGCGGCGTAACCAGTCCGGCCGACGTGACCCGCACCGGCCCCAGCCGGTCGGCGGTATCGGCTCCCCTGCGCGCATCCGAGTAGTCGTTCGCCAGGTTCGTCCCGATCTGGATGAAGATTGATCCCACCAGAGCAGCCAGGAACGCGCCAACCCTCGGAAGCCTCCCGGCCCATTCGACCGCAGCTCCGGTGCCCACGAGCACCGGAGCTATCGCAGCCGGCAGCGTCCGCGGCCGCGCTGCCATCAGCCAGATCCTCATGGCCGACGAGGGTACTTGCCGAAGTCCGGCTGCCGCTTCTCCTTGAACGCCTCACGCCCCTCGCGCGCCTCCTCGCTGCCGTAGAAGAGCAGGTTGGTGTCGTGGGCCAGCTGCTGGATCCCGGCGTAGCCGTCCTCGTGGGCGTTGAAGCTGGCCTTGACCAGGCGCAGGGCGAAGGGCGAGAGCGCGAGCATCTCGCGGCACCAGGCGACGGTCTCCGCCTCGAGGCGCTCGAGCGGGACGACCGCGTTGACCAGGCCCATCCGCAGCGCCTCCTCGGCGTCGTACTGGCGGCAGAGCAGCCAGAGCTCCTTGGCCCTCTTGGTCCCGACCAGGTCGCGGAGGAGCGAGGCACCGAAGCCGCCGTCCCAGGAGCCGACCCGCGGCCCGGTCTGCCCGAAGACGGCGTTGTCGGCGGCGACCGTCAGGTCGCAGCAGATGTGGAGGATGTGGCCGCCGCCGATCGCGTAGCCCGCCACCATCGCCACCAGCGGCTTCGGCAGCCGCCGCATCTGCACCTGCAGGTCGGTGACGTGGAAGCGGCCGAGGGTCGCCCCCTCGGCGACGTAGCCGCTGTCGCCGCGAACCTGCTGGTCGCCGCCCGAGCAGAACGCCTTCTCTCCCGCGCCGGTGAGGATCACCACGCCGACCTCGGTGTCCTCGCGAGCCAGCTCGAGCGCGGTGGAGACCTCGACCAGCGTCTGCGGCCGGAAGGCGTTGAGGACCTCGGGCCGGTCGATCGCGATCTTGGCGATCCCGTCCGCCGTCTCGTAGCGGATGTCGCCGTACTCGCCGGCGCTCTGCCACTCGATCGGCGCGTAGAGGTTCTCCTCGGGCAGGGCTTCCTTGTGGCGTTTGGGCATGATGGGCACGATATCCCGCCGATGAAACTCGACGACTGGCTGGCCCAGAGATCGCAGAGCTGCCCCGATGCCACCGCCCTGGTCGCGGACGGCTCCGAGGTCACCTACGCTGAGCTCGAGGCCGAGGCGACCTGGGTGGCGCGCCGGCTGATCGCCCAGGGCGTTCGCCGCGGCTCGATCGCGGCGATGACGATGCACGCGCGCCGCGAGCAGGTCGTGCTTGTCCACGCGCTGATGAAGGTGGGGGCGGTGCTGTTGCCGCTTAGCCCGCGGCTCTCCGCCGAGGAGCGCGGCGCCGTGATCGCCGCCGAGGAGCCGGCGATCGACCTCGACGACGCCGGCGAGCTGACCCAGACCGAGGCCGACCTGCCGCTGCTCGGCGAGCACGACATGGACGACCTCGCCTGCCGAGTGATGACCAGCGGCAGCACCGGCACCCCGGACCCGGTCGGCCTCACCTACGGAAACTTCCTCTGGAGCGCCGTCGCCTCCGCCTTCAACATCGGCGTCGAGCCGACCGACCGCTGGCTCTGCTGCCTGCCGCTCAGCCACATCTCCGGGCTGGGGATCGCGATGCGCTCGGTCATCTACGGCACCACCGCGGTGGTCCACGACGGCTTCGACGTCGACCGGGTCGCCGCGGCGCTGCAGCGCGACGGGATCAGCGTCGTCTCGCTGGTGACGACGATGCTGACCCGCCTGCTCGAGGCCGGCGCCGACCTCTCCGGACCGCGGGCGATCCTGGTCGGCGGCGGCCCGGTGCCCGAGGACCCGCTCGAGGAGGCGCTCGGCCGCGGCGCCACCGTGGTCCAGACCTACGGCCTCACCGAGGCCTGCTCTCAGGTGACGACCCTTGCGCCCGTCGACGCGCGGCGCAAGCTCGGCTCCGCCGGGAGGCCGCTGCTGACCACCCACCTGCGCATCCAGGACGGCGAGATCCTCGTCCAGGGGCCGACCGTGGCGCCGGGCCGCGCCGACGCCGACGGCTGGCTGCACACCGGCGACCTCGGCCGCATCGACGAGGAGGGCTTCCTCTACGTCGAGGACCGCATGGACGACCTGATCGTCAGCGGCGGCGAGAACATCGTCCCGGCGGAAGTGGAGAAGGTGCTGCTGCGCCACCCCGAGGTCGCCGACGCGGCGGTGGTCGGTCGCGAGGACCCCGAGTGGCAGCAGGCGGTGACCGCGATCGTCGTCCTCCACGAGGGCTCCCGGGCGGACCCCGACGACCTGCGCCGCCACTGTGCCGAGTCGCTGGCGGGCTTCAAGGTGCCGAAGCGGGTCGAGCTCGCCGCGGCGTTGCCGCGCACGCCCTCGGGCAAGCTGATGCGCAGGGCGCTCCGATAGCCTCCGCGCATGCCCAAAGACATCTTCTATGACTCAGACGCCGACCTCTCGCTGCTCGACGGCAAGACCGTCGCCATCCTCGGCTACGGCTCCCAGGGCCACGCCCACGCGCTCAACCTGAAGGACTCCGGCGTCGACGTCGTCGTCGGCCTGCGCCCGGACTCCTCCAGCCGTGCCAAGGCCGAAGCGGCCGGCCTCGAGGTGCTTGACATCGCCGAAGCCGCGAGTCGCGGCGACGCGGTGATGATCCTGCTGCCCGACGAGAAGCAGGCCGAGGTCTGGGAGTCCGACATCGCCGACGGGATCGCCCCCGGCAACCTGCTGCTCTTCGCCCACGGCTTCGCGATCCACTTCGAGCAGATCCTGCCCCCGGCCGGCGTCGACGTCGGCATGGTCGCGCCCAAGGGCCCCGGCCACCTGGTCCGTCGCCAGTACGAGGAAGGCAACGGCGTGCCCTGCCTGATGGCGGTCCACCAGGACGCCACCGGCAACGCCCACGGCCTCGTCCTCGCCTACGCGTCCGGGATCGGCGGCGGCCGCGCCGCGGTGATCGAGACGACCTTCAAGGACGAGTGCGAGACCGACCTCTTCGGCGAGCAGGCGGTTCTCTGCGGCGGTGCCTCGGAGCTGGTCCGGGCAGGATTCGAGACCCTGGTCGAGGCCGGCTACGACCCGCGCCTCGCCTACTTCGAGTGCCTGCACGAGCTGAAGCTGATCGCCGACCTGATGTACGAGAAGGGGATTCAGGGGATGCGCTACTCGATCTCCAACACGGCCGAGTACGGCGACATGACCCGCGGCAAACGGGTGATCGGCCCCGAGTCCCGCGCCGCGATGAAGGAGATCCTCGGCGAGATCCAGTCGGGCGAGTTCGCCCGCGAGTGGATCGCCGAGAACCGCGCCGGGGGCGAGAACCTCTCGCGGATGCGCGAGGAGGGCAAGGGTCACCAGGTCGAGAAGGTCGGCAAGGACCTCCGCGACATGATGCCCTGGGTAGACCAGGAGTTTTAGGCAGCCCCAGGAGGCCCGTCGGCGCCGAAGCGGGTCTCGCCCTCGGGCAGCTTGCCGTCGCGGCCGACGTAGCCGTCCTTGCCGCCGACGATCACGTAGACGGCGTCCTCTGAGTCGCTGAGGTTGTGCAGCTTGCGGACGGTCGAGGCGCCGACCCGGGCCAGGCCGCCCGGCTTCAGCTCGTGCTTCGTCCCGTCGCCGAACTCAATCGCTACGAGGCCGCTGTGCAGGAAGTACAGCTCCTCCTGCTCGTCGTGGTAGTGGCCGCCGGTCGAGTAGGAGGGAGGCAGCACGATCGCGTTGACGCCGAACGCGGTGACGCCCAGCTCCTTGCGGATCTTGCGGAAGCCCGGCCCCTCGCCGAGGTCGCTGAGGTTCGCGACGGCGTAGCCGTCGCCTTTCGTCACCTGCTCCGTGGTCTCGCTCATGGCCGCGGAGCTTACGCGGTGGGCCTGGGCGAGGTCCACCCGCGGGGGTCATTAACCTGTCGCCTCGCGTGACTCCCTCGACCGCCACCGCTCAGATTCCAACCGAGCTCAAGCCCGGCGACGGGCGCTTCGGCTGCGGGCCGTCGAAGGTGCGCCCGGAGGCGCTGGCGAGGCTCGCCGAGCAATCGGCGCTGATGGGGACCTCGCACCGCCAGAAGCCGGTCCGCGACCTTGTCGAGCGGGTGCGCGGTGGGCTGGCGGAGCTGTTCTCGCTGCCCGACGGATACGAGGTCGCCCTCGGCAACGGCGGCACCACGGCCTTCTGGGACGCCGCTGCGGCCTGGCTGGTGCGCGAGCGTGCTCTGCACCTGACCTATGGCGAGTTCTCGTCGAAGTTCGCCAAGGTGACAGCCGGCGCCCCGTTCCTGGCGGAGCCGATCCTGGCGCAGGCCGAGTCGGGCGATGCGCCCGCGCCAACCTCGGACCCCGACGCCGACGCGATCGCCTGGGCCCACAACGAGACCTCGACCGGGGTGATGGTCCCGGTCGAGCGCCCCGAGGGCGCCGGCGACGCCCTGGTCCTCGTCGACGCCACCTCGAGCGCCGGCGGCCTACCGGTCGACGTTGCCGAGGCCGACGCCTACTACTTCGCGCCGCAGAAGGGCTTCGCCTCCGACGGCGGCCTCTGGCTGGCGCTGCTCAGCCCGGCGGCGATTGAGCGGATCGGGGAGCTCGACGGCGCCGAGGGCCGCTGGCAGCCGGGCTTCCTCTCGCTGCAGACGGCGCTGGAGAACTCGCGCAAGGAGCAGACCTACAACACGCCCTCGCTCGCAACCCTGCTCCTGCTCGCCGACCAGGTCGAGTGGATGCTGGCCGGCGGCGGCCTGGGGTGGTGCGTGCAGCGCACCTCGGCCTCCTCGGGCCACCTCTACGAGTGGGCCGAGGGGACCGGGCTCACGGCGCCCTTCGTCGCCGACCCGGCGAAGCGCTCGCTGGTCGTCGGCACGATCGACTTCGACGATTCGGTCGACGCTGCCGCGGTGGCATCGACCCTGCGCGCCAACGGCATCGTCGACGTCGAGCCCTACCGCAAGCTCGGCCGCAACCAGCTGCGCATCGGCATGTTCCCGGCGGTCGAGCCGGCCGACGTGCAAGCCCTGACCGCCTGCATCGACTGGGTGGTCGAGAACGTCGCAGAGGTGCGGCCGTGAAGGTCCTGGTCAAGGAGAAGATCGCCGACTCGGGCGTCGCGCTGCTCGAAGAGAACTTCGACGTCGACCTCGGGCTGGAGATGTCCGACGATCAGCTGGCGGAGGCGATCGGCGCATACGACGCGATCCTGATCCGCTCGGCGACCACGATGACAGCGGAGCTGATCGAGCGGGCCGGCAACCTGAAGGTGATCGGCCGTGCCGGCACCGGCGTCGACAACGTCGACATCCCGGCCGCGACCCGCCGCGGCATCGTCGTCGCCAACGCACCCGAATCGAACTCCGTCGCCGCCGCCGAGCACACCCTGGCGCTTGCCCTCGCCCTCTTCCGCAACGTTCCACAGGCCCACGGCGCCCTCGTCGAGGGGCGCTGGGACCGGGCCAAGTACAAGGGAGCGGAGCTCTACGGCAAGGCAATCGGGATCGTCGGCTTCGGCCGCATCGGCCAGCTGGTCGCCAAGCGTGCTCAGGCATTCGAGATGGAGGTGATCGCCTTCGACAAGTTCGTCTCCGCCGAGCGCTTCCGCGAGCTCGGCGTGCACGGCGCCGCCAACCTCGAGGAGCTCTTCGGACGCGCCGACGTGGTCACCGTGCACGTGCCGAAGACGCCGGAGACAATCGGCCTGATCGACGCCGGGGCGATCGCGGCGATGGTGGACGGCGTGCGGATCGTCAATTGCGCCCGCGGCGAGCTGGTCGACCTCGACGCCCTCGACGCCGGCCTCGAGTCGGGCAAGGTCGGCGGCGCCGCGCTCGACGTCTTCCCCGCCGAGCCCTTCACCGAGCACCCGATCTTCTCCCGCCCGAACGTCGTCGTCACGCCCCACCTCGGCGCCTCGACGGCGGAGGCGCAGGACCGCGCCGGGGTCGTCACGGCGGAACAGGTGACCGCGGCGCTGCAGGGCGGTGTCGTCACCAACGCCGTCAACATCGCCGCCGTGAGGCCCGAGGCGATGGAGGCGCTGGCGCCGTTCGTGCCGCTCTGCGAAAAGCTCGGCCGGCTGGCCGAGGGCCTCGCCGAGGGCTCGATCGACAGCGTCACCGCAGAGTTCCGCGGCCGCATCTCCTCCCACGACACGCGGCTGCTCGGCATCGCCGTCCTGGTCGGCATCCTCTCCGGCAGCACGGTGGAGCCGGTCAACCTGGTCAATGCTCCGCATATGGAGGAGGAGCGCGGCATCGAGCTGATCGAGACCAACGACTCCAGCTCCGAGGACTTCACCGAGCTGATCACGGTGCGGCTGCACTCCGGGGGCGAAGACGTCGAGGTCGCCGGAACCGGCGTCGGGCCGCGCAACGAGCCCTACCTGGTCTCGGCCTGGGGCGAGAGCTTCTACCTGCCCTTCGCCGAGCACCTCGCCGTCTTCCGCTACGCAGATCGGCCCGGAATGATCGGCAAGGTCGGGACGATGTTCGGCGAGGAGGGGGTAAACATCGTCTCCGCCGCCGTCGGCGCCGAGCCGGGGGGCGAGAGCGCGGTGATGGCGCTGACCACCGACGCCCCGGTCGCCGACGCGACGATCGCCAAGATCCTCGAGGTCGACGGGTTTTCCGTCGGCCGCTCTGTAGACCTCTGACGCAAAACCAGTCGAGTAGGCTTGCCGGCGGTGAAGGCGCTCGTGCAGACAGGCAACGGTGGGTACGACGTGCTGCAGGTGCAGGAGCGCCCCGACCCTCCGGTCGGGCCCGGCGAAGTCCGCATCGCAGTCAAGGCCGCGGGGGTCAACTTCGCCGACACGATGGCGCGGCTCGGGCTCTACCCCGACGCGCCGAAGCCGCCCTGCGTGATGGGCTACGAGGTCGCCGGCACGGTCGAGTCGGTGGGGGAGGGTGTCACCGCGCACGCGGTCGGCGACCGCGTCGTCGCCGGCACCCGCTTCGGCGGCCAGGCCGAGCTCGTCGCCGTTCCCGAGGCCCAGGCACTGCCCTTGCCCGAGCGGCTCAGCTTCGAGCAGGGCGCGGCGTTCCCGGTCAACTACGGCACCGCCTATGCCGCGCTGATCGTGATGGGCAGCCTGCGCGAGAGGGATCGGCTGCTGATCCACGCCGCCGCGGGCGGAGTCGGCATCGCCGCCACCCAGATCGCCCGCAACGTCGGCGCCGAGATCTTCGGCACCGCCTCGCCCGCCAAGCACGACGCGATCCGCGCTCAAGGCGTCACACACCCAATCGACTATCGCAATGACGACTTCGAGAAGGAGACGATGCGGCTCACCGACGGCGAGGGCGTCGACCTGATCATCGACGCGCTCGGCCCAACCTCGTTTCGCAAGGACTACAGGCTGCTGCGGCCCGGCGGCCGCATGGTCATGTACGGGCTCTCGGAGGCGACCAAGGCCGGCGGACGCGACATCCCCGCTGTGCTGAAAAGCCTCGCCAAGATGCCGCTGGCGACGATGCCCTGGTGGAAGAGCCTGACGATGATGAACGAGAACAAGGGCGTCTTCGGCCTCAACATGCTCAAGTGGTGGGACCGCGAGGGCAGCCTCGACCGGGTCACCGAGCCGCTGCTGGCCGACGTCGAGGCCGGTCGCCTGGAGCCGCTCGTCGCCGAGTCCTTCCCTTTCGAGCAAGCCGGCGACGCGCATAAATTCATCGCCGAGCGCCGCAACGTCGGCAAGGTAGTGCTGTTTCCAAGCTAGGTACCCGCCCGGCGGAGGGAGGGCATCTTGGTGATGAAGAGGGCGATCCTGATCACGTTGGCGATCCTGGTGGCGCAGTGCGTCGCGGTTGCCCGCGCGGAAACGACCTCCTACACGGTGGTTCTGGCGGGGGGCGGCGCGCAGAACATGATCCACATCTGGCTCACCCCGGACGGCCACAGCTATGTGATCGACTCGGTCGTGCCGCTGGAAGTGGGTGGCGCGATCTGCGAAAACCCGCCTGAAAATCCCAATGAGCTGATCTGCAAGGCGCCGCTCGTCGCCGGTTTCGAGGTCAATGCCGGCCCCGGTGACGACACCGTTGTGGTTTCGAGCGCGGTGGAAGTCCCGGTGACGATGCGGGGTGGAACCGGCAACGACACGCTGACCGGTGGCAGCGGTCCCGACAAGCTGATCGGCGGCGAAGGCAATGACCACCTCAACGGCCGCGGCGGTGACGATTTCATCTTCGGCGGGCCCGGCAACGACGAAATCTTCGGTGGCCCTGGGAACGACGTCCTGCGCGGCGGTCCTGGCCACGACACGATCTTCGAAGGCTCAGGGAACGACGCGGTGCGGCAGACGATGCGTCCGGCTGCCTAAGCGGAAGCCCCTTCTCCGGCGCCCTGCCGGAGAAGCCGACCGCCGACGAAGAAGAGGGCGATCAGGAAGCCGGCCAGCGAGAGCGCCGCGTCGAGCCTGAAGGCGGCCTGGATGCCGTCGACGAAGGACGCCTGGGAGGAGAACACCATCGTCGTCAGCCCGAGGCCGATCGAGCCGCCGGCGATCTGGAACATGTAGACGATGCCGCCGGCGAGGCTGGTCTGCGATTTGTCGACCGAGGTGACCCCGGCGGTCGTCGCGGTTGGGTAGAAGCTGCCGATCCCGATCCCGAGCACGACCATGCCGGCGACCAGCGAGCCGTAGCTCGAGCGCTCGCCGACGAGTGAGAAGGCGAACGGGGCGATCGTGATGCAGAGGGCTCCCACCGAGGCCAGCAGCTTGGCGCCAAGCCTCTCGTAGAGCGGGCCGGCGACGAAGGAGACCGCGGCGAAGGTGGCGAGGAACGGCAGCATCCCCAGGCCCGCCTGCAGCGGCGAGTAGCCGAGCTGGTGCTGCATGAACTGGGGCAGGTAGAGCAGCGCCGCGAAGAAGGTCGCCGACATCAGCAGGATCGCCAGGCAGGAGGCGCGGAAGCTCTCGTTCGCCATCACCGCCCGCGGCACCAGGGCTCTGAGGCCGGCGCGGCGCTCGATCGGCACGAAGGCGATCAGGAGGACGGCGGCGAGGATCAGCAGTCCGATCACCCGCGGGTCGCCGAACCCCCAGTCGTCGATCTGGTCGAGCGCGACGAGCAGGGAGACCAGGCCGACGGAGAGGGTAGCGACCCCGGGGTAGTCGATCCGCTGCTCGCCCGCGTCGGGCTCGGCCACTTTGACCAGGCGGTAGGTGACGAGGACGGCGAAGGCCGAGATCGGCACGTTGAGGAAGAAGATCCAGCGCCAGCTGAGCGCGTCGGTGAGGACGCCGCCGATCAGCGGCCCGATCGCG
Organism: Solirubrobacterales bacterium; assembly: GCA_036269215.1. GTDB lineage: Bacteria > Actinomycetota > Thermoleophilia > Solirubrobacterales > 70-9 > VRUE01. The sequence goes on from DATASN010000021.1 coordinate 77,761, forward strand.
TTGCCGAGCCCGGCCGCGCCGATGATGATCCCGCCGGCCAGGCCCGCCTTGTCTTCGGGCAGCAGGGCGTAGGTCATGCCGAGGATCGCCGGCCACATCAGGGCGCCGCCGATCCCCATCACCGTGCGCGTCAGAATCAGCCAGGTCTCCGTCTGCGCGGCGCCGCCCAGCGCCGACATCGAGGCGAAGATCGCAGTGCCGAGGAAGAAGGCGTTGCGGCGGCCGAACATGTCGGCCAGGCGACCGCCGGTGACGATCATCACGCCGAAGGTCAGCGCGTAGGCGTTGATAACCCATTGGATCGTGTTGATGTTGGTGTCGAAGTCCCTCTCCATCGTCGGCAGGGCGACGTTGATCGCGGAGAAGTCGTTGGCGATGACGACGACGGCGATGCCCATCGCGAAGAGGGCAAGCCAGGTCGAGCGGGGGATCGCTGCTGAGGACGTCTCGCTTGCGATGCGCGCAGCCTACGCTAAGCTGAGGCCACCGAATGACGTACCGGTCCGACAACCTCGCGCTTCTCCTTCTCCTCCCCCCTCGGGGGGAATAGCGCTGGGCGGCGCGATAGCCGCGAGAGACAAGGTCATTCGAAAGAAGTAGAGAAGGAGGAGGACCCAGTGGCACCAGTAGACGACGCAAACCGCGTCCACATCTTCGACACCACACTCCGCGACGGAGAGCAGTCGCCCGGCATCTCGCTGAACACAGCGGAGAAGGTCGAGATCGCCCAGCAGCTTGCGCGCCTGGGGGTCGACGTGATCGAGGCCGGCTTTCCGATCACCTCGCCCGGCGACTTCGAGGCCGTCGGGGCAATCTCGCGCCGGGTCGAGGGCCCGGTGATCTGCGGCCTGGCCCGCACCCACAAGGCCGACATCGACGCCGCCTGGGGCGCGATCAAGGACGCCGTCCGGCCCCGCATCCACACCTTCATCTCCACCTCCGACATCCACATCGAGCACCAGCTGCAGACCGATCGCGAGGACGTCAAGGGGCAGGCGCGAGCCGCCGTCACCCTGGCCAGGTCCTACTGCGAGGATGTCGAGTTCTCGCCGATGGACGCAACCCGCGCCGACGTCGAGTTCACCGCCGAGGTCTGCGCGATCGCGGTCGAGGAGGGGGCCACCGTGGTCAACATCCCCGACACGGTCGGCTACACCACGCCGGAGGAGTACGCGGATTACTTCCGGCGGCTGTACGAGCTGGTGCCGGCGCTGCACGAGGTCGAGCTGTCGGTGCACTGCCACGACGACCTGGGCCTGGCCGTCGCCAACTCCTATGCCGGGCTGCTGGCGGGCGCGCGCCAGGTCGAGTGCGCGGTCAACGGGATCGGCGAGCGCGCCGGCAACTGCTCGCTGGAGGAGATCGTGATGCTGGTCCGCACCCGCGAGGACGTCCACGGCCTGACCACGGGGATCAACAGCCGCGAGCTGGCCCGCACCAGTCGCATGGTCTCGCGCCTGACCGGCTACGCGATCCAGCCCAACAAGGCGATCGTCGGCCGCAACGCCTTCGCCCACGAGTCCGGCATCCACCAGGACGGCGTGCTGAAGGAGCGCACCACCTACGAGATCATGGACGCGACCGAGGTCGGCCTGGAGTCGAACTCGATCGTGCTGGGCAAGCACTCCGGCCGCCACGCCCTGCGCGACGCGCTGGACCAGCTGGGCTTCAAGGTCGAGGGCAACGCGCTGAACGCCGCCTTCAAGCGCTTCAAGGAGGTGGCGGACCGCAAGAAGCAGGTCACCGCCCTGGACCTGGAGGCGATCGTCTCCGACGAGATGCGCGAGAAGGCCGACGCCCACGAGCTGGCCTGGTTCGAGGTCGAGGCCGGTTCGCGACGTGAGCCGCTAGCGCGTGTCGCCGTAAAGATGCCCTCCGGCGAGGAGTCGGTTGGCGAGTCCAGCGGAGACGGTCCGGTCGACGCGATCTTCCACGCGATCCAGAGAGCCGCCGGCACCGAGTGCGACCTGCGTCAGTACACGGTCGAGGCCGTGACTGGGGGAGAGGACGCACTCGGCCAGGTGACGGTGATGCTGCGAGCCGCCGGCCGTCTGGCCACCGGCCAGGGCGTGGCCACGGACATCCTCGAGGCCTCAGCCCGCGCCTACGTCCGCGCCCTGTCGAACGCCCTCGAGGGTGCCGCGATTCGCGAGGCCGAGGCCGCCACGGCCGAGGCAGCAGTAGAACGCACGCCCGGTCCCTAACCCGTCACATATCCGCGAGCCCCTGCGCACAACCCGTGCGCCCGGAGGTGCCACCGTCGGCGCATGCCCCGCGAAACCGCGATCGAACGTCCTCCTCACGCAATTTCGAGGTTTCGTGAGAGTGAGTTGGCGGATCTGGCAGGGCGGCAGCATGGGGTGGTGGCCAGATGGCAGGCGATCGGGCTGGGGCTGGGGAGCGACGCAATCGCCTATCGGCTCGCGGTAGGCCGGCTCCACGACATCTTCCCCGGCGTGTACGCGGTGGGTCACCGTGCGATTGGCCGTGAGGGGGAGTGGATGGCGGCGGTCCTTGCTTCCGGTGAGGGGGCGGTTCTCAGCCATCGGTCAGCGGCTGTGCTCTGGGGCCTTCGGGTCGAGGCGGCAGAGCACGAGGTGACGATTCCGCGCTCCACGGGTCACCTTCCAGGTCTGCGCCGTCATCGCAGCGCGTTGCTACCGGACGAAATTGCGGTGAAGGACGGCATCCCGGTTACCTGTGTCGCGCGCACGCTTTTCGACATCGCGGCCTGCGTGTCCGCGTGGGAATTCGAACGGGGCCTGCGCGAGGCGGAATTTCTCCGACTGCCGCAGGTGCCGGCCCTGGAGGAGGTCTACCGGCGGCGACGTGGCCGTCGCGGCGCGAAGCTCGTCGGCAGCACCCTCGTGAGCCTTTCTCGCCTCCCCGGTGGTGCGTCCCGCAGCAGCCTCGAGGACCGCTTCTTGCGCTTCATCCGCAGAGTCGGCCTGCCCCTGCCGGAGACGAACGTGCCCTTGCGCTTCGGCAGTGCCAAATACCAGGCGGATTGCGTGTGGCGCGAGCACCGTCTCATCGTCGAGCTCGACGGCCACCGGGCGCACGGCACGCGGTCCGCATTCGAGCAGGACCGCGAGCGCGATCGGCGCATGCAGGTGGATGGTTGGCGCGTGATCCGCGTCACCTGGCGCCAGCTCGGCCACCCGGAGTCCCTCACCCGTGATCTTCGCCGCCTCCTCTCTCCGTGAAACCTCGTTTCTTGGTGTATGAGCCGGAAAAATGAGGTTTCGTGAGAAAGGGTGTATGTGATAACGTACGATTGTAATGAAGACTGTGACAGAGACCAGGGTCGTCGAGGGCCCCGCGGTTGGAGACCGGGTTCGGGCGCTGCGCGAGGCGATGGGGCTTTCGCTGCGGGACCTCGGCGAGCGCTCTGGTGTCAGTGCGCCGATGCTCTCGCAGGTCGAGCGGGGGGAGACCAGTCCTACTCTGGCGGTCGCGGCGAAGATCGCCGCCGGGCTGGAGTTGACGCTCTCGCAGCTGTTGCGCCTAGACGAGGGCGAGCATGTCGCCGTCAGTCGCGCCGGTGGGCGCCGCACACTGGAGCGCGGAGGCCATCGCTTCGAGGAGCTGACGCCGCCCCTGCCGGGGCAGCGTGCCGACGTCTCGCTGCACACGCTGGGCGCCGGCGCGACGACCGGTGGGCGCGACGATCCGCCGATGCACGAGCCCGGCAGCCGCGAGACCGCGGTCGTCCTCTCCGGCACGCTGGTGCTGGTCGTCGACGGCACCCGACAAGAGCTGAACGAGGGCGACAGCGTCACCTTCGACGCCGACCTGCCGCACCATTTCGAGAACGAAGGCGAGGAGCCGACGCGCTTCTTCGCCGTGATCGCCGCCGGCCTCAGGCGCGGCTAGGAGGAGGAGCAATGCCGCTAACCATGTTCGACAAGCTCTGGGAAGCCCACGAGGTCTCCGAAGGGCTGATCTACATCGACCTGCACCTGGTCCACGAGGTCACCTCGCCGCAGGCCTTCGACGGCCTTCGCCTGGCCGGGCGCGGCGTCCGCCGGCCCGACAAGACGATCGCCACCGCCGACCACAACGTCCCCACCGACGGCACGATGGCGGCGCGGCTGATCGCCGACGAGCTCTCCCGCGTCCAGGTCGAGACCCTGGAGCGCAACTGCGAGGAGTTCGGCATCCCGATCTATTCGCTGGGCTCGGATCGCCAGGGCATCGTCCACGTGATCGGCCCGGAGCTGGGCGTCACCCAGCCGGGGATGACGATCGTCTGCGGCGACAGCCATACCTCCACTCACGGCGCCTTCGGCTCGCTGGCCTTTGGCATCGGCACCTCCGAGGTCGAGCACGTGCTGGCGACCCAGTGCCTGGTGCAGAAGCGGCCGAAGACGATGCGCATCTCCTACTCGGGCGAGCTCGGCTCGGGCGTCACGCCCAAGGATCTGATCCTGGCGACGATCGGACGCCTGGGCACCGGCGGCATGACCGGCTACGCGGTCGAGTACGCCGGGCCGGCGATCGAGGCGCTGGAGATGCCGGGCCGGATGACGATCTGCAACATGACGATCGAGGGCGGCGGCCGCGCCGGCATGATCGCCCCCGACGAGAAGACGATCGAGTGGGTCCGCGGCCGCCCGGGCGCCCCTGCCGATCTCGACGCCGCGGCCGAGCGCTGGCGGCAGCTCCCGAGCGACGCCGGTGCCAGTTTCGACACCGAGGTCGAGGTCGATGCCGGCGGGATCTCGCCGATGGTCACCTGGGGGACCAACCCCGGCATGGTCTGCGAGGTCACCGACAGCGTCCCCGACCCGGCGGCGATGGAGTCTCCCGCGGACCGCGAATCTGCCGAACGCGCCCTCGCCTACATGGGCCTGGCGGCCGGGACGCCGATGACCGAGGTCGCCCCCGAACGCGTCTTCATCGGCTCCTGCACCAACTCGCGGATCGAGGACCTGCGCGAGGCGGCGGAGATCGTCGACGGCCGCAAGGTCGCGGGCTCGGTGCGGGCGATGGTCGTGCCCGGCTCTCAACAGGTCAAGGCCGACGCCGAGACCGAGGGCCTGCACAACGTCTTCCGCTCGGCCGGCTTCGAATGGCGCGAGGCGGGCTGCTCGATGTGCCTCGGTATGAACCCCGACATCCTGATCGAGGGTGAGCGCTGCGCCTCGACCTCGAACCGCAACTTCGAGGGCCGCCAGGGCAAGGGCGGCCGGACGCACCTTGTCAGCCCGAAGATGGCCGCCGCGGCAGCCATCGAGGGGCACTTCGTCGACATCAGGGATTGGAGCTGAAGATGAGGCCGATAGACGTGATCGAGGGCAAGGTCTCGGCGCTCGACCGCGCCGATGTCGACACCGACCAGATCATCCCCAAGCAGTTCCTCAAGCGGGTCGAGCGGACCGGCTTCGGCGAGTTCCTCTTCTACGACTGGATCCGCGACGGCGAGATCGAGCTGGAGCCGAACCCGATCCTCGTCACCGGGCGCAACTTCGGCTGCGGCTCCTCGCGCGAGCACGCGCCCTGGGCGCTGGAGGACTTCGGCTTCGAGGCGATCGTCGCTCCGTCCTTCGCCGACATCTTCTACTCCAACTGCACCAAGATCGGCCTGCTGCCGGCGATCCTCGACGAAGAGCACTGCCGCGCCGTCGCCGAGGCGGGCGAGGCGCGGATCGACGTCGACGACGAGACCGTCACCTGCGCTGCCGGTGTCTTTAAATTCGAGGTCGAGCCCGACGTCAAGCACCGCCTGCTCAACGGCCTCGACGACATCGGCATCACACTCGAGAACGGCGCGGCGATCGACACCTTCGAGCAATCCGGCACCGCCGAGCGCGGCCCGGTGACGACGGCGCTCTGAGGTGGGGGCGATGAGCGAGCCGATGAACACGGGACCGCGCGAGTGGGACGCGAAGACCTACGACGCGGTCTCCGACCCCCAGTTCAGCTGGGGGATGGAGGTGTTGGAGCGCCTCGAGCTGCGCGGCGACGAGGACGTGCTCGACGCCGGTTGCGGCTCGGGGCGGGTCACGGAGGAGCTGATCGAGCGCCTGCCCTCGGGTCGGATGCTCGCCGTCGACGGCTCGGAGGCGATGATCGCCGAGGCGCGCGGGCGGCTTGGCGATCGTGCCTCCTACATGGTCTCCGACCTCTCCGAGCTGGAGCTGGAGGAGCCGGTCGACCTGGTCTTCTCGACCGCGACCTTCCACTGGATTCTCGACCACGATCGTCTCTTCGAGCGGCTGCGCGCCGCGCTCCGCCCCGGCGGCCGGCTGGTCGCCCAGTGCGGCGGCGAGGGCAACGTGGCCGAGCATGCGAGGGTGATCGCGACGGTCGCCGCGCTCCCCGAGTTCGCCGCCCACTTCGGTGAGATGACCGGGATCTGGAACTTCGCCTCGCCCGAGGAGACCGAGGGCAGGCTTCTGGGCGCCGGGTTCGCCCGCGCCCGCTGCTGGCTCGAGCCGAAGCCGGTCCAGCCCGAGCACCCGCTCGAGTTCACCTCGACCGTCACCCTCGGCCCGCTGCTCGCCCAACTGCCGGAGGAGAAGCGGCGCCCCTTCGCCGCGGCGATCCTCGACGAGTCGGCGAAGCCGCTGGTGCTCGACTACGTCCGCCTCAACATCGAGGCTGAGGTCGCTGGCGCGGGCTCATAGCTGCCGAAGCCAGCGCGCTACCGTGAGTCGATGACATCTCCCGACCTGTGGCCGTCAGTTTCATACGAGAACTGGAGCGAGACCTGCGACACGCTTCACGCGCATACGCAGGTGCTGGGAAAGATCGCGGCGTCGTTGGCGCCACCCGAGCCACAGCTTCAGCACGCCGCACTGCACCTGACCGCGCGGGGTTGGGAGACGGGAGCGCTGCCGGCACCCGACGGCTCGGGGGCACTCGTCGTCGCGCTGAACCTGCACACCCACGAGGCCGTGGTCGAACACAGCGACGGCCGCTCTCGAAGCGTCCCGCTGGCTCCCGACCGCGCGGTCGGGAAGGTCACGCGCGAGCTGCTGGAGGCGGTGGCCGATCTGGTCGGCGCCGTCGAGATCGACCTGACGCCGCAGGAGGTGTCATGGAGCGTCTCGCTCGACGAGGACGACGAGCACGCAAGCTATGACCCCGACCGGGTCACGTCCTACTTCGTTGCCGCAACTCAGGCCGCGCTCGTCCTGGCCGACTTCAGGGCGCCGTTCCGCGGCCGCTCCTCGCCGGTCAACGCCTGGTGGGGCTCCTTCGACCTCGCCGTGAACCTCTACTCCGGGCTCCCGGCCGACCCTCCCTCGGACGACTTCATCATGCGCAACTCGATGGACTCCCAGGAGGTGGCGGTGGGCTGGTGGCCGGGGGACCCAAAGCTGGGCAAGGCAGCGTTCTACGCCTACGCCCACCCGGCACCAGCCAGCTTCGCCGACGGCACCCTCTCGACCGCGGCCGCACGCTGGAACGGTGAGCTCGGTCTGTACGTCCTCGAGTGGGACGACGTGCGCGCCAGCGACGATCCGCATGCGCTCGCGCTCGAATTCGCCCGCTCGGCGTTCCAACACGCCTGCCTTGTCTGCGGCTGGGACGAGAAGCTCGCGGCAAGCGCCGGGGGAGCGCCGCCGCCGGTTGTGTAGAGACAGCCTCGCCAAATCGCCGATGCGAGGGCTTCGGGGGCACGGTCCACAGCCGGTCTGGAACGAGTTGACGGCGGAGTTGCGAGAGCGGGAGGAGCGGACCCGCGCGCAGGCGGCGCAGAACCAGTCCCCGTAGAGTGCCGCCCCGATGAGCGCTCCCCGCATAGCTCTGCTGCCCGGCGACGGGATCGGCCCGGAGATCGTCGCCGCGGCGCGCCGCCTGCTCGAGGCCCTGGGTGAGTTCGAGTTCAGCGAGGAGCCGATGGGCGGCTGCTCGATCGACGCGCACGGCACGGCGCTGACCGACGAGGTGCTCGCGGCCTGCCGGGCTGCCGACGCGGTCCTGCTCGGCGCAGTTGGCGGTCCCAAATGGGACACGACCGATCCCGCCGCGCCGCGCCCCGAGCAGGGCCTGCTGGGCCTGCGCAAGGGGATGGGCCTCTACGCCAACCTGCGCCCGGTGCGGCCCAGCCCGGCGCTTGTCGACGCCAGCCCGCTGCGCCCGGAGCTGATCGCCGGCACCGACCTGCTCGTCGTCCGCGAGCTCACCGGCGGCATCTACTTCGGCGATTCCGGCCGCGACGGCGACGTCGCCCACGACACCTGCGAGTACTCGGCGGCTGAAATCGAGCGCATCGCCCGCGTCGGCTTCGAGGCGGCCCGGCGACGCGCCGCCGGCTCCGGCCGCAGGCCCCGCGTCACCTCGGTCGACAAGGCCAACGTGCTCGAGACCTCGCGCCTCTGGCGCGAGGTCGTCGGTCGCGTCGCCCCCGACTATCCCGACGTCGCGCTCGACCACCTGCTGGTCGACAACGCGGCGATGCAGCTCGTATCGCGCCCGGCCGAGTTCGACGTGATCGTCACCGAGAACCTCTTCGGCGACATCCTCAGCGACGAGTCGGCGATGCTGACCGGCTCGCTGGGGATGCTGCCCTCCGCCAGCCTCGGCGCCGACGGCGAGCCGGGGCTCTTCGAGCCGGTCCACGGCTCCGCACCCGACATCGCCGGCCAGGGTGTCGCCAACCCGCTGGCGACCTTCCTCTCGACCGCGATGCTGCTGCGCCACGGCCTCGACCGGCCCGACGACGCCGCGCGGATCGAGACGGCGGTGGACGCCGTGCTCGACCGCGGCTTCCGCACCCCCGACCTGGCGGGCGAGGGGGAGACCGCGGTCGGCACCGACGAGTTGACCGAGGCCGTGCTGGCTGAGCTCGGCGCTTAGGGCGCCGTCACCGCCCACTGGCCGAGGGCGTAGTAGGGGAGCGGGCTTGCTTCTTTTGCCTTGACCACGAGGCCAAAGCCGAGTCGGAGGTTGTTCTCCGCTTCCAACGGCGTCGTTTCGTCGAGGTCGACTTCTTTCGTGACGTAGATGCAGAGGTTGCCGGGCGTCGCCTGTGGCGTCTGCGCGGCGCCGCCACTCAAGCCGCCGCAGTTGGCGGTGGTCTGACCGGGTTTGAGCACGGTCGCGGTCGCCGGGTTGAGCAGCGGGAACTGGTAGCTGATCGACGAGCGCGTCAGGTCCCCGGTCATACCGGTCGAGCCGAGGTCGAACGTGCCCCGCAACGTCTGACCGCTCTTCAGGGTCCCGATCAGCGGGCCGATTTCGTCGCTCAGCTTCGCCGCGGTCACCGAGCCTTTGCCGAGCTTGGCGCTCGTCACCGATTCGTTTGCCAGCTTCGGCGTCGTCACCGCTTCGTTGTTGAGCTTGTTGGTGGTGATCACGCTGTTCTTGATCGTCGAGGCGATCACCGAGCTGGCCGCAAGCTTGGCCGTGGTCACGGCGCCGTTGCCGATGTTGCCGGGGCCGACCGAGTTGGGGCCGAGCTTGCCGGCGATCACCGACTTCTTCGCCAGCTTGGCGCTGGTCACGGCACCGCGCTTGAGCTGGCGTGTGCCAACGCTGTTGCGCGCCGAATGGCCCGTCGCAGCGGCGGCGACGCCGCCGAGGGCGATGAACAGCGCGATCGTGGCGATCAGGTTGGAATAGGTCAGTCTGTTGCGAACGGCAGCGATCATCAAGCGGTCTCCTTTTGGTTGACGCGGTCCTCTTCTCGGCTTGGCTCGAATGCCCTTGCGCTATCGGGCATACTTCTCCCAACATGGAGCAGGCGGAGTTGATTTGGCACAACGGCGAGTTCGTACCCTGGGAGGACGCGAAAGTTCACGTCCTCAGCCATGCGCTGCACTACGGGACGGGCGTCTTCGAGGGCATCCGCTGCTATGAGACCGAGCGCGGCCCGGCCGTGTTCAGGCACGGCGACCACCTCGACCGGCTTGCCAAGTCGGCCGAGCTCTACTACCTCGGCCTGCCCTACTCGAGCGAGCAGATCGCCGAGGCGACGAAGGAGCTGATCCGCCGCAACGGGCTCGGCTCCTGCTACATTCGCCCGCTCGCCTTCCGTGGCTACGGCAACCTCGGCCTCTACGCCACCGACGCCCCCGTCGACGTGATCGTCGCCGCCTTCCCCTGGGGCGCCTACCTCGGCGAGGAGGGCCAGAAGCACGGCATCCGGGCCAAGGTCTCGAGCTGGCGCCGGATCGGCCCCGGCGGCCTGATCCCGCACGCCAAGGCCTCCGGTCACTACCTCAACTCGATCCTGGCCAAGACCGAGTCGACCAACGCCGGCTACGAGGAGGCGATCCTGCTCGACGAGCGTGGCTTCGTCTGCGAGGGCTCGGGCGAGAACATCTTTCTCGTCCGCGACGGCCAGATCGTCACCCCGCCGCACGTCGCCTCGATCCTTGACGGGATCAGCCGCAAGTCGGTGATCCAGATCGCCCGCGACCTCGGCTACAGCGTGGTCGAGCGCGACGTCGCCCGCGCCGAGCTCTACCTGGCCGAGGAGATCTTCCTCACCGGGACCGCCGCCGAGCTGGTGCCGGTGCGCGAGATCGACGACCACCCGATCGGCGAGCCCGGCGAGATAACCCGCCATGTCCAGGCGAAGTTCGTCGACGCCCTGCACGGCCGCGCCGAGGAGTACCTCGAGTGGCTCGACTTCGTCGAGGTCCAGACCGGAGCTGACGAGCCGAGTAAGGTCAGTTCCTGAAGGTAAAGCTCTACGACACCACCCTGCGGGACGGCATGGGCGGCCAGGGCATGTCGCTCTCGGTCGGCGAGAAGCTCAAGGTCGTCCACGCCCTCGACGCGCTCGGCGTCCACTTCATCGAGGCCGGCTTCCCCAGCTCCAACCCGAAGGAGGCCGAGCTCTTCGAGCTGCTCGCCGAGCAAGAGCTGAAGCAGGCGACGATCGCGGCCTTCGGGATGACCCGGCGGCGCGACCGCAGCGCCTCCGACGACGAGGCCCTGGGCGTTCTCGTCTCTTCCTTCGCCCCGGTCGTCTGCCTGGTCGGCAAGAGTTGGCGCCTGCACGTTGACAAGGTGATCAAGGTCTCGGCCGAGGAGAACCTGGCGATGATCGCCGACTCGATCGCCTTCCTCCGCGCCGAGGGCAAGCGGCCGGTCTTCGACGCCGAGCACTTCTTCGACGGCTACCGCGACGACTCCGCCTACGCGCTCGAATGCGTCCGCGCGGCTGCCGAGGGCGGGGCCGAGAACGTCACCCTCTGCGACACCAATGGCGGCAGCCTGCCGCGGTTCGTCGCCGAGGCCACGGCGGCCGCGCTGGCCGGGCTAGACGGCGCGGTCGAGGTCGGCATCCACACCCACAACGACGCCGAGTGCGCTGTCGCCAACTCGCTGGCGGCGGTCGAGGCCGGCGCCCGCCTCGTGCAGGGCTGCGTCAACGGCTACGGCGAGCGCTGCGGCAACGCCAACCTCGCCTCGATCCTGCCGGCGCTGCAGTTGAAGATGGGCTTCGAGGTGGTCTCGGACGACCAGCTGGCGAGCCTGACGCCGACCTCCCATTACCTCGACGAGCTCTGCAACATGACCCCGAACCCCGACTGCGCCTACGTCGGCCGCAACGCCTTCGCCCACAAGGCGGGGATGCACGCCGCCGGCGTCGCCGCCGACGCCAGCACCTTCGAGCACCTCGACCCGGCGCGGGTCGGCAACGAGCGCGACATCCTCGCCTCCGAGCTGTCCGGCAAGGCGACGATCCGCAGCCAGGCCGAGCGGGCGGGGCTGGAGCTCGACGACGCGGCGGCCGCGCAGGCGGTCGAGCGCCTCAAGCAGCGCGAGCACCGCGGCTACCACTACGAGGCCGCGCAGGCCTCCTTCGAGCTGCTCCTGCGGCGCGAGGCCGGCGTCTACGAGCCGCTCTTCGAGCTGGAGAGCTTCCGGGTCACGACCGAGAAGCGCGAGGGCGGCGCGGTCGAGACCGAGGCGACGATCAAGGTCGTCGTCGACGGCGAGCGCTACGTCGAGGTCGCCGAGGGCAACGGCCCGGTCAACGCCCTCGACAGGGCCCTGCGGGCGGCGATCGGCGCCCGCCATCCCCACCTGCGCGAGATCGAGCTGACCAACTACAAGGTGCGCATCCTCGACGAGGCGCACGGCACCGGCGCCGTCACCCGAGTGCTGCTCGACTCGACCGATCACAAGCGCGAGTGGGGGACGATCGGCGTCTCGGAGAACATCATCGAGGCCTCCTGGGAGGCGCTGGTCGACTCGCTCGCCTACGCCTTCCAGCCCCGCGGCGACGAGTAGGGTCCGCCGCGATGGACGGCACCGAGATCGAGCAGATCCCGCTCGCCCGCCCCGAGATCGGCGCCCGCGAGGAGGAGCTCGTGCTCGCGGTGCTGCGCTCGGGGAGGCTCTCGCTGGGGCCGATGGCCGAGCGCTTCGAGCGCGACTTCGCCGCCTGGCTCGGGGTCGAGGACGCGGTTGCGGTCTCCAGCGGCACCACCGCGCTTCACCTCGGGGTGCGGGCGCTGGGCTGGGGGCCCGGCGACGAGGTCCTGACCAGCCCCTTCACCTTCGTCGCCTCGGCCAACTGCCTGCTCTACGAGGGCGCCCGGCCGGTCTTCTGCGACGTCGATCCGGAGACGCTCGACCTCGACCCGGCGGCCGCCGCGGCCGCGGCCCGCGAGCGCACCGCCGGCGTCCTGCCGATCCACATCTTCGGCTACCCGGCGGCGATGCCCGAGCTCGAGGCGCTCGCCGCCAAGCACGGGCTCGGCCTGCTCGAGGACGCCTGCCAGGCGCTCGGCGCGGTCGATTCCGAGGGCCGCAGGGTCGGCGCCCGGGGCAACCTCGCCAGCTTCGCCTTCTACGCCAACAAGCAGCTGACCACGGGGGAGGGGGGGATGATCGTCCCCACCGACGCCGACATCGCGGCTCGCCTGCGCAGCGAGCGCAACCAGGGGCGCGCGGTCGACATGGGCTGGCTCGACCACGACCGGCTCGGCTTCAACTACCGCCTCTCCGACCTGGCGGCGGCACTCGGGGTCGCCCAACTTGAGAAGCTCGAGGCGATGCTGGCCGAGCGCTCGCGCGTCGCAGCTGCTTACGAGCAGGGGCTCGCGGGCATCGAGGGGTTGCGCACGCCGCGCACCGGCCGCGGCGGCGAGCGGCGCAGCTGGTTCGTCTACCCGGTCCAGCTGCCCGAGGGCGTCGACCGCGACGCGACGGTCGGCCGTCTCGCCGAGCGCAGCGTCGCAAGCAAGGCTTACCTGCCCTGCATCCACCTCTTTCCCCACCTGCGCGAGCTGGGCTACCGCGAGGGGCAGTTCCCGGTGGCGGAAGCCGCTTCGGCGCGCTCGCTGGCGCTGCCCTTCTTCCCCGCGATGAGGGAGGCCCAGGTGGCGAGGGTGTGCGAGGCTCTCGCCGAATCGATCTCCTGATGTCTCGCTTCCGCAAAGACCCCGACCCCCGCTTCTGGCGGATCAACCGCTCGATCGAGTTCGATTGGCGGCTGGCGCCCTACGACATCGACCAGTCGCAGGCCCACGCCCGAGGCCTGCGCGAGATCGGCGTCCTCGACGGCGCCGAGCTGGAGCAGATCGACGCCGGCCTAGAGCGCGTGCGCGCCCGCATGGGCGAGCACGGCTTCCAGTTCGCCGACGCCGACGAGGACATCCACATGGCGGTCGAGCGGCTGCTCGGCGAGGAGATCGGCCCGCTGGCCGGCAAGCTGCACACCGGGCGCTCGCGCAACGACCAGGTCGCCACCGACGTGGCGATGGTCGTCCAGGCGCACTCGCTGCGCGCGATCGAGCTGGCCGGAGCGGCGATGGAGCGCCTGCTCGAGCTGGCCGAGCGCCACCGCGACTGGCCGATGCCCGGCTACACGCACCTGCAGCGCGCCCAGCCGGTCTACCTCGGCCACCACCTGCTCGCCTACTTCTGGATGCTCGCCCGCGACGTGCTGCGCTTCCAGTTCGCCCTCGACAGCGCCTCGGTGATGCCGCTCGGCTCCGGCGCCCTGGCCGGGGTCAACTGGGAGATCGACCGCAACGCGGTCGCCGGCGACCTCGGCTTCGAGCACGTCAGCCACAACTCGATCGACGGCGCCTCCAACCGCGACTTCGTCCTCGACTACCTGGCGGCGGCCTCGACCTGCGCGATGCACCTCTCGCGGCTGGGCTCGGAGATCGTGATCTGGTCGAGCACCGAGTTCGGCTTCTGCCGGCTCGACGAGTCCTTCTCCTCGGGCTCCTCGATCATGCCGCAGAAGGTCAACCCCGACTCGGCCGAGCTGCTGCGGGCGAAGAGCCCGCGCGTCGCCGCCGGCTACGCGGCCCTGCTGGGGGCGATGCACGCGCTGCCGCTCACCTACGGCAAGGACATGCAGGAGGACAAGGAGCCGCTCTTCGACGCGATCGACACGATCGAGTCCTGCCTCGACGCGCTGGAGGGCATGCTGGCGGGGATCGAGTTCGACCGCGAGCGGCTCGAGGATGCCTCGGGCGACGAGATGCTCGCCGCCACCGAGATCGCCGACCTGTTGGTCCGCCGCGGCGTTCCGTTCCGCGAGGCGCACGGCATCGTCGGCGGCCTGGTCCGCGACGCGGTCGAGCAGGGCAAGCGGCTCTCCGAGCTGAGCCAGGCCGAGCTCAGCGCCCGCTCCGAGCACCTCGACGAGTCCTACTACGAGGTGCTGGAGCGCAGCAGCTGGCTGGAGTCGAAGCGGATCGAGGGCGGGACCGGCTCCGAGGCCCTTGCCGTCCAGATCGGGCATGCGGGCGAGACCCTCGCCGCGGTAAAGGCGAGGGCGCTCGAAGAGCGCTCGTGACGGCCATGGCTGGCCGATTGAAGGATTTGGCCCCCTTCGACGGCCAAAAGGCTTCAAGTTTGCGTTTGGATCGTTCCTTCTTCGACCGCTCAGTCCACCTCGTCGCTCGCGAGCTGATCGGCTGCCGGCTCTTCCACGCGGGCGTCGGCGGGGTCATCGTCGAGACCGAGAGCTACGAGCGCGACGACCCCGCCTGCCACGCCTACATTGGCCTGACCGAGCGCACCGAGGTCCTCTTCGGCCCGCCCGGCCGCGCCTACGTCTACCTCTCCTACGGGATCCACGCCCTGCTCAACGCGGTCGCCGAACCGGCGGGCGAGGCGGCGGCGGTGCTGATCCGGGCGCTCGAGCCGACCGCGGGCGTCGAGGCGATGCGGGCGCGGAGGGGCGAGCGCCCCGACCGCGACCTCTGCTCGGGGCCGGGCAAGCTGAGCGAGGCCCTCGGTATCGACCTCGGCGCCAACGGTGCCGACCTCGGCTGCGATCCCTTCCTGATCCTGCCGCCGGACGGCGGCTGGAGCGCCGAGGTCCTGACCGGCCCGAGGGTCGGGATCAGCAAAGCCGTCGAGCGGCCCTGGCGCTTCTGCGCCGCCGGAAACCAGTACGTCTCGCGCCCGGCTATCCGGCGGTGACGCCGCCGCCCGTGGAGGGCGCGGCCGGTTCGGCCGGTGCCGGTTCGGCCGGTTCCGCGGGTTCCGCGGCTTCGGGTGCTTCCGGTTCGGCCGCTTCGCTCGGGGCCGGCGCTTCGCTTTCGACTTCCGCTTCTTCGGAGGCTTCCGGCGCGGTGTAGGTGGAACCGGGTGGCGAGGCAGAGGGGCCGGTGCCGTGCTTGCCTTCCTTGGCTTCCGCCGCCCGTTCGGCCTTGATTTCTTCCCAGGCCGAGACGACGCTGGCCCAGATCAGAGCCGGGAAGGTGCCACCCATGACCGGGCCGCCTTCGTACAGCGTCGCCATCGACGTGGTCGAGTCCGCGTAGCCGACCCAGACGCAGGCCGTGACTTCTTCGGTGCCGCCGCAGAACCAGGCGTCGGCGCTGTTTGAGGTGGTGCCGGTCTTGCCCCACTGGCCCGCAGCGCCGATGTTGGCGTGGGTGCCGGTGCCGCTGCTGACGACGGTTTCGAGGATGCTCTTCGCTTCTTCGGCGACGCCTTCGGGGACTACCTGGGTGTGGATCGAGTCGTTGTCGCCGCCCTTGATCGTGTGCCCTTCCTGGTCGGTCACCTTGGTGTAGGCGACGGGGCTGTCGCCCGGTCGCGGCGCCAGGGTGCCGCTGACCCGGTCGCCGTCGTTGCCGATCGTCGAGTAGGCGTAGGTCCAGCCGAGCGGCGTCACGCCGTCTTCGAGGCCGCCGAGCACCATCGCCGGGTTGGTCGAGATCGGGTCGTCGTAGCCCATCTTGTGGATCGTCGAGGCGATCGAGTGGGTGCGGTCCTGGATCGTCTTGCCCTTCAGCCCTTCGAGGGCGAGCTGGGCGTAGATCGAGTTGTCGGAGTAGGTCGTCGCGCAGACGATGTCGCAGGAGCCCAGGTAGGAGTCCTCGTCGTTGTGGACGACGAAGGTTTCCTGCCCGTGCTTGCCGAAATGGAATTCCTGCGGCGCCGATTCGTAGGTCGTGTAGGGGGAGATTCCCTCCTCGAGCGCGGTGATCAGCGTGAACGGCTTGATCGAGGAGCCGGGCTGGCGGTGGCCCTGGGTGGCGATGTTGAAGGGCTTGGCTTCGAAGTTGGGCCCGCCGACCATCGCCTTGACGCCGGCGTTGTTGTTGTCGAGCACGACCACCGAGGCGGTCGCCGGCAGGTAGCCCATGTACGAGCTGACCGCTTCTTCGGCGGCGCCCTGCAGGCGCAGGTCGAGGGTCGACTTCACCTTCAGGCCGCCGAAGAAGGCCTTCGCGGCGCCGTAGCGTTCGACCAGCTGCTGGCGCAGCCAGGCGGTGAAGTAGGGCGCCTTGGAGTCGAGCTTGGGCGGTTCGATGTCGCTCGGCGCGGGCAGCGCCTGCTGGCGGCCTTCCTCGAGCTGTTCGTGCGTGATGTAGCCCTGTTCGTACATCTTTTCGAGCACGATGTTGCGCCGCATCAGCGAGTTTTCCGGGTAGGCCTTGGGGTCGTAGGCCGACGGCGAGGCGATGATCGCGGCCAGGGTCGCCGCCTCCCAGGGCTCGAGCACCGAGGCGCAGGGCTCGGTCGGGGTGCCGCAGCCCGGATGCGCCTTGCCGAAGTAGGTCCGCGCGGCGGCCTCGATACCGTAGGCGCCCTCGCCGAAGTAGATCGTGTTGAGGTACTCGGTGAGGATTTTGTCCTTGGTCCAGTGGCGCTCGAGCCGATAGGCCAGCGCCGCCTCGCGGAACTTCTCGAAGATCGTGCGGCTGCCTTCGGCTTCGAGCGCGTTCTTGACGAACTGCTCGGTGATCGTCGAGGCGCCCTGGGCGGCGCTCTGGCTGAGCACGTCCTTGATCAGGGCGCGGGCGATGCCCTGGAAGTCGACGCCGTTGTGTTCGTAGAAGCGCGAGTCCTCGATCGAGACCACGGCGTTCTTGACGTTGGGGGAGATCTGGCCCGAGGTGAGCAGGATCTTGTTCTGATCGCTGGTCAGGGTGCCGATCGGTTCGCCCGAGGCGTCGAAGACCTCGCTGTTTTTCGAGGCCTTGTACTGGGCGAAGTTGTAGATCGCGGGCAGGTCCTGGGAGACAGCGGCCATCATCCCGAAGACCATCGAGACCAGCCCCAGCACGCCCAGCCCCATCAAGACGAAGAGGATGCGCAGCTTCTTGAGGCGCGGCTTGCTGCGTTCGCCCGCCAAGAGAGCCCGGCAGTTTAGCATTGGGGCCGTGGCGGACCTGACGCGCAATGCGGTCGACGTGCTGCCGGCGGGGATGCTGTCCGAGCAGCTGGCCGCCGGCCGGCCGCTGCGGGTGAAGCTCGGGATCGACCCCACCACGCCGGACATCCACCTCGGCCACACGGTCGTCCTGGAGAAGCTGCGCGAGTTTCAGGCGGCCGGCCACCAGGTGGTCCTGATCGTCGGCGACTTCACGGCGCGGGTCGGCGATCCGAGCGGGCGCTCGGCGCAGCGGCCGATGCCGTCTCCGGAGGAGATCGAGGCCAACGCCGCGACCTACCAGGAGCAGGCGTTCAAGCTGCTCGACCGCGAGCGCACCGAGGTCCGCTTCAACAGCGAGTGGCTGCGGATGGCCCCCGAGGAGCTGCTCGGCCTGCTGGCGCAGACGACGGTCGCCAGGCTGCTGGAGCGAGACGACTTCCAGAAGAGGATGGTGGCGGGTATGCCGATTGCTGCGTTGGAGCTGCTCTACCCGCTGCTGCAGGGCTACGACTCGGTCGCGGTCGAAGCCGACGTCGAGCTTGGGGGGACCGACCAGAAGTTCAATCTGCTCTTCGGCCGGGACATTCAAGGCTCACATGGACAGGATCCCCAGTCGATCATGACCCTGCCGATCCTGGTCGGCACCGACGGCAGCCAGAAGATGAGCAAGTCGCTGGGCAACTACATCGGCGTGACCGATCCCCCCGAGGAGATGTTCGGCAAGCTGATGCGGGTCCCCGACGAGGCGATGGCCGAGTACTACCGCCTGTTGCTCGGCGCCGAGGTGCCGGAGGGGCCGCCCAACGAGACAAAGCGCGAGCTGGGGCGACGAATCGTCGCCCGCTTCCACGACGACGATGAGGCCCGCGAGGCCGAGGAGCACTTCGACCGCCTCTTCGTCCGCCACGAGGCTCCAGAGGATGTCGAGGAGGTTGGCCTAAAAGCCTTCTTAGGCGAGCCCGTCCACCTGCCGATGCTGATGGCGGGTGCCTTCGAGATCAGCTCCAGCGAGGCCAGGCGGCTGCTCCAGCAGGGAGGGGTCAAGCTCGACGGGGAGACGCTCAGCGGCGACCGGCTCGAGATGGATGCGAGCGAGCTAGACGGCCGTGTCCTGCAGATCGGCAAGCGCCGCTTCCGCCGCCTGCGCGCTGCCACCTAGCGCGACTATGCAAGCCAGGCCGGTGGCGCTATACTCCTTCGTCCTTCTGGGCAAGGCCCGGTGCCTGGCCCATGCGTGAAGAGCGACGAGTCCCGTCGTCAAGGCGCAGCGGTCTTTGAAAACTGAGCAGCGTGCACCCCGCGGACATTCGTGTCCGTGGGATGTTTGAGCCCGATCCACTCGGTGCGCCAGCGCACCGAGTGGTCTGATTTACCCGTCATGCCGGTCGCCGAGTATGTGTACCCGGCGATTTGCGATTTGCCAGGCATGACAGCTCTCTGTAAGAAGTACCTTTCACGGAGAGTTTGATCCTGGCTCAGGACGAACGCTGGCGGCGTGCTTAACACATGCAAGTGGTGCGACGAACCAGGGCTTGCCCTGGGGCAAAGCCGCGAAC
>DATASN010000022.1:0-28796 GCA_036269215.1 Solirubrobacterales bacterium
CTTATCTATGCGTTTGGCGGGCAAGTCGTGCTGCGAACTCAATTTCAGCTTGGTTTTGACGCAGTAAAGAACCCCTCCACCGCGATCAGTCAAACCTTGGTGTGGCTGACTCAGATGCTGGAAACGGTCACCGACCGCAACGTGAAGGCAGCACCGGGCGGTTGGAAGGATGACAAGCTCATCCGTCGCGCACTCGACATCTTCTGGCAAGAGATCGACAAGGACTCCGACATCCCACCGGAAAACAAGCTGCTCTTGAAGGAGAACATCAACGGTGCCGCTGATGTCATTCGGGATCAGTCATCCAGCACGAATGCCAAGGATGACGCGCGAAGTCGGCTCGGCGCGTCCTGTTCGACGGAGATTCTCGCCCGGCGCCTGCCTAGATAGTTTGGGCTTGATTCACTTTGTGGGCGCTTGGCCGGACTCACAGCGGGTCACAAATTGAGGGAAAGTGCCCCCCAGCTCAGGGCAACTGCACTATCCTCCACAGGCACGAATGAGGCGGGAGCTTGCTTGATGGCGTCAGCAACCGACACGATCACGTGCTGGTGACTCGGAATGGTGCACCCCGCCGCGGCCCTGGTCCCGAGTGACGAGTACGAGACCCTGGAGGAGACCGCCGAGATTCTCTCGGACGGGCCTCGCCGAGATCGGGCGGGGCGAGACGGTCACCCTCGCCGAGCTTCGCAGCGAGTTGGCGGAGCGCCGAGCGGCCGCCGGTTGATCGTTGGCCGGGCAACGCCCTACCCCGACCGCGCACTCGCAGGGAGCACCGCGAGGCCCTTCGAGACCAGATCGCGCTCGTCGCAGCTGACGAGGCGATGTCCGGCATCGCTGGCGGCGGCTGCGTAGGCGGCGTTGTAGACGGAGATCGTGTAGCGCTCGGCGAGGTCGGCCGCCCGCGTCAGGAGGGCAGCTGTGGATGCGAGGACGTCCCCATCGTCGGCGAGCCTCTCGATTGCGGCAAGCAGCGGCGCCACGGACTGCGGTGCTCGCCAAGCCCTCACGGCGACATTGGCAACCTCATAGCGGGCAAGGTCGAGCGTGGAGAGGGTGGCCTCGTCGTCTTCCAGCAAGGCTCGCGCCGGCTCATGGTGGTCGTCTTCTGGATCGAAAGCGGCGAGCAGGACGCTCGCGTCGAGAAGCAGCGTCGTCACGGACCGGGTCGCGTCGCCTTCACCAGCTCCGCGGTCCGCCCGCCGTGGGGTGAGACGTCGCTGAGCAGCGATCGCATTGCTGCCGCTCGGCTCTCGCGGCGTTGGCGGAGCGCCGCGTCGGCGAACCCCCGCATGACGGCGCTGCGAGTTGTGTCGCCCCGCCGCGCCTCCGCGTCCACCTCAGCGAGGAGATCGTCTGGAAGGGAGACCATGACCTTTGCCATGCAGCAAGTATACCCAGGTATACCAACGGGATCGCTGGGGAAACAAATGGGGCAACATGCCCCACGTATTCCAGCCGATCTCCACGTAGTGCGATTTGTGAAATAAACTCCGATTTGTGGCAGCGATGACAGCGCTTCGGCTTCGGTTCGGCGGATCTTCCTGCTGGGCGATCGCCGCGACTCTCGCGCTGGCAATCGCGGTGCTCACGCCGGCGAGGGCGGATGCCTTTGGCACCTTCGCCAACGGCGTGCTCACGATTGAAGGCGGCGAGGGAAAAATCGTCCCTCGCTGTGCGAGCGACGGGGAGATCACCGTCAGCGGTGTTTCCGTCGATAACGGCCCTGCCTACTGCCGCGACTTGAGGCAAATAGAGGCTTCTTCGTCGGTGTCCACCCTCTACGACTTTTCGCAGCTGCCCGACAACCTCGGCGGCGGCCAGGGGCCGATCGAGATCCACGCCATCTCCACGATTAGCGACCCGATCGAATACGCCAACGACAAGTTCATCGGCGCTTCGGGTCACATCAACGTCTTCGACGGTGGACTCGGTTCCGACTCCATCACCGGCGGCAACCTCAACGACACGCTGAGCGGCGGCGCGGAAAGCGACAAGATCGACGGTGGGCCCGGAGATGACATTCTCCGCGGCGGCTCTGCGGCCGACAAGCTGCTCGGCGGGCCCGGCCGCGACACCTTGAAGGGCGGCAGCGGGAGCGACAAGCTGATCGGCGGTCCGGGTAGGGACACCGAACAGCAGTAGTCAGCGGGGACCCGCGCTCAGGACGCCGGGAGGTAGGTGAGGAGGACCACTCCGGAGTCGAACCGCTCGTCGATCAGGCCCTTCTCGGCGAGGGCGTAGGCGAACTCGCCGCTGCCGTGCATGAACAGATCGCCGTCGACTTCGCCCTTCAGCTTCGGGATCGAGTCCTCGAGGCCCCCCTCGAGCAGGGTCGCGTTCCACTCGAGGTCGCCAGACAGGGTGTTGGACCCGACGTACTTCGGCACCGCGTTGACCATGTCCGCCCATTTGCCCGACTGGCTCGGCCAGTATCCCGCCAGCCCCTCGTAGGTCCTGCGGCCCAGCACCAGCCCGCTGGATTTCCCCTGGCGCTCGAACGAGTAGTCGCCGTGGTCTCCGTCCGGCTGCACCCACTCGCCGACCGGGTCTATGACGCCGTCGACGGTGGCGACCCACGTTACGGCCGCCTGCTCTCCCGGTTGGCGACGGTGCCGCGACAGCAGCCGGTCGGGCCGGTGAGGCAAGCCGGTTCGGACTCGCGCGCCGCTCGGCTTACCATGGTCGGATGAAGCGGTCGGGAATCGTCGTTGCCGCTTTGGCTGCCCTGGCCCTGCTCTCTCCCCAAGCTTCCTTCGCACGAGGGAATGCCGCCGTCGGTCCGCCAAGGGCGCTTGCCCGGCAGGGGACCACGATCGGGTTCTGGGCGGGCGAGGCGGTTCCCGGCACGGACTGGAGCCTGCCCGACACCTACTGGAACCGGCGGGACACGCATGCCTACACCCCGTACCTGTGGCGCGTCCTGCGGCGCAACCAGATCCCGCTCTACTTCAACCTTCGCTACCGTCGGGACTTCGGGCCGGTTCCCGCCGGTGAGCCCGAACGCCACGATGGGCTGGCGATCATCCGCACGGCCAACCGGCTCGGCGTGCCGGTCTGGGCCTGGATCCTGATCCCCTATACCGACGGCTACTGGGCCTGGGAGGGGGCGGCGGCGGAGCAGTTCGCCGCCACCAGGGCGCTCGTCCGCTGGGCGCGGGAAAAGCGCCTCCGGCTGCGCGGCCTCGTCCTCGATCCCGAGCCCCCGCTTCACACCCCCTTCGAGACGACGGCGGCGATCATGGGAGGCGGCAGCGACGCGGCGCTCCCCTCGCTCTTCCAGCAGTCGATCGACCCCGCCGGCCAGTGCGCCGCCTGGCGCGGCTACGCGCGCATCCCGCGCTGGGCCGGGCGCCACCACATCAGCGTCGCGGCGGCGCCGATGCCCGCCGCGCTCGACGATCTCGGCGACGGCGGCCTCGCGCTGCAGGACGCGACCGGGTTCATCGTCCCGAACGCGCCCTGGGACGAGCTGTTCTTCCAGGCCTACCGCAGCGTCTTCGCCTACTACTCGGGGCACGACCCGGGGCCGGGCATCGTCTCCTCCTACCTCCGCTCGGCCCGCGGCGAGTTCGGCAGCGTCGGCCAGATCAGCCTCGGCTCGTCCGGCCGTGGCCCCTACCGGCGGCTCTCGAGCCTTCTCCACGACGTCCGCCTCGCCGCAACGCTCGGCGCCCGTGAGGTGCCGATCTACTCCCTGGAGAGGACCCTGCGCGCCTACGGAGGACCGCGCGCCGTGACCCGCCTCGTCAGCGCCGCCCAGCATCCCTACGCGGGGCCGGCGGCGGTGAAGTCGACCGCCTCCACCGCCAAGGCCAACGCCCTTCGCGCCGCGATCCGCCACGCCGACAGGGCGGCGACGGCCGACACCCGGGCGATCGCCGCCGACCGGGGCGCTCCCTCGCCGCCGAACGCCTGGCCCGGCGGCTGCGGCGGCTGAGGGGCAGCGGCGTGAGGTGCACGCGGGTACCCACGTTGGAGCTGGCTGACCAGCCAGCGTGCCAGAATGCCTGGTCTTGACCGCGAACGGGGAGCCCATCGAGCACGTCGACGTGCTCATCGTCGGCGCCGGGATCTCCGGCATCGGCGCCGCCTACCACCTGGGGGAGCGCTGCCCAGGCAAGAGCTACGCGATCCTCGAGGCGCGCGAAGACCTCGGCGGCACCTGGGACCTCTTCCGCTACCCGGGCATCCGCTCCGACTCCGACATGCACACGCTCGGCTACCGGTTCAAGCCCTGGACGGCGGCGAAGGCGATCGCCGACGGCGACTCGATCCTCGAGTACGTGCGGCAGACCGCGGCCGAGAACGGGATCGAGGAGAGGATCCGCTTCGACCACCGCGTCGTGCGGGCCGGGTGGTCGACCGCCGATTCGTGCTGGACGGTGGAGGCAGAGCGCGCCGCCGGCGAGGCGGTGCAGATGACCTGCGACTACCTCTGGACCTGCACCGGCTACTACCGCTACGACGAGGGCTACACGCCGCGGTTCGAGGGCGCGGATCGGTTCGCCGGCCGCATCGTCCACCCGCAGCACTGGCCTGAGGACCTCGAGTACGCGGGCAAGCGCGTGGTCGTGATCGGCAGCGGCGCGACCGCGGTGACGCTGGTGCCGGCGATGGCCGAGGAGGCCGAGAAGGTGACGATGCTGCAGCGCTCTCCCACCTACATCGTCTCGCTGCCGGGCGAAGACCCCCTGGCCAGGGCGATCCGCCGGCTGCTGCCGGTCAAGGCCGCCTACGCGCTGATCCGCTGGAAGAACGTCCTGCTGCAGATGGCGACCTTCCAGCTCAGCCGGCGCCGCCCCAGCTTCGTCAAGAAATTGATCCGCAAAGGCAACGAACGCTCGCTGCCGCCCGGCTACGACGTCGACACCCACTTCAAGCCCCGCTACAACCCTTGGGACCAGCGGATGTGCCTGGTCCCGGATGGCGACCTCTTCGCCTCGATCCGCTCGGGGCGGGCCGAGGTCGTCACCGACCGGATCGAGACCTTTACCGAGGGCGGGATCGAGCTCGAGTCGGGAGCCGAGCTGGAGGCCGACGTCGTCGTCACCGCCACCGGCCTGAACCTGCTCTTCCTCGGCGGCATGCAGCTCGCCGTCGACGGCGAGGAGGTCGAGGTGTCCGAGCGGATGACCTACAAGGGCATGATGCTGAGCGGCGTGCCCAACTTTGCCCTCACCCTCGGCTACACCAACGCCTCCTGGACGCTCAAGGCCGACCTCACCTCCGAGTACGTCTGCCGCGTCCTCAACCACATGGACGCGAACGGCTACACCCGGTTCGTCGCCGAGGTCAACGACCCGGCCGTGACCCCGGAGCCTGTCCTCGACTTCAACTCCGGCTACGTCCTGCGCTCACTCGACAAGCTGCCCAAGCAGGGCTCGAAGGAGCCGTGGCGGCTGCGGCAGAACTACGTGCTCGACATCCGCTCGATTCGCCGCGGGCCGATCGATGACGGCACGATGCAGTTCTCCCGCCCGGCAGCGCGCGAGCAGCGCGACGCCAGCCTCGCCTCGGCATAGGCTGGCACTGCCCGGAACCGCGAACGGAGGAGGCCCGATGGCCGAGTTGACTGACATGCAGGCCGAGCTGTGCGAGAAGAGCGAGACCGACTACTCGGACCTGAAGGCGTTCTTCATCAACTGCACGCTGAAGCGCAGCCCGGAGGCCTCCAACACGCAGGGGCTGATCGGCATCTCGATGGAGATCATGCGCCGCAACGGGGTCGCGGTCGAGTGCATCCGCGCGGTCGACCACGAGATCGCCACCGGGGTCTGGCCTGACATGACCGAGCACGGCTGGGACGCCGACGAGTGGCCGGCGATCTTCGAGAAGGTGATGGCGGCCGACATCCTGGTCCTCGGCATGTCGATCTGGTTGGGGGAGAAGTCCTCGGTCGCGACCCAGATCGTCGAGCGCCTCTACGGCAACTCGCACCTGCTCAACGACGCCGGCCAGTACGCCTACTACGGGCGGGTCGGCGGCTGCCTGGTCACCGGCAACGAGGACGGGGTCAAGCACTGCGCGATGAACACGCTCTACTCGCTGCAGCACCTCGGCTACACGATCCCACCCCAGGCCGACGCCGGCTGGATCGGCGAGGCCGGGCCGGGGCCGTCATGCCTGGACGAGGGCTCGGGCGGGCCCGAGAACGACTTCACCAACCGCAACACCACCTTCGCCGCTTGGAACATGCTGCACCTGGCGCGGATGCTGAAGGACGCCGGCGGGATTCCCGCCCACGGCAACCAGCGCACCAAGTGGGACGCCGGCTGCAGCTTCGACTTCCCGAACCCCGACTACCGCTGAGCGCGGCAGACGCGGCAGAGGTGCAACGCGTTGGGGCCCCAGCAGGTGGCTAACGCGTTGCACCTGCCTGCTCCAGCCGCTCGGCGAGCCGGTTCATGCCGCGTTCGCGCGCTGCCGCCGCGGCGCCGGCCCAGTCGGTCTCGCGGTCCGGCGGCGGGTCGACGCCGGCATCGCGCAGGGTCGCGATGTCCTTGAAGGCGCGCAGGTCCTCGGCGGCGTCGAGCAGGGCGCCGCGCAGGGTCGGGCGGCGCTCGCGGATCGCGTTGTCGAGCACCGACTCGAGCGAGCCGTGGCGGCGCAGCAGCTCGGCGGCGGTCTTCGGCCCGACTCCCTTGGCGCCGGGCAGGCCGTCGGAGGGGTCGCCGCGCAGGGCGATGAAGTCGGGCACGAGCTCCGGCCCGATCCCGTAGCGGCGCTCGACCTCCTCCGGCGTGACCTCCTCGGCGCCTTTGCCCTTGCTTCCCGTCTTCACGTAGAGCACCGTCACCCGCTCGCCGGCGCACTGGTACATGTCGCGGTCTCCGGTCAAAAGCAGCGCCCGGCCGCCCGCCTCCGCCTCCCGCCTGGCGTAGGTGCCGAGCAGGTCGTCGGCCTCGAGCGAATCGCTGGTCGTGACGGTCCAGTCGAAGGCCTCGAAGAAGCCCTTCGCGGCGACGAACTGCGGCGCCAGGCCATCCGGCATCGCCGCCTCGCGCTCGGCGTGGTAAGCGGGGTAGAGCTCGGTGCGGTAGGAGGCCGCGTCGGGGCCGAAGCAGAGCACGACGGCGCGCGGCCGGTGGATTTCGACCTCGCGCAGAACGAGGTTCGCCGTGCCGAGCAGGGCGTTGACCGGCCTCCCGTCCGTCCCGACGATCGAATCGGGCAGCGCGTAGAAGGCGCGGAAGAGCATCGAGGGCGTGTCGACGGCAAGCAGCGGCCAGGGCATCGAGCCAAGCCTATGTCCCCCGTCCCACCCGGTGAGTTCGCCTTTTGTAGTCCAATGGGACGCATAAAGGCGAAGTCAGCCCCGAGAGGGCGGTCGGCTACGGTTAGCGCCGCTGTGCGCGACAAGGCTCTGGACATCGAGGATCTGGTCAAGCGCTACCCGACCGGGGTGGAGGCGCTGCGGGGGGTCTCGCTCTCGATCAGGGAGGGGGAACTCTTTGCCCTGCTCGGGCCCAACGGTGCCGGCAAGTCGACGCTGATCCACTGCACGACCGGGCTGGCGCAGCCGAGCGCGGGCACGATCGAGGTCTTCGGCCACGACGCGATCGGCGACTACGGCGAGGCGCGGCAGGCGGTCGGCCTCGCCCCGCAGGAGCTCAACCTCGATTGGTTCCTCACGGTCGAGGAGACGCTCGACTACCACGCCGGCTACTTCGGCATGCCCAAGCGCGAGCGCCGCGAGCGCTCGAAGGAGCTGCTGGAGACCTTCTCGCTGACCGAGAAGCGCGACGAGCGCACCCGCACGCTGTCCGGCGGGATGAAGCGGCGGCTGATCCTCGCCCGCGCGGTGATGCACCGGCCGCGGCTGCTGATCCTCGACGAGCCGACCGCCGGCGTCGACGTCGAGCTGCGCTTGGAGCTGTGGCACTACGTGCAGCGGATCAACCAGGAGGGGACGACGATCCTGCTCACCACCCACTACCTGGAGGAGGCCGAGCAGCTCTGCGACCGGATCGCCTTCATCAACGACGGCCAGATCGTCGGCGAGGGGACGAGCGCCCAGCTCGCCGCGCGCTACGGGGTCGACAACCTCGAGGACGCCTACCTGGCCCTGGTCGGCCGCAACGAGCTCTCGCGCTCGAAGCTGGAGGCCGTCTCGTGAGCGCAGCCCAGATCCGCTTCGCGACGCTCTGGCGGCGCGAGGTCAACCGCTTCATGAAGATCAAGAAGCAGACCCTGGGCGCGCCGCTGCTGGAAACCTTCCTCTACATCTCCGTCTTCGGCGCGGCGCTCGGCTCGCGGATCAAGGAGCTGCACGGGATCGAATACGTCGTCTTCGTCATCCCCGGCCTGATCATGATGTCGTTGGCGATCAACTCCTTCGCCAACAACTCCTCCTCGATCCTGCAGCAGAAGTTCCAGGGTGCGATCCAGGACCAGCTCTCCTCGCCCGCCTCGCCGCTGGAGCTGCTGCTCGCCTTCACCTTCGGCGGCTTCATGCGCGGCCTGATCGTCGCCGGGCTGACCTTCGTCGCCGCCTCGCTGCTGACCAGCCTGCCGGTCGACCACATCCTCGTGCTGGTGCCCTCACTGTTTCTGGTCGGCTTCTTCTTCTCCCAGCTCGGCGTGCTGACCGGGGTGCGGGCCGAGCAGTTCGACGACGTCGCCTTCGTCCAGACCTTCGTGCTGACGCCGCTGATCTTCCTCGGCGGCGTCTTCTACTCGGCGACGCTGCTGCCGCAGCCGTTCCAGACGCTGACCCACTTCAACCCGATCTACTACATGATCAACCTGGTCCGCTACGGCTTCGTCGGCTTCACCGAAGTCAGCGTTCCGCTCTCGCTGCTGGCCCTGACCGCGGCGACCGCCGCCCTCTTCGCGGTCAACCTGCGCCTCTTCTCGCGCGGCTACAAGCTGCGCGCTTAGCGCCTATGCCTCGGCGAGCGGCAGGCGCTCGGCGAGGCCGGTCAGCTCGAGTACCCGGGCGACCGCCGGGGCGGGGCTGGGGATGAAGCGAACCCTGTCCCCGTCGCTGTTGTGGCCGAGCGCGGCGACGAGCAGGGCGATCCCGGTCGAGTCGATGAACTCCAGCTCGCGCATGTCGACGACGACCTTCGACGCCTCGTCGGCGAGCGAAGCGTCCAGCGCGGATTCGGCGGTTCCGGCGTTGGCCAGGTCGAGCTCGCCGCAGAGGGAGATGACGTGGGTGCTGCCGTGTTTCGCGGTGCGGACTTCGAGGGTGCCGTCGGCGATGTCGCGTCGCTCGCTGAAGATGCGGTTCCTCCCTGGGTGGAGACCTGACCTTCATGAGCCTACGACATGGGCAGCTGGTGGGCGCTTGAATGCCGAGGGCCACCCGTATAGCTTGTTGGTCTATTCGTCCAGGTGCCGCAAGGCGTCGGGACCAAAAAAGGAGAACGATTTGAAGCAACGACCTTCTCGCCTGCATTCCGCCAGGGCAGCGCTCGCGCTCGCCGTGGGGTTGACCGCCGCTCTCGCGCTGGTGCCGGCCTTTGCGAGCGCCGCTACGGACCTCGGCCCGGCCAACACGGTCTACATCAAGGCCGACAAAGGCTTGCGCTTCGAAGCGCCGAAAACGATCGTCAAAGGCGAAGAGCTGGAGGTGCTCAACACGACCAACCCGAAACAGGTCGGTCCGCACACCTTCTCGCTGGTCACCAAGGGCTCGATCCCGAAGACACCGAAACAGCGCCAGCTTTGCTTCACCCCGCATCACATCTGCAAAGCGATCGCCTCCTGGCACGGCGTCAAAGGCGAAGGCGCGCCGACCAAGAACCCCGCCAACGCCGGGGCCGAAGGCTGGGACACGCTCGGCAGCTTGACCAAGAAGGGCGACTCCTGGTTCACGGGCACGAAGCCGAACGCCTCGTTCGAGCAGCCGGTGAACGCGGCCGCCGGGACGACGATCTACTTCATGTGCGCAATTCACCCCTGGATGCACGGCTCGATCGAAGTGGTCGAACCGACGCTGGCGAAATAGCGACACGGCTGGACCGTCCTCAGATCCGCCGCGCCTGGGGCGCCGAGCCTTCCTCGGCGCCCTGGGCAGCGGCGCGCTCGCCACGGCGCTGCCGCTCGGGCTGCGTCCCGGCGCCCCGCCGCTGGGGGACGGGCAAAGCGAGGTTGCCCGCGCCGGCGCCGCGGAGCCGTTCCGGCTGGCGCTGCCGATCCCGGAGGAGCTCACCGGCTCCCGCCTGACAATCCCGATCCGCGAGGCCGAGGTGCAGGCGATGCCCGGTGCCAGGACGCGGATGTGGACCTACGGCGGCACCTTTCCCGGCCCGACGATCCGCCGCCCCGCCGGCCACCGCACCGAAGTCACCTTCCACCACGAGCTGCCGCGCTCGGTCGGAGAGCTGACCGTTCACCTGCACGGCGGCCACAACCGTACCCAGTTCGACGGCCAGCCGGGCGGATTGACGCCGTCCCACGCCCGCTCCTTCTACTGCGACATTCCGCGCGGCCTCTCGCCGCGCCAGTCGGGCAACGACCTGCTGCTCGAGCCGGGCGGGAAGCGCACCTACGTCTATGAGCTGATGGAGGACGGCAGGCCCGAACGGGCCGCCTTCCAGTGGTACCACGACCACCGCCTCGACCACACCGCCCGCAACGTCTGGCACGGGCTGGCGGGGATGTGGATCGTCGATGACGAGCTCGACGCGAGCCTGCCGCTGCCGCGCGGCGAGCGCGACCTGGCGCTGATGATCGGCGATCGCTCCTTCGACCGCCACAACCAGCTAACCGATCCGTTCACCGACCTGCGCCCGCCGGCCGACGGGATCAGCGCCGCCTCGATCCTCGTCAACGGCGCCTACATGCCCCACCACCGGGTGAGCGCTCAGCGCCACCGCCTGCGCATCCTCAACGTCTCGCAGCTCCGCTCCTACAACCTCTACCTCTCCGACGGCGCGCCGCTGATCCAGATCGGCACCGACAGCGGCCTGATGCCGGTGCCGGTGCGGCGCTCCGAGGCGATGCTGGGACCGGGGGAGCGGGTCGAGCTCGTCGTCGATTTCGCCGCCTCGGCTGGGCAGAGCGTCGAGCTGCGCAGCGGGCCGCGCCACGGCGCCCGCAACCCGCTTGGCGCCCGGCCCTACTCAGGCGCGCTGATGCAGTTCCGGGTCGACTCGGGGCGCCCGGCGGACCGCACCCGCGTGCCGCGAAAGCTGCGCCCGCTGCCGGCCTGGACCAAGCACGTCTCGCAGACCCCGAAGCGTACCTGGGAGATCTCGATCGGCGGCCTCTTCAAGACCACCTGGCTGATCAACGGCAAGACCTTCAACCCGGCCCGCGCCGACGCCCACCCCAAGCTCGGCAGCACGGAGACCTGGGAGATCGTCAACCGCACCAGCGTCGCCCACATGATGCACATGCACATGACCGACTGGTACCTGCTCTCCCGCAACGGCAAGCCGCCGCCGCCCTGGGAAGACTGCCTCAAGGAGACCTTCTTCGTCTACCCCCGCGAACGCCTCCTCGTCGCCGGCCACTTCGCCGACAACACCGGCAAGTTCGTGATCCACTGCCACATGCTCGACCACGAGGACCACGGCCTGATGACCCAGTTCGAGGTCGTGAAGAGCTAAGACCCGATCAGCTCTATGCGGTACCCGTCGGGGTCGCGGTAGAAGCAGATGCGGTGGCCCTCGGTGCGGCCTCCGGGGCGGTAGGGGGGCTTTTCGGGCTCGACGCCGCCGGCGGCGAGCTGCTCGATCGTGGCGTCGAGGTCGTCGACGGCGAGGGCGATGTGGTTGTAGCCGGTGCCGTGCTCGTAGCCGGTGACGCCGTGGTTGTAGGTGAGCTCGAGGACCGGGTCTTCGCCGGGGAGGCCCATGAAGACGTTGATCGCCTCGTCGCCGATCGGCATCCGGGCGACCTCCTGGAAGCCGAGCTTCTCGTAGAAGGCGACCGAGCGGTCGATGTCGCCGATCCGGTAGCAGGTGTGCAAGAAGGTCGCCATTCGCGGGCAAGGCTACAGACCTCCCTACAATTTGCAGCCGAATGGCACGCCGGACGCGACGGCGGAGACGCAGGTCGCATACCTCGAAGTGGAAGAAGGTCACGATCCCCCTGGGGGTCCTGCTTGCCGTGGGCTTGGCCGTGGCGGCGGTGGCGGGCAGCTGGGCGGTCAACGTCTACGAGTCGGCGCCGCCGCTCTCCAGCCTCAAACCGGTGCAGAAGGGCCGCTCCTCGGCGATCTACGCCGCCGACGGCAGCCTGATCGGCTTCATCCAGTCCGAAAACATCCGCCAGCCGGTCCCCGAACGGGCGATGCCGCAGAAGCTGCGCGACGCCACCGTCGCGATCGAGGACAAGAACTACTTCGACCACGGCGCCATCGACCCCGCCGGGATCGCCCGCGCCGCCTGGAAGGACCTGCTGGCGGGCGGCAAGCCGGTGCAGGGCGCCTCGACGATCACCCAGCAACTGGTCCGCAACCTCTACATCCAGAACCCCGAAGAGACGCTGAAACGAAAGCTGATCGAAGCGCACCTCGCCTACGAGATGGAGGAAGCGCACTCGAAGGATTGGATCCTCACCGCCTACCTCAACACGGCGCCGTACGGGACGGTTGAAGGCGAGACCGCGGTCGGGGTCGAGGCCGCCGCGCAGACCTACTTCGGCAGGCCGGCGAAGGACCTGAAGCTGAACGAATCGGCGCTGATCGCCGGCCTGCCGCAGGCACCCTCCGAATACAACCCGTTCCTCGACCCGCACGCGGCGCTGAAGCGCCGCAACGAGGTGCTGGGTGCGATGCACGAACAGGACTACATCGACGGCGCCGAATACCGCGAAGCTCTGCACCGCGGCCTCGAACTCAGCCCCGGCCACAAGTACCGGGTGATCCGCGACCCCTTCCTCTTCGACCTCGTCCAGCAGGAGCTGATCGACAAATACGGGATCAACACGGTGCGCAAGGGCGGCCTCAAGGCCTACACGACGATCAAGCCCGAACTGCAGGAACGCGCGCAGGAAGCGGTCGACTCGTGCAGCGTCTGCTACTCCGAAGGGGGTCCCGCCGCCGGCCTCGCCTCGGTCGACCCCTCCAACGGGGAGATCGTCGCGCTCGCCTCGACCGAAGGCTACGAAAGCGAAAGCGAATTCAACTACGCCTGGCAGGCGCATCGCCAGCCGGGATCGTCGTTCAAGATGTACGTGCTGACGACCGCGATAAAGCAGGGAATCGATCCCGCCAGCACCTATTACAACGGCACCTCGCCGATCACCCTCAGCCTGCCCGGCGGCGGCACCTGGACGGTCAACAACGCCGAGCCCGGCGGCGGCACGATGTCGCTCGAAGCGGCGACCTGGGACTCGGTCAACGTGATCTTCGCCCAGCTCGACCTCGACGTCGGCCCCGAAAACGTCACCCAGACCGCCCACGAAATGGGCATCGAAGCGCCGCTGGAATCGGTGCCGGCCGAGGCGATCGGCGGTCTCGCCGTCGGCGTCACGCCGCTCGAACAGGCCGACGGCTACGCGACCCTGGCCAGCGGCGGCATCCACCACGCCCCGACCGCGATCAGCCGGGTCGAATTCCCCAACGGGAAGGTCGAGGAAACGAGCCCCGATTCCGGCGAACGCGTGCTCACCGAGGGTCAGGCCTACGACGTGACCAAGATCCTCGAGGGCGTGATCACCCAGGGCACCGGCGCCGGCTACACCTACATGGGCTGCGGCGCCGAGGCCGGCAAGACCGGTACCTCGGAGGGCCTCTCCGACGCCTGGTTCGTCGGCTACACGCCCCTTTACTCAACCGCGGTCTGGGTCGGCCACCCGCAGTCGCGCGAAGAAACCGGCTTCGGCGGGCCGACGGCGGGGCCGATCTGGCGTTCCTTCATGGAATCCGCGGTCGCCGGCAACTGTCCCGAATTCCCCGAACCGTCCACGTTGCCCGAACTGGCCGGGCTGAACGGCGGGCACACATCGGGGTCGGCCCCCTCGTCTCCCAGCGAAGGCGAATTCGAAGAAGAAGAAACGACGGAAAAGCCCTCGAAACAGGGCAAAGGCGAAGGCCACGAAGGCCACGAAGGCGCGCCGGAAGCCGAAGCCACCCCTGAACCGGCGCCGGAACCCGCGCCTGCTCCCGAACCGGCGCCGGCGCCCGAAACCGCGCCACCGCCGGCGGTCGGCGGCGGCATCGCCAGCCCGCACTGATCGGGGCTGAAAGGATGACCCCGTGGCCGCGATCGAGACCCGCGGGCTGACCAAGTACTACGGTGCCGAGCGCGGCATCGAGGACGTGACGATCTCGGTCGAGCAGGGCTTCCGCTGTTCCCTTTCATCGCTATGCGCCGATAAGGCACAGCGGAGCGTTGCAGGCCTTCATCGTCGCCATCTACCCTTCGGTCGAAGACGCGCTCAGCAAAGCGATCTCCTCCTACCCGGGAATTGCTCAAGCAGGCCTTCGGCATCGCGAACTGAGCACGGTTCGATAAGCTAGTCTATGCTAACCTAGATTAGCGAATGACACAGACCCCACCTTACGAATGGCCCGCCAGGACCGACTTCCTCAACCGGGAAGGCGACCTGGCGCGCCTGCGATCCTGGTGGGAGGGGGAGGATCGCAGCGCGCTCGCACTCTTCGGTCGCCGCCGCGTCGGCAAGTCATGGCTGTTGCGGGCCTTCGCCGAGGGCAAGCCGGCGCTGTTCCTGGTCGCCGACCAAGGTGCGCCGGCCAGGCAGCTGGGCCGCCTTGCCGCGATGCTGGAGCCCCAGCTCGGCGTCCGGCCCGACCTGCCCGACCTGCCGAGCCTGTTCCGGGTGCTGTACCGGCTGGCCGGCTCGGAGCGAGTGCTGGTCATCATCGACGAGTTTCCGTATCTGCTGCCGGGGACGGAGAGGTCGCGAAGCGAGGCTCTCAGCGGCGTCCAAGCCGTGATCGAGGAGGAGCGCGATGCCTCGCGGCTGAAGCTCGTCCTCTGCGGCTCCCATATCGCGCAGATGCAAGGGCTGCTCGCCGAGCGGAGCCCCTTGCGCGGTCGGCTGACGCCGCTGGCGATCGAGGCGCTGTCGTTTCCCGACGCACGTCCATTCCTGCGGGAGGATCGAATCCAGGGCAGGATCGAGCGCTACGCGGTGGCCGGCGGCATGCCGATGTACCTGGCCGAGCTGAGCCGCCGGAGGTCCCTGCGAACCGCGGTTTGCGAGTCGGTTCTCGACCACCGGGGCCCGCTCTTCAACGACCCACGGGAGATCCTCGAGGAGGAGTTTCGTCGGCCCGGGACCTACTTCTCGCTACTCGAGGAACTCGCGGCTCGGGGAAGAGGCATGGATGACCTGACCACCAGGCTGGGCACCGCTCACTCCGCCCTCGGGCCCTACCTGAGCGAGCTGACCCGGATGCAGCTGGTGGAGAAAGTGGCGCCGCTCACCGCGCAGCGGGAACTCCGCTACCGCTTGCGAGACAACTTCCTGCGCTTCTGGTTTCGCTTCGTCTTTCCCTTCCAGGAGAGCCTGCGGGCGGGCCTTCGTCCCAGCGATCACTACGACGCGGAGGTGGCTCCGGCCCTTTCCGAACACGTCGCCCCCGTCTACGAGAGCCTCTGTCGGCGCTGGGTGCGCAGTAGCTTGGGATCGCAGGCAACGCAGGTGGGGCCGTGGTGGGGCCGCTCGCTGGATCGGCTTCGCGTCGAGGGCGAGCGTGGAAGCGAGGAGATCGACATCGTCGGCGCGGCGCGCTCGCGCGTCACCGTGGTCGGCGAGTGCAAGTGGACCGGTACGAGGATGGGCGGCAAGGTCCTCGACGATCTCGAGCGGTTCAAGATTCCCGCTCTGCGCCAGGCCGGCGCTCGTTTCGGCTCCGGCGCTCCTCAGATTCTGCTTTTCGCGAAGACCGGTTTCAAGGACAGCCTGGTCGAGGAGGCGGCCGCT
Source organism: Solirubrobacterales bacterium (assembly GCA_036269215.1). Lineage (GTDB taxonomy): Bacteria > Actinomycetota > Thermoleophilia > Solirubrobacterales > 70-9 > VRUE01. The sequence goes on from DATASN010000022.1 coordinate 15,853, forward strand.
CGCGACGACCTGCGTCTGGTGGGCCTCGAGGAACTCGACCGGGACCTAATCTGAAGACCATGTTTCGGCGTCGATTCTCGCTTGGCCTCAGCGCCGAGCCGCCGCCTGCCTGGCTCGGGCTGCTTGCGACCGTCGCGGCCGTGGGGGTCGGCACGCTGCTCGTCTACCCGTTGAAGTCGGTTGCGCCGGTGGTCTCGCTTGGCGTCCTCTACCTACCGGGCATCCTGCTGATCTCGATCGTCTGGGGGCTGCGCTTGGGTCTCCTTGCCTCTCTGACCAGCGCGGTCGCGTACAACTTCTTCCAGCTGCCGCCGCTGCACCGCCTCGCGATCGCCGAGGAAGGGAACTGGGTGGCGCTGCTGATCTTCGTGATCGTGGCGGCGGTCAGCAGCGCCGTCGCCGAGATGGCGCGGGCGCAGGCGGTGGAGGCGGAGCGGCGGCGCGAGGAGGCCGACCGGGCGCTGACCGAGCTCGCCCGCGAGCGCGACCGCAAGCAGGCGGAGATGGTCGAGGCCGAGGCGCTGCGGCGCAGCGACGAGCTGAAGACGGCGCTGCTGCGCTCGATCTCGCACGACCTGCGCAGCCCGCTCACCTCGATGATCGCCAGCGGGGTGGCGCTGGGCTCGGCGGCGCCGACGGCGGAGGAGCGGGAGGAGCTGAGCCAGGCGATCGTCGTCGAGGGGGAGCGGCTCTCGCGCCTGGTCGAGAACCTGCTCGACATGTCGCGCCTGGAGGCGGGCAAGGCCGAGCCCCACCGCGAGCCGATCGACCTCGGCGAGGTCTTCGAGGCGGCTCGCGAGGCGACCGAAAGGCCCGAGATGGTGCGCCTCGCGATCGACCGCGACCTGCCCCTGGTCGAGGCCGATGCCGCCCAGCTGGAGCGCGCCTTCGCCAACCTGCTCGAGAACGCGATCCGCCACGGCGGCGGCCGGCCGGTGATGGTCAAGTCGCGACTGGTCGGCGGCGAGGTGACACTGCGCGTAGTCGACCAGGGCCCGGGCATCCCGGAAAGCGAGTGGCAGCGAATCTTCGAGCCCTTCCAGCGCGGCGAGCCCAACGGCGCCCAGGGTGGCAGCGGCCTCGGCCTGGCGATAGCCAAGGGCTTCATCGAGGCAAATGGCGGCGAGATAACGGTCGAGTCCCTGCCGGGCCAGGGCAGCAGCTTCGTAGTCTCCATGCCCTGTCGGGATTAAAGGGGGGAGAGTTCAGGCGGCTGTCGACTTGAACACACGATGGTGTGCTCAACTCAGCAGTCATCGTCGGGTGAGACGGTTTGGGGGCTGGCTGCGCGACAGCATGGGGTCGTGGGGCGCGATCAGCTCGTTCGGTTGGGGCTGAGTCGGCGGGCGATCCAGCACCGAATCGCCAAAGGGAGACTGCATCCGGTCGCGCGAGCCGTCTATGCGGTTGGTCGCCCAGAGCTGACTCCCCATGGACGGTGGATGGCGGCGGTCCTTGCATGTGGACCGGGTGCGGCCTTGAGCCACCGGAGTGCTGCGGCGCTCTGGGGCATCCACCCTGAGCTCTCAACCCCGATTGAGGTTGCCGTACCCGTCGCCTCAGAGCGTCGTTGTCGAGGCGTACGCATTCACCGCCGGAAGAGTCTGAAGCCCGCAGATGTCACCCGCCATCAGGGCATCCCGGTGACGAAGCCGGCTCTCACCTTGGTTGACCTCGCGAGCAGTCTCGACCCTGCGCGCCTCGAGCGTGCCGTCAACGAGGCCGACAGGCTTGACCTGATCGACCCGAGTTCCTTGCGCGTCGTCCTCGACGTATATGCGGGACGGCCCGGGGTTGCCGTATTGCGCAAGCTTCTGGATCGGCGCACCTTTCGCCTTACCGACTCGAACCTGGAGCGGCTCTTCCTTCCACTCGTCGCGCGAGCGGGCCTGCCGCCCCCGTTTACGCGCCGGCGCGTAAACGGCTTTCGGGTCGACTTCTTCTGGCCGGACTTGCGGCTTGTGGTCGAGACCGACGGGCTGCGCTACCACCGCACCCCGGCCCAGCAGGCCCGCGACCGGGTTCGAGATCAGGCCCATCTTGCCGCCGGGTTCACGCCGCTCCGCTTCACCCATGCTCAGGTTCGTTACGAAGCGGGCCACGTGCGCTCGACGCTGCAGGTAGTTGCGCAACGGCTCGCAGAGAGAAGGTGAGGCCGCGGTGTCGAAAGGGTCGGTATTGGCTTGAAGCTACCCCGCGATTGCGGACCTTTACGAAATCTGCATGGAGGGGGGCTGATTGCCCATACACCCTTGATGCGCCGGGGTGAAAGATGCTTCATATGCTCTCGTTCGTCTCGTCCGCGGACATCTTTCCCGGTGGTGGCAGCCCGATTGCCGATGTCTTCGCGATCGCGCTCTCGGTGGGCCTCTTCGCTCTCGTCTACTGGGCGATCGACCTGATCGACCGGATATGAGTGATGTCGTACTGGCCACCCTGAGCGGTGCCGACGTCTTCGGACTGGTCGCGTCCGCGCTCGTGTTCGTCTACCTGCTCTACGCGCTGCTGCGGGGGGAGAGGCTCTGATGGCACAGGGCTGGTTGCAGGTAGCCGTCTTCGTCGGGGTGACGATCGCCCTCACGCCGCTGCTGGGCAAATACATGGCGCGGGTCTTCGGCGGCGAACCGGTCTTCCTCAGTCCCATCCTCGGCCCCGTGGAGCGCTTCACCTACCGGGTGCTGCGCGTCGATCCCTCCGAGGAACATGACTGGAAGGCCTACGCCAAGAGCCTCGTCCTCTTCTCGGTCTTCTCCTGGATCGCGCTCTACCTGATCCTGCGCACCCAGGGCATCCAGCCCTTCAACCCCGAAGGCTTCCACTCGGGGCCGTGGGACGTCAGCTTCAACACCGCCTCCTCCTTCGTCTCCAACACCAACTGGCAGTACTACGGCGGCGAAACGACGCTCACCTACTTCGCCCAGATGGCGGGGTTGACGGTGGAGAACTTCGTCACCCCCGCGGTCGGCATCTGCGTCCTGCTCGCCTTCATCCGCGGCATCGTCGGGCGCAGTGGCCCCGGCCTCGGCAACTTCTGGCAGGACCTGACCCGCAGCCTCTACTACGTGTTGCTGCCGCTCTCGGTGATCGTCGGGCTGGTCCTCGTCTCCCAGGGCGTCGTGCAGACGCTCTCGGGAGCCAGCATCGCGAAGACGGTCGAGGGGGCCGAACAGGCTCTGGCGATGGGCCCGGCCGCCTCGCAGATCGCGATCAAGCAGCTCGGCACCAACGGCGGCGGCTTCTTCAACGTCAACTCGGCGATGCCGTTCGAGAACGCCAACGCGCTGACCAACTTCGTCGAGCTGCTCTCGATCATCCTGATCCCGGCCGCCCTCACCTACACCTACGGGAAGATGGTCGGCCGCCAGCGCGAGGGCTGGTCGATCTTCGCCGCGATGCTGGCGATCTACCTGGCCTTCGTGATCGTGATCATCCCCGCCGAGCAGCACGGCACCCCCGCCGAGCACGCCGCCGGCACCCCGACCAGGGCGATCGCCGGCTCGACCGGCGGCAACATGGAAGGCAAGGAGCAGCGCAACGGGATCGCCGAGTCGGCGCTGTGGGGAACGACGACGACCGTCACCTCCAACGGCTCGGTCAACTCCGCCCTCGACTCCTACACCGGCCTCGGCGGCGCCGTGCCGATGTCCGGGCTCGGCACCAGCGAGGTCGTCTTCGGCGGCGTCGGCACCGGCCTCTACTCGATGCTGCTCTACGTCCTGCTCGCGGTCTTCATCGGCGGGCTGATGGTCGGCCGAACGCCGGAGTACCTCGGCAAGAAGATCCAGGCGCGAGAGATCAAGCTGGTCTCGCTCGGCATCCTCGTCACGCCGCTCGCGGTGCTGGCGACGACCGGGCTGGCGGTCGCGACCCGAGCCGGCCTGCGCTCGATCTACCAAGCCGGGCCGCAGGGCTTCTCGGAGAGCCTCTACGCCTACCTCTCGCAGGCCAACAACAACGGCTCCGCCTTCGCCGGCTACACCGGCTTCCTGCAGCCGAACGCGCCCGGCAACCACGGCGCCTACGGGATCTCCTTCGCCGACCTGCTCGGCGGCGCGACGATGACCCTCGCCCGCTTCCTGCCGATCGTCCTCGTCCTCGCCGTCGCCGGCTCGCTCGCCGGCAAGAAGGTCTCCCCGGCCGGCCCGGGGACGATGCGGACCGACACCCCGACCTTCGTGATCCTGCTGGTCGGGGTGATCGTCCTGGTCGGCGCCCTCACCTTCTTCCCCGCTCTCCTGCTCGGCCCGATCGTGCAGAGCCTGACCACGAGGCTCTTCTGAGATGCGCCGCACGGCCCTCACCTCGATTCTCGCCGTGATCGCCTTCACACTGGTCTTCGGCCTCGCCTACCCGCTGGCGATGACCGGCATCTCCCAGGTCGTCTTCCCCGGCAAGGCGGATGGCTCGAAGCTGACGGTGAACGGCAGGCTGGTCGGCTCGAGCCTGATCGGCCAGTCGTTCTCGCGTCCGCTGATCGGCAAGAACGGCAAGCCCAAGCTTGACGAAGAAGGGGAAGAAATCCTCGTCCCCGACAAGCGCTACTTCCAGCCGCGCCCCTCGCAGACCGGTTACTCGGCGAGCGTCACCTACTTCTCCAACTCCGGGCCGAACAGCGTCGAAGAGCGCGAAGCGGTGCGCGAAGCGCTTGCCGCCTACGTCAAGCTGGAGAAGCCCTACGACAGATCGCTGTCCAAGCAGGACGTGCCGGTCGACGCGATCACGATGTCGGGCTCCGGCGTCGACCCGGAAATCTCCGAAGCCAACGCGCTGATCCAGGCGCACCGGATCGCCGCCGTTCGCAAGCTGCCGCTCGCCAAGGTCGAAGAATCGATCTCCGACCACACCAGCAGCCGCGCCCTCGGCATCTTCGGCGAGCCCGGCGTCAACGCCCTGCAGCTCAACCTCGCGCTCGACGAAGAGGCACCGATCGAATGAGCACCGATAACCAGCCCCGCTCCCTGCTCGACCCCGAGATCCTGCGCCCGGCGCTGGTCGAGTCGCTGCGCAAGCTCGACCCGCGGGTGCAGGCGCGCAACCCGGTCATGTTCGTGGTCGAGATCGGCGCCCTGATCACCACCGTCGCCTGGCTGATCCAGGCCTTCGGCGGCAGCCCGCTGGGCGGCGGTCACGAGCCCTCCTGGTTCACCTTCAGCGTCACCGCCTGGCTCTGGCTCACGGTCGTCTTCGCCAACCTCGCCGAGGCGCTCGCCGAGGGTCGCGGCCGCGCCCAGGCGGCGAGCCTGCGGACGATGCGGACCGAGACCGTCGCGCGCCTGCGCGACGGCGGCGAGAAGCCGGCCGCCGAGCTCCTCCGCGGCGATCTCGTCGTGGTCGAGGCCGGCGAGGCGATCCCCGGCGACGGCACCGTGATCGAGGGCATCGCCTCGGTCGACGAGTCGGCGATCACCGGCGAGTCGGCCCCGGTCATTCGCGAGGCCGGCGGCGACCGCAGCGCCGTCACCGGCGGGACCAGGGTGCTCTCCGACCGGATCGTGGTGGAGATCACCCAGGAGCCGGGCAAATCCTTCCTCGACCGCATGATCGCTCTTGTCGAGGGAGCCGAACGGCGCAAGACGCCGAACGAGATCGCGCTCGGCATCCTGCTCGCTGCGCTGACGCTCGTCTTCGTCTTCGTCGTCGTCTCGTTGCGGCCCTTCGGGCTCTTCGCCGGCACCGAACTCTCCGAGACGACGCTGATCGCCCTGCTCGTCGCGCTGATCCCGACCACGATCGGGGCGCTGCTCTCGGCGATCGGGATCGCCGGCATGGACCGGCTGGTGCGCCGCAACGTGCTCGCCCTCTCCGGTCGCGCCGTCGAGGCATCGGGCGACTGCGACGTGCTGCTGCTCGACAAGACCGGCACGATCACGCTCGGCAACCGCGAGGCGGTCGAGTTCGTGCCGATGCCGGGGGTCGAGGTCGAGGAGCTGGCCGAGGCGGCGCAGATGTCCTCGCTCTCTGACGAGACGCCGGAGGGCCGCTCGATCGTCGTCCTCGCCAAGGGCTTCGGCATCCGCGAGCACACCTTCTCCGGCCATGAGCCCAACTTCGTCCCCTTCACCGCGCAGACGCGGATGAGCGGGGTCGACTACAACGGCACCCGGCTGCGCAAGGGCGCCGGCGACGCGATCGAGGCCTGGGTCGCCGCGGAGGGCGGCCGCGCCCCAGGGGAGCTGCGGGCGGAGCTCGACCGGATCGCCCGCGAGGGCGGCACCCCGCTGGCGGTGGCCCGCAACGAGCGGGTGCTCGGCGTGGTCTACCTCAAGGACGTGGTCAAGGAGGGGATGGTGGCCCGCTTCGACCAGCTGCGGGCGATGGGCATCCGCACGATCATGGTCACCGGCGACAACAAGCTGACCGCGGCGAAGATCGCCGAGGAGGCCGGCGTCGACGACTTCCTCGCCGAAGCGACGCCGGAGCGCAAGCTGGAGCTGATCAAGGAACAGCAGTCCGACGGCCGGCTGATCGCGATGACCGGCGACGGCACCAACGACGCCCCGGCGCTCGCCCAGGCCGATGTCGGCGTGGCGATGAACACCGGCACCCAGGCGGCGCGCGAGGCGGGCAACATGGTCGACCTCGACTCGAATCCGACCAAGCTGATCGAGATCGTCGAGGTCGGCAAGCAGCTGCTGATCACCCGCGGCGCCCTGACCACCTTCTCGATCGCCAACGACGTCGCCAAGTACTTCGCGATCCTGCCGGCGATGTTCGCGGCGACCTACGCCCTGGCCGGCGAAAAGGGGCCGCTCGATGCGCTCAACGTGATGTCGCTGGGCACGCCCGAATCGGCGATCCTCTCAGCGGTGATTTTCAACGCCCTGGTCATCCCGCTGCTGATCCCGCTCTCGCTGCGCGGCGTGCGCTACCGCCCGATCGGCGCTACCGGCCTGCTGCGCCGCAACATGCTGATCTACGGTCTCGGCGGGCTGATCGCCCCGTTCGTCGGGATCAAGCTGATCGACCTGGTCGTCCACAACCTGCTGGGAGCCTGAGGCAGGCGCGGCAATGACCCGCGGCCACTACAAGATCTTCCTCGGAATGGCGGCCGGCGTGGGCAAGACCTACCGGATGCTGCAGGAGGGCCACGCCGAAGCTGCGGCCGGCCGCGAGGTGGCGATCGGCTACCTGGAGCCGCACAAGCGCGAGGAGACGACCGAGCAGGCGCGCGGGCTCGAGCTGGTGCCGCGGCGGCGGGTCCCCTACCGCGACGTCGACGTCGAGGAGATGGATCTGCCGGCGCTGCTCGCCCGCCGCCCGGACCTGGCGCTGATCGACGAGCTCGCCCACTCCAACCCGCCGGGCCTCGAGCACGGCAAGCGCTACGAGGACATAGCGGACGTGCTGGCGGCGGGGATCGACGTCTTCTCCACGGTCAACGTCCAGCACCTCGAGTCGCTCAACGATCGGGTCGCCGAGCTGACCGGGGTGACCGTGCGCGAGACGGTGCCGGACTCGGTGCTGGGCACCGCCGACGAGGTCGTCCTGATCGACCTCACCCCCGAGGCGCTGATCGCGCGCCTGCGCGCCGGCAAGATCTACCCAGGCGAGAACATCCAGGCGGCGCTCGACAACTTCTTCCGGATCGAGAACCTGGCGGCGCTGCGCGAGGTCAGCCTGCGCCAGGTCGCCGAGGACGTCGAGTCCAAGCGGCTCACCCTTCACCAGGTCGAGCCTGTGGGGACCCGCGAGGAGCGGGTCGTCGAGGAGGTTCCCAAGGCGGTCGGCGAGCGCCTGCTCGCCCTGATCCGCCCCCAGCCCAGCTCCCAGCGCCTGGTCCGCCGCGCCTGGCGCTCGGCGCAGCGGCTCGGCACCGATCTCGACCTGCTCTGGGTGAAGCGGCCGGGGCGGCCGGTCGAGGGGGACGAGGAGCGCCAGGTGACGGCGCTGCGCCAGCTCGCCTCGGTGCTCGGCGCGACGCTGCTGATCGAGGAGCACGACGACGTCGTCGCCGCGGTGGCGCGGGTCGTCCGCGAGCGCGGCTCCACCTACATCATGGTCGGCGAGTCGCTGCCGGCGAGGGGGCTGGCGCGGCTGCGCACGCCGCTGCCTCAAAGGCTGATGCGGGCGACGCCGCCCGGCGTCGACGTGCGGATCGTCGCCCGTCGCGGCCAGAAGGACGGCGAGTCGTGATCGAGCACTTCCTGGTCGGCTTCGCCCTGCTGCTCGGCCTCCTCGGCGGCTACCTGATCGCGAGCTCGCGCTGGCGCGGCAAGCGCTCCGAGCGGCCCGAGGACGTGCGCAAGATCCTGCTGCCTTTCACCGGCACCGAGATCTCGCGGCGAGCGCTCGACGCGGCCCTGCGCCTTGCCCGAGCCGAGGACGGGACCCTGATGCCGGCCTATCTGGCCGAGGTCTCCAAGCAGCTGCCGCTGGAATGCGCGATCCCCGCCGAGGCGGCAAAGGCGATGCCGATGCTGGAGGCGATCGAGCAGCGCGCCGCCACCCAGGGCGTCCCGGTCGACGCCCGGATCGAGCGCGGCCGCACCTACCGCCACGCCCTGGCGCGGCTGCTGGAGAGCGAGTCCTTCGACCGGGTGGTGGTTCCGGCAACCGCGACGGGCGCCGCCGGCTTCTCCGGCGACGATCTGGTTTGGCTGCTCGACAAGGCGCCGGCCGAGGTGCTGATCCTGCGGCCGGGGCCGGAGGACAAGCGGGTCCTCAGCGTCTAGCCGAGCGGCGCCGGCTCACCCGCCGTGCCGCCCTCGCCTCTGCCTTTTCGACCTTGCTGATCGACATTGTGCTACCTTGCCGGCTCACTTTCAGTAGTAAGTCAGTCAGAAAAGCAAGTTAGTCAACATAGGAAGGAATCCGTTTATGCGGAATGCTCGCAAGGTAACCCGGCGGCGAGGCGTGACTGTGGCCCCCCTGGCCGCTCTCTTCGTGCTGCTGATCGCAGTTGTCGTGGCCGGATGTGGCAGTAGCTCAGACTCCAGCTCGAGCTCCTCCGGCGGGGGCAAGCTCGACGTGGTCGGCTACTCCACTCCCGAATCGGTCTACCAGGAAGACCTGGAGCCCGCGTTCGAAAAGACCTCGGCGGGCAATGGCGTCAGTTTCAGCAACTCCTTCGGCGCCTCCGGCGACCAGAGCCGCGCCGTCGTGGCCGGCCAGCCGGCGTCGGTCGTCCACTTCTCCCAGGCCGGTGACATCGAACGGCTGGTCGAAGAAGGCGAACTCGTCTCCAAAGGCTGGGAAAAGCAGCCCTACGGCGGCATCGCCACCGATTCTGTAGTCGTCCTCGTGGTCCGCAAGGGCAACCCGAAGGGGATCCACTCCTTCGACGACCTGCAGAGCAAAGACGTCGGCATCGTCACGCCGAACCCGTTCAGCTCCGGCTCGGCTCGCTGGAACATCATGGCCGTCTACGGCACGGCGATCAACGAGGGCCGCTCGCCCGAACAGGCCCTCGAAGCGGTCAAGACCGTGCTCGAAAAGACCAAGGCCCAGCCGGGCAGCGGCAGCGACGCGCTGGCCACCTTCACCCAGGGCGAGGGCGACGTCCTGCTCAGCTACGAGAACGAGGCGATCAAGGCCGAAAAGGAAGGCGAAGACGTCGAATACGTCGTGCCGCCCTCGACGATCCAGATCGAAACCCCGATCGCGGTCACCGAAAGCGCCCCGGAGCCCGCGGCGGAAGAATTCCTCAAGTTCCTCTGGTCGAACGAAGGCCAGGAAATCTGGGCTGAAAACGGCTACCGCCCGGTCAACCCGAAGCTCGTCGACCCAAAGCAGTTCCCGACCCCCAAGGACCTGTTCAAGATCAGCCAGTTCGGCGGCTGGGGCAAGGTCAACGAAGAATTCTTCGACTCCGAAACCGGTTCGGTGGCGAAGATCGAGGGCGAACTCGGAGTCTCGACCTCGGGCTAGTCGATGGAGGCCGGCGTCGCGACAAGATCGGCGGTACCCCGGGCGGGCTTCCGCCTGCCCGGGGTGGGCGCCGGCCTCGGCAGCGGCATGGTCGTGCTCTACCTGAGCGTGATCGTCCTGCTGCCGCTGGCGGCGCTGACCAGCCAGGCGTTCGAAGGCGGTCTCAATACCTTCTGGGAACAGGTCACCTCGCCGCTCGCAGTTTCTTCCCTCAAGTTGACGGTGATCGCTTCACTGATCGTCGTCATGATCAACGCGGTCTTCGGCACGATCATCGCCTGGATCCTGGTCCGTGATGAGTTCCGCGGCAAGGCGGCCGTCAACGCGGTGATCGACCTTCCCTTCGCGCTGCCGACGATCGTCGCCAGTCTCACCCTGCTGACGCTGTACGGCAACGACAGCCCGGTCGGCATCGACATCGCCTTCACTCGTGCCGCAGTCGTCGTCGCGCTCCTCTTCGTCACCCTGCCCTTCGTCGTTCGCGCGGTGCAGCCGCTGTTGATCGAGATGGACCGCGAGATGGAGGAGGCGGCCGCCTCGCTGGGCGCGAGCGGCTTCACCGTGTTCCGTCGCATCATCTTCCCCAACCTGCTGCCGGGACTCGCCGCGGGAGTCGCCCTCGCCTTCGCCCGTGCCTTGGGCGAGTTCGGCTCGGTGCTGCTGTTCGCCGGTGGGTTGCCGCAGACGCTGGTCGCCTCGGTCTTCATCCGCCAGCAGATCGAGTCCGGCAACGAAGTGGGGGCCGCCGCCGTCTCGGTCGTCCTGCTGGCCACCTCGCTGCTGCTGCTCGCGTTGATCAGCCTGATCCAGCGCTGGAGCGGCCGTCATGAAGCCCGCTAACCGCTGGGGACTGCGGGCGCTCGGGCTCGGCTACCTCACCCTGCTCCTGCTTGCGCCCCTGGTGATGATCTTCTACAAGACCTTCGAGCACGGGCTGGCGCCGCCGCTCGAAGCGATCACCTCCTCCGACGGCCTGCACGCGCTGAAGCTGACCCTGCTGATGGTCGCGATCGCGGTGCCGCTCAACACGATCTTCGGCGTCGGCTGCGCGTTGCTGCTGGTCCGCCACCGCCGCCGTGGCAGCGCGATCATCGACGCCGTGATCAACCTGCCCTTCGCGATCTCCCCGGTCGTGATCGGCCTCTCGCTGTACCTGCTCTACGGGACCAAAGGCTGGTTCGGGCCGAGCCTGGCGGAAGCGGGGATCAAGATCCTCTTCTCGGTGCCGGGGATGGTCCTCGCCAGCATCTTCGTCTCGCTGCCCTTCGTCGTCCGCGAGACGGTGCCGGTGCTGCAGGAGATCGGCACCGAGCAGGAGCAGGCGGCGTCGACCCTCGGCGCCAACGCCTGGCAGACCTTCTGGCGGGTGACCCTGCCGGCGATCCGCTGGGGCGTCGCCTACGGCGTCGTGCTGACGACGGCCCGGGTGCTCGGTGAGTTCGGCGCCGTGACGATCGTCTCCGGATCGATCTCCGGCCAGACCCAGACCCTGCCGCTCTTCGTCGAAAAGCAGTTCCAGAACTTCAACCTTCCCGGCGCTTACGGGGCCTCCATCGTCCTCGCTCTACTCGCGCTCACCACCCTCCTGGCAATGAACGTCCTAAAGAGAAAGGAGGACGCCTGATGGGAATCACAGTCGAGGGAGCCACGAAGAGCTTCGGTGACTTTCAGGCCCTCAACGATGTTTCGATAGATGTGCCGAACGGCTCGCTGACCGCCCTGCTGGGCCCGAGTGGCAGCGGCAAGTCGACCCTGCTGCGGGCGATCGCCGGGCTCGAGACGCTCGACGGCGGCCGCGTCCTGATCGACGGCGAGGATGTCTCCAAGAAGCCGACCCAGAAGCGCGAAGTCGGCTTCGTCTTCCAGCACTACGCGGCGTTCAAGCACATGACCGTCTTCGGCAACGTCGGTTTCGGGCTGACAATCCGCAAGTGGAAAAAGCCTCAGATCGAGGAGCGGGTGCACGAGCTGCTGCGCCTGGTCCAGCTCGACGGCCTGGCGGATCGCTATCCATCCCAGCTCTCCGGCGGCCAGCGCCAGCGCATGGCCCTGGCGCGGGCGCTGGCGGTCCAGCCCCAGGTGCTGCTGCTCGACGAGCCCTTCGGGGCGCTCGACGCCAAGGTCCGCAAGGACCTGCGCACCTGGCTGCGCCGCCTCCACGACGAGATGCACGTGACGACGATCTTCGTCACCCACGACCAGGAGGAGGCGATGGATGTCGCCGGCCAGCTGGTCGTGATGAACGAGGGCCGGGTCGAGCAGTCAGGCAGCGCCGACGACCTCTACGACCAGCCGGCGAACGAGTTCGTGATGAGCTTTGTCGGCGAGGTCAACCGGCTCGGCGAGCACTTCGTGCGGCCGCACGACATGGACGTCGTGCTCGACCCCGACGAGCGCACCGAGGAGGCGCTGGTGCAGCGCATCGTCGCGCTCGGCTTCGAGATCCGGGTCGAGTTCGTGCTCGGCGACGGCACCGAGGTCTGGGCGCAGCTGACCCGCGCCGAGCTGCAGAAGCTGGAGCTGTGCGAGGGGCAGATCGTCTACCTGCGGCCCGGCCAGCTGAAGAGCTTCAGCGGTGATGTCCCGCCGTCCGACGGCCACGGGGCCTCGACTCCCCGTGGCTCAACGGACGGCGGCGACGCAGAGGTATCTGCAGCCGTCTGAGGAGGCGAGGGGCGGGGTGCGCTTTGCCGGGTGGCGCCCCGCCCCAATTCGCCGTCGGCAAATGGTCCCAATTTTCCTTTGCTGTTAATCTTGAGCTAGATGGTCAATAAACCCAAGAAAGGAGACCCGGTGAGCGGCCCACCCCCCAAGACAACCTTCGTCTCGCGCGGCAGGCTGAATGGCGTTCTTCGTCAGCGACCCTCAGGAGGGGGGCCGGCCGAAGCCGGCGCAACCCAGCCTGGGCGCGAGCAGAGCAGCGTCGACGAGCTGGACACGCAGGCGTTCGAAGCCCTCTACTACCGGGCCCGCCTGATCCTCGGCGAGCCCCTCCAGCGCCCCGGCCGCTTCGGCATTCGCGGCCGCTGAGCGCCCCGATCGCGCCGAGGCCCGGCCGGGTCCCCCGCCGACGGGCC
>DATASN010000023.1:0-32312 GCA_036269215.1 Solirubrobacterales bacterium
CCCCCCCCCCCCCCCCCCCCCCCCCCCCCCCCCCCCCCGCTGCCCATTACGATGCCGCGCTATGTCTGAGGCGTTCTACGAGCCGAGCGGCGACCGGTATCTGGCTACTGAGCTTACGCGGGGGCCTTGGGATCCCGGGTCGCAGCATGCGGGTCCCCCTTCGGCTCTGTTGGGGCGAGAGATCGAGGCTCTGGGTAGCTCTGATGGGTTCCAGGTTGGGCGAGTTGTGTTCGAGATCCTCAGGCCTGTGCCGATCGGGCCGGTTCGGGTCGATAGCAAGGTTCTCCGGCCTGGGAAGAGGGTGCAGCTCGTCGAGGCCTCCCTTTCCGGCGAGGGCGGGGAGCTGATGCGGGCGACTGCTTGGCTCTTGCGGACTTCGGAGCTTGATCTGCCGGAGGGAGTTGTCGCCGACGATGCGCCGCCGCCCGGGCCTGAGCAGGGGTGGACGCCCGAGTTCTTTCCCACCGGGCAGGACGTTGGTTACCACACGGCCATGGAGTGGAAGGCTGTTGCCGGGGCTTTTCTGGAGGCTGGGCCGGCGACCGTCTGGATGCGGATGCGCCAGCCGCTGGTCACCGGCGAGGAGCCGACTCCGCTGCAGCGGGCGCTGGTTGCCGCCGACGTCGGCAACGGGATCAGCGCCGTGCTCGATTGGCGCGAGTACGTCTTCATCAACGTCGATCTCACCGTTCACTTCGAGCGCATGCCCGAGGGCGAGTGGGTCTGCGTCGATGCCGTCACCCGGCCGCATCGCAACGGCATCGGCACCGCCGAGTCGGAGCTGTCGGACCAGCGAGGCCGCATAGGCCGAGCCGCTCAGTCCCTCCTGATAGCCCAGCGCTAACTCCACGGGTGCAACGTTTTGTCCCTCTGCTGGGTGGACAGCGCGTTGCACCCGTGGTCAGTGGGTGGCGAGGGCGGTGCGGGTGGCCGGGGCTACGGCCAGGGCGATCGTGGTGGCTGATGCCAGGGCTATCGCCGCCGCCAATAGGAAGGCGCCCTCGTAGCTGCTCAGTGCCGCCGCCGCGCCGGCCAGGGGGGCACCGAAGCCCACGCCGGCGTCGAAGAAGGCGGTGAAGGTGCCGAGCGCCGCCCCGCGGCGGGTGTCGGAGACGCGGCTGACGACGATCAGCGAGAGCGAGGGGTAGAGGAGCGAGAAGGCGGCGCCCATCGCCAGGGCGCCGGCGATCGCGACCGGGAGGCTGTGGGCGACCGCGATCGTGGTCAAGCCGATCGCCTCGACTGTCGCGGCGGCGATCGCCACCCGCACGGGCCCGACCCGATCGGGCAGGTCGCCGCCGATCAGGCGGGTCAGCACGACCATCGATGCGAAGGCGCCGAACACCGCCGCGCCGTGGCCGACCCCGCGCGCTTCGAGGTGCAGGACGACGAAGGCGGCCATCGTCCCGTAGCCGATCGAGCCGAGGGCGAGGGCGGCGCCCGGCCGGACCGCCTCGCGCTCGATCAGCGCGTGGTGCTCCTCCTCGGGATGCGGCGTCGCGTGGAAGGGGTCGGGCAGGCGGCTGGCGATCAGCGCTCCCAGGAGCGGCATGGTGCCGGCGAAGATCCAGACCAGCGTGTAGCCGGAGGCGTGCAGCAGCAGCTCGCCGATCAGCGGCCCGATGCTCAATCCCGCCCAGACGGCGAGCCCGTAGAGGCCGATCACCCGCCCGCGCCGGCTGACCGGCGCCAGGTCGACGATCCAGGCCGAGCCGGCCGTGAACACGGTCCCCTCGCCGGCACCGAGCACCAGCCGTGCCGCGATCAGCCCCGGCACCCCCAGCGGCAGCAGGTACATGAACCCTCCGATCGCGACGAGGACCGAGCCGACCAGGACGGTCGGCTTGCGGCCGCGGTGGTCGGCGAGGCGGCCGGCGAAGGGGCGCAGCAGCAGCCCGGTGATCGCGTAGGAGCCGATCACGACGCCGACCGCGACGTTTCCCGCGTCGAGCGGACCGCGCACGAAGCGCGGCAGCACCGGCAGCACCGCGCCGACCGCGACCAGGCCGCAGAAGGTGACCGCGAAGACGCCGGCGAAGGCGATCCCCGGGCGCGGCACCGTGGGTCGCGGCTGCTCCGTCACCGCGCCCATACGAATGCCTTCCGCTGTTCCTTTTCGGCAAATAGTGTGGACAAGGAACAGGGGAGCCTCATCGCAGCAATGCCGCGAGGTCGTCGATCACGAAGTCGGGCTCCGGATTGGCCTCTCCGGCCTCCGCCCGTGTGGCGGCGGCGCTCAGCACGAGGATCGTCTCCATGCCGGCGCGCCGCCCGCCCTCGATGTCCGAGGCAAGCCGGTCGCCGACCATCGCCACCCGCTTCGCGCCCGGGATCAGCGCCCGCGCCTGATCGAAAAGGTGTCGCTCGGGCTTGCCGCCGATCTCGGCGGTCTTTCCCGACGCCGTCTCGACGGCGGCCAGGGTCGCGCCGGTCCCCGGCCATGCTCCCCCGGGCATCGGCAGCGTCGGATCCCGGCTCGTCCCGAAGAGGGAGGCTCCGGCCCGCAGGGCGAAGGTCGCGGTGAGCAGCTCCGCATAGTCGAACTCGCGGTGACCCGAGACGATCACCGCGTTGGCACCCCTTGCGGCCTCTCCGTTCAGCAGGGCCAGGCCCGCGGCGGCGACCGTCTCCTTGAAGCCGGGTGCCCCGATCACGAACGCAGTCCCACCAGCCCCGACTCGCTCCGCCGCCAGCCGGGCAGTAACCGCGCCGGCGGTCACGACCCGATCGTCCCCCACCTCGATACCGGCCTCGCGAAGCCGCGTCGCATACGCCGCGGGCTGGCGCACCGAGTTGTTGGTGACGAAGACAACCTCCATCCCTGAGCCCAGCATCGTCTGCAACGCCTCTACTGCGCCCGGCACCATCTCCCGCCCCACCCAGACGACCCCGTCGAGGTCGACGAGCAAGCCATCGAATCGCTCTGCCAAGGTCATCTCCCCGCTCAGGCTATTGGCCCTGAGATACCTTGCGGCTGTGAGCACCGCCAACGGCCAGGTCGTGGTTGCCAACGGCGTCTCGCGTCGCTACGGCGAGGGAGACGCCGCCGTTGACGCGCTCGTCGACGTCAGCACCGGCTTCGAGCGCGGCCGCTTCACCGCGATCATGGGACCGTCGGGCTCCGGCAAGTCGACCCTGATGCATATCCTCGCCGGGCTCGACAAACCGACCGCCGGCACGGTCTTCCTCGACGGCCAGGAGATCACCGGCCTCGACGACGGGGAGCTGACCAAGCTGCGCCGCGACAAGCTCGGCTTCGTCTTCCAGTTCTTCAACCTGCTGCCGGTCCTCACCGCCGAGGAGAACCTGGTCCTGCCGCTTTCGATCGCCGGGCGCAAGCCCGACCGCGCCTGGCTCGACCAGCTGGTCCGCACCGTCGGCCTCGAGGACCGCCGCACCCACCGGCCCTCCGAGCTCTCCGGCGGCCAGCAGCAACGCGTCGCCGTCGCCCGGGCGCTGGTCTCCAAACCCGCCGTCGTCTTCGCCGACGAGCCGACCGGCAACCTCGACTCGAAGGCCAGCGCCGATGTCCTACGCCTGCTGCGCCAGGCCGTCGACGAGTTCGGCCAGACGGTGATCATGGTCACCCACGACCCGGCCGCCGCGGCCCACGCCGATCGCCTGATCACCCTCCGCGACGGCCGCGTCGTCCACGACGGCTCGCCGGGTTCGGCCGACGACGTGATCGAGCTGATGAAGCGGATCGATTAGCGGCTTTGACCGCCCTCGCCTTGAAGAGCCTCTGGGCGCGCAGGGCACGCGCCGTCGGCACCACCCTCGCGGTCGTTCTCGGGGTCGCCTTCGTCGCCGGCTCCTACGTCCTCACCGACACGATCTTCGCCGCCTTCGACGAAATCTTCACCGAGTCGCTGAGCGGGACCAGCGTCGTGATCAGCGCCGAGAACCCGGTCAAACAGGAAAACGGCGAAACCCCGACGATCAGCGCCTCGCTGCTGCCGCGGGTGCGGAAGACGCCCGGGGTCAAGCTGGCCGCCGGCGCGATCTTCTCCCGCGGCGGCTTCTTCGATTCCGAAGGCGACAAGATCGGCAACAAATTCGCGCCGAAGTTCATCTCCTCGGAGCTGCCCGGCGGCCTCGAGTCGCTCACCTACATCGAGGGCCGGCGGCCGCGCGGCCCGACCGAAGCCTCGCTCGACAAGGCGGCGGCGGAAGCCTCGGGGGTCGAGCTGGGCGAAGAAATCAAGCTGATCGGCCAGGGCAGCGCCCGCTCCTTCGAAGTGGTCGGCTTCACCCGCCTTGGCGGCGCCTCCTTCGGCGGCGCCAGCATCGCTCAGGTGACGCTGCCGGTGGCGCAGCGCCTCACCCACAAGGTCGGCCGCTTCGACCAGATCTCCGTCGCGGCCGCCGGCGGCGTCTCGGCGGCGACGCTGAAGGCGCGCATCGCCCGGGAGATGCCGCCCGGCGTGCGAGTCGAGACCGCCAAGGAAAGCGCCGACCGCGGCTCGGAAGAAATCCGCGAAAACCTCAGCTTCCTGCAGATCTTCCTGCTCGTCTTCGCCTTCATCGCGATCCTCGTCGGCTCCTTCCTGATCTTCAACACCTTCTCGATCACGGTCGCCCAGCGGGTCAGCGAGTTCGGCATGCTGCGCACGCTCGGCGCCTCGCGGCGCCAGATCCTCACCGACGTCGTCGCCGAAGCGCTGGTGATCGGCGTCGTCGGCGCGGCGATCGGCATCGGCGGCGGCTTCCTGATCGCGATGCTGCTCAACAGCCTGCTGGAAGCGTTCGAAATCGACCTGCCGACCACGGGCCTGGTGATGGAGACGCGCACGGTCGTCGTCTCGCTGCTGATCGGGATCTTCGTCACCCTCCTCTCCTCGATCGTGCCGGCGCTGCGCTCGACCCGGGTGCCGCCGATCGCCGCCCTTCGCGCCGCCAGCGGCGCACCCAGCCGTCGCCGTCGCCTGGTTGGGATGGTCGCCTCGATCGGGCTCGGCGCCGCGGGGCTGGGCGCGATCCTGCTCGGGCTCTTCGGCAGTGCCGCGTCCGGCACGGCCGCCGGCCTGATCGGCGGCGGGGCGGTGGCGATGGTCTTCGCCGTCTCGCTCTTCAGCCCGCGCCTGGTGCCGCCGCTGGCGACGATCGCCGGCTGGCCGCTGGAGCGGGCGCGCCGCCTGCTCGGCCGCCTCTCTCGCGAGAATGCCCAGCGCAACCCGAGCCGCACCGCTGTGACCGCCGCCGCGCTGATGATCGGCCTCACGGTCGTCACCTTCGTCACCGTCTTCGCCGCCGGCCTGAAGAGCTCCGTCGCCCAGGTCGTCGACGAAAACTTCGCCGGTGGGCTGGTGATCCAGAACAGCGACGGCTTCTCGCCGATACCGGGAGGCGCGGCGGTGGCGGCGCGCAGGGTGCCGGGAGTGAGCGCCGTTGCCACGATCCGCTCCGAGCAGGCGAAGCTGCTTCCCGGCGGCGCCGGGGCGCGGGTCTCGGCACCCAGCCGCGACGTCGAAAAGACGGTCGACGTCGAATGGAAGGTGGGCGGCCCGGAAAAGCTGCGCCACCTGCGCGACGGCCAGGCGATCCTCTCCGGCGGCTTCGCCTCCGAACACGGCCTCAAACCCGGCGATCGCTTCCGCTTGCTCAGCCAGACCCGCCGCAGGCCGAGCTTCGAGGTGGTCGGCGAGTTCGACTCGAAGCTCGATGTCTTCGGCAGCGTCCTGATCACCCGGGCGGCGATGGCGCGCGACTTCGGCCAGAGGCAGGACACGATCGACTTCGTGCAGGTCAAGCCGGGCGCCGACCCCGCCGAGGTCCAGGCCATCCTCAGCAAGGGCGTGGAAACCGCCTTCCCGGTCGCCGAAGTGCTGAACCAGCAGGAACTGAAGGAAAGCCGCGAAGAACAGGTCGACCAGCTCGTCAACCTGGTCTACGCGCTGCTCCTGCTGGCGATCCTGATCTCGCTGTTCGGCATCGCGAACACGCTGGCGCTCTCGATCCACGAACGCACCCGCGAGTTGGGGATGCTGCGGGCGATCGGCATGTCGCGCCGCCAGGTGCGGACGATGATCCGCTACGAGGCCGTGATCACGGCGCTGATCGGCGCGATCCTCGGCATGGCGTTGGGCCTGATCTTCGCCGCCCTGATCGCCCAGCCGCTCAAGGACGAAGGCTTCACGCTCTCCTACCCGGTCGGCTCGCTGATCCTCCTGCTGGTGCTGGCGGCGATCCTGGGCGTGCTGGCGGCGATCCCTCCGGCTCGGCGCGCCTCGCGACTCGACGTACTCGAGTCCCTTCAGTACGAGTAGCTCAGCCGCGGCGCAGCAAGCGCCGGACCGCGGCCATCAGCTCCTCGGTGCGCTCCTCCCGCTCGTCTCCCTCCGCACCCGCGACGCAGTGGGCGGCGTGTTCGGAGAGCAGCTCGAGGGCGACCTTGTCGAGCGCCGCCTGGATCGCGGTCACCTGGGTGACGACATCGATGCAGTAGCGGTTCCCCTCGACCATCCGCTCCACCCCGCGCACCTGCCCCTCGATCCGCCGCAGCCGCCGCAGCACCGCCTCGCGGTTCTCGGTGTAGCCGTGGATCGTCTCGGTCTCGCTCGGAGCCATGAGTCGGGTGCAACGTTTTTCCACCTACTGGATGGACTACGCGTTGCACCCGGAGTATGGCATACCCCCCAGGGGTATTAAGCGGGGACGGCGGCCGGGCTGGTAGAAGCGAGCCCAAGGCCCATCCGCAGCGCCCCCGCCACTTCGAGCATCGCCGTGTGGGCGCTGGGGCAGACCGCGGTCAGGTTGGCGAAGCCGTGGATCAGGGCGGGGTAGCGCTGCAGCACGACCGGGACGCCGGCCTCGCGCATCCGCTCGGCGTAGACCTCGCCCTCGTCGCGAAGCGGGTCGAAGCCGGCGGTGGCGACGTAGGCGGGAGGCAGCCCGGAGACGTCGGCCGCCCGCATCATCGAGGCGCGCTGGTCGTCAGGGCCGCAACCCTCGGGCAGGTAGTGGTCCTCGAACCACTGCATGTCGTTGCGGGTCAGCAGGAAGCCCTCGGCGAAGGTATCGCGCGAGGCCTGCTCGCCGACCACGTCGGTCGGGGGGTAGAGCAGCAGCTGCATCGCCGGCTGCTGTGCGCCCGTTTCGCGGTTCTGCAGGCAGAGGCCGGTCGAGAGGTTGGCGCCGGCGCTGTCGCCGCCGACGGCGATCCGCGCCGGGTCGGCACCGAGCTCGGCGGCGTTCTGGCGCGCCCAGGCGAAGGCCGCGACCGCGTCCTCGACCGGGGCGGGAAAGGGGTGCTCGGGGGCGAGCCGGTAGTCGACGGAAAGCACCCGGCAACCGCTGTGCTCGGCGAAGAAGCGGCAGAGGCCGTCGTGGGTCTCGAGGTCGCCGATCACCCAGCCGCCGCCGTGGTAGTAGACGAGCAGCGGCTGCGGCGGGCGGGGAGCGCCGAGCGCCACGTAGAGCCGCGCCGGGATCTCGCCGGCCGGGCCTGGAATCGTGATGTCTTCGACACGCGCCATCGGCGCCGGCGGTCCGCAGACGATCGGCACGCCTTCGAGGTTCTCGGCGCGCGCCTGCTCGACGGTTCGCCCTTCGACCAAGGATGTCTCGCCAGAGTGCTTCGCCAGCTGCAGGAGCGTATGTATGTCGGAGGCGAGCTCCTGCCCGTCGAGCCGCGGCGGCTGCCCGAAGAGCAGCCGCTGGGTGCGTGGCTGCAGTCCGCAGAGCCTGCGGACGAGCCTGTGCTCGACGCGAGGGGGAAGCCTTGGTGGCGCCACGGAGCACCAGGCTACGCGATCGGCTGGTGACGGGCCGCCCTCAGCAGAGCTTGCCGACGGGCCGGTCGGGCCCCGGGCTCAGGCGGTGCAGCGGTTGCGTTCCCAGCGAGACCAGGAAGCGCGCCATCTCCTTGCCCGAGTTGGTTTCCATCCCCTCGTGGTAGCAGGGTATGGCGCGGGGCTCGCCGGTGGTCGTCGCCCAGCCCCACTCGGTCCAGGGGTAGCCGGGCAGCGCCGTGGCGATCTGCTGCCCGGCGCTGACCATCGTCCCGACCGGCGCCAGCGCGGCGAGGTGCTCGGCGACGTAGACGATCGCGCCGGCGTGGTCGCCGTCGAGCAGTTCGTACCAGATGAAATGACCCCCGGGCCAGCTCGCTTTGCCGGACGAGCCGAGGATCTTCGCGTCGCCGATCGCGACCACCGGCACGGGACGGACCGGCATCAGGTCGACCCCCATGTCCGTGCGGCTGACGCTCCAACGCCCCTTCGGCAGCGGGTTGACGTAGTGGCCTTCCGGGACTGCTCCCGCTTCGGCTTCGGGGACCGGGGTCCCGGCACCGCCGGTTCCGGCCGCCTGGGCCGCGGCCGAGCCCAGTACGAGCACTGCCAGGAAGCCGATGATTCCGGCTACCGCCTTCAGCTTCTGCGTGGGCGTTCGCAAACCAGTCTCCTTCGTAGGCCTGCGGGGTTAGCTGTCGGGCTAGCGCTGATAGGAGCCTGCGCCCCCCACGAAAGGGGTTCGCCCCAAATGCTCTGGTTCCCCCGCTCCCGGGCATCGGCCCGAGATTCGGCATTACCGGTATGTCAAGCGCGGCATTCTAGCCACAGCGGCGGCGATCAACCGTCGAGCTCAGCCGCAGCCGGTGTTGTTGCCGCAGCTGGAGCACGTGTAGCAGGAACCCGTGCGCTGCATCATGCCGCCGCATTGCTCGCAGGCGGGACCGAGGTCGAGGCCGGACGCCTTGGCCGGGACCACCGGCGGCGCTTCGGTGAAGGCCGCTGAGGCCGGGACCGCCTCGCCGCCGGTCAGCTTCGCCTTCTCGGTGCCGTTGCTGTTGCCGGCCGGCCCTTCCTCGATCGGCAGGGCCTGCTGGGCTTCCTGCTGGGCGCGCACCTCGGCGGTGAGGATGCCGAGATCCTGCAGCGTTTCGGTGTCGTCGATGAAGCGGCTCGCGACCCAGCGCATGATGTAGTCGGGCATCGACTTGGCGAAGGGGATCTCCGGGTTGCCGGTGATGCCCTCCGGCTCGAAGCGCATGTAGCTGAACTTGCGCACGAAGGTCTCCAGCGGCACCCCGTACTGGAGGCCGATCGAGATCGCCGTGGCGAAGGCGTTGAGCAGCCCTCGCATCGTCGAGCCCTCCTTGCCGATGTCGGTGAGGAAGATCTCGCCGACCGAGCCGTCCCCGTACTTGCCGGCGGTGATGTAGCCCTCGTGGCCGGCGATCGAGAACTTGTGGGTGATCGATTCGCGCGTCTTCGGCATCCGCTTGCGCTCGGGCGGCGCGGCGACCGCCTCGGCCTCGGCGCCCTTCTCCTCCTGGGCGTCGGTGCGCAGTGCCTGAGCGGTCTTCGAGCCGTCGCGGTAGATGGCGAGCGCCTTGAGGCCGCCCTTCCAGCCGCGCGTGTAGGCGTCGGCGATGTCCTCGATCGTGGCGCTCTTGGGCAGGTTCACCGTCTTCGAGATCGCGCCGGAGATGAACGGCTGGGTCGCCGCCATCATGTCGATGTGGCCGGTGTGGGAGATCGCCCGCTCGCCGACCGCGACGTCGAAGACCGGCAGGTGCTCGTCCTTCAGCCCGGGGGCGCCGATGATCGTCGCGTTCTCGGCGACGTGGGCGTCGATCTGCTCGACCTGCGGCTCGGCGTAGCCGAGCGTGCGCAGCGCCAGCGGCACCGATTTGTTGACGATCGTCATCTGGCCGCCGCCGACCAGCTCCTTGAACTTGACCAGCGAGAAGTCGGGCTCGATCCCGGTCGTGTCGCAGTCCATCAGGAAGCTGATCGTCCCGGTCGGCGCCAGCACCGTCGCCTGCGCGTTGCGGTAGCCGTGCTCCTCGCCGAGCTCGACCGCCTCGTCCCACGACCGCTGCGCGGCCTCGAGCAGATCGTCCTTGATCCCGGTCGCGTCGATGTCGTGGGAGGCGTCGCGGTGCATCCGCATCACCCCGTTGTGGGCGTCGCGGTTGCGCCCGTACTCGCCGTAGGGCCCGGTTGCCCCGGCGGCGATCAGCGCCGACTGGCGGTAGGCCCGCCCGGTCATCAGCGCCGTGATCGCGGCGGCGACGTTGCGGCCCTCGGTCGAGTCGTAGGGCAGGCCGTCGGACATCAGCAGCGCGCCGAGGTTGGCGTAGCCGAGGCCGAGCTGGCGGAACCTGTTGGCGTTCTCGGTGATCTCCTCGGTCGGGTAGCTGGAGAAGCCGACGACGATCTCCTGGGCTAGGAAGACGATGTCGACCGCGTGCTGGAAGTCCTCGACGTCGAAGCTGCCGTCGGGGCGGCGGAATTTCATCAGGTTGAGCGAGGCCAGGTTGCAGGCCGAGTCGTCGACGTGCATGTACTCGGAGCAGGGGTTGGAGGCGTTGATCCGGCCCGACTCCGGGCAGGTGTGCCAGCGGTTGATGATCGTGTCGTACTGGACGCCGGGATCGGCGCAGCGCCAGGCGGCGTCGGCGATCTGGCGCATCAGCTCGCGCGCGTCGAGGGTCCTGACCGTCGAGCCGTCGGTACGCGCGGTCAGCTGCCAGTCCTCGCCGGCCTCGACTGCCTCCATGAAGTCGTCGCTGACCCGCACCGAGTTGTTGGCGTTCTGATACTGGATCGAGGTGAAGCCCTCGCCGTCGATCGACATGTCGAAGCCGGCCTCGCGCAGCGCTTCGGCCTTGCGCTCCTCGTCGGCCTTGCACCAGATGAAGTGCTCGATGTCCGGGTGGTCGACGTCGAGCACGACCATCTTCGCCGCCCGCCGCGTCTTGCCGCCGGACTTGATCGTGCCCGCCCAGGAGTCGGCGCCGCGCATGAAGCTGACCGGGCCGCTGGCAGTTCCGCCCTTGGCCAGCTGCTCCATCGAGCCGCGGATGTTGGAGAGGTTGATCCCCGAGCCCGAGCCGCCGCGGAAGATCTTGCCCTCCTTGGTGTTCCAGGCGAGGATCGAGTCCATGTTGTCTTCGACGCTGAGGATGAAGCAGGCCGAGCACTGCGGCCGCTCCTCGAAGCCGACGTTGAACCAGACCGGCGAGTTGAAGGCCGCCTTCTGGTTGAGCAGGATCGAGGTCAGCTCCGCCTCGAAGACCTCGGCGTCCTCGTCCGAGGCAAAGTAGCCGCCCCTGCGCCCCCAGGCGGAGATCGTCCCCGCAACGCGGCCGATCATCTGCTTGACCGAGGACTCGCGTTTCTCGCTGCCGAGCTGGCCGCGAAAGTACTTCTGGGCGACGATGTTGGTCGCGTTCTGGGACCAGCTCTTCGGGAACTCGACCCCGCGCTGCTCGAAGGCCGGGCTCTCCGGATTGCCGATCACCGCATCGCGCACCTCCCACTCGATCTCGTCGAAGGGGTGGGTCCCCGGAGAGGAGAAACGGCGTTCGATCGCGAGGCCCTTGAGACCGGTTTTCGGGGCACTGGTGGCGGTCTGGGACATCGAACTTCTCCTCTCGCAGCGACTTTCAGGGGTAACTACGCAGGATCGTCACTGAGTCGGACGTAACTTGTTGCGTCTAACTTCGCAATTGCCGCAGATTTCGCTTGCCACCTATGTATGGTGACAAGCGTGGGCGGTGGGCGAAAAGTTGCGCGCGATGCGATAGCGGCGGTCAAGCCGAAACTGCGCGGCGTCTCCCACGAGTGGGCCTTCTTCGTCTCGCTCTTCCTCGGCGCCGGCCTGATCGTCGCCGCCAAAACGCCGAAGGCGACCCTGGCGGTGGCGATCTACGCGGTCAGCCTCTCCGCCCTGCTCGGCACCAGCGCCCTCTACCACCGCGTCAACTGGACCCGGCCCGACGTGCGCCGCTGGATGCGCCGCCTCGACCACTCGATGATCTTCTTCCTCATCGCCGGCACCTACACGCCCTTCGCCCTGCTCGTCCTCCACGGCCCGCTCGCCGACGCGATCCTCGTCGTCGTCTGGATCGGCGCGATCGCCGGGGCGATCGTCGAGATGGTCTGGATCGACCACCCGAAGTGGGTGGCCGCCCTGATCTACCTCTCGCTCGGCTGGGTCGCCGTCATCTCCTTCCCCGAGCTCTGGAGCTCGATGGGCACCACCGGCACCCTCCTCGTAGCTGCAGGCGGCCTCCTCTACACAGCGGGCGCCGTCGTCTACGCGACCCAAAGACCTAATCCCAACCCACGCGTATTCGGCTACCACGAGGTCTTCCACGCCCTGGTAATAGCAGCCGCTGCAGCCCACTTCGCGGCCGTGGCCTTCTTCGCCTTGCCTGCCTCGTAGCAGTCGGCTATTCTTACTTTCGGGTAAAAGTAAGGAATGAAATGGACGTAGCGGCGAAATTGACCTCCAAGGGCCAGATCACGGTTCCCAAGGCCGTGCGGGACAGCCTTGAGCTGGAGCCCGGTGATCAGGTGCTGTTCCGTTTGGAAGATGGGCGGGCGGTTCTCGCCCGCACCCAGAACTTTCTTGACCTCGCAGGGCTGGTTCCGGTCCCGCCAGGAAAGCGCGGCGCCTCATGGGAGGAGATTCGCAAGGAGGCGTGGCGGGCCCGTGGCAAGAGACTGAAAGAGCAAGCTTGACCGTCTTGCTCGATACGAACGTCGTAATTCGCCACTTGACTGGTGACCCACCGGAGATGGCACGGCGGGCAACGCAGTTCTTGGCCACGAAAGCCGAACTGATTCTTGCTGATGTTGTCTTGGCAGAGTGCGTCTACGTGCTTCAGTCGGTCTACGAAGTCGACCGGTCCGTTACCGCCGAGTTGATGAGAGCGGCGTTGGCGATGCCGACGATCTCAGCCGACACGGAGCTTCTCCTTCGAGCCCTCGAGATCTATGAGGTCGATCGTCTCGACTTCGCCGAGGCGTACCTGGTTGCCGCCGCGGAGCTCACCGATGTCGAGTCGATTGCGTCATTCGACAAGGCAATTGACCGAGTGTCGTCGGTTGAGCGACTAATTCCTTAAGCGACGACTGCCAGTTCTGCCTCAGCCTCGGCTGCTGCGATCAGCTCTGCGAGGAGCTCCTCCAGCTGCTCGGACTGCTGGGGCGATAGCTCCAGGCGGTTGCCGACCAGGAGCTCCTTGGCGCGGCCGACGGGGAGCTCGGCCTCGACCACGCGGCCGCCCATCGCGCCGAGGACCTTGCGCAGCTCGGCCTGGGCCCAGACCGCGCCGAACATCCCGGTCGAGGCGCCGATCACGGCGGCCGGCTTGCCGTTGAGGGCGCTTTGCCCGGCCGGGCGGGAGACCCAGTCGAGGGCGTTCTTGAGCTGGCCGGGGATCGAGTGGTTGTACTCCGGGGTTGCGATTAGGACGGCGTCGGCGTCGCGCACCGCCTGGCGCAGCTCCTCGACCGCGGACGAGGTCGCCTCCGCTTCGGCGTCCTCGTCGTAGGGCGGAACCTCGCGCAGGCGGTCGAACTCGACCAGCTCTGCCCCGGCGGGCAGCCGCTCGGCTGCCGCCCGCAAGAGGGCGCTGTTGAGCGAGCCGCGGCGCAGGCTGCCGGATATGCCCAGCACCCGCATCGCTACTCGGCCTCCTCGACCAGCTCCAGCTCGACCGCGATGCTGACCTCGTAGTCGAGCACCTCGCCGCCGCTGGGCAGCTCGGCATTCCAGTCGAGGCCGAAGTTGCGCCGGTCGACCGTTGCGGCCAGCGAGATCCCGACGCGGGCGCTGCCGCCGAGGTCGGCTCCGAGCCGGCCGAACTTGCCGCTCGCCTCGACCTCGCGCGCCTCGCCGTGGATCTCCAGCTCGCCGCGAAGTCGGAGCGTGCCGTCGTCCTCGACGTTCAGCTCGCTCGACTCGAAGCGCAGCCGCGGGTAATGCTGGGTGTCGAAGAAATCGGGGGAGAGCAGGTGGCCCTTCAGTTGCTCGTCCTCGATCGCGATGCTCGTCACGTCGACGCTGCCCTCGAGCCGGGGTGCCTCGCCGCCGTTGAGCCGAGCCTCGTAGGAGCCGAAGCCGCTGCGGAACGTCGCCACGCCGTTGTGGACGATCGCGAAGGTGATCGAGGAGTGGACGGGGTCGACCGCGTAGGTGCCTGCCGGAATCTCCTGCTTGATGGTCTGCGTGCTCATTCTCTGCTCCTTCTCAAGTAGTTGCCATCTAAATTATTGACGCAGAAACAATCATAGCAGAAAAGATTATCTCTACAACTATTGTCATGGCAACGTTCATCTGCGATGATGGGGGAGTGAGCGAGCAGGCGACCGCGACAAGAGATCGAGAGGGCAAAGCCCCTCAAGGGAGTCCCCACGGCGAAGCCTGGGGCTCGCTGACCCGTACCCACGCGGCGATCGTCCAACGCCTCCAGGAGATGCTGTCCGCCGCCGACTTCCCGCCGCTGCCCTGGTATGAGGTGCTCGCCACCGTCGCGGAGGCGGAGGAGGAACGGATGCGGATGGGTGACCTCGCCGAGGCTCTGGTGATCACCCGCGGCGGGCTGACCAAGCTGGTCGACCGGCTGGTCAAGGCGGGCCTTCTCGAGCGGGTCTTCTGCGCGACTGACCGTCGCGTCAGCTATGCGGCCTTGACTCCGGCCGGCCGCGACCTGCTCGCTGAGATGCGGCCCGCGGTGATCGCCGAGCTGGAAGTCGCTTTCGCCGCCAAGCTCAGCGTCGGTCAGGCAGACGAGCTGCGCGACACCCTCGATCGCGTGCGTACATCCGCTTGCGGAACCTGACAAGCGACTTATTCGGCCATACGCCGATTAACTCGCCTGTTTAGGCGAGAGCCGCAGCGGCGCGCTCTTTTGCCGCCTCGATCAGCGCCAGCAGCTCGACCTCGCGGTCGGCCCGGATCAGCTCGACCGGGTCGGGGTCGCCGTTGACGATTCCCTCGAAGAACTCCTTGCGGTCCTGGTAGGTCGGCAGCGTCCCCTTGGCCCAGCCGCGGGCGTCGTTGAGGATCACCGCGAGGCGGGCGTACTCCTCGCCGAACAGCTCGGATACCTCGCGCTTCATCCGCTTCGCCAGGGCGGGCGAGGCGCCGGCGGTCGAGATCGCGATCGCCAGCGGCCCGCTGCGCACGATCGCCGGCAGGATGAAGTTGCACAGCGGCGGCACGTCGACCACGTTGACCAGCATCGCCCGCTGCTCGGCGTCGTCGTAGACGCCGATGTTGACCTCGCTGTCGTCGGTCGCGGCGATCGCCATGAAGGCACCCTCGAGGTCCGCGGCCCCGGCGTAGGCGCGTTGCTCCCACTTGATCGAGCCCTCTGCCGCCAGGCCCTCCAGCTCGGGGTGGGCGACCGGCGCGATCAGGGTCACGTCGGCGTCGCAGGCGAGCAGCCCCTCGACCTTCTCGAGGCCGATGTCGCCCCCGCCGATCACCAGGCAGCGCCGCCCCGCCGTCTTCAGGCAGGCGATGTAGAAGGGCGTCTCAAGCATGTCGCGCACGCAGGACTGGTCGCAGATCCCCTTGCGCAGCTGACAAACGCACTCCTTGCCGGCATAGGCCTGAGCGGGCATGGGGCAAAGCCTAGTCGGTGCAACGTTTTATCCCCTGCGAAGGGGACAGAGCGTTTCCTGTGCTCAGATCGAGTCGAGGGTGAGGCGCAGGCCGTCCTCGAGGCAGGTCTTGGCTTCCCAGACCAGCTCGCGCTCGGCACGGGCGGGGTCGATCGAGATGCGCTGCACCTCGCCGGTACGGGGTGGGGCCGGCTCCGGTTTGAAATCGTCGACGCCGCCCAGCTTCCCGAGCAGGCGGGCCAGCTCCAGCACGTCGGTCTCGACCCCGGTGCCGACGTTGATCGGGCCGGTGGCTTCGGACTCGGCCGCCGCCAGGGCTGCGGCAACCACGTCGCCCACGTATATGTAGTCGCGGGTCTGCTTGCCGTCGCCGAACACGGTCGGCCGCTCGCCGGCGCGCAGCCGCCCGCAGAAGATCGCGATCACGCCCGCCTCGCCGAGCGGGTCCTGGCGCGGGCCGTAGACGTTGCCGAGCCGCAGGGCGACTCCCGAGATCCCGTAGAGCCGCTCGTAGAGCGCCAGGTATCCCTCGGCGGCGAACTTGCTCTGGCCGTAGGCGGAGAGCGGCTCGACCGGCGCGCCCTCGTCGAGCGGCAGCGCCCTGCCCTCGCCCTCGCCGTAGATCGCGCCGCCGGTGGAGACGAAGACGACGCGCCGCGAGTCCGCCGCCCGCGCCGCCTCGAGCACGTTGGCGGTGCCGCCGACGTTGACCGCGGCGTCGAAGGCGGGGTCGGCGATCGACTTGCGCACGTCGATCTGCGCGGCGAGGTGGAAGACGACATCCGGCTTCTCCGTTCCGGCCAGATCGGCCAGCGCCGCCCGCTCGCGGATGTCGGCCTCGACCAGGGTCGCGCCGGCCTCCAGCGCCCCGTCGAGGTTCTGCCGCCGCCCGGTCGAGAGGTCGTCGACGACCGTCACCTCGTCCCCCCGCGCCAGCAGGGCGTCGACCAGATTCGAGCCGATGAAGCCCGCGCCGCCTGTAACCAAAGTCCTCATCAAGTCCGCGATCCTAACCCGCCCGGGGCCGACGGGACGAAATCCTTGCCATGCGCGAGGATTTCGTCCCGTCGGCGGTTTGCCGGTCCGGCCGAGCGCCCCTGCTACCCTCGCCGCCCGATGCGACTGATCGTCACCGAGAAGAACAACAGCGCCGAGAAGATCGCGACCTTCCTCAGCAAGGGCAGCGCGACCAGCGACAAAACCTTCAAAGTCCCCTTCTACACCTGGACCGACGAGAAGGGCGACGACCAGCGCACGATCGGGCTCAAGGGTCACGTGCTCGGCCCGGCCTTCCCCGAGGGCTACTCGAACTGGCAGAAGACCGACCTGCACGACCTGATCGACGCCGAGCTGATCAAGGAGCCGACCGACAAGAACGTCGTCAAGGCGATCCGCAAGGTCGCCAAAGAGGCCGACGAGCTGGTGATCGCGACCGACTTCGACCGCGAGGGCGAGCTGATCGGCCTCGAGGCCCTGGAGGAGATGCTCGACGCCAACCCGACCCTCGGCAACCGCGGGGAAACCAAGGCCGGCACGCTGCGGATCAAGCGTGCCCGCTACTCGGCTCTGACAAGGGAGGAGATCGAGCGCGCCTTCGGCGATCTCGACGAGCTCTCCTACCCGCTCGCCAACGCCGGCGCTGCCCGCCAGGACATCGACCTGCTCTGGGGCGCGACCCTGACCCGCGCCGTCTCGCTCAGCACCCGCCGCTTCGGCTCCAACTTCCTCTCGGTCGGCCGCGTGCAGAGCCCCACCCTGGGCCTGGTCGTCGAGCGTGAGATGGAGCGCCGCGCCCACGTCGCCAAGCCCTTCTGGGAACTGTTCGCCAAGTTCGAGCACCCCGACGGCAGCTTCGAGGCCCACCACGAGACCGACAAGTTCTGGGAGAAGGCCGAGGCCGACGCGGCGCTCGCCGGCACCGCGGCCCCGGGCACGGTCAAGGCCGTGACGGCGCGCAAGAACACGCGCAAACCGCCGACGCCCTACAACACGACCGCCTTCACCACCGACGCCTCCAGCCGCCTCGGCATCACCCCCGCCAGCGCGATGCGCCTCGCCGAGGACCTCTACATGGACGGCTTCATCTCCTACCCGCGCACCGACAACACCGTCTACCCGGTCTCGCTGCCGCTGCGCGAGCTGGTCAGCTCGCTGGTTCGGGTCAAGGAGTTCTCCGCCGCCTCGGGCCTGCTCGACGGCGAGCTGAAGCCGACCCGGGGCAAAAAAGAGACGACCGACCACCCGCCGATCTACCCGACCCAGGCGATCCACCCCGGCGCCCTCGGCGACGGCCCTAAGAAGCGCGTCTACGAACTCGTCGTGCGCCGCTTCCTCGCCACCTTCAGCCCGCCGATGATCACCGAGTCCACGCGCGCCGACATCGAGGCCGGCTCGCAGACCTACTTCGTCCGCGGCTCGGTCGTCGTCGACCCCGGCTTCGCCGGCATCTACACCTACGCCCGCTCCTCCGACGAGGAGATCCCGGCGCTGCAGGAGGGCCAGACGCTCGCCCTCGACGGCGAGCCCTGGATCGTCGACAAGGAGACCCAGCCGCCCTCGCGGATCTCGCAGGCGAAGCTGGTCGAGATGATGGAGGAGCGCGGCCTCGGCACCAAGGCGACCCGCGCCGACATCATCAAGAAGCTCTTCGACCGCGGCTACGTCTACAGCAACCCGCCAATCCCGACCGAGACCGGGATCGCGATGTACGAGGCCTTCAAGAAATACGTGCCGGCGATGGCGACGCCGGAGATGACCGCCCAGCTCGAGTCGGAGATGGACCAGATCGCCGCCGGCGAGATGACCAAGGACGGCGTCGTCGGCGACAGCCGCGAACTGCTCCACACGACCTGGACCGAAATCGACGCCAGCCGCGAAGACCTGGCCAAAGTCGTCTGGAAGGGGATGGACGAGGACCGCATCCTCGGCCCTTGCAAGGTCTGCGAAGAAGCCGGCCGCAAGAAGGAGGACGGCTCGCCCCACATGCTGCGGGTAATCCGGGCGAAGAAGTCGGGCAAGCGCTTCGTCGGCTGCTCGGGCTGGGTCCTCGACGACCCCGAGTCCTGCGATCAGACCTTCCCGCTA
Organism: Solirubrobacterales bacterium; assembly: GCA_036269215.1. Classification (GTDB taxonomy): domain Bacteria; phylum Actinomycetota; class Thermoleophilia; order Solirubrobacterales; family 70-9; genus VRUE01. The sequence continues at coordinate 18,453 of DATASN010000023.1, forward strand.
CCCCAGCGCGGCGACGTCTTCAAACTCGAGGAACGCTGCTCGATCTGCGGCGAGACGCCGCGCCTGAAAGTCCAGCCCTTCCGCGGACGCCCCTGGAACCTCTGCCTCAACGACGACTGCGAGTCGATGCAGGAGATGAAGAAGCGCCGCGCCGAGCGCGCAGCGGCGAAAGCGGCCAAAGAAGCGATGGCGGAGAAGCCGTTGCCGGCGGGCGACGAGGACGGGAAGGCGCCGGCGAAGACGAAGGTCAAGGCGGCGTCCAAGGCCGACACCGCCACCCGCGGCCGCAAACGCGCCAAGGCCGCCTCGAGCGCAAAATGAGATGACCCAGCCGCTCCGCTGTGCTCTATCCCCACATGGGCGGGAAAAGGAACAGCGGAGCGAGGGTTGAGCGTGTTCGTCTCGCTGGAGGGGATCGATGGCTCTGGAAAGAGCACGCAGGCAAAGCTGCTGGCTGAGGCGCTCGGACCCGAGACACTGCTGATCCGCGAGCCGGGGGGGACGCAGGCGGCGGAGCGGATCCGCGAGCTGCTCGCCGACCCCGCGCTCGAGGTCGACCCGTTCGCCGAGCTGCTGCTCTTCTCCGCCGCCCGCGCCGACCTGGTCAGCCGGGTGATCCGGCCCGCGCTCGAGGCCGGCAGGGACGTCGTCGCCGACCGCTTCGCCGACTCCAGCGTCGCCTACCAGGGCGGAGCTCGCGAGCTGGGGACGAGCCACGTCCTCTCGCTGACCGACACCGTGATCGACGGCCTCTGGCCAGACATCACGGTGCTGCTGCGCGTCGACCCCGAGGTCGGCCTCGGCCGCGCCGACGGCGAGGACCGCCTCGAGTCCGAGGGCCTCGAGCTGCAGCGCGCGGTCGCCGAGGCCTACGAGGAGATCGCCCAGATCGCCTCGGACCGGGTCGTGGTGGTTGATGCAGACGGCAGCGTCGAGGAAGTCCACAAGCGGGTAATGGGGGCCGTGCGCGCCCGGGGTGACACCGATGATTGAAGGATTGTGGCCCCTATAACCGCCACAAACGTTCAGCGACTTGAGGAGAGCACAGAGCACCAGCCACGGGCGCGGGTCGCCCTGAGCGCAGCGCTGGCCACGGGACCCAGCCATGCCTATCTCTTCCGCGGCCCGCGTGGAGCCGGCAAGGCGGCTGCCGCCCGAGCCTTCGCCGCCGAGATCCTCGCCGCCCAAGCAACCGACCCGGACGACGCCCGCCGCCGCGCCCTGCTCGACCCATCGCCGCACCCGGACCTCGTCTGGCTGCGCCCCCGCGGCGCCCAGCACATGGTCGAGGAGGTGAGAGAGAAAGTGATCCGAGCCGCTTCCTACCGCCCCTTCGAGGGCGAGAAGCGCGTCTTCGTAGTCGAGGCCGCCGAGCAGATGCGCGACGAGAGCCAGAACGCCCTGCTCAAGACCCTCGAGGAGCCCCCCGCCTACGTCCACCTGATCCTCCTCACCTCCGAGCCCACAGCCCTCCTCGAGACGATCGCCTCCCGCTGCCAGCCGATCGACTTCGCCCCGCTGCCCCCCGAAGCCATAGAAGCTTCCCTAGCCGGGGACTGCTCCCCCGACGACCTCGCCGCCGCCGCCCGCCTCTCCGCCGGCGACCCCGCCCGCGCCCGCTACCTCCTCTCGGGCTCCGGCCAGACGCTCCGTGCCGCCGCTCTTGCGATGGACAAGGATTGGCAACGAGTCTTGAAGATCGCTGAATCGTCAGGCGAAGAAGCAGAGGAGACCACCCGCAAGTCTCTCGAAGAAGAAGCCGAGGCCGGAGTAAAGCGCAGCGCCAAGGACATCACCGACGAAGCCAAACGCGCCGGCCGCCGCCGCCGCACCGAGGCGCTCGATCTCGCCCTCGAGCTGAACGCTGGTTGGTTCCGCGACCTCGCCGCGACCGCCTCCGGCGCCACCGAGGTCGTCTACAACCGCGACCGCATCGAGGAGCTGCAGGCGCGCGCCGTGGACCTCGACCCGTCCCGCCCCCGCCGCGCCGCCGAGCTGGTCCAGGACACCCGCCGCCGCCTCGACCTCAACGTCTCCGAGGAGCTAGCTCTCGAGGCGCTCTCGTTTCGACTCGCTGCCGTTTTCGCCTGAGCTCGCCTGCTCGCGCGCTTTCTCCAGCGCCCGCTCCTGGGCGAGCCGGGTGATCTGGGCCGCCTGGCGCGACATGATCACGCTGAAGTTGAGCGCCATGCCGAGCAGCAGCAGCAGCACGATCGAGAACAGCGCCACGTTGGTGTCGCGCACGCCCATCGCGTCGGCGACCACGGTCAGCAGCCCAGGGAAGGCGGCGCCGATCAGCATCCCCAGCCCGGCGACGAACCAGACGACGCTGAAGCGCTCCTGCAGCCGGTCGCGGCGGATCAGCTCGAGCACCAGCGCCATGAAGGCCAGCGCCAGCAGCGCGGCGATGATCCGCGTCTGCGGGGTGAGGTGGACTTTGGGGCTCTGCGCTGCCGCCAGCGCCAGCGCGCTCATTGCTCGGCCTCCGCGTGCCGCGGCCGGAACTGGCCGACAAGCAGCACGATCATCCCCTTGAAGATGAAGAAGGCCGAGCGCAGCGGGGTCAGGAAGGAGCTGCCGCCGGCCCGCTCCAGCATTCGCACCTGCACCTCCTCGACCCGCAGGCCCTCGCGCACGGCCAGCTGCAGCGACTCGATCTCGGCGAAGTCGGGCGAGTAGCGCTCGCTGAACAGCGCCATCACGCGGCGGTTCGCCGCCCGCATGCCGCTGGTCGTGTCGGTGAAGCGCTGCCGCGTCGCCAGGGTGAGGAAGAAGCGGAAGACGCCGGTGCCGATCCGTCGCGAGAGGGTCGGCTTGTAGTCGTCGCTCTCGGCCGCGCCGCGCTCGCGATAGCGCGAGCCGATCACCAGGTCGGCGCGGTCGGCGTAGACCTCCTCCAGCAGCCGCGCCACCTCGGCCGGCGGGTGCTGGCCGTCGGCGTCGAGGTGGGCGCAGAACTCGTAGCCCTCGCGCAGCGCGTGCAGGTAGCCGGTCTGCAGCGCCGCCCCGAGCCCCTGGTTGAACGGCAGCGAGGCGACCAGGGCGCCGGCCTCGCGAGCCCGCTCCGCCGTCGCGTCGGTCGAGCCGTCGTCGATCACCAGCAGGTCCGCATCGGGCAGGGACTCGCGCACGCCGGCGATCACGGCCGCGACCGAGCCCTCCTCGTTCCAGGCGGGGATGAAGACCAGCGTCCGCATCGAACGATTCTCCCACGCGGCTCAGATTGGTTTGTGTTAGTAACTCTTCATGAGGCGGATCGGGATGCGACTTTGGCTTGCGGGCGCCTTTGCGGCGGTCTCGCTGATCACCGCCTTCTCCGTCTACCTCTTCGGCGACAATCGGCGGGCCCTGGTCGTCTCGGTTCTGCTCGGCGTCCTCGCCGGCTTCCTGATCGCCGCGGCGATTGCCCACCGGGTTTCGGGGCTGGCGCAGGCGGCCGGCGAGATGGCCGCCGGCTCCTTCGACGCGCCGCTTGGCGTCTCCGGGCCTGACGAGATCGGCGACCTCGCCCGCGCCCTGGAGTCGATGCGCGCATCGCTGAAGGAGAGCTTCGGCGTGCTCACCGCCGATCGCAACAAGCTCGAGGCGATCTTCGACGGCCTGGGCGACGCGGTGATGGTGGTCGACGACGAGGGCCCGGTGCGCTTCTCCAACAGCGCCGCCGTCGAGCTGCTCGACCGCGGCCGCCCGCCCGAGGCGATGCTACCCCACCTCGCCCGCGCCGCCGAAGTCGGCTTCACCGCCCACCCGGCGCTGCGGATCGGCGATCGCGCCTACGCGATGCAGGCTCGCTCGCTGCCCGACGAGCACGCTGTGCTCGCCGTCGTTCGCGACCGCACCGACGAGATGCGGCGCGAGTTCGCCGAAGCCGACTTCGTCTCCAACGCCGCCCACGAGCTGCGCAACCCGCTGGCCGGGATCTCCGGCGCGATCGAGGTCCTGCAGAGCGGCGCCAAGGACGACCCCCGCGCCCGCGATCACTTCCTCACCCGCCTCGGCGAGGACGCCGAGCGGATGAACCGCCTCACCCAGGCGCTGCTCACGCTGGCGCGGGTCGAGTCGGTCGGCGCGGGGGAGACCGAGGTGGTCGACGTGCCGATCGCGATCCGCGACGTCGTCGCTGCGGTCGAGGCGCCCAAACACGTCGAGCTGATCGTCGAGTCCGAGCCCGACCTGACCGCCAAGGGCGACCCGACGCTGCTGCGCCAGGTGATGATCGGCCTGCTCACCAACGCCTTCAAGAACACGCCACCCCCCGGCGCCGTTACCGTACGCGGCCGCCGCGACGGCGAGAGGGATGTGATCTTGGAAGTCATCGACACAGGAACGGGCATACCCGCGGCGGAGATCGAGCGCGTCTTCGAGCGCTTCTACCGGCGCAGCGAGTCGCGCAAGCAGGAGGGCTTCGGCCTCGGCCTGGCGATCGCCCGCCGCATGGTCGACGTGATGGGCGGCAGGATCGGCGCCACCTCGGTCGAGGGCGAGGGCAGCACCTTCTGGGTCTGCCTCCCCGTAGCCCAACCCAGCCCGACCCCGGTGGCCTGACGATGAGCAGCGGACGCATCCTGGTCGCCGACGACGAGCCCTCGGTCCGCGAGTCGGTCGGCTACGCTCTCGCCCAGGACGGCTTCGACGTCGACGTCGCCCGCGACGGCGACGAGGCAATGGTCAAAATCGGCGAGACGATCCCCTACGACCTGCTGATCCTCGACATCATGATGCCCGGCCACAGCGGGCTCGACATCTGCCGCGACGTGCGCGGCCGCAGCGCCGTGCCGATCATCGTCCTCACCGCCAAGGACGCCGAGGTCGACAAGGTCGTCGGCCTCGAGGTCGGCGCCGACGACTACGTCACCAAGCCCTTCTCGGTGCGCGAGCTGCTCGGCCGCGTGCGCGCCCAAATGCGCCGCCGCGAGCTCGACCGCGGCCCGCTCAATCAGGCGGTCAAGATCGAAGCCGGCCCGGTCGCGATCGACCTCGTCCGCCACGTCGCCACCGTCGACAACGTGCCGGTCAACCTGACCCGCTCCGAGTTCCAGCTGCTGCGCCTGCTGGTCGGCCGCCCCGGCGAGGTCTTCCCCCGCCGCCAGATCATGGAGGAGCTCTGGCAGACCGAGTTCGACGGCGACGAGCGCGCCTGCGACGTCCACATCTCCAACCTGCGCCAGAAGGTCGAGCGCGACCCGCAGCGCCCCGAGCTGGTGCTCACCGTACGCGGCGTCGGCTACAAGTTCGACGGCCAGAGCGGCTGAATCGCTCCGCTCATGAGGCGCGATCCGGCCTCCCTGGTCCGTCCCCGCGAAGTGGCGCGGTCGGTGACGCCGCTGGAGCTCTTCTTCGACCTGGTCTACGTCTTCACGGTCAGCCAGCTCGCCCACAACCTGCTCGAGCACGTCGACGCGCGTGGCATGGCCGAGACGCTGGTCCTGACCCTCGCCGTGATGTACGCCTGGTTCATGACTGTCTGGACCTCGAACTGGCTCGACGGCGAGCGCCGGCCGGTGCGGTTGATGCTGCTTTCCGTGATGTTCGCCAGCCTGCTGATGGCGACGTCGATCACGGAGGCGTTCAGCGATCGCGCCGGCCTCTTCGTGATCGGCTACCTGGCGATCCAGATCGGCCGCACCGCGTTCGCCGTCGCCGTCTTCCGTGGCCACCGGCTGCACGCCCACTTCGTCAACGCCCTCGTCTGGGAGATCGGGACCGCGCCGGTCTGGATCGCCGGGATCGTGGCCGGCGGCGATGCCCGCCTGGCGCTCTGGGCCGCCGCCGTGCTGATCACCTACGGCGGCGTGATCGCCGGCCATCCCCTGCCGGGCCGCAAGAGCCCCTTCAGCTCCGACAGCCAGATCTACGCCGAGCACCTGCTCGAGCGCTTCCGCCTCTTCTTCCTGATCGCCCTCGGCGAGACCGTCCTCACGATCGGCAACGCCTTCGTCGACCAGCCCGTCCAGGCCGACCGCCTGCTCGTCCTCGCCGTCGCCTTCGCCGGCACGGTTGCGCTCTGGTGGTGTTACTTCCACCGCGCCGAGGACATCGGCATGAAAGCGATCGACGGCGCCGCCGACGCTTCGCGAATAGTCGGGCTGGGCAACTACACCCTGATCCTGATGGTCATCGGCATCGTCGCGATCGCCGTCGGCGACGAGCTGGCGATCGCCGCCCCCACCGACCCAACCAACCTCAGCGCAACCGCACTCATCTTCGGCGGCCCACTGATCTTCCTGCTCTCCCAGCTGGGTTTCATGCGCCGGGCGACGGGCCAGACACCCCGATCTCGCCTGGTCGCCTGCATCGCCCTGATCGCACTGGCGGCGGCGACCGCCCCGTTCAGCCTCCTGGTCGCGGTCATGGCCTCGAGCGCCGTCCTGCTCGCCGTGGCGATAGATGACACCCGACTGGCGGGTATCCTCAGCGAGGATGTCGCGATCGAGGCACCTGATCGCCACTGTCCACACGGTTAGAGCCGACGCCCGGATTCGAACCGGGGACCCCTTCATTACGAGTGAAGTGCTCTACCAACTGAGCTACGTCGGCAGGTTGGCTCCGAAACCCTCTTGCCATGCGGAATTCGGGCTACCTCAATCGGCAATTCTATAGGAGTTATGAAGGGCCGGTTATGGGTGGTTCCCTGCGGTGACTCGAAGCGCTCGGGTCGCTTGAAGGACCGTGGCTGCCTGAGGGTTATTTTCCTGTCAGGGTAGCCCGGAGTCCGAAAACGGCTAAGGAGGGTTTGATGCGAAGAAGGATGATCTGCGGGCTGGCTCTTATGGCAGCCCTCGTCGCCGGGGTATGCGTGGCTGGGTGCGGCAGCAGCAGCAGCTCGACCTCTACCGAAACGACGGCCGCGATCAGCAAGGCCGAATTCGTCGCCAAGGGCAATGCGGTCTGCGTCAAAGGCGAAAAGGCGCAGGAAGCCGAGATCAATGCCTACATCAAGAAAAACGGCCTGGAAAATAAGAAGCCGAGCAAGGCGCAGGAAGCTGAACTCGTGGAAACCGTCCTGGTGCCCAGCGTCCAGAGCCAGATTGACGGCGTCAAAGCCCTGGGAGCTCCGAGCGGCGAGGAACAGCAGGTGAGCTCAGCGCTGGAACTCTCCCAGCAGACTCTGGAAAAGATCGAAGCGAACCCCGAGCTGGCCTTCGGCAAGAAGGACACTTTCGCCGCGGCGGGCAAGCAGCTGCACGCGCTCGGCCTCAAGGATTGCGCGCCAAACAGCTGAGCACGCAACAGCTCCGGGAACCGGTCAGAAGGGCGCCCTCGGGCGCCTTCTGACTCTTTGCGCGATCGATGGCCCAGCACGGGCCATCGAAATGGGCGCCGACGAGCAGCGGGTTGACCCCTCTCTATCGCGGCGCCGTTTTCTCGGCTTCTTGATCCGACGAGTGCTGCATTTCGCCGCAGACGGGGCAGCTCGGCTCCGGCACCACCGGCTCCCGTTCCACCGTCATCGTGCGCAGGTCGTAGATGTGGCCGACGCCCAGGGTCGAGGGCCGGGCGAGGCCGGTCAGGTGGTGCATCACGTCGAGGCCGATCTGGCCGCCGATCAGGCCGCAGGCCGGGCCCAGCGTCGCCGCCGGCGATTCTTTGCCGCGCTGCTGCTCGATCGCGATGTCGAAGAGCGGGTAGGTGCGGCGGTAGCCGATCTCCTGGCAGACGAAGCACCCCGTCACTCCCGGCACGTAGAGCGGCCCGACCCGCGCGATCGGCGGGAAGTGGCTCATCGCGATGAAGGGGACCTTGGCGGCGAAGCAGGCCGAGTTGATCCAGTGCTCGATGTCGTGCGCCGGCCAGTCGCAGGCGTCGATCACCATGTCGTAGCCGTCGATCGTCTCGGCGATGGCCGCTTCGCTGTCGAGCCGCTGAACCCGCGTCTCGATCCGGATCGAGGAATTGAAGGCCCGCAGGCGCTCCCCCGCCGCACCGACCTTGTAGCGGCCGATGTCGGACTCCGAATAGAGGACCTGGCGGTTGAGGTTGCTCAGCTCGACCCGGTCGAAATCGACCAGCAGCATCTCGCCGACGCCGCAGCAGGCCAGGTTGAGCGCCGACCAGCCGCCGAGGCCGCCGACGCCGAGCACGGCGATCCGTGAGCCTTCGAGCCGCTTCTGGCACTCGGAGGCTGGCGGGCCCGCCGTGATGTCGCTGAAGTAGCGCAGCTGGCGGTCGAAGCGCTCGATCACCTTCTCGGCGATCAGGTCGTCGTCGGCGGCGTCTTCGACGACGCCGAGCTCCTCGAACTGGGCGAGCAGGTCATCAACCTCTTCCAGGCCGAACTCCTCGATCAGCTCCTCGCGGGTCCTCGTCCCGTCGAGCGAGGCAAGCAGCCGCCGGCCCTGCTCGTCGGGTTCCTCGATGTGGATGTCAGCACCGGCGCTGGGCCTGAGCAGGTAGACGTCGCCGTTTGGCGCTTCCATTTGCTGCGTGGTGCGCTTGAGTCGCGGTCGTGTCATGCGATGCCCTTCTTCCTCTTTTGGGTACGCTTGAGACCTGTCAATTGCTCAAAATAGTTTCGATTAATCCCGCGCCCCCACGATAGCTGCCGATCTGGGGTACGCCGAGGGGCCTATCCTGGTACCAAGTATTCGTAACCAAGAGGAGGAAAACCGATGGCGGCAAGGTCGATCAAGGACGTAATCGCGGAAAAAAGGCTGAAGCGGTTCATCGACCGCCGCTTGATTAAAGCTCTCTCACATCCGATGCGAGAGCACCTTCTCGCCGTCTTCAACGAACGGATCGCGAGCAGCAGCGAAATCGGCCGCGAACTCGATCTCGGGGTGCCCGAGTTCTACAGCCACGTCAACGCGCTGGAGAAGCTCAGCTGCATCGAGCGGGTCGAGAGCAAGCGGCGGCGTGGCGCAAAAGAGCACTTCTTCAAGGCCACGGCGACGCTGTTCTTCGACGATCGGGTCTGGCTGAAGGTTCCAGCGTCGGTGAGGTCGGACATCACGGTCAACGGGGTACGGGCAATGGTCGACGACGTTGTCGGATCGGTGCGCGCCGGGGTCTTTGGCGGAGAGGACGAGACCCATGTGAGCTGGTTGCCCGGGGTATTCGACGCGCGCGGCTGGGAAGAAGTGATGGCGCTGATGAGCAAGACTCTTGCCGGGATGCTGGTGATCCAAAAGCGATCCAGCGAGCGAATTCTTGCGACCGGGGAGCCTGGCATCCCGGCGACGATCGGCCTGCTGGGATTCGAGACGCCGCCGGTTCCGATTGCGCCGACCGGACCCTGTTAGGCGTCGGCCAGCTCCGCCGCCCGGGCGAGCACCGAGTCGAGCATCGGCTCGGTGAGGCGGCCGGTGAAGGTGTTCTGCTGGCTCGGGTGGTAGCAGCCGAGCAGCGTCCAGCGGCCGGCGGTGACCTCGGCGCCATGGCCGAAGCGCGGCCGCGGCCGCGGCACCTCGGCCCCGAGCGCCCGGATCGCCCGCAACGCTCCGTCCCAGGCGAAGCCGCCGAGGGCGACGATCGCGGTGCAGCGCCCGAGCAGGGTCAGCTCCCGCTCCAGATACGGGAGGCAGTTGTCCCGCTCCTCGGGAGTGGGGCGGTTGGCCGGCGGTGCGCAGCGGACCACCGCGGTCACGTAGGCATCGCTGAGTCGCAGGCCGTCGCCGCGCCGCTCGGAAGTCGGCTGGTTGGCGTAGCCGGCGCGGTGCAGGGCGGCGTAGAGCCAGTCCCCGGAGCGGTCGCCGGTGAACATGCGACCGGTGCGGTTGGCCCCGTGGGCGGCCGGCGCCAGGCCGACGATCGCCAGCCGCGCCGCCGGGTCGCCGAAGCCGCTCAGCGGCCGCGCCCAGTAGTCCTCGCCGCGAAAGCGGCGGGGCGGGCTTGCGGCGCTCGCCTCGCGCCACTCGACGAGGCGGGGGCAGTGCCGGCAGTTGTGGATCTCGTCCGTGAGCGCAGCGGAATCGCGCGATTTTTGAGAGTGCTGCGCCGTGCTCATAATCGAAATCGAATCACGGTCGTGCGCTCCGCGCTGAAACACTGCGTGGGTGGGCCGATCCTTTGAGTCCCAAGGATCGGCCCACCGGGCACGCACATTCAGCGCGACTTGGTAGTTGAAAGCAGCGGGACGATGTTGTCCGCTTTTGTGATCTTCACCCTGCCTCACCCCCTTCGCAAGCGTTAGCTCTCTGCGGTTGGGGGTCGCGACCCATCCAGTACGGCGATTTAGACCTCTCGATTGCTGGAAAAAGTTCCAGTAATCAGATGAACGCCTGCAAAAGGGATATTTAGGTTTGCCAAATTGGCTTTGTGTCCAATAGGATGGAGTGGTTAGAGAGACCAAAAACGAATCGGAGGAGTCGCTTTGGCCGCAAAGAGCAAAAGCAAGACGAAAGGAAAGGGAAAGAGCACCGGGGTCGACCAAAAACTGGTCAAGGCGCTCGCGCATCCCCTGCGCGTCGAAATTCTGACCATCCTCAACGAGCGGATGGCCAGCCCCAATGAACTTTCCAAGGAGCTGGAAGAGGGCCTCAGCCAGGTCAGCTATCACGTCAAAGTCCTCAAGGACTTCGAATGCATCGAGATGGTCAAGACAGAGCCACGTCGAGGTGCCGTCGAGCACTACTACAGGGCAACCGCTCGGGCGTACCTCACCGATCGGGACTGGAAGAAGCTCCCTGATTCAGTCAAGCCTGGCGTGAGCGGATCGGTTGTTCAGATCATCCTCGATGAGGTGATCGCCGCACTTAAGGGCGGGACATTTGACGCAAGAGAGGACCGCCACCTCAGCTGGACTCCCGGGGTAGTAGATGAGCAGGGGTGGAAGGAATCTGTCGATCTCGCCAACGAGACGCTTGATCGAACGATCGCGATTCAAGCAGCAAGTGCCAAGCGCCTAGCGAAGTCGGGCGAGGACGGTATTCCCGCAATCACTGTCCTGATGAACTTCGAAGGCCTTTCCGCTGACGCGAAGTCGGCCAAGGGCGCCAAGAAGGCCAAAGGCCGCAAGGCCGCAAAGAAGTCCTAGCACTCAGGGCGAAAACGTAGTAGAACTACGCATATGCTTCGCGCCCATCTATGGGCGCGAAGGGAATTAAATGCCTCAGCAGGTGGCGGCGCGGCTTCGGTCGCGCCGTCGTCTTTCTGGTCGCGGCTCTGGCGATTCCCGCCGGCGGCTGCGGGCAGAGCGGGCATGGCGCCGCGACCGATCCCGAAAAGGCTGCCGACGTCGAGCTGCTCAACTCGGCGCTGTCCCAGGAGCTGACCACGGTCGTCGCCTACCAGCGCGCCATCCCGCACCTGCATGGCGAGATGCTTGCCGTCGCGCGCCGGTTCCGCGGCCAGGACCAGGCGCACCTCGACGCCCTGACCAAGGCGATCCGCGGGCTCGGCGGCGAAACCGAAGCCGAAGCCGCCGAGCTGGAACCGCCGGCTCCGCGCAGCCGGGCCGAGGCGCTCGCACTCGCCTACGAAGAGGAGGACGCCGCGCTCTCCCAGGCGCAGGGCAGCGTCGCCCGCCTGCAGTTCGACGCGCCGCGGACGCTCGCCGCCGCGCTCGCCGCCAGCCACGCCCAGCACCTGGCGATCCTGCGCCAGGGCCTGGGCGCGGGCCGCGCCGCCTCCGTCCCCTACGCCTTCGAGCCGGGCGACGCCCCGCCCCCCAAGTCGCCGGGCAAAACGGGATGATGCCCGCGTGACCGCTCCGCTCTACGCCATCGGGCGCTTCTGCTCGCGGCACCACTGGGCGACGATCGGCGTCTGGATCCTGCTCGCCGTCGGTCTTGTCCTCGCCGGGCAGGCGGGCGAAAGCAAGACCAACGACAACCTCACCCTGCCCGGCACCGGCTCGACCGCCGCGACCGAGCTGCTCGAAGACAACCTGCCCGAACAGGCCTTCGGCAGCAACCCGCTCGTCTTCCAGGCCAAGGCCGGCGCAGCGCTGACGGCGCCCAGGTACGCCGACGCGATCGGCCAGGCAGTGAAGCGGCTGAACGCGATGCACGACGTCAACTCGGCCGTCAACCCGCTCACCCCGGCGGGGGCCGCCTTCCTCAGCAAGGACCGCTCGGTCGCCTACGTGCCGGTCGTGCTCGGCGTCGGCCCGGGCGAACTCGACGAAGCGCAGGCGCAGGCGGTCCTCGATGCCGGCCGGCCGGCCGAAGCCGCCGGGCTGCGGGTCTCCGTCGGCAGCTACGTCGGCCAGGCGCTCTCCAAGCCCGACACCGGCGCCAGCGACGCGATCGGCATCGCCGCCGCGATCGTGATCCTGCTCTTCGCCTTCGGCACCGCGACGGCGATGGTGCTGCCGATCTTCTCGGCGATCCTCGGTCTCGCCTGCTCGCTCTCGATCATCCGCCTGCTCGAGCACGTCGTCCAGGTGCCCAGCGTCGCCGCGACCCTGGCGACGATGATCGGCCTCGGCGTCGGCATCGATTACGCGCTCTTCATCGTCACCCGCCACAAGCTGCAGCTCAAAGACGGCATGGACCTGCGCGAGTCGATCGCCCGCGCCACCGCGACCGCGGGCGGGGCCGTCGTCTTCGCCGGCTTCACCGTCGTGATCGCGCTCTGTTCGCTCGCCTTCGCCGGCATCCCGCTGGTCAGCACGCTCGGCTTCACCGCGGCGATCGCGGTGGTGATCGCGGTGGGCGCGGCGACCACGCTGCTGCCGGCGATGCTCGGCGCGCTCGGCCCGCGGATCAACTCGCTGCGCGTGCAGTTCGGCAAGACCCATCCCGACGACGTGGAGCCGCACGGCTGGACCCGCTGGGCGCGCGGCGTCGCCGACCGGCCCTGGCGCTCCGCCCTCGCCGCCCTGGCGGTTCTGATCGTGCTCGCGATCCCGATCTTCCAGCTCGAGCTGGGCCAGAACGACCTCAGCGCCCTGCCCAAATCGACGACGGCGCGCCAGGCCTACGACAGCCTCACCTTCGGCTTCGGGCCGGGCGTCAACGGGCCGCTGCTGATCGCCTCCGAATTCGAAAGCCCCGCAGAAGCCAAGGCGGTGCTGCCGGGCCTGGAGAAATCGATCGGCGCGGCCGCCGACGTCGAAGCGGTCTCCGAACCGACCCTCGACAAGGAGGGGACGGTGGCGGTCTTCACCGTGATCTCCAAATCGGCGCCCTGGGCGGATGAGACCGTCAGCCTGGTCGAAAACCTGCGCGACACGACGATCCCGGCGGCGCTGCAGGGGACCGCCGCGACCTCCTACGTCGGCGGCCAGACCGCCGGCTACATCGACCTCGCCACCCAGATCGGCGACAAGCTGCCGCTGATGATCGCGATCGTCGTCGGCCTCAGCTTCATCGTCCTGCTGCTCGCCTTCCGCTCGCTGCTGGTGCCGATCAAGGCGGCGGCGATGAACCTGCTCTCGGTGGCGGCCGCCTACGGCGTCGTCACCGCGGTCTTCCAGCTCGGCTGGGGCTCGGGGCTGATCGGCCTCGACCACCCGATCCCGATCGTCAGCTTCGTGCCGCTGCTGATGTTCGCGATCCTCTTCGGCCTCTCGATGGACTACGAGGTCTTCCTGCTGACCCAGATGCGCGAGCACTTCCGCAAGAGCGAAGACGAGCGGGAGGCGGTGATCCAGGGCCTGGCCAACACCGGCCGCGTGATCACCTCGGCGGCGGCGATCATGGTCTGCGTCTTCACCAGTTTCGTCCTCAACGGCAACCCGATCGTCAAGGAGTTCGGCGTCGGCCTCGCCGTGGCGATCGCGATCGACTCGACCCTGGTCCGCTGCCTGCTCGTCCCGGCGATCATGGTCCTGCTCGGCAAGCGGGCCTGGTGGCTGCCGAGATGGATGGAGCGCTGGGTCCCCCACATAAGCATCGAGGGCGAGGACTTCTTCGCCCGCCGCGACGTCAAACGAGCCGCCGACGGGGCCGACGGGACGAAATCCTCGGCTATGCCGAG
>DATASN010000024.1:0-17647 GCA_036269215.1 Solirubrobacterales bacterium
CCGGGGCCCGCCCGCAGGCCCCCCCCCCACCGCGACAGGACCCGCAGCCGAGGGGCTTGAACCCTGAGCAGTTTGTTGAGCAACCGGAACCGGACCAGCAGGCGCCTTAGCCTGAGCCTGCGCCTGAGCAGCCTGCTTCGCCGCCTCCGCTTCAGCAGCCTCCTTCTTGGCCGCTTCCTCGGCCGCAACCCGGATTTTCTCTTCCTCCTCGCGCTTCTTGCGCTCTTCCTCTTCGACCTTGCGCCGCTGCATTTCCTCGGCGATGCGGCGCTCCTCCTGGACCCGCCAGGTGCTGGCGCCCTCGTCGATCGCGCCGCCGATCGTGCCGATGATCAGCTGGCAGGAACGGATCGCGTCGTCGTTGCCGGGGATCACGTAGTCGATCGGAATCGGATCGCAGTTGGTGTCGACCAGGGCGATGATCGGGATCCGCAGCCGCGCCGCCTCGCGCACCGCGATCTCCTCGGTTTTCAGGTCGGTGACGAAGACCGCGTCGGGCAGGCGATCCATGTCGCGAACGCCGCCGAGGTTGAATTCGAGCTTGGCCAGTTCGGCCTGCATCCCCATCCGCTCCTTGGTCGGCAGCAGGTCCAGCTTGCCCTCGTCGCGCCATCCGGTCAGCTCGTGCAGGCGCGCGATCCGCGCCGACATCGTGTTGAAGTTGGTCAGCAGGCCGCCCAGCCAGCGCTGGTTGACGTAGGGCATCTTGCAGCGCTGGGCCCACTCTTCAACCGGGCCGCGCGCCTGCTTCTTGGTACCGACGAAGAGCACCGTGCCGCCGCCGCTGGCCAGCTCGCCGGCGAAGCGACGGGCGTTCTCCAGCAGCGCCTCGGTCTGGACCAGGTCGATGATGTGGATCCCGTCGAGCTCGCCGAAGATGTAGCGGCGCATGTTCGGGTTCCAGCGTCGGGTCTGGTGGCCGAAGTGGACTCCGGCCTCCAGCAGCTCTTTGAGGCCTGCCTCGGGCATGGGTAAAGCTCCTTGGTTTTGAGATGCGTTTTCCCGCCGCCCTAGCCGGGACCCGGCGCGATGCCGGTCAGGATCCGGTTCGGGTGACCGACGGGGGTCGGTTTCCGAGCTGAAGGATTGTAGAGCGGTAGGCGCTGCTAGGCGGCGCGGGCCGACTCCAGAGCCGCCGCGAGATCAGCCGGCAGCTCTGACGTGAAGCTCAACGCCTCCCCGGTGGCGGGATGGGAAAAGGCAAGCCGGTGGGCGTGAAGGAACTGGCGCCGCAGGCCGTACTTGCTCTCGCCGCCGTAGGTCGTGTCGCCAGCGAGGGGGTGGCCGATCGCAGCGAAGTGGGCGCGGATCTGGTGGGTGCGGCCGGTCTCCAGGCGCGCCTCGAGGTAGGTCTCGGCACCGAGCAGCTCGAGCACCTCGAAGTGGGTGCGCGCCTGGCGCGGGGCGGCACCGGAGACGGCCATGCGGTGGCGCTGGCGCGAGGCGCGGCCGATCGGCGCGTCGATCGTGCCGGTGCGCGAGCCGAGGCGCCCGCGCGCCAGGGCGAGGTAGATGCGCTCGACCTCGCGGCGCTGGACCTGGGCCTGCAGCGCCGCATGGATCTCGTCGCCGCGAGCGACGACGAGCAGGCCGCTTGTGCCCTTGTCGAGGCGGTGGACGATGCCCGGCCGCTCGGGGTCGGCGCCGCCGCCGAGCAGCTCGCCGAGCTCGCCGACCAGGGTCGGGCCGCTGTGCGAAGGGGCCGGGTGGACGACTAGCCCGGCCGGCTTGTCGACAACCGCGAGGTCGTCATCGACGTGGACGATCTGCAGCGCCGTGCTCATTTGGACGGCTCGCGGGCGTAAGACAAGGCCAGCAGCAGGACGCCGGCGGTGACGCAGACGTCGGCGAGGTTGAAGGCGGGCCAGCTGCCGATCTGCACGTAATCGGTGACCGCGTCGGCGCGCACCCGGTCGGCGAGGTTGCCCAGCGCGCCGCCGGCAAGCAGCCCCGCCGCCACCCACATGCCGGGCCGGGTCGGGTTGCGGGCGAAGACGTAGCCGACGACCGCCAGCGCGAGCGCCGTGAGCAGGACGAGCCGCGTTCCGCCGCCGCTGGCGAGGCCGAAGGCGACGCCGCTGTTGTGGGAGAGGGTGAGTTCGAGCGGACCGGCCACCTCGACGTACTGGCCGGGAACGAGGTGAGCCTGGATCGCCGCCTTCGCCGCCTGGTCGAGGACGACGACGAGGCCGCAGAGCGCGCCGGCGAGGCGCCACGCACGAGCGCCTGCGCCGGTCACCCTTCGATCAAGCTGACGACGATTGTGCGCGCGACGAAGAGCAAGATCACGCCGATGATCGGGCTGAGGTCGAGCGCGAAGCCGCCGCCCCCGAGCGGCGGCAGGAAGCGCCGGAAGAGGTTGAGGTAGGGGTCGGTGGTCTCTTTGACGAAATCGAGCGTCGCCCGCAGCCAGCGGTAGTAGGGCATCCGCGGCACCCAGGCGATGAGGATGTTGAGGAAGATCAGGATGATGTAGACGAGGAAGAGCGCATTGACGTAGGTGGCGACGTCGTAGCGGGTCAGGGCGAACAGACTCATCTCCGCATCCTCTCCAACGAGGCCCGCACCGCGGCCGCGAAAGCCTCGCGGGCGCCTTCGCGATCCAGCGCTTCCAGCCCAGCCTCGGTGCTGCCGCCCGGGGACGCGACGGCCTTGCGAACGTCGGCCGGACGGCGGACCCGCAACAGCTCCGCCGTCCCGGCGGTCGTCTCCACGACCAGCTCCCGAGCCAGCTCGTCGTCCAGCCCATCCGCGGCCCCCGCATCGGCGATCGCCTCGACCGCAAGCGCCAGGTACGCCGGCGCGCACCCCATCACGGCCGTTGCGGCGTCGAACTGAGAATCCGGCAGCTCAACCACATGCCCAAGCCCCTCGAGCATCGTCCGAACATCGGGGCTCGGGTCGCCGGCAACGCAGAGCACGCCCTTGCGGACCTCCACTCCGACGTTCGGCATCACCCGGACCACCTCGGCACCCGGGAAGGCCGCGCGGACCTTCTCCAGGGAGGTGGCACCCAGGAGAGAGACGACTGCCGTGACCCCTCCAAGCTCCGCGGCAGCCTGGTCGAGCATCGCCGGCTTCACCGCGAGCACGACGACATCGGCACGCTCGACGAGCACGGCGTTCGAGACGACGGCCTCGCCCCCGACCTCAGCGGCCAGATCCGCCGCGCGCCCGGAGCCGCTGTCGGTGAAGAGCATCCCGTCGACCCCGCCCATCAGTCCCCGCGCCATGGCGGCAGCCATGCTCCCCGAGCCGACGAGTCCGACGATCATCGACGGGAGACTAGTCGGAGCTAGGACTGGTTGAAGAAGCCTTTGTCGAGGAGGCGTGCCTTCTCCTCGGCGGAGACCTCGACGTTGCGCGGCGTCAGCAGGAAGATCTTCTCGGCGATCCGCTGCATCCCCCCGTCCAGGGAGTAGGTCAGCCCGGAGCAGAAGTCGATCATCCGCTTCGAGAGCTCGTGATCGGTCGTCTGCAGGTTGAGGATGACCGGGACCTGGCGCTTGAACTGGTCGGCGACCTGCTGGGCGTCGTTGAAGTTGCGCGGGATGACGAGGTGGACCTGGACGTCGGAGTCGCCGTTGCCGACCGGGCGCAAAGTACGGGTACGCGAGGCGGAGATCGGCTCGTCGTCGGCGAAGATGTCGTCGATCTCGTCGCGACGCGAGCGGCGAGCGCTCGGCAGGCGGCGGACCTGGCCGGACTCGCGACGGCCCTCGAAGGCCTCTTCGGTGCCCGTCTCGGGCTCGAGCTCGTCCTCGTATTCGGGGCCGTAGTCGTGATCCTCGGCAAGGCCGAAGTAGACCAGCGCTTTATGCCATGTATCGCGTAGGGCCATGGTTCTCGCCTGTTTCGGGCCTGACAGGCGGATTCCTCTTACGGATTATGGCTCAGACATAGAGCGCGGCGCCCAGGCGGACGATCGTTGCGCCCTCCTCGACCGCAACGCGCCAATCTTGCGAAGTGCCCATCGAGAGCTTGGGCAATCCATGCGTCGCGGCAAGCTCAGCGAGGCTGGCGAAATGGGGGCGCGAGTCCTCAGGGTCCTGGCTGAAGGGCGGCATCGTCATCAGGCCGCCGACGCGGACCGGGCAGCGTTCGATGAAAGCGCCGAGCTCGGCCGGTGCCACGCCCCCCTTGCCTGCCTCGTCTGCGACGTTGACCTCGACCAGGACCTCGGTCTCCGCCGTGCCGTGGCGGCCTAGCTGCTCCAGGGCCGACTCGCTGGCGACCGAGTGGATCAGGCGGCAGACCGGCAGCAGCTGCCTGACCTTGCGGCTCTGCAGGTTGCCGATGAAGTCCCACTCGAAGGCATCGCCCCAGCGCTCCCGCTTGGCGACGAGGTCCTGCTGGCGGTTCTCGCCGACCAGGCGGACGCCGGCCTCGGCGAGGGCGCCCATCTCCTCCAGCGGCACGTACTTGCTCGCGGCGAGGATCTCGACCCCGGGGCCGGCAAGCTCACGCGCGCGCTCGAGGTTGGCGGCGATCTTCGCCGGCTCGAGCCCGTGGATCAGCCCCGCCATCGCTCAGGCCCCTCCCGGCTGCGCCAGACCAGCCCCGCCTGGCGCCCGGTGCGGCCGGCGTCGCGCCGGTGCGAGAAGAAGAGCTCACTTTCACAGCTAGTGCAGAGCCCGCTCGACTCGACCCGCTCGACCCCAGCCTCGCGCAAGAGCCGTTTCGCCACATCGGCCAGATCAACCCTGCCGACGGGACGATTTCCGCGCATATGGAGAGGTTTTCGGCCCGTCGGCGACGGTTCGAGGGCTTCGAGGACCTCCTCGCCCACCTCGTAGCAGCAGGGGCCGATCGAGGGGCCGATTGCGGCGTCGGTGGCGCCGACCGCCTCGGCGCCGCGGGCGACCATTCCCGCGGCGAGACCGCGCCAGCCGCAGTGCAGCATCGCCACGCCGTCGGGGCCCGCGAGGGCGACCGGGACGCAATCGGCGACGAAGACGAGCAAAGCCAAGTCTCGCTCGGCGGTGGCGTGGCCGTCGGCCTCGGGGATCGGCACGCCCGGCTCGGCGAAGGGGCTCGGAGCCTGCGGCCCTTGGTGGATCACCAGCTCGGCTCCGTGTACCTGGCGAGCGATCGCGACCCGCTCGGGGGCGAAGCCGAGCGCGGCGGCCAGGGTGCGGCGGTTCCCGACCACCGAGTCGCGCGCGTCGTCGGTGAAGACGCCGAGGTTGAGACCGTCGTAGGGCGCCGCGCTGGCGCCGCCAGCGCGGGTCGAGAAGGCCGCGGTCGCACCCGGCAGACGCGCCTCCAGCCAGCGCGTCCCCCCCGCCTCACGCCACTCCATCGCCACTCCGCGCCGCCTCCAGGGCGACCTCGAGCTCCTGATCTCGCCCGGAGATCTCGCCGTCGAGCTTGCGGCGCAGCGCCTCCTGCAGCCCGCGTCCGAGCGCAGGGCCCTGCGGAACACCTGCCGCGATCAGGTCCTCCCCGTCGATCTCCAGGGCGATCTCCCGCCACTCGGCCAGGTAGCGATCGAGCCACTCCGCGCCGAGTGCTCGCGCCAGCACGAGCTCGACCGGGTCGTGGCGCGCCGCCAGTGCGACCGCCTCGGAGGGACGCTCCGGCTGCACAGCGGCAAGGGCCTCCTCGCCGCGCACGGGGCCAAGCGCCGCGCAGAGCACGGCCCGATCGCGCGGCGCCAGATCGCGCCAGGGGTCGGACTCGAGCAGCTCGGCGACCCCGGCAGCCAGCTCGGCGCCGCCGTCGCGCAGCTCGACCAGTCCCCACTCGTCGAGCAGCGAGAACCCGCGCGGGGCCCCGGCGTCGCCGGCGAGGCGCAGCAGCTCGGCCTCGCGGCGATCGGCGGACACCGTCGCCAGGTCCGCCTCGCGCAGCAGCGCCGCCGTCCGCGGCTCCAGCTCGAAGCCGAAGCGGGCCGCGTAGCGGGCGGCGCGCAGGGCGCGCGTCGGATCGTCCTCGAAGGAGCGCGGGTGGAGCACGCGCAGCAGCCCGGCGGCGAGATCGGCCCGTCCACCGTGGGGGTCGATCAGCCTCGGCTCGCCGCGCAGCGGGATTGCCATCGCGTTGATCGTGAAGTCGCGCCGGGCCAGATCCGACTCGACGTCGCTCGCCGGCTCGACCACCGGCAGGGCGCCGGGGTGCGGATAGCTCTCCGAGCGCGCGGCGGCGATGTCGACCTCGTGCCCGTCGAGGCTCACCTTGGCGGTGGCGAAGCGCTCGTGGGAGAGGACGTCGGCGCCGAGCCGCGCGGCGAGCGCGGCGGCGTCCCCCTCAACCACGAGGTCGATGTCGGCTCGCCCGCGGCCGAGCAGCAGATCGCGCACCGCGCCGCCGACCAGGTAGACCGGCTCGCTCGCCATCTCGCGCACGACGGCCAGCTCGGGCTGGGCTCCCTGCAGCGCCTCGGCGAGGCTCTCTTGCGGCTCTTCGGCGGTTGACATCGGTCGGTTGCCTACCATGATCGCCTCTCCGGATGGCCGATCGACACGACAGCCTGCGCTCCGACCGCGAACGGACCGAGCGTCGGGCGCGCCGCGAACGGCAGCGGCGCAGGCCTCGACAGGGGCGACGGGCGGCCCTGGGCGCCCTCGCCGGGCTCGCCGCCTTCATCGTCGCCGGCGCCCTCTTCGCCCTGCTGCTGAGCAGCCGCGGCGGCGGGCAGAGCCGCTCGATCGGGGGTACGGCGACCCAGGCCAAGCCGGGCAAGGCAGCTTCGCGCCTGGTCCGCAACGCGACACCGCAACCCGGCTGGAAGCCCTACGCGGGGCCGGTGCCGATCCTCGAGTACCACGTGCTCGGCGAAGCGCCCGCCGATGCCCCGTACCCGGAGCTTTACGTGACGCGGCCGGACTTCCACCGCCAGATGGACTGGCTCGACGAACATGGATACGAAGCGGTGACGCTGGAAACGGTCGAGGAAGCCTGGCATGGCGGCGGCACGCTGCCGGCCAAACCGGTCGTGATCTCCTTCGACGACGGCTACCGGCCGCAATTCACCTACGCGCTGCCGGAGCTGCGCCGGCACGGCTGGCCGGGCCTGCTCAACCTCAAGGCTGAGGGGTCGGACCTCTACACGAGCAACGTCGAGGCGATGATCGCGGCCGGCTGGGAGCTCGCCGCGCACACGATCCACCACCTCGACCTGACCACCCTCGACGCGACGCAGTTGAAGAAAGAAGTAGCCGGCTCGCGCGAAATGCTGCGCCGCGAATACGCCGTCCCGGTGAAGAACTTCTGCTACCCGGCCGGCCGGTTCAACGCAACCGTGGTCGAAGCGGTCGAAGCAGCCGGCTACGTGGGAGCAACAACCGAGATCCCCGGCTACGCATCCCGCGACAAGCCATACGAACTCGACCGCCTCGAGATCCTCGGCTCGACCGGCGTCTCCGGCCTTACCGGAGACCTTCAGGAAGGGTGAGCGCCTAACGCCGCACCGGGATGCCGGCGGCCGCCATTCGCTCCTTAGCTTCGTGGACTGTGAAGGTGCCGTAGTGGAAAATCGAGGCGCAGAGGACGGCGTCGGCGTGACCGGCCGAGATCGCCTCGCTGAGGTGCTCAAGCGTCCCCGCTCCGCCGGAGGCGATCACCGGCACCGAGACCGCGTTGGCAACCGCCCGGGTCAGCTCGAGGTCGTAGCCGTCGTTGGTGCCATCGCGGTCCATGCTTGTTAGGAGCACCTCCCCCGCACCACGCTCGACCGCCTCGCGTGCCCAGGACACAGCGTCACGTCCCTCGACCCTCTTGCGGCCGCCGTTGACGTAGACGCCCCAGCTGCCGTTCCCGCCCTTGGCGTCGATCGCGATCACCACGCACTGGGCGCCGAAGTGGTCGGCCAGCTCGGTCAGCAGCTCCGGCCGCGCCAGCGCCGAGGAGTTGACCGAGACCTTGTCGGCGCCGGCGTCGAGCACCGCCTGGGCGTCCTGCACCGAGCGGATGCCGCCGCCGATCGTGAAGGGGATGAAGACGTTGTCGGCGGTGCGTCGCGCCAGCTCGACGATCGTCTCGCGCTTTTCGTGCGAGGCGGTGATGTCGAGGAAGACCAGCTCGTCGGCGCCCTCGGCGTCGTAGCGCTCTGCCAGCTCGACCGGGTCGCCGGCATCGCGCAGGCCGACGAAGTTGGTCCCCTTGACGACGCGACCGGCGTCGACGTCGAGACAGGGGATTACTCGCTTCAGGAGCATTGCTAGAGCCTAGAGCCCATCCCGGTAGGGGTTCCGCTTAACTTTTTGGATGGAGCCGAAACTGCTGGCGCCCGAAGGTAGACGCCCAAAAAGTACAAGACGCTCCACCCCTACCGGGATGGGCTCTGTAGCGCGGCTATGGCCTCCTCGACGGTGAAGCGACCCTCGTAGAGAGCACGGCCGACTATGGCGCCCTCGACATTCAGGGCGGTATCTCGAGCTAGAGCTTCGAGATCCGAGAGGGTGCCGACTCCGCCCGAGGCGAGCACCTTGGCTTCGGTTGCCGCGGCGATCTGATTCAGCTCGCCAATTGCCGGACCCTCCATCGTCCCGTCGACCTCGATCGCGGTGCAGAGGAATCGCGCTACGCCACGGGAGCTCAGCTCCGCCACGGCCTCGACCACCCCCTCCTCTCCTGCCTCCGTCCACCCCGATAGCGCCACCTTGCCGTCGCGAGCGTCGACCGAGACGACCACGCGCTCGCCGTGCTGCTCCAGCGCTTCGGCGAGGAACTCGGGATCGCGCAGCGCCGCCGTGCCGATCACGACCCTCTCCGCGCCGGCGTCCAATACCGACGCCACGGACGCCTCGTCCCGCAGCCCACCGCCTACTTGGATCGGGCAATCCACCTCAGCTGCGATCCGCTTCACCGCGTCGAGATTCTGCGGCGCGCCGGCCCTGGCCCCGTCGAGGTCGACCACGTGCAGGAACTCGGCGCCTTCTCCGGCCCAGCGCTTCGCCGCGTCGACCGGGTCGGCGTCGTAGGTGGTCTCGCGGGCGTAGTCGCCCTGCAGCAGCCGCACGGCCTGGCCGCCGCGGATGTCGATCGCCGGGTAGAGGATCACGCCGGGACGGAGGCGCAGATCCCGGCGAAGTTGGAGAGCAGCCGCAGGCCGGCGGCGCTCGACTTCTCGGGGTGGAACTGGACGCCGAAGACGTTGCCGCGCTCCGCAGCGCAGGCGAAGCGGGCGCCGTAGGCGGCACTGCCGAGCAGGTCGGCGGCCTCGGGCTTCGGCGCGAAGGAGTGAACGAGGTAGAAAGGCGTCTCCGAGTCGATCCCCTCGGCAAGCCGCGAGGGCTTCTCCCAGCGCACCGGCGACCAGCCGATGTGGGGGATCTTGAGGCCGGGCGAGTCGAGGCCGTCGACCTCGCCGCCGAGCAGGCCGAGGCCCTCGGCGCCGCCCAGCTCGGTGGTCGAGTCGAAGAGCAGCTGCAGCCCGAGGCAGATGCCGAGGATCGGCGCGCCGGCGTCGCGGCGCTCGGCGATCAGCTCGTCCAGGCCGCGCTCGCGGATCCGCTCCATCGCCCGCGGGAAGGCGCCGACCCCGGGCAGGATCAGGCCGTCGGCGACCCGTATCTCGGCCGCGTCGGCGCTGATCGTCGCCGTGGCGCCGATGTGCTCGAGCGCCTTCTCGACCGAGCGCAGGTTGCCCACCCCGTAGTCGAGGATCGCGATGCGCACGGTCATTCGCTCAGCGTACCCTTGGTCGAGGGTACGCCGCTCTCCTCGGGATCGACCGAGACCGCCACGCGCAGGGCGCGGGCAAAGGCCT
The DNA here is from genome assembly GCA_036269215.1 of Solirubrobacterales bacterium. Classification (GTDB taxonomy): domain Bacteria; phylum Actinomycetota; class Thermoleophilia; order Solirubrobacterales; family 70-9; genus VRUE01. The sequence goes on from DATASN010000024.1 coordinate 9,713, forward strand.
TGAAGCAGGCCTCGATCATGTGGTGGGCGTTGCTGCCGTAGCGGACGGAGACGTGCAGGGTCAGCTTGGCGCTGTTGGCGACGGCGCGGAAGAACTCCTCGGCAAGCTCGGTGTCGAAGCCGGCGATCGAGGTGGTCGGCAGCTCGGCGTCGAAGACGCAGAGGGGCCGGCCGGAGACGTCGATCGCGCACTCGGCCAGCGACTCGTCCATCGGCACCACGGCGGAGCCGTAGCGCCTGATCCCAACCCGGTCGCCGAGCGCCTCGTCGAGCGCCTGGCCGAGCACGATGCCGACGTCCTCCACCGTGTGGTGAGCACCGGTCTCAAGGTCGCCGTTGGCCTCCACCCGCAAGCCGAGCTTGCCGTGGCGGGCGAGCAGGTCGAGCATGTGGTCGAGGAAGCCGACCCCGGTCGCCGCGCTCGACTCTCCCCCGTCGAGGTCGACCGAGAGCTTGACCTGCGTCTCGGCGGTGCTGCGCTCCCTTGTCGCTGTGCGGCTCATCGCTTGGCCCTAATCATCGCGGACTCGCCGTGGATGGGGAATCCCTCCGCCCGCGCGATGCGATCGACGTGCGGGGCAAGCTTCGCCGCGGCCTCTGCCGGCACCTGCACGACCGCGATTCGGCGACGAAAGACGTGCGGTCCAAGCGGGCCCGAGAAGCGGCCGGCGCCACCGGTGGGCAGCACGTGATTGGAGCCGGCGATGTAGTCGCCGAAGGCCGTGGCGCTGCAGGCGCCGGCGAAGACGCATCCGGCAGTGGTCACTTCTTCGGCGAGGGTCGGCGCGGCGTCAACCAGCAGCTCCAGATGCTCGGGAGCGAAGGCATTGGCGAGCGCGACAGCCGCCTCGACGTCCGGAACGTGGATCAGCGCCAATGGCGCGTTGCCAACCCCCTCCCTCTCTCCGGCGGCACGCACAGTCGCAGCCTCAACGGCGTCGAGGACGGCGGGGTCGGTGGAAACCGCCACCAACGATCCATCCCCTCCGTGCTCGGCCTGGGCGCAGAGGTCGAGGGCGGCCCATTCCGGATCGATGCTCGCGTCGGCAAACAGCATCAGCTCCGACGGACCGGCCAGCGAGTCGATGCCAACCTCCCCGCTCACCATGCGCTTGGCCTCGCGCACCCACGAATTGCCCGGGCCGGCGACGACGTCGACTGGATCGATCGAATCGCTGCCGCGAGCGAGGGCGAAGATCGCCTGAGCGCCGCCTATCGCGTAGATCTCATCGACCTCGGCGAGGGCCGCAGCGGCGAGCACCAAGGGAGCGACCGTTCCGTCCGGGCGCGACGGAGTGGCGAGCACAACTCGGCGCACCCCCGCCACCCGCGCAGGGATGGCGCACATCAGGACGCTCGACGGATAGGCGGCCCGCCCGCCGGGCGCATAGATGCCTGCCGCGTCAACGGCCACCTCCCGCAGTGCAACGCTTTGTCCCCCTGGGAGGGCCGAAACGCGTTGCACCTCGGGAAGCTGGGCCTCGGCGACGGTGCGGATATTGGCGGCGGCGAGCTCGAGCGATTCGCGCAGGTCGGCATCGAGGCCGGCCAGAGCCTCATCTGCCGCGCCGGCCTCAACCCCAATCCCGTCGCGCGGGACCTCGGTCGCGTCGAAGCGGTTCGTCAGCTCCAGGAGCCTTGCATCGTCGTAAGCGCCGAGTTCAGGTGCGAGATTGCGGATCTCCTCCTCCGTCGGCCTCCGAGTGGTGCCTTCGGTCCAGATGCGTATCTGCTCCGCGGTCTCGGCCGCACCCTCCCAATCGAAGCGACGGGTTCTCACCGCCCCAGCCCCTCCCGCAGCTTCGCGGTCAGCCCGTCGACCTCGCGCGCCCGCAGCTTGTGGGCGACCCGGTTGGCGACGAATCTCGCCGTGCAATCGAGGATCTCCTCGCGCACCTCGAGATCGTTCTCTTCGAGGGTGCGGCCGGTGGCGACCAGGTCGACGATGCCGTCGGCGAGGCCGATCAGCGGCGCCAGCTCGACCGAGCCCTTGACCTCGATCACCTCGACCTGGCGCCCCGTTTCCTCGAAGTGGCGTTCGGCCGTGCGCGGGTACTTGGTCGCGATCCGCATCATCCCAAGGCGGCGCTGCGACTCCCCCAGACTCTCGTCGCCCACGCGCCCGGCGAGGACCATGCGGCAGCGGCCGAAGCCGAGGTCGAGCAGCTCGTAGACGACCCGGTCGCCCTGCTCGAGCAGCACGTCCTTGCCGGTGATGCCGACGTCGGCGGCGCCGGCCTCGACGTAGGTGGGGACGTCGGAGGGGCGCATCGTCACCAGCGTCATCGCCTCGGTCTCGAAGATCAGCGAGCGCGACTCGCCGCGCACCTCGCTGGTGTCGACCCCGATCGCGTCGAGCGCGTCGAGCGTCTCGCCGAGCAGGGCGCCGCGTGGCACCGCCAGCCTCAGCGGCCCCTCGTCGCGGGCGTGGCCCATGCCGGCGACCTCGACGCTCACGAGCCACCCCCCGCTCGCGGCTCCTCCTCCATCTGAGCGACGTGGACCCGCTCCAGGTACAGCGCGAAGCCCGCCGCGGGGAGATCGACCCCAAAGCGCTTGAGCAGCTCGTCGTAGCGGCCGCCGCCGCCGAGCACGTGGCCGAGTGCCGGGTCGTAGACCTCGAGGATCGCGCCGCTGTAATAGCCGAGGTCGCGCAGCAGGCCGAGGTCGATCTGGACGCGGTCGGCGACGCCGCGCGCCTCCAGCGCCTCGAAGGTCTCTCCCAGCCGCGCCGTCGCCCGCTCGACCGCGGCGCCGCCCAGCGAGCGCGCCTCGTCCAGCACCTCGCGGCCGCCGCGCAGCTGCGAGAGCGCGACGCAGGTCGCCGCCTGCTCGTCGCCGATCCCCTCCAGCTCGGCGAGCTCGACCTCGAGCCCGACCAGGTCGTGGGCGGCGAGGCGGCCGAGGATCGCGTCGCGCTCAGGGCTTTCGATCCCGAGCTCGGAGAGCAGCTGGCGGTAGAGGTCGGCGTCGCCGAGGCCGATCACGGCCCGGTCGAGCCCGGCCGCGTCGAGGGTGGCCTCGAGCACCTCGACCACCTCCGCCGTGCCGTCCGGCGCCGGGGCGCCGATCAGCTCGACCCCGGCCTGGGCGAACTCGCGCATCTGGCCGCGCTGAGGGCGCACCGCCCGGAAAGCGTTGGCCAGGTAGCAGAGCCGCAGCGGCGGCTCTGCATCCGCGTAGCGGCTGGCGACCAGGCGGGCGATCGGGATCGTCATGTCGGAGCGCAGGGCGAGCAGGTCGCCGCGCTCGTCGAAGAAGCGATAGGCGGATTCGGCGGTGCGGCCGTCGCCGCGGGCGAGCACCTCGTCGTACTCGATCGCGGGCGTCGAGACCTCGCCGTAGCCACGGCCCTCGAAGACCTCGATCATCGCCAGGTGCAGCCTGCGCAGCTCCCGCATCTCGTCGGGCAGCACGTCGCGCGTTCCAGGTGGAATCGGGTGGATCATCCGCCGGACCTTACGAGAGCGAGCCCGAAAGCCGCGCTAGGCAGGGACCTCTGACGAGACCCGTTCAATCTGGGCTCCGAGGCCGCGCAGGCGCTCGTCGATCTGCTCGTAACCGCGGTCGATCTGGCGGATGTTGCCGATCTCCGAGGCCCCGTCCGCCGCCAGGGCGGCGATGAGCATCGCCATCCCGGCGCGGATGTCGGGGCTCTCGACGCGTTCGCCGTGAAGCCGGCTCGGACCGCTGACGATCGCCCGGTGGGGATCGCACAGCGTGATCCGAGCGCCCATCGCGACCAGCTTGTCGACGAAGAAGAGGCGGTTCTCGAACATCTTCTCGAAGATCAGGATCTCGCCCTCGGCCTGGGTCGCGAGCGCGAGCGCGATCGAGGTGAGGTCGGCCGGAAAGGCGGGCCAGGGACCGTCCTCGATCTTCGGGATCGCGTCGCCGAGGTCGGCCTGGATGCGCAGCGCCTGGCCGGGCGGAACCAGCACGTCGCGGCCCTCGACCTCCGAGCGCAGGCCGAGCCGGCGGAACTGGCGGCGGACCATCAGCAGGTCGAGCGGCTCGACCTCGCGGATGCGCAGCTCGCCGCCAGTCGCCGCGGCGAGCGCCATGAAGCTGCCGACCTCGATGTGGTCGGCCGAGATCGTGTGCTCGGCGCCGCCGAGGCGGTCGCGGCCGTGCACGGTCATCACGTTGGAGCCGATCCCGTCGACCTGGGCGCCCATCGCGCAGAGCAGGCGGGCGAGGTCCTGGACGTGCGGCTCGCAGGCCGCGTTGGAGATCGTCGTCGGCCCGGGCGTCAGCGCGGCAGCCATCAGCGCGTTCTCGGTTCCCATCACCGAGGGCTCGTCCATGAAGATCGCGCAGGGGCAGAGGCCGTCAGCGGGGGCGCTGAGCTCGATCCAGCGGTCGCCGTCGACCCGGGCGCCGAGGTCGATGAAGGCGTCGAGGTGGGCGTCGAGGCGGCGCCGGCCGATGAAGTCGCCGCCGGGCGGCGGCATCCGCGCCTCGCCGAAGCGGGCCAGCAGCGGGCCGGCGAGCAGGAAGGAGGCACGGATCTGCTTCGAGAGCTCCTCGTCGACGGACACGCCGGAGACGGAGGCCGCGCAGAGGCGGACGCTGTTGTCGGCGACCCAGGCGACCTCGACGCCGAGCTGCTCGAGCAGCGCCAGCTGGGCCTCGGTGTCGCGAATCCGCGGCACCCGGTGCAGTGTCAGCTCCTCCTCGCTGAGCAGGCAGGCGGCAAGGATCGGCAGCGCCGCGTTCTTGTTGCCGGCGACGGTCAGCTCACCCGAGAGCGGCACGCCGCCTTTGATCACGAATTTCTCCATCGGTTCCGGCTAGGGTAACGGCCGTCATGCGAAGAGGCTGGAAGATCCTGATCGGGGTTGTGCTCGTCGTGGCGGTCCTGCTGGCCGTCAACGCGATCACCGTCGACCACGAAACGAAGGCGGCCGGGGTGACCGAACCGGGCGGCAAGATCCTCGACCTCTCCGGCGGCAAGCTCGAGGTCGTCGAACAGGGGCCGAGAACCGGCAGCCCGATCGTCCTCATCCACTGCTTCAGCTGCGCGATCAACTGGTGGAGCCGGATGATGCCGATGCTGGAACGCAACCACCGCGTGATCGCCGTCGACCTGCTCGGCCACGGGGGCTCGGAAAAGCCCACCTCCGGCTACACGATCCCCAACCAGGCGGACCTGGTCGCGCAGGCCCTGGCCAGGCTGGGAGTCCGCGACGCGGTGGTCGCCGGCCACTCGCTCGGTGGCTCGGTCGCGGTCGGCCTGGCCGAACGCTCGCCCCAGCTGGTGCGGAAGGTGATGATCATCGATACCCCGCCCGACCACTCCAGCAGCAGCCTCGGGCTGATCGCGAAGTTGGGCTTCGCCCCCGTGATCGGCGAGTTCTTCTGGCGCGTCAAGCCGGACTTCGCGGTCAAGAAGGGCCTCGAGGTGGCTTTCGCGCCAGGCTTCGACGTGCCCGACGAATTTGTCGAAGACGTCAACCGGATGACCTACAGCTCTTACCACGACTCACCCCAGGGCTCCGACGACTACACCAAGGAAGAGCCGCTCGACCAGCGGATGAAGGAAAGTGGCAAGCCCCTGCTGGTGATCATGGGCGCCGAGGAGCAGATCGTCGACGAACCGGCAAAGCGGCTCGCCGAATATCGCCAGACCTACCCGGGGACCGAGACGAAGCTGATCGCCGGCTCGGGCCACTCCCCCAACGTCGAGAAGCCGGCCGAGACGGCGGCGCTGCTGCTCGGATTTGCCAACTCACCGCTCAAGGGCGTAGGATCGAAGGTGCGAGGAGGCGTCGGCTCAGCCAATGGGACCCAACGCCAACGACAGCAACCGCAGTCTCAAGGCCAGGCCGGCAACGGTGCTGGTGCTACTAGCAACAGCCGCTCTTCTGGCGGCCACTAGCGCCTCCGCAAAGCCGCGGGTACTGCGAGTCGGCACCTTCCACAACATCGCCGGCAAGTACAAGACGATCCAGGCAGCGGTCGATGCCGCCAAGCCCGGCGACTGGGTGCTGGTCGCGCCTGGCGACTACCACGAACGCGGCGACCGGACCCACCCTCCGGACGAAGTCCCGCCCGCCGGGGTCCTGATCACCACGCCGCGCATCCACCTGCGCGGGATGAACCGCAACGGGGTCACGGTCGACGGCACCAAGCCGGGTTCCTCGCGCTGCTCGCACAAGGCCAATGCCCAGGACTTCGGGGTCACGCAGGACGGGAGCAGGATAGGTCGCAACGGCGTCGTCGCCTTCATGGCCAGCGGCGTCAGCATCGAAAACCTGACGGCCTGCAACTTCCTCGGCGGCGGTGAGAACGGCAACGAGATCTGGTGGAACGGCGGCGACGGCACCGGCTTGATCGGCATGGCGAAGTTCAAGGGCGCCTACCTCAACGCCACCTCGACCTTCTACAACGGCGACGAGAGCGTCTCGGCCAGATACGGGATATTCACCAGCAACGCTCGCGGGCCGGGAAGCTGGACCCAGACCTACGCCAGCAACTTCAACGATTCCGGCTACTACGAGGGCGCCTGCCGTCAGGAATGCAACCTGACGATGCGCAAGGGCTGGGCCCAGTACAGCGCTCTCGGCTACTCGGGCACGAACTCGGGCGGCAGCATAGTCGTCAGGGAATCGGAGTTCGACCACAACAAGGACGGCTTCGACACCAACAGCCAGAACAACGACGACGCGCCCTCGCCGCAGGACGGCAGCTGTCCCAACGGGGCGACGAGCCCGCTCACCCACTCGGTCTCCTGCTGGGTCCTGCTCGACAACTACATCCACGACAACAACAACCCCAACGTGCCCGGCTCGGGCGCCGCGGGCTCCAGTCCGGTCGGCACCGGCGTCTCGATCTCGGGCGGGCGCTTCGACACCGTGATGGGCAACCGCATCGTCCACAACGGCGCCTGGGGCGTGCTGCTGGTGCCCTTCCCCGACACCGGCACGCCACCGCCGGTCGCCCACTGCGAGGGCGGCACCGAGACCGGCTCGCTCGGCTTCGGCTGCCTCTACGACGACTGGGGCAACCAGATCTTGGAAAACGAGTTCTCCAAGAACGGCTTCTTCGCCAACCCGACCAACGGCGACATCGGCCAGATCACCTTCTTCGGCGGCAACCCGGTCAACTGCCTGCTCCGCAACAAGCTTCCTGACGGGGTTTCGCCAGAATCGCTGCTGACCAACACCTGCGGAGCTATCGGCAGCGGCGAGATCAACCAGCCGCTACTCGAACAGGCCGAATGCAACACCCAGATCCTCAGCACCACGCCCTGCCCCCCCGGCTCCGTCTATCCGCGCAAGACCAAGACCGTGATGCACGCCCTGCCCAAGGCCAAGAAGCTGCCGACGATGCCCAACCCCTGCGCCGGCGTCCCCGCCAACCCCTGGTGCGAAGCGCTCAAGAGGACGAAGAAGCACGGCTGAGGCCCCGTTCAGGCACGGATTGCAAGAAGCGCTGCAAGCTCGGGCTTCCATCCGCAAGCCCCCCTAGAGTCGAACCTATGTTCGATACGACGAAGACTCCACTGACGGGACGGCTCGCCGACGCCGTCGACCTGCTGATCGATTTCGCCACCCTGGGCGAGTACGGCCTCGAGCCCGCCCACGAGAAAGGGCCGCCCCGAGGGGCGGCCCAAATGAAGAACCGGCGGCGACCTACTCTCCCAGGGGGTTGCCCCCCAAGTACCATCGGCGCTGAAAGGCTTAACTGCTCTGTTCGGAATGGGAAGAGGTGTCTCCCTTTCGCTATGCACCACCGGAATCTTGCGAGACAACCGCCCCGGTGGAGCTTGAAAACCGCACAAGGCCGCAACAGGTAAGTAATCAAACATCCGTCAAGCCCTCGACCCATTAGTACCAGTCGGCTGAGCACATCACTGCGCTTGCACCGCTGGCCTATCAACCTGGTGGTCTACCAGGGGTCTTACTCCCTCAAGGGGATGGGAGAGCTCATC
>DATASN010000025.1:0-7350 GCA_036269215.1 Solirubrobacterales bacterium
CCCCCCCCCCCCCCCCCCCCCCCCCCCCCCCCCCCCCCCCCCGTCCTCCTGCCATACGCTCTGGCCGGGTTCGTCCTTCTCTATTCGCTGCAGGTTCTTTACTCGCTTGATTTCTCCAAAGGCCTCCAGAACGTCTGCTTCTTCCTTGTGCCGTTCAGCCTTGTGTATGGGTTGCTTCGAGATGTCAGCTGGGATCGAAAGCTCCTTACCTTGGTCGTCTGGGTGATCGGAGTGGAGGCGGTTTGCTTTGTGGTGGTGGGCTCAGTCGAGTACTTCAGCCGCAGCCTCTTCTGGAATGACCAGGTAATCCGGTCGAACGAATTCCACACTTACTTCCGGGTCAACTCGGTGTTCTGGGACCCGAACATCTACGGCAGATATCTGGCCCTGGTCACCGTGGTCGCAATGTCAGCACTGCTTTGGGCGCGCGAACGGCGGACTCTCGCATTGCTCACCGCCCTGCTCTTCGTGCTCTGGCTGGGACTGTTCCCGACCTTCTCCCAGTCGAGCTTCGCCGCACTGCTCGCCGGCCTTGCCGTACTTGCTGCCCTGAAGTGGAGCCTCCGCTGGACGATGGTGGCTGTCGGCGCCTTCGTCGTACTGGGTGTGTTCGTGGTCCTGCTCACAGGCGGCAGGGCCAGCCTCAACCGCATCAACATCGACACCAGCGGCCGCGCAAACCTCGTTTCCGGCGGCATCCACCTATTCGCCCAACGCCCCCTCTACGGCTACGGATCGGGAAGCTTCCCCAAGGCCTACCGCGAGCACGTGGAGACCCACAAAGCCCCAGTCTCCGTCTCACACACCGAGCCGATAACGATCGCAGCCGAGCAAGGCTCTCTCGGCGTAGCCGCCTACCTAGCTCTCGTCCTGACAGCCCTGTGGACGATGGCCGCTGGGTTGCGAAGCTCGTTGCTCAACCGACCGGATTCGCGCCTATCCGTTGCGCGCGCGGCGATCCTCGCAACCTTCACAGCCCTTCTCGTCCACACGATGGCCTACGCGGGATTTTTCGAGGACCCGATCACCTGGGTGCTCCTGGCGGTAGGCGCTTCGCTTGCGGCCGACGATCGACGTAGGGTCAGCGCGTGTCGGGATACCTCCGCCGCCTAGCGACTACCGGCGCCGCCTACACCTCGGCGAGCATCGTCTCGAAGGTCATCGCGGTCGCGCTGCTGCCGCTCTACACGCGCTACCTCACCATCGCCGACTACGGCGCCGCCGAGGTGATGTTCGCCGCCGTGGTCTCGGCCAGCATCGTCGTCCGCCTCGGCCTGATCGAGGCCCTGCTGCGCTTCTATTACAAGGACGGCGAGGACCCCGCCCGGGTCGTCTCGACCTCCTTCGCGGCAGTCTTCTGGCTGGCGACGATCGCCTCCCTGGCCGCCCTGCCCTTCGCCGCCGCCATCTCCGAAGCCCTGCTCGTCCACCCCGCTCCGGACCTGGGCCGGATCTCGATCGGCGGCCTCTGGGCCCTGACCCTGTTCGAGTACCTGCTCACCCTCTTCCGGCTCGAGGAGCGCGCCCGCGCCTTCTTCGTCACCACGATCCTCAACGTGCTGGCGACGATCGGGCTGACCGTCTTCCTCGTCGTCGGCAGGGAAGAGGGCGCCCGCGGCCTGCTGATCGGCAGCTTCGCCAGCGGTGCCGCCTTCGTCCTCGGCCTGATCTTCGTCCAGCGCCGGCGCCTCTCGCTGCGCCTCGACCGGGCGCTGCTGCGCCGCCTGATGCGCTTCGGCCTGCCGACGATGCCGGCCGAGCTCTCGCTCTACCTGCTCAACTTCGTCGACCGGATCATCATCGTTCGCTCCGCCGGCCTCGGCGCCGCAGGTCTCTACTCGCTGGCGGTCAAGTTCGCCCAGGGAGTCAACGTCCTCGTCCGCGGCTTCCAGCTCGCCTGGCCGCCGCTGGCCTACTCGATCCGCGACGACGGCGAAGCTCGCCGCACCTACGCTGTCGTCGTCACCTGGTTCGTCGCCGGCTGCGCCTTCGTCGTCGCCGGCATGTGGCTGTTCTCGCGCTGGATCGTCCGCGCCCTGGCCGCGCCGGAGTTCTTCGGCTCCTACAAGGCGATCGGCCTGGTCGCCACCGGCGTAACCCTCTACGCGCTCTACATGGTCCTCGTCGTCATCCTCGGCCGCACCGGCCGCACCGAGTTCAACTTCCCGGCGACGATCGCCGCCCTGGTCGCCAACATCGCCCTCAACCTGGCACTCGTCCCGCCGCTCGGCATCGTCGGCGCCGGGATCGCCCTCGTCGCCTCCTACCTCGTCGTCCTGGCGCTGATGTACGGCTTCACCCAGCGCCTCTTCCCGGTCCCCTACGAATGGGGCCGCCTCGCCCGCATCGTCGGCGTCTCCAGCGCCATCGTCCTCCTCGGCGAGCTGCTCCTGCCAACCGAGGGCTTCCTCGGCCTGCTCGCCCGCGCGGCCCTCTGGCTCACCTACCCGCTGGCTCTTCTCGCCACCGGCTTCTTCTCTTCTGGGGAGCGCCGCTGGCTCGCGGGCCTGCGTCAACCGGGGGTGCTGGCCACCCAGCTGCGCTCACTGCGCCCCGCCGCAGCGGGCGTCGACGGGGCGGTGGCGGAGACCTACGAGGCAGAGCAGATGGACGACGACTCCCGCCTGTGACCTGTCACACCGCCCGGTCCCGAATGCTTTCACCCCGACCCGGGAAGAGCGCCTGGCGGGCGTGGGCCGAGTAGACCTTGGCGGGATGGCCGGGGAGGACCGTTGCGGCGAGGGCGCGCAGGGCGTAAGACCAGGCGGTCAGGACGCGGACTGCGAGCGCCGCCGCACGGCTGTGGTGCTTGCGCATGTAGAGATCTCGGTTGCGATGGAATTCGACGATCCGCGGCAGGCCCTTGGCGAGGTCGGTGGAGAGCTGGTCGTGGTGGATCGCCTCGGCGGTTGGGACGTAGAGGCTGTGCCAGCCCGCACCGGCGAGGCGCTTGGCGAAGTCGCACTCGTCGTAATAGACGAAGAAGGCGGGGTCCATGTAGCCGACCTCGCCGGCGGCCTCGCGGCGGACCAGCAGCGCGCTCGACTGCGCCCAGTCGACCCTCCGCGTCCGCTTGCCCCTGCTCTGCACCGTCAGCCGTCGATGCAGGAAAAAGGCGCCGGCGAGCGCGGTGCCGACGCCCGGGAAGCGCCAGGCGCAGGGAACCGGCGCAGCGCTGGAGTCGAGCAGCCGCGGGGTTGCGGCCGCCGCCTTGGGATCGGCGTCGAGCGCCGCGGTCAGCCCCGCCGCTGCGCCCGGCCGCAGCTCCGAATCCTCGTTGAGCAGCAGGCAGTAGCGGCCCTGCGCCTCGCGCATCAGGGTCGAGTCGTTCTCGGCCTTGCCCGCTCGCCGCTGCAGCGCGATCAGGCGGATCTCGCCGCCCCGCGAGCGCACCGCCGCCGCCGAGCCGTCCTCGGAGGCGTTGTCGAGGACGAGGATCTCGCGCTCGATCCCAACCGGGTGCGTGCGCTCGATCGCGTCGAGGCAGGCAAGCAGGTACTCGCGGCCGTTCGTGTTCACGACGCAGTAGGAGAGCGTGGGCGGCACCGGGGTCACGATAATCGTCGGCGCGTGACCCCCCAGCCCCGAACAGTCGGATGACGCGCGTACAGCTCGTCGATCCCTCGGCCTTCACGCCGCCCTACGACCGCGCGCTCGCCGCGGCGCTGGCCCGCCAGGGGGCCGATGTCGAGCTGCTGACCAGTCGCTTCCTCTACGGACCCGTGCCGGAGCCCGAGGGCTACCGGGTGCGCGAGTGCTTCTACCGGCGCTCGGCGGAGCGCGGCCTCGGCACTCCCGGGCGCCGCGTCTTTAAGGCCGCCGAGCATCTGCCCGACATGCTGCGACTGCGGCGCGCCCTCGACGCCGACGTCGTCCACTACCAGTGGCTCTCCGCGCCCGCCCTCGATGCTCACCTCCTGCCCCCGCGCCGCCCCAGGTTGATGACAGCCCACTACATCCTGCCGAGCCGACCGAGTCGCCGCCAGGTCGCGACCGCCCGCGCGGTATTCACCCGCATGGACGCCGTCGTCGCCCACTCTGAGCACGGCGCCGCGCGCCTGCGCGACGAGGTCGGCCTCGACCCCTCGCGCGTCCGCGTCATCCCCCACGGCGCCTTCGACTACCTAACCCGCCTGCCCGGGGAGAAGTCGCTCCCGGCCGAGCTCGAGGGCGCCGAGGGACCCGTGATCCTCTTCTTCGGCCTGCTGCGTCCATACAAGGGCCTAGACGTCCTGCTCGATGCCTTCCGCCGGGTCGAGGGCGCCGAGCTGTGGATCGTCGGCAACCCCCGCATGGACGTCGAGCCGTTGCGCCGCCTTGCCGCCGAGGCCCAGGGCCGCGTCCGCTTCGTCACCCGCTTCGTCGCCGATGCCGAGATCCCGGCGATCTTCCGGCGCGCCGACCTGGTCGTCCTCCCCTACCGCGACGCCGAGCACTCCGGCGTCCTCTACACCGGCCTCGCCTTCGGCAAGCCGATGGTGCTCAGCGCCGTCGGCGGCTTTCCGGAGGTAGCGGCAACGGCGGCCGCGCGGCTGGTCCCGCCCGGAGACGCCCAAGCGCTGGCCGAGGCCCTGAACGAGCTGATCGCGGACCCATCCAGCCGGGAGCGCCTGGCAGGGGCTGCGCGAGCCGCCGCGGCCGGCCCCTACTCCTGGGACACCGCCGCCGCCCAAACCATCGACCTCTACCGGGAGCTCATCTGATCCCCCGTTCCGGTGCGACTTATGCGCCCTATAGGGACATAAATCGCACCGGAAGCAGATAATCGCCCGATGCCCGCCGCGCTCTTCTGGGTTTCCGCCGGCCTGATCGTCTACACGCACCTCGGCTACCCGCTGGTCCTGCGCCTCCTGCTCGCCCTGCGCCGCCACCCGCACAAGCGTCCTGACGGCTGGGGGGAGCTGCCGCGCGTCTCCCTGATCGTTGCCGCCTACGACGAGGAGGAGGTGATCGCGGAGAAGGTCGCCAACGCGCTGGCGCTCGATTACCCGCGCGAGCGGCTCGAGTTGATCGTCGCCTCGGATGGCTCCGGCGACGCAACCGCCGAGCGCGCCCGCGCCGCCGGGGCCGACATCGTCCTCGAGCTGCCGCGGGGCGGCAAGCTCGCCGCCCAGAACGCCGCCGCCGAGCGCGCCGTCGGCGAGATCCTCGCCTTCTCCGACGCCAACAGCGACTGGCGCCCCGACGCCCTGCGCCGCTTGGTCGAGCCCTTCGCGGACCCGGCGGTCGCCTACGCCTGCGGTCAGGTTCGCTTCCTCGACGCCGCCGGCGACAACCTCGAGGGCGCCTACTGGCGCTACGAGATGGCGGTGCGGCGGATGGAGTCCTCGCTGGCCGGGGTCACCGCGGGCAACGGCGCGATCTACGCCGTCCGCGCCGCCGCCTACCTGCCGCTCGCTCCTTCCGGTAGCCACGACCTCTCCCTTCCCTTCCTGCTCGCCAAGCGCGGCAAGCGCTCGCTCTACGTGCCGGAGGCGCGCGCCGAGGAGAAGATGGTGCCGACGATGGCGGGCGAGTTCGCCCGCAAACGGCGGATGATGGTCGGGCTCTGGGACATCGTCGTCGGCGAGCGGATGATCTCGCCGCGCGGCTACCGGCCGCTCTACGCATTCGAGCTGCTCTCCCACCGGCTGCTGCGCTACCTGACGCCGTTCCTCCATTTCGTCGCCTTCGCCACCAACCTCGCCCTGCTCGGCAGCGGCGGCGTCTACGTCGTCACCTACGGCATTCAGGTGGTCGCGATCGCGGCGGCTCTGCTGGGCGGCAGCTTCCCGGTTGGGCCGCTCCGCATCGCTCGCTACTACGCGATGACCACGGTCGCGATAGCCGCCGGGCTCTGGGATCGCTTCCGGCATGGCCCTCCGTCGGCCTGGGAGAAGGCGCCGGGGACCAGGTAGCGATGCCGCGCGCAGCCGACATCCTCATCTCGATCGTCGCCCTGATCGTGCTCTCGCCGGTCCTGCTGGTCGCGGCCGTCGCGATCCGGTTGGGCAGCCGCGGGCCGGTCTTCTACCGCCAGCGGCGGGTGGGATTGGGCGGCGAGGAGTTCGAGATGCTGAAGCTGCGGACGATGGTCGCCGGCTCCGACCCCGTCGGCGTCGGCACGGTCGTCACCCGCGACGACCCCCGCGTCACCACCGCCGGGCGGATCCTGCGCCGCACCTCGCTCGACGAGATCCCCAACCTCCTCAACGTCCTGCGCGGCGAGATGGCGATCGTCGGCCCCCGCCCGACCATCCCCGCCCAGGTTGTCGACCACACCCCGCGCCAGAACCGCCGCCACGAGGTGCTGCCGGGGATCACCGGCTGGGCCCAGGTCCAGGGCCGCGCCGGCATCCCCTGGGAGGAGCGGATCGAGCTGGACCTCCACTACGTCGACCACCGCAGCCCCGCCCTCGACGCCCGCATCCTTCTCAAAACGCTCTGGCTCCTGATCACCGGCCACGGCCTAGCCCCCGACTGACCCGTGGAGGCGGTGGACGCCATAAGGTTTCGGCGTGACCGATCGTCCTCAGGTGTGCCTCCGCTCGTTTGAGCCGGGCGATGCCGCTGCGGTGCATCGCTGGTTCAACAACCCGGCGGCGACCGCTTCGCTGATGGAGCAGCGCGATGGGTTCTCGCTCGCCGAAGCCGAGGCCTGGGTTGGGCGGGCGATGGAGGACTCGGGCGAGGACCGCAAGTACGCGATCGTGGTCGAGGGACATGAGGAGCCGGTCGGCTTCACCGCCCTCTATGGCCTCTTCCGCCAGGCCGCCCCGGAGCTGGGCGCGCTGATCGGCGACGAAGTGCGCGGCGCAGGGGTCGGCCGCCGCGCCGAGGCACTGACCCTCGCCAAGGCCTTCGACGAATTCGGCGCCCACCGCGTCTACGGGCGCATCCCCGCCCGCAACGAGATCGCCAAGAAGACCGTCGCCGGGCTCGGCTGGAAGCACGAGGGGACGATGCGCGCCCACCTGCGCCGCGAGGGCGCGCCGGCCGACGACTGCGAGGTCTGGGGTGTCCTGCCCGACGAGTTCCGCGCCGCCGCCGCCGACCTGCTCTCGTGAGCGGCGGCGCTCGTGCCGAGCTGATCGAGGACCGCGGCGAGGCTGTGGCCGGCGAAGACTTCTTTCGCTCGCGGCCGTTCCTCGACGCCGAAGGAGTCACCCATACGTTGCGCATCACGAGCGAGGAGGGGGAGCTGATGGCCCCGCTGATCGTCCAGGAGATCGACGGCGCTCCCGAGCGCGACGCGATTTCTCCCTACGGATACCCGGGCTTGACTCCCGTCTCGGACCGGCATCTCGATCGGCTCCAACGACCTGACCCGGTTCGCGCATCCGACATTGACCACACTGGAGCGGGGTCAAT
>DATASN010000026.1:0-26268 GCA_036269215.1 Solirubrobacterales bacterium
TCGCGCCGAACATCGTGCACATCAGGATCGAGCCCCAGATATCGGTGACCGAGGCGTTGGAGAAGAGCGTGGCGAAGAAGCCGCCGAGCGATTGGTGGTAGAGCAGCTCGGCGGCGATGCCGGCGCTGAGGCCGAAGACGATCGCGAAGATGTCGAGCAGCCCAGTGATGACGACGAGGGCCAGGAAGCGCGGTACGACCAGGTTCTTGACCGGGTCGACCCCGAGCACCTGCAGGGCGTCGAGCTCCTCGCGGATCTTCCGGGCTCCCAAATCGGCGGTGATCGCCGTGCCGGCGACGCCGGCGACGACCACCGCGGTCACCAGCGGCCCGATCCAGCGGATCGCGGTCAGCACGAAGAAGCCGCCGAGCCGGTCGAGCGCGCCGAACAGCGAGAGCACGCCGGCGGCCTGCAGCCCCGGTGCGCCCAGGCAGAGGGCAAAGGTGGAGATCAGCAGCGGGAACCAGGAGAGCTTCAGGACGAAGAGGAACTGCCAGACCAGCTCCTCGCCGTAGGGGTAGGGGGGCCTCACCGCGGAGACGATCGTCTTCGCGGTGAGGATCATCATCTCCCCAACCTGCTCGAAGGCGGACTTGGCCGGCAGGAAGGCCCGCGCTATGACTCCGCCCGCCACCAGCTCATCGCCCGCTCGCCCGTGCCATCGGCGCAACAGTACTGTCCGCCGCCGTCTCGCTAATTAGGGCAGCATTAAAGAGCTTCCAGCCGCGCCGCAAGGTCCCCCGCCGACATCCCCCCCTCGCGCAGGACGGCCCAATCGCCGCTCATATCGAAAGCGGTCAGGTCGACGACCGTGGAGGGAAGCCCGGTCAGGCTGCCGCCGTCTATCGCCAGGTCGACCGCGGCGAGGATCTCGGCCGGCACGCCGGCAAAATCGGACGGGGCGGGATCGCCGCTGCGGTTGGCCGAGGTCTGGAAGAGCGGGCACATCGCCCCGGCGAGCGGGCCGCCGATCAGGCGCACGCCGAGCCGCTCGGGATCCTCCCGGCAGGCGAGCGGGTAGCGCCGCCGCGGGTTGGCGATGACGAGCGTGACCGGGCCCGGCAGCAGGGCGCCGAGCGCCGCACGGGCGCGCTCGCCGATGCCCTCGACAAGCTCGCGCATCGCCAGCGGCGAGAGGTAGAGGACGGCGGACGGCTTGCCGTCGTCGCGCCCCTTGATCCGGTCGATGCGCTCGATCGCGGCAGCATCGAGTGGGTCGCAGGCGAGGCCGTAGAGCCCGTCGGCCGGGAAGACGGCGACGCCCCCGCCGGCGATACAGCGCTCCAGGGCCGAGCGCGCCTTGGCGGCGCCGTCGGCTTCGATCGAGACCAGCTCGGTCACGGCCCGCCCATCACGACCCGCTCGATCCCAGCCAGGTCGAGGCGCGTCTCGATCGAGGCGAAGCCGGCCTGCCGCAGCAGCTCGCCGACGGCCCCCGCCTGGCCGACCCCCACCTCCAGCCCGACCACCGGTGCGTTTGCTTGACCGAACCCGCCGATCGCGGCACGAATCGCGTCGAGGCCGTCCACGCCTGCGAGCAGCGCCTCGCGCGGCTCCCACTCGGTCACCTCGGGCTGGAGCCCGCCCCAGTCCGACTCGGCCAGATAGGGAAGGTTGGCGAGAACGAGGTCGAACTCGCCGGCACCTCGCGGCAACGTCCCCTCAACCAGCTCGACCCGCTCCGCGAGGCCGAGCCGCTCCGCATTGACACGGGCGACTTCCAGCGCGGGCGCCGAGGTGTCGGTGGCCACCACCTCGCAGCCGGGCAGCTCGTCGGCGACCGCCAGGGCGATCGCGCCCGAGCCGGTGCCGACATCGAGCACCCGGCGCGGCGCCAGCTCCAGCGCAAGCTCGACCAGCAGCTCGGTTTCGGGTCGCGGGATCAGCACCCGGGGGTCGACCCCAA
This sequence comes from Solirubrobacterales bacterium, assembly GCA_036269215.1. Classification (GTDB taxonomy): domain Bacteria; phylum Actinomycetota; class Thermoleophilia; order Solirubrobacterales; family 70-9; genus VRUE01. Next base: position 1,907 of record DATASN010000026.1, read on the forward strand.
GCTCGATGTGGCGGAAGCCCCTGCGCCCGACTATGTAGGCGACCGGCTCGCGGCGCAGCCGCCGCCGCACCATCTCGCCGAAGCGCCGCGCCGCCGCCGGCGGGATCTCCGCCTCCGGCTCCGCCGCAAGGCGAGCCCGATCCCAGTCCGTCGCCTCGGCCAGCAGCACTTCGGCATCGAGGCGAGGATCTTCGACCCCTGCCGCGCGCAGCGCGTCGGCGGAGGCCGCCAGCGCTTCGCGGATCACCCGACCGTTGCCGTCTCGAGCCTCTGCCGCTTCTCCTCGGCGGCCAGGGCCTCGGTGAACTCCGCCAGCTCCCCGCCCAGCACGCCCTCGAGGTTGTGCGAGGTGTGCTTGATCCGGTGGTCGGTGACCCGGCCCTGGGGGAAGTTGTAGGTGCGTACCTTCTCGGAGCGCTCGCCGCTGCCGACCTGCGCCTTTCGCTCGGAGGCGATCTGCGCCTGCTGTTCGGCCAGCTCGCGCTCGTAGAGGCGGGCGCGCAGCACCCGCATCGCCCGCTCCTTGTTCTGCAGCTGGGACTTCTCGTCCTGCATCGAGACCACGATCCCGCTCGGCCTGTGGGTGATCCGCACGGCAGAGTCGGTCGTGTTGACCGACTGGCCGCCCGGCCCCGAGGAGCGGTAGACGTCGACTTGCAGGTCGTTCTGGTCGACCTTGACCTCGACCTCCTCGGCCTCCGGCAGCACCGCCACGGTCGCGGTCGAGGTGTGGATGCGGCCCTGGGACTCGGTTTCCGGCACCCGCTGCACGCGGTGGGTGCCACCCTCGTACTTGAAGACCGAGTAGGCCCCGTCGCCCTTGATCGCGAAGGTGACCTCCTTGAAACCGCCGACCTCGGCGCTCGACTGGGAGAGCGGCTCGGTGACGAACCCCCGCTCTTCGGCGTAACGGGTCAGCATCTTGTAGAGGTCGCCGGCAAACAGCGCCGCCTCGTCCCCCCCGGTCCCGGCCCGAATCTCGACCAGGACGTTCTTGTCGTCGTTGGGATCACGCTCGACCATCGCCAGCCGGATCTCCTCTTCCAACCTCTCAATGCGCTGTGGCGCCTCCTCCACAACCTTCCGCAGCTCCTCGTCGTCCCCCTCGGCCAACAGCTCCCGGGCACCTTCCAGATCGTCCTTCAAGGTCCGGTACTCGGCCGCCAGCTGATGAGCAGGCTGCAGATCCCGGTACTCGCGACCGGTAGCGGCGTACCGCTCCCTATCGGCGATCACAGCCGGATCGGCCATCTGCGCCTCGAGCTCGGCGAAGCGGCTCTCAATCTGCTCAACAAGCCCGTCGATCACAGATCACAACATAGACGGGAGCGTGTCTCGCGCGGGTGGCCGGGGGGAGGGGGGTCGAGGACAGCCCGTGGACTACCCGCAGGCCCCCCTCCCCCCGGACAGGACCCGCGCGCCGACCGCCTACGCGACTATCTCTATCTGCTGCCCGGCGGCCGCCTGCTCGGGATCCTCCCGAGCCAGCACAGCCTCCAGCGAGGCGATCGCCACCGCCAGCTCCTCTTCGTCGGGCTCGCGCGTGGTCAGGTTCTGCAGCATCAGGCCGGGCCACATGATCGCCCGCACCCAGCGCTTGCGGCGGTTCTTGCCCGCCCACTTGATCACCTCGTAGGAGAGCCCGGCGATCAGCGGGATGCCGAGGATGCGCGAGGCGACCAGCCAGTACCAGGCCGGCAGGCCGATCGGGGCGAAGACGAAGATCGCCAGCACCATCACGATCAGCAGGAAGCTGGTGCCGCAGCGAGGGTGAAGCCGCGAGTAGAGCTTGGCGCGGGCCGGCGTCAGCTCGTCTTCGGCCTCGTAGCAGGAGATCGTCTTGTGCTCGGCGCCGTGGTACTCGAAGACGCGGCGCAGATCCTTGAGGCGACTGATCGCTGCTATGTAGGCGATGAAGATCCCAGTCCGCAGCACCCCCTCGACCAGCCAGAAGAGGACCGGCGAGCCGAGCTGGCCCTTGATCAGGCTGGTCAGCCCGACCGGGACGACGAAGAAGAGCCCGATTGCCATCAGCATCGAGAGGACGATCGTCAGTCCCCAGACCCAGCCACCGATCTCCTCCGGCTCGCCGTCCTCGTCCTCCTCGAGCTGGGCGTTGGCGGAGATGCCCAGCGCCCGGAAGCCGATCTTCAGCGACTCGCCGAGGGCGACGATGCCGCGCAACACCGGCAGGCGCCAGAGCCGGTGGCGCCTGGCCCAAGGCTTGATCGACTCGGAGCTGATCTCGATCTCGCCGTCGGGCCGGCGGCAGGCCACCGCCCAGACGGAGATCCCGCGCATCATCACGCCCTCGAGCACCGCCTGGCCGCCGACCGGCGCGTCGCGCTTGGCGACCAGCGCGCCGTCGGGCATGCGCAGCGGGTCCGCCCCGTTTTCGGACGGGCCAGCAGCTTCGGTCTGCAGCGAGCCCAGCTCCGGGCTCACGCGCTACCTCCCGGCCTTGGCGTGCTTCGCGGCGCGACGCTGGAAGCGCTCGACCCGGCCGCCAGTATCGACGAGCTTCTGCTTGCCGGTGTAGAACGGGTGACACTCCGAGCAGAGCTCGACGTGCAGATCCGACTCGGTCGAGCGCGTGTAGAACTGGTTGCCGCAGGAGCAATGCACGTTGGCCAGCGTGTACTCAGGATGTATTCCGGCTTTCATCTTCTTCAGTTTAGATGACCGGCGCAAATTGTCCGTTCAGGGGTTGGGGAACCCCTCCTGGCTGCCGATAGCTGATCAGTGGAAGCCACCGCCCCAAACACGGCCGGCTCCGGGCGCACGCGGGTCCTGCGCCGCTGCCTGGCGTTCCTGCTGCTCGGCGGCACCGCGATCGTCGCGATCCACGACTGGCTGGGGATCGGCGGCGGTCTCCACGTCGCCATCGCCGGGCCGCTCTACGACGCGGTCGTACTCGGCGCCGGCGTCGCCTGCCTGGTCAGGGCATCGGACTACAGGCGCGAGCGCTCGGCATGGCTGCTGATCGGGGCCGCGATTCTCTTCTGGGGCGCCGCCGAGGTCTACTGGACGGTCGCGATCGAAGGCAACGCCTCGGCGCCCTATCCGTCGCCGGCCGACGTCGGCTACCTCGCCTTCTACCCGCTCGCCTACGCCGGTCTGGCGAGGCTGGTCCGGGCCCGCGCCGAGGAGATCAACTGGCGGCTCTGGATGGACGGCGCGATCGCCGCGCTCGGCACGGCCGCGCTGGGCGCGGCCTTCGTCTTCGACTTCGTCGCCGAAAAGGCCACCGGCACGCCGATCCAGATAGCGACCACGCTCGCCTACCCGCTCGGCGACATCGCCATGCTCGCGCTCGTCGTCGGCGTCGTCGCCCTGACCGGTTGGCGGCCGGGACGGACCTGGTCGCTGCTGCTCGCCGGCCTCTCCGCGCTGGTCATCGCCGACATCGCCTACACGCTGCAATCGACGGAAGCGTTCCTGCCCAGCGGCGAATGGATCGACCCGATCTACCTGATCGCCGCCGTCTGCCTCGGCGCCGCCGTATGGCAACCCACGGAGGCCGCGGCGATCACCTCGCCCAAGAGCGAGGACCGGCGCGAGATCGTCGTCCCGGCGGTCTTCGCCGCGGTCATGATCGGCCTCTTCGCGATGCAGTTCTACAGCGCCACCAGCGGCCTCGCGACCGTGCTCTGGGCGGCGACGATGATCGCTGTGATCCTGCGGCTGGCGATGAGCGACCGCGAGAACAAACGGCTGCTCGAGCAGGTCCGCACCGATCCGCTCACCGGCCTCGGCAGTCGCGGCCGCATGCAGGTCGACCTCGAGGACGAATGCAAGCGAGCAGGCGAGGAGAGCCCGGTGATGCTCTACCTCTTCGACCTCAACGGCTTCAAGCGCTACAACGACACCTTCGGCCACCCGGCGGGGGACACGCTGCTGACCGCCCTCGGGAAGGCCCTGCGCGCCGCGGTCGGCGAGGACGGCACCGCCTACCGGATCGGCGGCGACGAGTTCTGCCTGCTGCTCTCCTGCGAGCGAGAGCGCTTCGACGCGGCGGCGCGAACGGCGGCCTCGGCGCTGAGCGCGAGCGACAGGGGAGTCGAGGTCTCGGCTTCCTGGGGCGGGGCGATGATCCCCCAGGAGGCGGCGGACCCGTCCTCGGCGCTGCAGCTCGCCGACGTGCGAATGTACGCCCAGAAGGAGTCCCGGCGGGCCGCCCAGGGCAGCCCGGTCGAGATGCCCGAGATCCCCGCTTCCCAGGTCTCGATCACGCGGCGCTGAGCGCCGCAAGCAGCGAGTCGAGGGTCCGGCTAACCTCGGCCCGCGTCGCATCCGGGTCCTCGGCCCTGGCGACCAGCATCGCGGCCTCATCCAGCGCCCCCATCAGCACGTGGGCAAGGGGCCGCACCGGCTGGGCATCGATCGCACCGGCGTCGACTGCCGCCTGCAGGGTGGCCTCGATCAGGCCGAGCCCGTGCTCGGTCGCGATCTCCCGCCAGCGATCCCAGCCCAGCACCGAGGGACCGTCGAGCAGGACGATCCGCTGCGTCTCCGGCTCGGTCGCGGCCGCGAGGAACATCTCGGCGCCGGCCCGCATCGCCTCCATCGGCGAGGTCGCGCCGGCGCTCAACGCGCCCGCGGCGATGCGCTCGGCGAGCTCCGCCTCGATCCGCTCGTAGACGGCCTCGAAGAGCTCTCGCTTGCCGGCGAAGTGGTGGTAGAGCGCGCCGCGCGTCACTCCCGCTGCGCGCACTATCTCCTCGGTGCCCACGCCGGCATAGCCGCGCTCCGCGAAGAGGAGGCGCGCGGCTGAGATCAGCGCCCCACGCGTCGACTCGGAGCGCTCGGCCTGTGTTCGTTTGACATTCATACTGTCTGTATATATCTTACGCGCCCCATCGGCCGGAAACAATCTCCGAGGAGGATGCGATGAGCCAGTCAGATCAGCGCCACGAGGTCGACCTGCCCGCGGGTCGAATCCGCTACCGCGAAGCCGGTGAGGGCAGGCCGGTCGTCTTCGTCCACGGCTTCCTCGTCGACGGCCGGCTCTGGGACGGCGTCGTCGACCGGCTCTCCGACCGCTGCCGCTGCATCGCGCCGGACTGGCCGATCGGGGCCCAGCAGGTGGCGATGAACCCCGATGCCGACCTCTCTCCTCCCGGGATCGCCGCGATCGTCGACAGCTTCCTCGCCGCGCTCGAGCTGGACGACGTGACGATCGTCGGCAACGATTCCGGCGGCGCGATGTCCCAGGTGCTGGTCACCCGCCATCCGCAGCGGATCGGCCGCCTCGTGCTGACCAACTGCGACACCCACGAGAACTTCCCGCCGGGGATCTTCAAGGCGATGCCGCCGATCGCCAAGCTGCCCGGCGGCATGACCCTGCTCGCGGCGCCGTTTCGCATCGGCGCCCTCGCCCGCGCCGCCTTCAAGCCATTCGCGCGCACCGAGATCCCGGCCGAGCTGATCGCCTCCTGGATGGCGCCGGGGCTCAGCGACCCGGGCGTCAAGCACGACGCGAAGAAGGTCACGGCCGGGATGAACAAGCGCTACACGCTCGAGGCGGCCGAGAAGCTGAGCAGCTCGAATCTGCCGCTGCTGCTCGCCTGGGCGCCGGGCGACAGATTCTTCCCGATCTCCTACGCTGAACGGCTCGCCGAGTCGACGCCGAGGGCGAGGATCGTGCAGATCCCCGACGCGAAGACGTTCGTCGCGCTCGACCAGCCGCAGCGGCTGGCCGACGAGATCGCCGCATTCGCGGCGGCCGGCTGAAGGGCGCTGACTGTGACTTTGACCCCCCTATAGCGTGGTCAAAGTCACAGTCAGCGGGGTACGAATACGCAAGTTGCGCGTTCTTCTCCGGGCTTGCGGGTTTTTCGTCTGACCGGAGGGCCATCCTGTCGTAACGCCCCCCTACAGGACGGAGAGCCATGGCTCAGGAGATCTTCGACCAGGACAGGCCAAGGAGCACGATGGCGCAGCGCCTCGACGAGGCCTTCGCCGGTTGCGAGCATTGGACGATCGCGCCGCCTTCTCAGCGGCGCAGCGAGCTCGTCTTCAGCCCGCGCCCCTCGAGCTCTTCGAGGATGAGCGGCAGCGCTGCCGCCGTGCGCACCCAGGAGCCGCGCGCACTGTAGTAGTCGGCGTCGTGGAGGAGGACGATGTCGCCGGCACGAACGCCGGTGCTCGAGCGACGCGCGATCGACTCGGCCGTCGCGTTGCGGCGCCAGTCCTTGCCCCAGCGCGACCAGAGCATCGGCCGCCAGCCGCGGCGGCGCACCGCGCGCAGGGTGGCGCCGCTGAAGATGCCGTAGGGCGGGCGATAGTCGCGGATCGCCTGCCCGCTCGCCTCCTCGATCGCGGCGCGACCCCGCTCGGCGTCGTCGAGGAACTCGCGAACGCCGAGGCGCAGCAGGTTGCGGTGGCGGTGGCAATGCAGCTCGACCCGGTGCCCGGCGGCGACGATCTCGGCCGCCAGCGCCGGCCGCCGCACCACCTGCTCGCCGGCGAGGAAGAAGGTGGCGGTGGCGCCCGCCTCGCGCAGGGTCTCCAGGACAGCCGGGGTTCCCTGCGGGTGGGGACCGTCGTCGAAGGTGAGCGCGACCCCGTCGACGCCCTCTTGGCGCAGCTCGATCCCCAGTGCCGGGGCGATCCCCGGGACGACCGGGGCGAGCGCCGGCCCGGCGTGGAGGACCGCTGCCGTCGAGGCGCCGGCGCCGAGCAGCGCTCCGATCAATTCCCGCTGCCGGCGGCCGCCCTGCGGGAAGCGGGCGCGGGCTTAGCCGGCTGGACCGATTCGGCGGCGGGCGGCGGCGTGTCGGTGTCCTTGCCGAAGTGGATGCGGCCCTCGAGCGGCTTGGCGACCACCTTGTAGGGGGCTTCGCGATCGATCACGGTGAACAGCATGACCACCGCGATCAGGGCGAGGACGACGGCCGCGGCGACGCGCTCGGTGCGCAGGCGCCAGACCGGCTGCGGTCGCACCCGCGGGCGCACGTTGAGCGCGCGAGAGGCGATCGAGGGCAGCGAGGCGAAGGAGGAGTCCGGCGAGCGCCGCTCGCGGGTGACGTGGCGCAGGACCGACTCCAGCTCGTGCTGGGAGCCCGCCACCTCGGCCAGCCCGAAGCGCTCGAAGGCCGCGTTGTTGGCGCGCAGGTGCCCGGCCGAGAAGCCGTAGGAGACCACCGGGCAGCCGCGGATGTGGGCCTCGAGCACGGTCAGGCCGGCAGTTGCGTGGATCATCGCGTCGGCCGCGGCCATCCAGTCGCTCATCTGCTCGGTGAAGCCGAGGATGCGAACTTGGTCGTTGCCGGAGAAGCTGCGCTCGAGCTTCTCGCGGGCGATGTCGTTGCGGCCGGTGATGCAGACGACCAGGGCGTCCTCGGAGAGGGCCGAGCCGATCGCTCCCTCGAGGTCGCCGATCCCCCAACCGCCGCCGGAGACGAGCACGACCCGCGCGTGGGCGGGGACGTCGAGCGCCTCGCGCGCGTCGCGGCGCGTGCGCGGCATCAGGAAGTCGCGCGAGATCGGCGGGCGGACCCACTCGACGGTCCCCGGGCCGACCAGCCTCTCGACCTCCTCGATCGACTCCGGATGGGTGACGTAGTGCAGGTCGACGCCGGGGTGTGCCCAGTAGCGCAAGCCGGCGAGGTCGGTGATCGCCGACTGCACCGGGATATTGAGGCGGCGGTTCTCGCGCAGCATGCCCAGCACCGCGGTCACTCCCGGGTAGGTGGAGATGACGGCGTCGGGGTCGTACTCCTCGACGACCTTGAGCAGGCCGCGACCCGAGAACACGTAGCCCATGTGATGGAAGAGCCAGCGGGCCGGGGCGAACCTGGTGATCAGCCAGTACTGGATGTCGAACAGCCAGGGCATCCAGCGGAAGGTCACCTTTGAGCCGTTGCGGAGGACCGTGGCGGAGAGCTTTCCCATCGCCTCGAGCCCGTTGGCGATCTCCACCTCGACCCCAGGGACCTCCTCTTCGAGGTCGGCCTTGATGATCCGCGCCGGCAGGTCGTGGCCCTCGCCGATATCGGCGCTCAGGATCAGCACCCGGGGCGGGCGCTCCTCGGCGCGCGCGGCGCCGGCGAGCAGCGCACCGGCGGCGTGGTCGTTGCCGTTCAGGGAGGGCTTCTTGCCCGGGACCGGGTCGGGCGGACGGGTGCTGCCGCGCACCCATTCGACGTAGTTCTTGACCCCTTCCCGGAAGCTCGTCTCGGCCTTCCAACCGAGCTCGTCGAGGGCGCGCTCGTTGGAGATCGCCTTGCCGGGGAAGTCGCCGGGGCGCGGTGGCGTGTGAACGATCTCGCAGTCGTCGGTGTTTTCCTGCACCCGCTCGGCGATTTCGAGGATCGTCACGATCTCGTCGCCGGAGAGGTTGTAGGTGCGGTTGGCGGCCTCGGGGGCGAGCGCGGCGACGATGCCGTCGGCGAGGTCCTCGACGTAGATGAAGCTGCGGGTCGTGCTGCCGTCGCCGGCGATCGTCAGCGGCTTGCCTTCGAAGGCGAGGTCGGTGAACTTGGCGACGACGCCGGCGGCGCGGGCGCGCGGCCCGTAGGGGATTCCGAAGCGCAGCACGGTGCTCTCGAGGTCGTAGAGCTCGGCGTATCCGGAGCAGTAGGTCTCCCCCGCCAGCTTGGTCGCGGTGTAGAGGTGGCGCGGCGCCGGGATCGGCGTTTCCTCGTCGACGTCCTGCTCGACGCAATCGCTGTAGACCCAGGTCGTGGAGCCGTAGACGACGCGCCCGACCTTGGCCCTGCAGGCGGCCTCGAGCACGTTGAGGGTGCCGCGGGTGTTGACCTCCTCGGCGAGCACCGGGTCGGCGAGCACGTGGGAGACGTCGGCGACGGCGGCGAGGTGGATCACGGCGTCGCAGTCGCGCATCGCCAGGTCGAGGTTGGCGGAGTCGGTGATCGAGCCGGTGAAGGTCTCGACCTCCAGCGGCGTGTGGTAGGGCGAGGCGCTGAGGTCGAAGATCCGCGGCGTGATGCCGCGCTCGATCAGGCGGTCGACCACGTGGGAGCCGATGAAGCCGCCGCCGCCGGTTACCAGAACCCTCATGACTCCTCCTTGCCGAGAGCCGCCTCGCGGCTCTCCGGGCGGTAGTAGAGCGGCACGCACCAATGGTTCTCGGCCACCCAGTCGGTGTTCGGCAGCTCGTCGGAGCGGCCCATGATGCGGTGGCAGGGCTCCTCGTAGACGCGGCCGGTGGACTTCTCGATCGGATCGAAGACGATGTACTTGTAGAGGCCGGAGGTCATCCCCTCGGGCAGCTCGAGCCGGGAGGGGTGCAGCGCGTCGAGATGCTCGCGCGCGTAATCGTTCTTCCAGGCGACTATCTCTTCCATGCGGTCGGCCTGGACGAGGCCAAGCGCGGCGGTGAACTCGCTCATCCGGAGGTTGAGGCCGTCGACCTCGTGCTCGAACTTGCCGTAGTTACGGAACTTGCGGGCGAACTCGATCAGCTCTACGTTGCCGGAGACGAGAACTCCACCCTCGCCGGTCGAGACCGTCTTGGTCGCGTAGAGCGAGTAGACGCCGGCGTCGCCGAAGCCGCCGGGCCTGCTGCCGTTCCACTCGGCGCCGTGGGCGTGGGCGCAGTCCTCGAGCAGGAAGATCCCGTTCTCGCGGCAGTAGCCGGCGATCCGCTCGGCGTCGAAGGCGAAGTGGCCGCCGATGTGGACGAGGATCGCCGCCTTCGGCTTGTGCCGCTCGGCCTTCGCCTCGAAGTCATCGAAGGACATGCAGAGGTCGCCGCGGTTGCAGTCGACGAACTCGACCCTGGCGCCGGCGTTGATCGCGGCGAGCGGCGTCGCCATGAAGGTGTTGGACGGGCAGAGGACCGTCTCCCCCCGCACGCCCGCAAACTCAAGCGCGGCCAGCGCGCCTCCGGCCCAGCTCGAGAGGCCGAGGCTCGGCAAGCCGTTCCAGTCCGCCCAGCGCCGCTCGAAGGCGTCCAGCATCCGGCCCTCCGACCACTGCTCGGAATCGAGGACCCCGCTCCACAGCTCGAACAGGCGAACGCGGTCACGATGGTCAAATCCGATCGCGAACTTGCTCGCGTCGACCCGGGATGTCTCTGCGGACCCTACGGTGGCTCCTTGGCGTGAGTGGCTGGGTAAAGCCTTCGCGGACGTGACGGGCAGAAGGCGCCGCAAGGCTACCAGCGATTGCGGACTCGACAGCGTGCCGGTGGGCCTGAAACGTCCGTTATATGGACGTTTCAGGCCCACCGGCCTGATTGGGTGGGTGGGCGCTGTCTATGACTGCGCCCACCGCGGGTGACCCGGCCAGCAGCGTTGTGCCGGCGACGGCTACCGCCATCGAGGCGACTAGTACCGCGCCACCCAGCGGCGTCGATCCCCAGGACTCGCCGAAGATCAGCGGCGCGAGCAGGACCGGGATCAGCACCTGGACGGCGAACATCGTCGGGGCCACGTGCGTCGCCGGCCGCTGCTGCAATGCGCTCATCTCACTGAGCAGGGCCAGGCCCTCTGAAGCAGCCGCGGTGGCGAGCCAAGCGACCGCCACGATCGCCGCCCCGGCCGCCAGCTCATCGGTGAGCAGCTTGCTCGCAATCGCCGTCCAGGCATACCCACACCCGGCGCTGACGACGGCCAAGGTCGCGATCGCATTCCCGTATCCGACATTGACCCCCCCTGGGTGTGGTGAATGTCGGCTGCGCGCGCGCAGCACGTAGGGGGCGGCGATCGGGATCGCGACAAGAGACAGCGCCAGGGCGATTGCTCCGGCGCTGGCGTGATCCGTGGTTCGCACCGGTGCCGCCAGCGCCACCCCGGCGACGCCGGCGACGATCGCCCCCACGGCCAAGAACTCCCTCCGCCCGGGCCTCTCCCCCAGCCGCTTCACCCCCAGCCAAAGCAGCAGAATCAGCCCACTGGCCAAACACGGCTGCACCACCGTAAGCGGTGCCAGCAACAGGGCCAAGATCTCCAGCGGCCAGCCGACCAACCCCAGCGCCGTGGCCCCGAGCCAACGCCTGTTCCGCACTAGCCTCCCAATCAACGAAGGCCGCAGCGAATGCTCTCCCGGCACATTCCGAGCCTCCAGGGCCTGAAATGCAATAGAGGCGTTGTAGAGCAACGAAGCTCCAACCGCCGCAACGATCCCGAAAGCAATCACGACCCGACCCTACCCAGCGACCGAAGCCAGATCGGCGACGGGGCACCCCTCGACGGACACTCAAGAGCGGCCCCCGGCCGCTCGTCCGGCGAGGGGTGCCCCCGTCGCCGGACCCGCCTCAAGTCTCTTGGTACAACGGCCCGTCGCCGCCCTCGGGCAGGGTCAGGCGGCCGCCCTTGGCGGTGATCGCGCCGCACTGGACGCAGTTGGAGGCGGTCACGTGCACGTCGACCTCGGCGGTGCCGTTCTCGAGCTGCTCGCCGGGGATCTCGTAGACCTGGGCCGGGCACATCGATACCCAGGTCTGGGCGATCTCGCGCGGCACCCTGGTCTGGATGCGGACGTGGTTGGGCGCGTCGTCGCGGGTCGCGTTGCCGGAGAGGAAAACCGAGTCGAGCTTGGCGAAGGTGAGCTCGTTGTCGGGCTTGGGGTACTTGTCGGCCGCGTTGCCGAGATGCATCTCCGGCTCGGCGTTGTCCTCGACCTTCCAGTGGCCGCCGGGGAAGGCGCCTTTGGTGGCGACCATCGCCGAGCCCATCATGCCGCCGAAGATCAACCCCTTGGAGAGCGGCTGCTTCATGTTCCGCGAGCGGTAGAGGTCCTTCTCGATCGCGGAATCGCGGACCTTCTTGTCGTAGGCCTCGAAGTTGACCGAGTCAATGTCAGCCTTCAGCGAGTCGACGATCGCTTCCGCCGCGTAGATCCCGGCGTGCATCGCGTAGTGGACGCCGGCGAGTTCGGCGATGTTGACCATGCCGGCGGCGTCGCCCGCGACGAGCATCCCGGGAACGGAAAAGCGCTTCGGCAGCGCCCAGTATCCGCCGGAGGGAATCGTCTTCGCTCCCCAGCCGACCCGTTTGCCGCCCTCGAGGATCTTCTTGACGAATGGATGGCCCTTGAACAGCTGCAGCGCGTCGTGGACGCTGAAGGTCGCGTCGGTGTAGTCGAGCCCGACGACCAAGCCGAGGCAGACCTTGTCCTCGCCCATCGGGTAGATGAAGCTGCCGCCGGCCTCCTTGTAGCGAGGGCTCCAGCGCAGCGGCCAGCCCAGGGTGTGGATCACCCTGTCGAGGGGCTTCGGCACCTCCCAGACCTCCTTCACCCCGAGCTCCCAGGCCTGCGGGTCGCTGCCGTGCATGTCGAAGTAGTCGTAGGCGGCGTAGGTCAGGTGGCCGATCGTGCCCTCGGCGAGCACCGTCGCCTTCGCCACCACGTCGGAGCCGGGCTCGAAGTTGCCGAGCTCCTCGCCGTCCTTGCCGCGGCCGCGGTCACCCGAGCGCACGCCCCTGACGATGCGATCCTCGACCAGCAGCTTCGTCGCGGCGGTCTCGGAGAGGATGTAGACGCCCGCCTCCTCGGCCTTCTCGGCAAGGAAGCGGCCCAGCTTCGAGACGGAGAGCGTGTAGTTGCCCTCCTTGCGGAAGTTGGGCGGCGCCGGCTTCAGCGGGACCGCCGCCTTCGAGGTGAGGAAGTAGGTCGCGTCCTTGGTCACCTCCTGGTAGACCGGCGGCCAGTCCGCGGGGTCGAGGTCCGGGAACAGCTCCGTCAGGGCGGACGGGTTGACGTTCGCCCCGGAGAGCAGGTGGGCGCCGGCGACCTTGCCCTTCTCGATCACCGCCACCGGGACTTCGCCGAGCTTCTCGGTCAGCTCCGGCTCGTCCTCGAGCAGCTGCATGATCTTGTTGGCGCAGGCGAGCCCGGCGGGCCCGCCCCCGACGATCGCGATGCCGACCTCGATTCGCTCGTCCTCGGGGTCGGTCGGCGGGCCGATCACGTCGGCCGGGTCGAACGGCGGCGGGAACTCGCTGGGTGAAACTGCCGGCATCGCTTCTCCTTTGCCTGGAGGACGACCGAGCTTGCGCTCAGCCGGCCTTCTTCGCCTTGATCGCCTCAGTCAGCTTGGGGACGATCTTGTGCAGGTCGCCCACCACGCCGAGGTCCGAGAACTCGAAGATCGGCGCGTTCTGGTCCTTGTTGATCGCGAGGATGTTCTCCGAGCTCTGCATCCCGACCTTGTGCTGGATCGCGCCGGAGATGCCGGCGGCCAGGTAGAGCTTCGGCGCGACCGTCTTGCCGGTCTGGCCGATCTGGGCCGCGTAGGGGTACCAGCCTGCGTCGACCACGGCGCGGGTGGCGGCGACCGCCCCGCCCATCGCCTCGGCCAGCTCCTCGCACTGCTTGAAGCCCTCGGCTGCGCCGAGCCCGCGGCCGCCGCCGACGAGGATCTCGGCGTCCTCGATGTTGACGTCGGCACCGCGCTGCTCGCCGCGCTGGACCAGCCTGGCCTTGGAGGACCAGGGCGAGAGCTCGACCGCGACGTCGACCACCGCGGCCGTGCCGCCGCTCTCATTGGCGTCGAAGGCGTTGAGGCGGCCGATGATGATCCCCGGTTCCGCAACGTAGCCGACGTCGGCGATCTGGGAGTCCTGCAGGATCGGCCGCTCGACCACGAGCTTGCCGTCCTGCGCCTTGACCTCGGTGACCTCCATCGTCACCCCGGCGTTGAGGCGCGCGGTCAGGCCGGCGCCGATCTCGAAGCCGAGCAGGCCGCCGCCGAAGAGGGCGTAGCCGATGCCCTCGTCCTGGATCACCTTTGCCATCGCGTCGACGATCGGCTGGGCGAGGCCCTCGGGGACGTCCTTGGCCCGGTAGACCTTCGCCGCGCCCCAGTTGCCGAGCGAGGCGCAGGCGTCGTCGGCGATGTCGCCGACGACCAGCGCGGCGGCCTCGCCGCCGATCTGGCTCGCCAGCTTGGCGGCCTCGGAGATCGCCCCGAGCGAGGTGTTGTTGAAGTTGCCCTCGTCGTCGTGGAGGGCGTAAACCAGGATGCCTGCCATCTAGATCAGCTTCCTCTCGTCGAGCCAGGCGACGATCTTTTCGACCGTCTCGTTGGTGTCCTCGTCCTCGATGATCTCCCCGGCCTGCTTGGCGGGCGGCGGGTTGAGCGCGAGGACCGCTGTCTTCGAGCCGGCCTCGCCGACCATGCCGGCTTCGATGCCGACGTCGCCGGTCGCCTTGGCGTCGAGCGGCTTCTTCTTCGCCCCCATGATCGCCTTCAGGCTCGGGTAGCGCGGCTCGTTGATCGCGTCGCCGACGCTGATCACGGCGGGCAGCTCGACCTCGACCGTGTCGTAGCCGTACTCGGCCTGGCGCTCGCAGCGCAGCTTGCCGTCGGCGACGTCGATCTTGATCACCTGGGTCAGTGAGGGCATCTTCAGGTGGTCGGCGACGACGGCGCCGATCGTGTAGCACTCGCCGTCATCGGACTGCTGGCCGAGCAGGACCAGGTCCGGGCTCTCGGACTCGAGCACCTTGGCCAGCGAGTAGCCGGTCGCGCAGACGTCGGAGCCGGCGAGCGCGTCGTCGGAGAGGTGCACGGAGCGGTCCGCTCCGAGTGCGACCGCCTTGTGCAGGGCGCGGACCGCCGAGTCGGGGCCCATCGTCACCGCGACGACCTCCTCGACCGGGATCGCACCGCCCTCCTTGATCTGCATGGCGGCCTCGATGGCGTGTGTGTCGAAGGGGTTCAGGTTCTTCTCGCCGCCGCGGTCCAGTCGCATCGTGTTGGGGTCGATGCGCTTCTGAACGGCGGCGTCCGGAACCTCCTTGACCAGGACGCAGATCTTCAAGTTCGAGCCTCCTTGGCTGAGTTCTCAAGTTGGTTGACTGACCAGTCAATCAGTCTATCTATAGATCAGGCGACGCGCTGTTTCGACGCCGTTCTCAGGCGTCGTGACGCTCCGAGGCGCCCTCGCGGATGAACTCGACGATCTCGTCGGTTCCCGCTCCAGGAGTGAAGACGGCTGCCACGCCGAGCTTCTTCAGCTCGGGGATGTCCTCGGCCGGGATCGTTCCCCCAACCGTCACGAGAACGTCCTCGACGCCCTGCTCGGCGAGCAGCTCGACCACCCGCGGCACCAGCGTCATGTGGGCGCCGGAGAGGATCGAGAGCCCAACCGCGTCGGCGTCCTCCTGGATCACCGTCTCGGCGATCTGCTCAGGCGTCTGGTGCAGGCCGGTGTAGATCACCTCCATCCCCGCATCGCGCAGGGCGCGGGCGATGATCTTGGCGCCGCGGTCGTGCCCGTCCAGGCCGGGCTTGGCGACGACGACGCGGATCTTGCGGGCGGTTGCGGCCTCCATAGCGGCGGGGAGGTTAGACGACCGACGGCTCGAACGGGGGGAGAAATCGCCCCGCTGAACCCTTGACCACTATATGCGTAGGTCAAATGACCAGTCGCCCGCCGGGGTCGGGCGGGATGCGGCAATCTGGGGCTTGGTGAGACGACAGCACGGTGTGGTCGCGCGACGACAGCTACTGGAACTCGGGCTCGGGCCGCGGCAGATCGAGCGAAGGATCGCCTCCGGACGGCTTCATCCCGTGTGGCGCGGCATCTACGCGGTCGGGCGGCCGCTGCTGGATAGACGTGGAAGCTGGATGGCAGCGGTACTCGCCTGCGGACCCGATGCAGTGTTGAGCCACGACAGCGCGGCAGCCTTGTGGGGATTCGGGACGGAGCGGGGAGGTCTGATCGATGTCTCGGTACCGGCCCGGCGTCGCAGCCGCCTGCCCGGGATCCGAGTCCACCGGCGCAGAGAGGCGATCCTCCGCGACGCCGTCGTCCACGAAGGCATTCCCCTTACCTCACCCACCCGCACGCTGATCGACCAGGCGACACAACTGAGGCCGATGCAGCTCGAGCGCGCCGTCAACGAGGCCGACAAGCTCGACCGGGTTAGAGCCGACGCGCTGCATGCGTCGCTCAACGACTACCGCAATCAACCCGGTGTGGCGCCGCTACGAAAGCTCCTCGATCCTCTCGCATTCCGGCTCAGCGACTCCGGGCTGGAGCAGCTGATGAGATCACTGGCACGCGCCATCGAGCTGCCAATGCCCGAGACGAAAACGTGGGTGAATGGCTACGAAGTCGACTTCTTCTGGCCCGAGCTTGGAATCGTGGTGGAGGCGGACGGATTGCGATACCACCGCACCGCGTCCCAGCAGCGGCGCGGCTGAACCCTTTGCCCCCGCATCCGTGGGCGAAGTGACCAGCCGGGGAAGGGGTTAGAACACCGGCGACTCGGTGTAGGTCCCGAATACCTCCTGCATCGCCGCGATCGTCTCGCCCTCGGTGGCGCGGGCTCGGGCCGCCGCGACGATCGGCGGCATCAGGTTCTCCTCGGTGGCGGCGGCGCGCTTCAGCTCGGCAAGCGCCGCCTCGACCTCGGCACCGTTGCGCTTGGCGCGGGTCGCCGCGAGGCGATCGACCTGCTTTCGCTCCAGGGCGGGGTCGATGCGCAGGATCGGGGTCGGCTCTTCGCCCTCCTGGGCGAAGTCGTTGACGCCGACGACGATGCGCTTGCGCTCGTCTACCTCGCGCTGGTAGGTGAAGGCGGCATCGGCGATCTCGCGCTGGGGGAAGTTGCGGCGGATCGCCTCGACCATCCCGCCCAGCTCGTCGATGCGGGCGAAATAGCCATAGGCCGCCTCCTCCATCTCGTCGGTCAGCTTCTCGACGAACCAGGAGCCGCCGAGCGGGTCGGGGGTGTTGGGCGTGCCGGACTCGAAGGCGATGATCTGCTGGGTGCGCAGCGCGACCCGCACCGCCTCCTCGGTCGGCAGCGCCAGCGCCTCGTCGAAGGAGTTGGTGTGCAGCGACTGGGTGCCGCCGAGCACCGCCGCCAGTGCCTCCAGCGAGGTGCGGACGACGTTGTTGAGCGGCTGCTGGGCGGTCAGCGAGACGCCGGCGGTCTGGGCGTGGAAGCGCAGTCGCATCGACTCCTCGCGCTTGGCGCCGTAGGTCTCCTTCATCTCGCGCGCCCAGATCCGGCGCGCGGCGCGGTACTTGGCGATCTCCTCGAAGAAGTCGATGTGGGCGTTGAAGAAGAAGGAGAGGCGGGGGGCGAAGTCGTCGACGTCGAGGCCGCGCTCGAGCGCCCGCTCGACGTAGGTGAAGCCGTCCTTGAGCGTGAACGCCAGCTCCTGCTGGGCGGTCGAGCCGGCCTCGCGGATGTGGTAACCGGAGATCGAGACCGGGTGCCAGCGGGGCATGTTCTCGCTGCACCACTCGATCATGTCGGTGACCAGCCGCATCGCCGGCTCGATCGGGAAGCACCACTCCTTCTGGGCGATGTACTCCTTGAGGATGTCGGTCTGGATCGTGCCGCCGAGCTTCTCCGCCGGCACCCCCTGCTGCTCGCCGACGAGGACGTAGAAGGCGAGCAGAATCGCCGCCGGGGCGTTGATCGTCATCGAGGTGGTGACGCCGCCTAGCGGGATGCCGTCGAAGAGCTGCTCCATGTCGTCGAGGGTGTCGACGGCGACGCCCTCGCGGCCGACCTCGCCGAGGCTGCGGGCGTGGTCGGAGTCGTAGCCCATCAGGGTCGGCATGTCGAAGGCGGTGGATAGCCCGGTCTGACCGTGGTCGAGCAGGTAGTGGAAGCGCTCGTTGGTCTCCTCGACCGTGCCGAAGCCGGCGAACTGGCGCATCGTCCAGAGCCGTCCCCGGTACATCGAGGGGTAGGGCCCGCGGGTGAACGGGTACTCGCCCGGCGCCCCGATCGTCTGCTCAGGGTCGACGGGCGTGTGCTCCGGCCCGTAGAGCGGTGCGACGGGGTGTCCCGACATGGTCGAGAACTCCGCCTCGCGCTCCTTGTACTCGGGCTTGTCCCGCGGCTCGATCGCCATCGCCACACAGTCTAGGTGCGGAGATCGTCGTTGGCGCATGGTGAGTTTCCCGTCATATACACGGGAAACTCACCATGCCCTCAGCGGCGAGGCGCGAAGCGCCGGGGCGGCTGCTTGCGACGGGCGGCGATGCGGGAGCCGCCGAAGCCCGCCACCGTCGCCAGCAGGGTCACGGCAACCGCGACCAGGCGGCGGCCGAGCCGCTCGAAGCGCATCGTCTGCCAGCCCTCCTCGCGGGCGATCTCGGCCAGCGGTGGGTCGGGATTGACCACCACCGGGTTGCCAACGGCGCGCAGCATCGGCAGGTCGGAGATCGAGTCGGAGTAGGCGTATGAGGCGCCGAGGTCGATGTCGTGCTCGGCGGCGAAGGCCTCCATCGCCTCGACCTTGCCCTTGCCGTAGACGAAGGGGCCGTCGAAGCGGCCGGTCAGCGCGCCGTCCTCGCCCACCCCGTAGCGGGTGCCGACGCCGCCGTCCATGCCGAGCACGGTCGCAAGCGGCTCGACCACGCCGCTGCCCGCGGCACTGACGATGAAGGTGGGACGGCCGGCGTCCTGATGTGAGTGGACCTCGTCGAGCATCTGCGGATAGACCCGCGGCAGGATCGCCGCCATCACCTCGGGATTCATCCGTTCGAAGCTGCGCGCCGGCACCCCGGCGATCAGCTCGCGGGCGACCCGGAGCACCTCGGTCGTGCGCTCGTCGGTGGTGCCGCGCAGGCGGTAGCGCAGGTGCTCGAAGCCCCAACTGGCGAGCTGGCGCCGGCTGACCAGCTTGTGCCGCGCGGCGACGCGGGCGAACTGCATTCCCGACGACCCTGCCATCAGGGTCTTGTCGAGATCGAAGAATGCCGCCGCGCGGCTCACAGCACTAGGAGCCGTCGACCTCGATCACGATCGCGTCGCCCTGTCCCCCGCCGGAGCAGATCGCGGCGACGCCGATGCCGCCGCCGCGACGGCCGAGCTCGTGGACGAGGGAGCCGACGATGCGGGCGCCGGAGGCGCCGATCGGGTGGCCGAGCGCGATCGCGCCGCCGTTGACGTTGACCCTGTCTTTGTCGACGTCGAGCATCCGCACCGAGTTGATCGCGACCGAGGCGAAGGCCTCGTTGATCTCCCAGAGGTCGACGTCCTCGGGGCTCTTGCCGATCTTTTCCAGCGCCTGCTTTGCGGCGTTGGCGGGGGTTTTCGCCAGGTAAGGGAAGTCGTCGGCGACGGTGCCGTAGGAGAGCACCCGGGCCAGCGGCGTGCGGCCCTCCCGTTCGGCCCACTCTTCGGAGGCGACGACGATCGCGCCGGCGCCGTCGTTGACCCCCGGGGCGTTGCCGGCGGTGTGGGTGGCGTCCTCGCCGCCGATCGCGCGCAGGCCGGCCAGCGTCTCGACCGTGGTCTCCGGACGGATCGCCTCGTCGGCCTCGATCGTGTTTTCGCCCTTGCGCGACTTCACGGTCACGCCGGCGATCTCGTCGGCGAGGCGGCCGGCGTCGGTCGCCTCGGCGGCGAGCCGGTGCGAGCGCTCGGCGAAGCGGTCCATGTCGGCGCGGGTGATCTCCAGCTCGTTGGAGACCTCGCTCGCCTCGTTGATCATCTGCTTCTCGGTGAAGGGGTTGGTGAGGCCGTCGTGGACCATCGCGTCGATCATCTCGACGTGTCCCATCCGGTAGCCGAAGCGAGCGCCGGGCAGCAGGTGCGGAGCCTGGCTCATCGACTCCATGCCGCCGGTGACGGCGATGTCGGTGTCGCCCGCCCGGATCGCCATGTCGGCGATGCCGACCGAGCGCATGCCCGAGGCGCAGACCTTGTTGATCGTCTCCGAGGGGACCTCCTTGGGGATGCCGCCCTTGATCTGGGCCTGGCGCGAGGGGATCTGGCCCTGGCCGGCCTGCAGAACCTGGCCGAAGACGACCTGCTGGACCTGCGCGGGATCGACGCCGGAGCGCTCCAGCGCCGCTGAGATCGCGTGGCCGCCGAGGTCGGTGGCGTCAAGCGAGGAGAGGGTTCCGCCCATCTTGCCGAAGGGCGTGCGTGCGGTACCGAGGATGACTGTGCTGGGCATGGCTGCCTTTCTCTGAGTGTTTATGCCGGGTCTCGGCTCGATCAGGGCCAGCTGGCCCACACTCGGGACGATAGCGGGAGGCCGCAGGGACCCGCTGTGCGCGACGTCATAGACTCGCGCCCCCGATGAAGGTCTCCGTCAGCCAGAGTCCGATCGCCGAGGTCGACGCCGACCTCGTCGCCGTCGGCCTCTGCGAGGGTGAGGAGCCGGCCGCCGAGCTCGCCTCGGCAAGGGGCGCCACGGACGCCAAGGACGGCTTCAAGAAGCTGGCGATCGTGCATCCCGAGCGCCCCACCAGGGTCATCCTCGCGGGCCTGGGCAAGCGCGAGGAGCTCGACGCCGAGCGGCTGCGGGTCGTCGCGGCGCTGGTCGCCCAGGAGGCCGCCAAGCTCGGCGCCGCCTCGCTCGCCTGGGCGCTGCCGCAGCCCGGCGACGCCGAGGCGCTGGCGGAGGGCCTGGTCACCGGCACGATCCTCGGCTCCTACCGCTTCGACCGCTTCAAGAGCGCCGACCCCGATGACCCGGCCCCGCCGCAGCTCGACTCGCTGACCCTGCTGGCCGCCGAGGACATTGCCCGCGCCGCCGAGGGCGCCCGCATCTGCGCCGAGGCGCAGAACCGCGCCCGCGACCTGCAGAGCCTGCCCTCCAACGTCGCCACCCCGTCGTTCCTCGCCGCCCGCGCGGCGGAGATCGCCGCCGCGCACGACTCGCTCAGCCTCGAGGTGCTCGGCCGCGAGGAGATCGCCGCCAGGGAGATGGGTGGCCTGGTCGCGGTAAGCCAGGGCACGGCCGAGGAGCCGAAGCTGATCGTCCTGCGCTACCGCGGCGGCGGCTCCGGCAGGACCCTCGGCCTGGTCGGCAAGGGCGTCACCTTCGACACCGGCGGCATCTCGCTGAAGACCGCCGCCGGCATGCCGGACATGAAGATGGACATGTCCGGCGCCGCGGCGGTGCTGGAGACGGTGGGCGCGGTCGCCGAGCTCGGCCTCGAGATCGACCTGATCGCCGTCGTCCCCTCGACCGAGAACATGCCCTCGGGAACGGCGATCAAGCCCGGCGACATCATCACCCAGTACAACGGCAAGACGGTCGAGGTCAACAACACCGACGCCGAGGGGCGCCTGATCCTCGCCGACGCCCTCGCCTACGCGGTCGAGCAGGGAGCGGAGCAGGTCGTCGACATCGCAACGCTGACCGGCGCGGTGATGATCGCCCTCGGCTCGACCTACGCGGCGGTGATCTCCAACGACGACGAGCTGGCGGGGGCGGTCGAGACGGTCGGCCGCGAGACCGGCGAGCTGGTCTGGCGCCTCCCCCTCCACCCCGAGTACAAGGCGCTGACCAGGGGCACCGTCGCCGACCTCACCAACGCCGCCGCCAAGCGCAAGGCCGGCACGATCTACGCCGGCTCCTTCCTCGAGGAGTTCGTCGGCGACACCCCCTGGGCACACATCGACATCGCCGGCACCGCCTGGGACGTCGGCCGCCCCTACACCGGCAGCGCCGCCAGCGGCTACGGCGTGCGCCTGCTCACGGCGCTCGCGAAGTCCTTCGCCGCTGACCACCGGGTGTAACGCGTTATCCCCCCGCTGGGGGGATAACGCGTTACACCGTGGATCAGGCGAGGATCATCAGAGTCGCCACGCCGTGGGCGAGCAGCTTGCCGCTGTCGGCCGCGGTGAGGTTGGCCTCCCCGGTGGCCTGGCGGCGGCCGCGGTAGAGGACGTTTGCCTCGCAGAGGACGCGGCCCGTGTCGCGGGTGATCGGACGCACGTACTTCGCCTCGAGGCCGAGCGAGGTGTAGCCGACGCCGGCGGGAAGGGTGGTGTGCACGGCGCAGCCGAGGGCGGAGTCGAGCAGGGTCGCGGCGTAGCCGCCGTGGACGACGCCGATCGGGTTGTAGTGCTCCTCCCCCGGCTCGCCCTCGAAGACGGCGCGGCCGTCGCCGAGCTCGATCGGGCGCATCCGCATCGTCACCGCGATCGGCGGCGGTGGCATCTCACCGGCGACGATCGCTTCCATGTACTCCATGCCCGTCATCGTCGCCCCGGCCGCCGCCGTCGGCAGCGGGTCCTGCCAGACCAGGGTGCGCTCGCGGGTGATCTCCGGCTGGGCCTCGGCGAAGGCGAGGGCGGCGTCGACCGCAGTGCCGCCCTGCTCGGCCACGCCCTCGACGCTCAACGGCCCGCCCTGCGCGCGTGGGCGCTGCCGCGCTCACGCACCGAGCGCGGCGTCGCCGGGTAGACCAGGTCGGCGGTGATCTCCGCCTGGCTGATCGAGATCCGCGGAGCCTTCGAGCGATAGTGATGCCTGTGTCTTGGAATCAGCCTCATGGCGACGCCTCCGATCTGCGGTGACTTCGTCTTTAGGCGTCCAACTGCACGCATAAAGGCGAACTCAGTCTTGTTAGTTGCTTGATGCAACTCCTCATGTCCGGACCCTAACCGACTCGGTTGCTTGATGCAACCCAGTGTGCGAGGATCACTTTGTGCTGCGCAACGACTATCCGGGGCAGGTCTGCTCGATCGCCCGCTCGCTGGAGGTGGTCGGCGAGCGCTGGTCGCTGCTGATCGTGCGCGACGTGATGAACGGCAACCGCCGTTTCGACGAGCTGCAGAAGAGCCTCGGCATCGCCCGCAACGTGCTCTCCGCCCGGCTGCAGAGGCTGATCGATGAGGACATCCTCGAGCGCCGCGCCTACCAGGAAAGCCCGACCCGCTACGAGTATTTCCTGACCGAGAAGGGGCTCGACCTCTGGCCGGCCCTGATCGCCCTGCTCAACTGGGGCGACCGCTACTCCCCCGACCCCCAGGGCCCGCCGATGCTGATCGACCACAAGGAGTGCGGCGGCGCCGTCAGCGATCGCGGCATCTGCAAAAGCTGCGGCCAAGCCCTCCACGCCCGCAACGCCCGCGCCATCCCCGGCCCAGGCCTCGCCGGCGCAGTCGAGTGACGAGTGTCGACTTAAGCTCCCTATGGTGTGCTCAACTCGACACTCGAGCGACTGACTAGGAGGAGAGATGGCAACGGCGGCGGAGGTTCAGGTCAAGGACACGGTCTTTATCGGCGGCGAGTGGGTGGAGCCGGAGGCATCGGGCACGCTCGAGGTGGTCAACTCGACCAGCGAGGAGGCGATGGGGACGATTCCGGCCTGCACGGCCGCGGACGCCGACCGGGCCGTGATCGCAGCCCGCGATGCGTTCGAGTCCTGGTCGCAGACCTCGCGCGAGGAGCGCGCGGGCTACCTGAGCGCGATCTCCGCCGGGCTCGGCGAGCGCGCCGACGAGATTGCCGCGACGATTTCCCAGGAGCTGGGGATGCCGCTGACCCTGAGCAAGATCATCCAGGCCGGCCTGCCGATCGCCCAGTTCGGAGCGATGCCGAGCCTGATGGAGGAAGTCCGCTGGGAGGAGGAGATCGGCAACTCGCGCGTGCTGCGCGAGCCGGCCGGCGTCCTCGGCGCGATCACCCCCTGGAACTACCCGCTGAACCAGATCGCCGCCAAGGTCGCCCCCGCCCTCGCCGCCGGCTGCACGGTCGTGCTCAAGCCGAGCGAGGTGGTGCCGCTCAACGCCTTCATCCTCGCCGAGGTGATCGAGGCCGCCGGCCTGCCCGCCGGCGTCTTCAACCTCGTCACCGGCACCGGCCCGGTCGTCGGCGAGGCGATCGCCGGCCACCCCGGCGTCGACATGGTCTCCTTCACCGGCTCGACCCGGGCCGGCCGCCGCGTCTCGGAGCTGGCCTCGGCAACCGTCAAGCCGGTCGCGATGGAGCTCGGCGGCAAGTCGCCGAACGTGATCCTCGACGACGCCGAGCTGAGCAGGGCGGTTCCCGACGGGGTCGGCAAGTGCTACCTCAACTCCGGCCAGACCTGCAGCGCCCTGACCCGGATGCTGGTGCCGCGCGAGAAGCTCGCCGAAGCCGAGCAGATCGCCGCGCAGGCGGCCGAGGCGTTCACGCCCGGCAACCCGTTCGAGGAGTCGACCCGGCTCGGGCCGCTGGTCTCCGACATCCAGCGCGAGCGCGTCCGCGGCTACATTGAGAAGGGCCAGTCCGAAGGGGCCAAGCTCGTGACCGGCGGCGCCGCGGCACCCGAGGGACTCGACAAGGGCTTCTTCGTCCGCCCCACCGTCTTCTCAGAGGTGACGCCGGAGATGACGATCGCCCAGGAGGAGATCTTCGGGCCGGTGCTGGCGATCCAGCCCTACGACGGCGAGGACGACGCGGTGCGAATCGCCAACGACACTGCCTACGGGCTGGCCGGCGGCGTGTGGTCAGCCGATCCGGACCGGGCGATCGGCGTCGCCAAGCGGATCAGGACCGGGCAGATCGAGATCAACGGCGGGGCGTTCAACCCGCTGGCGCCGTTCGGCGGCTACAAGCAGTCGGGGCACGGGCGCGAGAACGGTCGCTACGCGATCGAGGAGCTGTTGCAGGTCAAGAGCCTGCAGCTATAGGCGCACGGGTCCTGTCGTGGGGTGAGGGGGCCTGCGGGCAGTCCACGGGCTGTCCT
>DATASN010000027.1:0-9836 GCA_036269215.1 Solirubrobacterales bacterium
CAGACCGCCTGCTTGCCGCGTTCGGAGGCGCGGATCAGCCCCGGCACCAGCGGCGAGTCGTCGCTGGTCCGGTACACCGTCTGCTTGATCGCCAGCACGTCGGGGTCGGCGACCGCCTGCTCGACGAAGCGCTCGACCGAGGTGGCGAAGGAGTCGTAGGGGTGGTGGACGAGGATGTCGTCCTGGCGGATCACCGCGAACATGTCGACCTGCTCGTCGTCCTCGCCCTGCAGGCGCGGCTGCGTCACCGGGGTCCAGGGCGGGTAGCGCAGCCCGGCGTGACCGGGAACGTCGGCGACGTCGGTCAGGTCGGCGAGATCGATCAGGCCGTCGATGTCGTAGACCTCGCGGTCCTCGAGCCGCAGCGCGTCGATCAGCTGCTGGCGCAGCTTCGAGTTCATCCCGGCGGCGATCTCGAGCCGCACGACCTCGCCGAAGCGGCGGCGGCGGATCTCGTCCTGGACCGCCTGCAGGAGGTCGTCGGCCTCGTCGGAGACGGTGAAGTCGGCGTCGCGGGTGACGCGGAAGTAGCCGTGCTCGACGACTTCGGTGCCCGGGAAGAGCGCATCGAGGTTGGCCGCGATCGCCTCCTCCAGGGGGACGAACGATTTGCCGCCTTCGCCGACGGGCAGGAAGCGGCCGAGCAGCTCCTTCGGCACCTTGACCCGGGCGATGATCTCGGTGCCGCTCTCGGGATCGCGCAGCAGCACGCCGAGGCTGAGCGAGAGGTTGGAGATGTACGGGAACGGCCTGCCGAGGCCGATGACCAGCGGCGTCAGTGCCGGGAAGACCTGCTCGTGGAAGCGGGTGTCGATCTCGCGCCGCTCCTCCTCGCTCGCCGAGGCGAGCGAGACGATGCGGATCCCGTGCTCCTCCAGGGCCGGGCGCAGGGTGCCGTTGAAGCAGCTGTGCAGGCGCTGGTCGAGCTCCAGCACCTTGGCCTGGATCGCGTCGATCTGCTCGCCCGGGGGCAAGCCGTCGGGGCCGCGGGCGTCGATTCCGGCGTCGATCTGATCGAACAGCCCGGCTACGCGGACCATGAAGAACTCGTCGAGGTTGGAGGCGTAGATCGCGCAGAAGCGGATCTGCTCCAGCAGCGGCACGCTCGGATCCTCGGCCAGCTCCAGCACCCGCTGGTTGAAGTCGAGCCAGGAGAGCTCGCGGTTGAAGTAGAGGGCCGGATCGTCGATCGGCCCATCGTACTGTGACGCTGACTGTGCCTTTGACCCCTCTATAGCGTGGTCAAAGTCACAGTCAGCATCCGCGGTCAAGCGGCGCGACGGGAGGCTTGGGAGGTTGCCGCGGTGAGGGTGCGACGGTAGCCCGCCGCGAGCTGCTCGAGCGCACGCTCCCAGGAGCGGGCGCGGGCGGCGCGCACGGCCGAGGCGCCGAGGTGGCGGCGCAGCAGCGGCGAGGCAGCCAGCTGCAGGACGGTGCCGGCGATGTGATCCGCGTCGGGCCGGCAGAGCATCCCGGTGTGGCGGTTCTCGACCAGCGAGGCCGGGCCGCCCTCGGCCACGGCGACGACCGGCAGGCCGCTGGCGCCGGCCTCGAGCACGACCTGGCCGTAGGTGTCGGTGGTCGAGCAGAAGAGGAAGACGTCGGCGCTCGCGTAGGCCCGCGCCAGCGCCTCGCCCTCGAGCCAGCCGAGGAAGGTCGCGTCGGCCCCAAGCCGCGTACGCAGCTCACCCTCCTCGGGACCGCCGCCGGCGAGCAGCAGGTGCAGTCGCGGATCGGCAGCGCGGGCGCGCAGGAAGCTCTCGGCGAGCAGGTCGACGCCCTTCTCGCGGCTGAGCCGGCCGGCGTAGAGGACCTTGACCTCGCCCGGATAGGCGTCGCGGGCGGCCTTGCCGGGATCGAAGCGGGAGACGTCGACGCCGCGCTCCCAGCGGCCGAGGCGGCCGGCATCGACCCCGAGCGCCCGCAGCGAAGAGTCCGCCGCCGGGCTGGGTGAGAGCACCAGCGAGGGAGCGCCGTAGAAGGCGCCCAGCGCGATCCGGGCCATCGCCTCGAGGCCGCCGTCGCCGCTGCGCAGGCCGGCATAGCTGGCGAGCTCGGTGTGGTAGCTGCCGATCAGCGGCGTACCGGCGATCCGGTTGAGCAGGGTCGCCGCGATCCCGGCGGGGCCCGGGGCGGTGACGTGGACGGCGTCGTAGCGGCCCTCGGCCAGCGTCTCGACCAGATCGGGTAGGCCGGGAACGCCGAGGCTCATCCCGGCGTAGAAGGGAACCTCCAGCTCCGCCGCCGCGGGCAGCCGCCGGTCGACGCCGGCGTCGGTGCCGACCACCTCGATCTCGAAGCCGGGCACGCCGAGCTCGCGGATCTTCTCGATCGTCGCGGTGACGCCGTGCCTGGCGCCGATCCCGTCGGCGATCAGGGCGACCCGCGGCCGCTCCCCCGGGCGGGCGGCGAGCTTCGCCTTCTCGGCACCGAGGAAGGCGGTGGCGGGGACATAGGGCACGGCCGGGACGAGGGCGTCGAAGAGGCCGCCGAGCGCGGTGCCGAGGTCGCCCTGAGCCGCCGCCGAGCCCTGGGCAACCGCGTCGCGCAGGCGCCGCTCGTGGATGCGGCGGGCTCGCCGATAGAGGTCGGCGTGGGAGAAGCCGTCGGACTGCAGGTGGGCGAGCAGGTCGCGCCCGCGCAGGTCGAGCCCGATCGAGCTGAGCCATGCCTCGAGCAGGGCGCGGGCGTCGCCGGGGCCGATGTCGGCGGCGACCTTGCCCTCGCGCGCCGTGCCCTCGCCGATCGCCCGCTGAGCGATCTTCATCACCGCCGCCGGGTCGAGCGGCCGCTCACGATCCGTTCCGCTGTTCCTTTTCTCCATATGGCCGCGAAAAGGAACAGCGGAGCCTGGGTCATCGAGGGTGAGGGCGCGGGTCGCCAGCGCCAACGCCGTGTGCGTCCACTTGGCGGCACTGCCCTGCTCGCCTCCCGCCTCGGCCTCGCCGCCGCGCAGGTTGTGCAGAAACTCTTCCGGCGTGGCGGCCGCGGGCGCCTCGGTGAAGGTGCGGCCGATGTCCACGCCGGCGTGATCGTCGGAGCCGCCGATGCCGGTGCCGCCGTGGGTCTCGGTGTAGATCGCGGCGGGCATGTTCAGCTCTGCCGCCCGCGACCCGTTGCGCACCTCCCAGATCGGGAAGAGCTCGGCGAGGCGCCGCCGGTGGCGGGGCAGCAGCGGCGCGTCGACGTTGTAGAACGGGTGCGCGAGCGCGCAGGCGATCTCGTTCTCTCCAAGGTATGTGGCGCAGGTCTCGACGTCACCGGCGTGTGCCTGCAGCCACTCGTGGTCTCCGGGGGTGATCCCGTAGCAGAGGACATGAACCGCCTGAGGCTCGCCGGCAAAGCGCGCGGTCAGCTCCTCGGAGACGAAGCAGTCGCGACGGTCCGCCAGCTCGAGGCAGCCGTCGATCGTGTCGTGGTCGGTGATCGTGACGAAGTCCATCCCCCGCCGCTTGGCCAGCTCGTAGACCTCCTCGGGTGGCGTGGCGCACTCCGGAAGTCCAAGCGATCTCTGAACCCCGAGCCGCGAGAGCTGCGAGGCGGTGGAATGGCAGTGCATGTCTACACGGGAAGTCATCGATGTCTCCCTCTCTAGTCGTTTCAATCACCTCAAGAGTTCGCTATGCGCAGGGAAAACTTGTAAACGGCCGGGGAAGCACCGGTGAACATCCCGTGACCGGGACGAGAGCTGCATTTGGCGCCCCATAGGTGCTCATGCACATCTCGTCGCTAGAGGGCGGCTTCCAAGGCGGCCCAGGTTTCCTTGCTCGCCTCGGCCTGCCAGAGCTCTACGAAGCTGAGGAAGAGCCGCGCGCGGCGAACGTGCAGCAGCGCCGTGAGGGACTCGATGCCATCTTCGCGCGAGAGCATCAGGTCGCAGTCGTGGAGGTCGCCGAGGACTGACTGGAGCCGCTTGGCGGCGTCGCGCGCAACCTTGGCCTCCTCGCCGATACAGAGCCCGACGATCTCCAAGACATAACGCAGGCGCTTCGCCGCGATTCGCATGTTGTGCTGCTCTGCTGCGGCATCCGGCGTGAGCGCCTCGACCGCGAAGCCGCGCAGCTCGTCGAGGCGAGTGCGAACGATCAGAGCCGCGCCGGGGCGCAGCGGAGCGCTTGGGTCGAGGCCCTCGACCTTGCGCGCTTTCACGTCCGCGCCGCCTTGCGGAGCTTCTTCAGGCGCCGGCGCAGCTTCTTCAGCCGCTTGGCAGCGACGAAGGGCGCGAGGTCCTCGTTGGCCTGGCGCTGCCGCGCGCGCAGCTTGTCGATCAGGGCGGTGAAAGCTTCCCTGTCCTCGGCGGCGATCTCTCCGGCCAGGCTCTCAAGCAGGGCGATTTCGACGTCGAGATCGCGGCGCTCGCCAAGCGCGTCGGCAAGCGCCTTGACCCGCACCAGCGCCTTGCGGTGCCGCTTGCGCGGGAAGCAAGGCTCGAAGACCTCCAGCGCCGCCCGCAGCCGCCGCGTCGCGACCCGCATGTCGTGCACCCGCTCGATCTGGTCGAGGTCGAGCACTCCCCCGACCTGCTCGAAGACCTCATTCGAGCGAGCCTTCACCACCCGGCGGGCGGCCGCCCCGAACGACGCCTCGCAGTCGAGCTCGACCTTGCGCGCGCTTGCCACAGGTTGAGGCTAGAGCAGGGCGAGCTCCTGCCGCTAGGCGGCGAGGCGAACGGGAGAGCCGTTGATGCTGCCATTGAGCAGGTCGAGGACGACGCCCTCGCGCAGGCCGCCCTTGCCGATCTGCAGCGGCTGACCGAGCAGCTCGGAGACCTTCTCCAGCAGCAGCACCCCGGTGGCGAGGATGCGGACGCGTTCGGGGTCGAGCTCGTAGCGGCGGGCGACCTCGGCCGCCGGATCGCCGCAGAGGACGCGGACGCCGCGCTCCAGGGTCTCGTACTCGAGCACCGCGCCGACCAGGCGGCGCAGCGAGGTGGCGCTGCCGCCGACCGCGACCGCCTGGGCCGGGTGCTCGATCTCGACCCCGGCGAAGATGTCGTCGATGCGGTCGCGGACCTTGCGGATCTCCGCCGCCGAGGGCGGGTCGGAGGAGATCAGCTCGTCCGCCAGCACCCCGGAGCCGACCCGCCAGGAGAGGACCTGCGAGGCGCCGCCGGGGACGGTGCCGAGGATCACCTCGGTCGAGCCGCCGCCGACGTCGACCACGCCGACCCTGCCAGCCACCGGGTGCCCGAGCGTCTTGGTCGCGCCGATGAAGGAGAGCCGCCCCTCCTCCTCGTCGCTGAGGATCTCGACCGGCACCCCGGCCGCCTCGCCGATCGCCCCGGCGACGGCGTCGCCGTTTGAAGCCTCGCGCACCGCGGCGGTGGCGACCGCCCGAATCTCCTCGGCGCCCAGCTCTTTAGCCAGCCGCACCTGCGTCGAGACGACCTCGCAGACCTCGTCGACCTTCTCGCCGACGATCGCCCCGTCCGCATCGAGAGCCTTGTTGATCCGCGTATACGCCCGCTGCTCCATCACCTTCTTCAGCTGGCCGTCCACGGGCTCCGCCACGAGCACGCGCGTCGTATTCGAGCCGATATCTATGGCAGCGCAGAGCATCCCGAGTCTCCCGTCCATGTTGGCAAACGCGCCGGACCCGCCCGGCTGTCAACCGGGGTGCGAAGCGTCCTCGAACTCGCGAAAAAGGCCGGTGACGACGAACGCCACCTGCTCGCCGATGTCCACGGCGTTGTCGGCGATCCGCTCGATCGCCCGCGCCGCGAGCAGCATCGTCATCGCCCATTCGCGGCGGTCGGCGTCATCGCCGATCTCCAGGGCGAGCCGGAAGCAGTCGCGATTGAGGTTGTCGACGAGATCGTCCTGGCGGACCAGGTCGCGGGCCAGTTCGATGTCGCGGTCGCCGAAGGCGCGTTTCGACTGGCCGATCAGCATCCGCGTCTGCGCTCCCATCGAGAGGATCAGCTTCACCATCTCCCGGTCCGACGGCGGCTCGTTCCCCGACAGCGGGATCATCTTGCAGATGTTCACGCACTGATCCCCCATCCGCTCGACACACTTCAGCACGTGCAGGAGGGCCGAGATCAGGCGCAAGTCGGTCGCCACCGGCGACTGGGTGGCGAGCAGGGTGATCAGACTTTGATGGACCTCCAGGTAGCGGCCGTCGATGCGGTCGTCGTCGGCGACGACCAGCTGCGCCAGCTCGACGTCCTGGTGCTCGACCGCCTCCAGGGTCCTTTCCAGGGCCGTGTTGACCAGGTCCAGGCCGCCCAGCGCGCTCTGCTCGAGGCGATCGAGCTCCTCCTGGTACTGGGTGCGGGTTTCGGTCGCCATCAGCCGAACTTCCCGGTCACGTACTGCTCGGTGCGATCGTCGTCGGGGTTGGTGAAGATCTTGTCGGTGGCGCCGACCTCGACCAGCTCGCCGCTCAGCATGAAGACGGTGGTGTCGGCGACCCGCGCGGCCTGCTGCATGTTGTGGGTGACGATGACCACGGTCACCCGCTGCTTCAGCTCGCCGATCAGCTCCTCGATCTTCAGCGTCGCGACCGGGTCCAGGGCCGAGCAGGGCTCGTCCATCAGCAGCACCTCGGGCTCGACCGCGAGGGCGCGGGCGATGCAGAGGCGCTGCTGCTGGCCGCCGGAGAGGCCGGCGCCGGGCGCCTTCAGCCTGTCCTTGACCTCGTCCCAGAGGCCGGCGCCGACGAGCGCCTCGCGCGCCCGGTCCTCGAGCTCGCCCCGCGGGGCGCCGGTCAGCCGCAGGCCCGCCGTGACGTTGTCGATCACCGACATCGTCGGGAACGGGTTCGGCTTCTGAAAGACCATCCCGACGGCGCGGCGCACGGCGACCACGTCGATCGCGCTGTCGTAGAGGTCGAGGCCGTCGAGCAGCACCTCGCCGTCGGCGCTCGCAGCCGGGATCTCCTCGTGCATGCGGTTGATGCAGCGCACCATCGTCGACTTGCCGCAGCCGGACGGGCCGATGATCGCCGTGACCCGGTCGGCGTCGAAATCGAGGCTGACGCCGCGCACCGCGTGGTTGGCGCCATAGCGTGCGTTGAGATCCCTGAGCTGGACGTTGCCGACGTCGCGGCTCTTCCTGGCCGGACCGGGAGAGCCCGCTCCGGGGATCGGGATCGCCGGAGCCGCCTGCTCGGTGCGTGCCTGGGGCTCTGGGTTGGGCTCGGTCATCAGTCGGCTCTCGATCGACTCTCTGCTGTCCATCCTAAGACTCCTCCGGTGGCGGGCGGGCGGGGGTCATGCCCCCATGCGCTTGCGGGAGCGGGCGTAGAAGACACGGGCGACGACGTTGAGGACGAGGACGAAGGCAATCAGGATCAGCGCCGCAGCCCAGGCCTGGGTGTGCGCCTCGGGGCTGGGCGACTCCGAGGACTGGAAGATGAAGACCGGGATCGAGGCAAGCGCTTCGCTCGGTTCGGTGAGCACGCCCTGGCCGAAGATCGAGCAGACCAGGATCAGCGGCGCCGTCTCCCCCGCCACCCGCGCGACCGAGAGCAGCGCGCCGGTCAGCAGGCCCCCCGCGGCGGTCGGCAGGGTGACGCGCAGCAGCGTCCGCCAGCGGGCGATGCCAAGCGCGTAGGCGGCCTCCTTGAGCGTGCCGGGAACCAGGGCCAGCACCTCCTGGGCGGTGCGGGCGACGATCGGCAGCATCACGATCGCCAGCGCGACCGAGCCGGCGAAGCCGCTCTGGTGTTTCTGCGGCACGACGATCAGGCCGTAGACGAAGATGCCGGTGACGATCGTCGGCACCCCGTTGAGCAGGTCGAGGACGAAGCGGACCGGGTGGGCGATCCGGTCGGGGGCGAACTCGGTGGTGAAGATCGCGACGAGGAGGCCGACCGGAATCGCCATCAGGGCGGCGATGCCGACGATGATCGCGGTACCAACGATCGCGTTGGAGATGCCGCCGCTGGTGTCGCCGAAGAGGCCCATCGGCGTGGTCAGGAAGTGGAGGCTGAGCGCCCCGATCCCCTTCGAGAGGACCGACCCGACCACGATCAGCAGCACGGCGACGGCGAGCAGGGCCGCGATCGTCGAGGAGGCCTCGACCAGCCGGTTGACCCGGTTGCGCCGCTTCAGGTTGCCGCGGTCGAGAAGCAGAGCGTGGCCGCCCGAAGCATTCATAGCGCCTCGACCTCGGTCGGCGTGACCACGGTGTCCTTAAGCGCCCCGCGCTGGACGATCAGCCGCGCGATCACGTTGACGATCACCGCGAAGACGAGCAGGATCAGGCCGAGGTAGGCCAGCGAGGGCTTCTGCAGCGCCCCTGGCGCGCCCTGGAACTGGGCCGCGATCTGGGCCGCCATCGTGCTGCCGGTGTGAAAGAGGGAGACGTTGATCCCGGTGGCGCCGCCGATCACCTGGGCGACCGCGATCGCCTCGCCGATCGCCCGGCCGAGGCCGAGGATCGTGGCGCCGACGATGCCGGCCCGCGAGTAGGGCAGCACCACCTGCCTGACCATCTCCCAGCGGGTGGCGCCGAGCGCGTAGGAGCCCTCCTTCAGCTCGCCCGGCACGGTCTCGAAGACCTCACGGGTGACGCTGGTGATGATCGGCGTGGCCATGATCGTCAGGATCAGCGCCGCGGTGAGGTAGCTGAAGGCAGACGGGTCGCCGCTGAAGATCGGCAGGAAGCCGAGGGCGCTCTTCAGCGCCGGCTCGATCGTGTCGTGCATGAAGGGGCCGAGGACGAGGATCCCCCAGAGGCCGAGGATGACGCTGGGGATCGCCGCCAGCATGTCGACCAGGGTCGCAACCGGGCGCCGCACCCGGCTCGGGGCGAGCTCGGTGAGGTAGATCGAGATCGCGACCGAGAGCGGCGCCGCGAGCAGCAGCGCTATGCCCGAGGTGACCACCGTTCCGTAGATGAAGGGAGCGGCGCCATAGCGTTCGGTGACCGGGTTCCAATCGTTGGTGGTGATGAAGCCGATGCCGAAGTGCTGGATCGCCGGCCAGGCGAGGTGGAAGACCTCGTAGGCGATCCCGGCGATGACGGCGACGGCGAGCGCTGCCGCGAGGCCGGAGAGGCCTCGCAGCAGCGGGTCGCCGATGCGATCCAGGCGGTTGCGTGGAGCCCTGAGGACCGGGTTGCTGAGGGCTCCGGCCTCCACCTAGCCGCCGATCTTGGCGATCGCCTTCTTGTCGACGGCGACGACCTGCTTCGGCAGCGGCGCGAAATCGAGGTCGGGGCCGAATTCCTGGGCGGCCGGACTGATCGCGTAGGTGATGAATTTCTTCAGCGCTTCGGCCTTTTCGCTTTCCAGCGGCACGATCACGTAGGTGTAGGTCGAGATCGGGTACGCGCCTTCGGCCGAGGAGGGCAGGTCGGCGAGCGAGATTTCGTTGTTCGGGCCGATCTTGCTGACCGCGCCAGCGGCCGCTTCGACGCTTTCCACGCCCGGTTCCGGGAATTCCCCGGCCGAGTTTTCGACCAGCGGCATGCTGAGTTCGTTGGAGAGCGCGTAGGCAAGGCCGACGTAGCCGATCGCGCCGTCGGTCTGCGAGATCGCGGCCGAGACCCCGTCGTTCTTTTCGGCGCCGACGCCGGTCGGGAACTTGACCGTGGTCGAGGTGCCCACCTTCGACTTGAATTCGGGGCTGATCGTCGAGAGGTAGTTGGTGAACGCGTAGGTATCGCCGCTGCCGTCGCTGCGGTAGACAGGGGTGATCTTGGTGCTCGGCAGGCCGGCGCCGGGGTTGAGCTTGGCGATCGCCGGATCGTCCCACTGGGTGATCTTGCCGAGGTAGATGTCGGCGAGGACTTCGCCGCTCAGTTTGAGGTTCTTCGGCGCGCCGCTGACGTTGTACGCCGGCACGGTGCCGCTCAGGGCCCACGGGATCTGGACGACGCCGTCGGCTT
>DATASN010000028.1:0-5793 GCA_036269215.1 Solirubrobacterales bacterium
GCCGATCGGTCGCACGCCGCGCTCCAACCCGGCTACCTACACCGGCGTCTTCGACCACATCCGCCAGCTCTTCACCCAGACCCAGGAGTCGCGGGCGCGCGGCTACAAGCCGGGCCGCTTCAGCTTCAACGTCAAGGGCGGGCGCTGCGAGGTCTGCCGCGGCGACGGCCAGATCAAGATCGAGATGCACTTCCTGCCCGACGTCTACGTGCCCTGCGAGCAGTGCCACGGCAAGCGCTACAACCGCGAGACGCTCGAGGTCCGCTTCAAGGGCAAGAACATCGGCGACGTGCTGGAGATGTCGGTCGAGGAGGCGGTCGCCTTCTTCGAGAACGTGCCGAAGATCGCCCGCCGCTTGCGCACCCTGCACGACGTCGGCCTCGACTACATCCGCCTCGGCCAGGCGGCGACGACGCTGTCGGGAGGCGAGGCGCAGCGGATCAAGCTGGCGACCGAGCTCTCCAAGGTCGCCACCGGCAACACCCTCTACATCCTCGACGAGCCGACCACCGGCCTGCACTTCGCCGACGTGCAGCGCCTGCTCGACGTGCTCGGCCGCCTCGTCGACGCCGGCAACACCGTGGTCGTGATCGAGCACAACCTCGACGTGATCAAGACCGCCGACCACCTGATCGACCTCGGCCCCGAGGGGGGAGAAGAGGGGGGAGAGGTGGTCGCCACCGGCACCCCCGAGCAGGTCGCTGCCGTCGCCGGCTCCTACACCGGCCGCTTCCTCGCCGAGCTGCTTGGGTCGCCGAAGCCGAAGCGCACCTCTGGGCGCGCCCCGCGCAAGCGCCGCGAGCCGGTCGCCGCCTAGGAATCGAGGAGCAGCGAGGCGCCGATCGCGCCGCCCAGATCGCCGAGCTCGGCGATCTGAATCTTCGGCGGGTCGTCGGCGACGAAGATGTGCTTGGCCATCTCGCGCTCGATCTCGGCCGAGAAGCGCTCGCCGAAGCGCACGCCGAGGCCGCCGCCGATCACCACCGCCTCGATGTCGAGTAGGTTGCAGGCCGAGGCGATGCCGGTGCCGAGGTAGCGCACCGCGCGGCGGATCAGGCTCTCGGTCAGCGGGTCCTTCTCGCGCAGCGCGTGCTCCCAGACCGAGCTGGTCAGGCGGTCGCGGCCGCGCTTCTCCATGATCTTGAAGAGGTCGGTCTCGACCCCGGCGGCGTGTTCCCGGCGCGCCTTGGCTTCCATCGCGGCCCGTCCGGCGTAGGCCTCCAGGCAGCCGCGCCGCCCGCAGGGGCAGTGGGCGCCGCCTCGCTTGACGACGGTGTGGCCGATCTCACCGGCGGCACCGCGGCCGAGCCAGGGCTTGCCGCCGAGGATGATGCCGCCGCCGACGCCCGTGCCCCACCAGACGCCGAGCAGCGAGTCGTAGGGGCGCCCGGCGCCGAGCGCGTACTCGCCTTCGACCGCGACCTGGACGTCGTTGCCGATCCGCACCTCCGTGCCGAGCGCCTTGGCCAGGGTCTCGCCGAGCGGGAAGCTGCCCTCCCAGCCGGGCAGGTTGCGCGCGCCGGAGACGACGCCGGTCCTGCCGTCGGCGTCTCCGGGCGAGCCGACCCCGACGCCCTGCAGCGCCTCCGGCTTTACTCCGGCGGCGGAGGCGGCCTCTCGCAGCGCGTCCTCCATCGCCCGCGCCACCTCGGCCGGGCCGCCCGAGGTGGGCGTCGGATGACGCGCTTCGCCGTGGGCTTTGCCGGCCGCGTCGACGATCACCGCCTGGATCTTGGTGCCGCCGAGGTCGATGCCGCCGCGCAGCTCGCCACCGGCCATCGTCAGGCGGCCGGTGCCGCGCCCTGCAGCACGCCGATCAGCTCCTGGCTGACCGGGTCGTCCTTGACGCTGATCCCGACCAGGGTCGCCTTTTCTCCGCTGGCGGGTGCCTCGATCGTCAGCGCCGTCATGGCGCCGCTCGCGTCGGCGCTGACCTTCAAGCCGGCACGGTCCCAGAGCCCGACCTGGTCGCCGAGCTTGTAGCTGCGGCCGACGCTGAGCTTGAAGGCGTAGAGCTTGTCGGGGGTAACCGCCAGCATCACCTTGTCCGGCAGGCCGCCCGCCTTCTTCTTGCGCAGCATCTTTATCCCGGTGTAGACCGCGCCGCCCAGCTGCGCCTTGGAGGCGACGTAGTTGGCGCTTGCGCCGCCCTGGCGGAAGCCCGCGGAGGCGAGCACCTCTTCGCCGTCGACTCGCGAGGAGACCAGGTCGAGGCACTGCCGTCTCCACTCGGCCACCTGGTCGGGGCTCATCTCGAACATTCCCATCGCGACTTCCTCCTTGGGCGGATTGCCACTCGACCCTACTCAGACCGGCTCTGGAAAGCTAGGAGCGTGGCCGAGGATCAGACTGGCTGGCGAATCTGGTGGGCGAAGCGGCGCTGGTATGAGCGCAACCGGCGGCTGCTGCGGCGCTGGCGCTTGGCCCGACACGCCGCACGCGGCGGCTTCTTCGTCCGCCAGCCGGTCGAGGGGGAGCTGCTGGAGGCGCTCGACGAGGGGCGGCTGCGGATCGGCGAAGGGACTCTGCTGGAGCCGGGCTGCTGGCTGACCCTGGCGCCCGAGGCGCGGATCGAGATCGGCTCCGACTGCTTCCTCAACCGCAACACGATGCTGGCCGCGCTGGAGCTGATCGAGATCGGCGACCACACGATGTTCGCCAACGGCTGCTTCGTCGGCGACTCGGCCCACCGCTTCGACGACCCTGACGTGCCGGTCACCCAGCAGGGCTTCACCTCGAAGGGCCCGGTGCGGATCGGCGCCAACTGCTGGCTCGGCGCCAACGTCGTCGTCACCAGCGGCGTCACGATCGGCGAGCGCTGCGTGATCGGCGCCAACTCGGTGGTCAACAAGGACGTCCCGCCGGGCACGATCGCTGCGGGCGCCCCGGCGAAGCCGATCGGCAGAGTCGACGGATCTGTGACGTAATCCGCGCGATTCGTCACGAGGGAGTGCCTATAATCCGCGGTACGGCCGTGACCCGAAGGGCATGGACCCAATGGACCTCGTCGAACTCGTCGATTCTCCACACGCCACCGATGACGTGAAGCTCCTCCGCGGCAGGGACGAGCTTCGAGCCGCGCTTGCCCCGGCGCGCCGCGAGGGCGCCTCGATCGGCCTGGTGCCGACGATGGGCTTTCTCCACGAGGGCCACCTCTCGCTGCTGCGTGCCGCCCGCGCCGAGTGCAACCTCGTCGTGATGAGCCTCTTCGTCAACCCGGCCCAGTTCGGGCCCGGCGAGGACCTCGAGCGCTATCCGCGGGACGAGGAGCGCGACCTGCGCCTCGCCGGCGAGGCCGGCGTCGACGTCGTCTACGCCCCGCCGGTCGAGGCTGTCTACCCGGAGGGCTTTGCCACCGCCGTCGAGGTCGGCGGCGGCCTCACCGACGTCCTCGACGGCGCGGCCTCGCGGCGCGGCCCCGGCCACTTCCGCGGCGTCACCACCGTCGTTGCCAAGCTCTTCAACTCGGTCGGGCCCGACGTCGCCTACTTCGGCCAGAAGGACGCCCAGCAGGTGGCGGTGATCCGTCGCATGGTCCGCGACCTCGACATCCCGGTGCGGATCGAGGTGCTGCCGACGGTGCGCGAGCCCGACGGCCTGGCGATGAGCTCCCGCAACGCCTACCTCGACCCGCGCGCCCGTGAGCAGGCGGCGGCGCTCTCGCGGGCGCTGCGAGTCGCCGAGGCGATGGTCCGGGCCGGCTCGCTGAGCGCCGGGATCGAAGCCGCGCAGCGCGAGCTGGCGGCCGCCGGGATCGAGCCGGAGTACCTGGAGGCGCGCGACGCCGAGAGCTTGACCCCAGCCACCGAGCTGCAGTATCGCCCGGTGCTGATCGCCCTCGCCGCGAAAGTCGGCGGCGCGCGCCTGATCGACAACGTCCTGATCCGACCTTCAAAACCTTGACACCCGAGAGCTGACACGGAGGCAGAAGAACCGATGCAAAGGCAGATGCTCAAGTCCAAGATCCACCGGGCGACGGTGACCGACTGCGACGTCGACTACATCGGCAGCATCACGATCGACACCGAGCTGATGGCCAGCGCCGACCTGATCACCAACGAGCAGGTCCACGTCTGGGACATCGACAACGGCGCCCGCTTCGTCACTTACGTGATCGACGGCGAGCCGGGCTCAAAGACGATGCAGGTCAACGGCGCCGCCGCCCATCTCACCCGGCCCGGCCACAAGATCATCGTCGCCTCCTTCGGCGCCTACGACGAGAGTGACCTCGAGGCCTACTCGCCGGTCGTCGTCCACGTCGGCGAGGACAACTCGATCACCGCGGTCGACAGCCACCCCGAGGTGCTGCTCGCCGAGCCCACCCACGCGTCCGACGCGGAGATGGCCTGATGAGCTCCGGCGCCCGCTCGCACACCGCGCCGCCCTCGGAGGACCGCCCGCCGGTCAGCCTGCCGCGCCTTGCCGAGATGAAGGAGAAGGGCGAACCGATCGCGATGGTCACCGCCTACGACTTCCCCTCGGCCAAGGTCGCCGAGGAGGCGGGGGTGGACATCGTCCTGGTCGGCGATTCGGCCGCCAACGTCGTGCTCGGCCACAGTGGCACCGAGGCGGTGACGCTGGAGGAGATGCTCGTCCTCGGCAAGGCGGTTCGGCGCGGCCTGAAGACGCCGCTGATGGTCGGTGACATGCCGATGGGCAGCTACGAGTCGAGCAACGAGCTGGCGATCCAAAACGCCCAGCGCCTGGTCAAGGAGACCGGCTGCCAGACCGTCAAGCTGGAGGCGGGGGGGACGTCGATCGAGCGCGCCCGGGCGATCGTCCGCTCCGGCATTCCGGTGATGGGCCACGTCGGCCTCACCCCGCAGACCGCGACCGCCCTCGGCGGCTACAGGGCCCAGGGCAAGACCGCGCAGAGCGCGATTCAGCTCTGCGAGGACGCCCTCGCCCTGCAGGCGGTCGGCTGCTTCGCGATCGTCTTCGAGGCGGTCCCGGCGGCGATCACCGAGGCGATAGTCGAGAAGCTGGAGATCCCGGTGATCGGCATCGGCGCCGGCCCGGCCCCGGCGGGCCAGGTCCTCGTCTTCCACGACCTGCTCGGCATCACCACCGGCCGGATGGCCAAATTCGTCAAGCAATACGCCGACATTCACGATCAGATGGTCACCGGCATGAAGCAATACGTAGACGAGGTCCGCACCGCCCACTTCCCCGAACCCGACCACGTCTATGGCATCGAGCCCTCAGAGCTATCGGAGTTCCGCCGCTACCTCGACCAGGAGAGCCTCTCCTCAGCCAAGGCCTGGGACTGGGAGCCGCTGTCCTGAGGACCATAAGACAGTGGCGTTTCCTCGCCCTGACCGCCGCGGTGGGAGCGGCCGAGCACTCAAACCGAAGAAAGTCGACGCCAGGGGATCAGCGCCAGGCGCCAGTTTCCCGATTGAGAAACGGAATTGTCGCAGGGCGTTCCTTACCAATCGAGGTTGTAGTTCGGCCCGAAACGTAATCAATTCATCCTATGCCTGTCGGCTACACGGGCCTTTACTCGTACTCACCTGAGTATGTGAAACTGAGGTGCACTCTGCATTGGAGCGCGTCTCACATTTGCTCAGCCCTTTTCTGACTATAAAAACCAAAAGATACCTTGACAGGGCACGAAACGTACCCGAGAATTGCCCTCAGGACGAAGGATTTACCAGTCGAGTTATCTAGAGAAAGCAGACATCCCAGTCTATAGAGCAAGGATCCGAATCATCGGGCTGCGCAAACCCATTGATGCGGAGATAGGAGCGAAACAGTGAGAGACACCGAAAAAACCAAGACCACAATGGCAGG
>DATASN010000029.1:0-36700 GCA_036269215.1 Solirubrobacterales bacterium
CGCGCGCGAGTTGAGGCCGCAGGTCGACCCGTTGGGTGCAATCGAGTCCTTCGTGGCTAGTCTCGCTCGCAGGGTACGGAGATTTGGCGAGACGCGGGCCGCCTACCTGACCCTCGCGTTTGCCTTTGTCCTCGCTGGCGCGCTGATCCTCGCCTGGGGGCGCGGGCAGACCTTCATCAACGACGAGTGGACCTATCTCGTCATCGACCGGGGGTGGTCGCTCGGCACGCTGCTGACCCCGCAGAACGGCCACCTTATCGTCCTCCCACTGCTCCTCTACAAGGGCCTCTTTGCCACCGTCGGCGCCGGGTCCCACCTGCCCTACCAAGGGGTCGCGGCGATCCTCCATCTCACCGTCGCGCTGCTTTTCTTCCTCCTCGTTCGCACTCGTTTGCGGTTGCCCTTGGCGGTGGGGCTCACGGTGCTCGTCGTTTTCTTCGGAGCTGGCTGGGACACCATCATGGGCGCCTACGAGCTGCCGAACCTGTGCGGAATGGCGGCTGGTCTGGGAATGTTGCTTGCGCTCGAGCGGCGCACCGGCGGCGGCGACCTCGCCGCCTGCGGACTTCTCGCTCTCTCCCTCGCCTCATTCAGTATCGGTATCGCCTTCGCACTGGGGGCGCTGCTTGCAATCTGGCTCGGCGGCCGAGCTCAGTGGAAGCGGGCTTGGATCGTCGCTGTCCCCTCGATCCTCTACCTGGCCTGGTTCCTCTGGGCGCGCAGGTTCGGCCAGTCCGAGGTGACCGCGGCGGCGATCAGCAGCATGTTCAGCGGCATCGCGGACCAGCTGGCGGCGATCTGCGCCGGGATCATCGGGCTCTTTCGCACGCCGGGGAGCGTCGGCCTGCCGACCCTAATCGAGGTTCGCCCCGAATGGGGCTATCCGCTGGCCCTGGGCCTGGTTGGCCTCGTCGCGCTTCACCTGCGCCGTGCCTCGCGCTCGATCCACTTCTGGACTGTCGCCGGGGTTCTGTTCTTCTACCTGGTCCTGGTTTCCGCCGGTCTCGGCCCGGGGCGCGAACCCAACGCGGGACGCTATGTCTACATGGGGGGCGTTCTCACCCTGCTTCTCGTCGCCGAGCTGGGGCGGGACATCAGGTGGTCCACGGCGCTCGGCCTTGTCGCGTTCGTCGTCTTCGGCCTGGCGCTCGTGGCAAACGTCGCCGAGCTGCGTGACGGGGGGCGCCTCTTCG
This sequence comes from Solirubrobacterales bacterium, assembly GCA_036269215.1. Taxonomy (GTDB): domain Bacteria; phylum Actinomycetota; class Thermoleophilia; order Solirubrobacterales; family 70-9; genus VRUE01. The sequence goes on from DATASN010000029.1 coordinate 1,194, forward strand.
AGGCCGAGGGCGACACCAATCGCGCCACCCTCGCGGCTCTCGAGCTGAGCCGCGACCGGGTCGACCCCAACTTCCCGGTTGAGGACGGCAGCGTGACCCACTCGCATCCCGACATGTTCTTCACCGCCTCCGCCTACTTCGAAGCAACCCGCGACTTTGGGTCGCCGGCCTTCAGCCCGGAGGAACTTCTCGGCGCCAGCGAGCTGGCGCGGGAAGCGGCCGACGAAGAGCTGGTGCGAGCCCTGGCTCTTGCAGTCAAGCCCACCGCCGTGCCCAAGGTCGACCCTCGGGGCGTCCCGCCAAAGCTCCTGAAAGCCAGTGGCGGGCGGGCCAAGCCGGTGGCGTCTTGCTTCCTCCTCGTTCCCGACCTCGGACAGACGGGCTCCTTCCAGATCGAGCTTCCGCCGGGTGGGCTCGCCTATCGGACCGCGCCGGGCACGGAAGTCAAGCTCGCGCTGAGCCGTTTCGGCGAAGCGTTCGCGACCGGGTTGCCGCCGACGGCGGGCTCGGCCGAAGTCGCCATTCCCACCGATGCCAGCGATGTCCCCTGGCGAGTTGAGCTGGATGCGGCGCGCAGGACGACCGTCTGCCCCCGCTGAGACGGGGGTCGGGCCGGCGCAGCTCAGAAGCGCCGCGTGCAGCGCTGAATCCGCTGCACGTCGCCGCTCGAGCGCTTGATGCAGTGGATCAGCTTCTGCGGGTTGCCGCCGTGGTGCTTGGTCGACTCGAAGGAGCGGTGGATCTGGCGTTGGACCTGGACGTTGACGCTTTTGATCGTCTTGCCGATTTCCTGCAGGCCTGAGGCCTTGAAGGCTTTGTCGGTCACTTCGCTGGTCGTGTGCAGGACCGGCTTGACGATGAAGAGGTAGACGAGGAGGAGCACGCCGGCCGTGACCGCGAGCCGGATGATTCCCGACGTCAGGTTGCCGAAGAGGTTGCGCAGGAGGTCCATGGGGTCGGTCGCACACTATCCTGCGAGCCGTGGCGAAGGACACCGAGAAGCTGATCCGCCAGCTCTCGCTGATCTCGTTCCTGATGGCTCAGGGGAGGCCGGTTTCGGCGCTCGAGATCAAGCGCGAGGTGGAGGGCTACAGCGACATGAACGACGACGCCTTCGCGCGTCGCTTCTACGCGGACCGGGCCGAGCTGGAGAGCCTCGGCATCCAGCTCGGCGTCGAGAAGCCCGGCGAGGGATTCTTCGAGGCCGAGCTCTACTCGCTGCCGCCGGAGAACTTCTACCTCGACGCGATCGAGTTCTCCGACGACGAGCTGGCGGCGTTGAGCACCGCGCTCTCGCTGCTCTCCGAGGGCGACTTCGCCTACGCCGAGCCGCTGCGCCTGGCCCTGCAGCAGGTTGCCTGGGGGCACCCGAACCCGCTCAAGGAGGGCGAGCGCGCCCCGGTCGAGATGGCGATGACCGCCTCCGCCGGCGGTCGCGACCTCTCCCAGCGCCTCTCCAAGATCGAGACGGCGATCTCGCGCCGCAAGACGATCGAGTTCACCTATTACACGATGGAGCGCGACGAGACCGAGAAGCGCAAGGTCGACCCCTTCCACCTGGTCTTCCGCGGCGGCCAGTTCTACCTGATCGGCTACGCCCACGAGCGCGAGGCGGTGCGCGTCTTCCGCCTCTCCCGGATCCAGGGCAAGGTCGGCTACGCCTCCAAGGCCGAGCACGACTTCTCCCCACCCGAGGACTTCGACCGCCGCGATTACGGCCAGCGCGCCGACTGGCAGCTGGGGGAGATCCGCGGCAGCGCGAAGATCTTCGTCCGCGACCGGATCGCCTGGCTGATCGAGCGCGACTTCGGCGCCTACGGCGAGCTCCGCCCGGCGAAGAAGTCCGACGGCGCGCCCGGCAAAGGCTCCGTCTATGAGACCGATTACGCCTCGCCGCGCGAGCTGATCGCCTGGGTCCTGCGCTGGCGCCAGAACGCCCACGTGCTCGCTCCGGAGGAGCTGCGCGAGGAGGCCGAGAGCCGCCTCGGCCTGCTCCACGACCGCCACCACAACGGCTTCGAGCCTGCCGAGATCGTCGACCGGCCGCTGCGCGAGGCGCCGAAACGGATCCGCGCCAACGGCCGCGGCGAGGCGGCGATCCGGCCCGAGCGCTTCGCCCGCCTGGTCACCCTGGCCGGCATGCTGATCGAATCGGCCAAGGGAAGCGAGCGGCTTCGCGTCTCCGACCTGCGCCGACGGCTCGAACTCACCGACGAAGAGCTGCAGGAGGACATCGACCTGCTCAACGTGGTCAACTTCGGCGGCGGCACCTACGTCCTCTACGCCGAAATCCAGGGCGACGAGATCGAGGTCGACTCGGAGCCCTACGGCGACAACTTCGCCCGCCCGGCGCGGCTGCTGCCGCTCGAGGCCAAGGCGCTCGTCGCCGCGATCGACCTCTTCGGCGACCACCTTCCGCAGGGCGGCCTGCAGAGCGCTCGCGCCAAGATCGTCACGGCGCTCGGCCACGATCCCTCCGAGGAGGGGCTGGAGATCGCCGCGGGCAGTGGCGGCGACGCCGAGGTCGCCCGCCAGGTCAACGAGGCAATCGGCGCCAGTCGCATCCTCGAGCTCCAGTACTACAAGGAGAACGAGGACCAGTTCACCAAACGCGCGGTCGAGCCATACCGCCTGGAGAACGGCAAAGAGGGCTGGTACGTCGAGTGCTACGACCTGACCAAAGACGGCATCCGCCACTTCAAGCTCGACCGCGTCAAGGAGGCGACCCTCTCCGAGCGGACCTTCGAGCCGCGGCCCGAGGTCGAAAAGCTGGCCGGCGTCGAGGGCTGGATGACCCACGGCGAGGTGCCGACCGCCCACGTCGCCCGCGTCTGGGTTTCGCCGGAGCGTGCCCGCTGGCTGCGCGAGGAGCGCACCGTGGTCGAGGAGCTCGCCGACGGCGCCGTCGTCATCGAGCTGCCCTATGCGGGGACCTCATGGCTGGTCCGCGAGATCCTCCGCGGCGCCGGCGACCTGGTCGTGCTCGAGCCCGAGGACGCCCGCAAGGCGATCGCCAGCGAGGTCGGCGGTTGACGAAACCTCGTTATTGCGCGTAGTGGGCGCAAAAACGAGGTTTCGTGAGAGATGAATCGTGGTTTTTGCACCGGGACACCCTGAGATCGTCCGGATTGTTGCGCCGAACCCCGGGCCGATGACGTTGGAGGGGACCAACACCTACCTCTTCGGGGCCGACCCCTGCACGGCGATCGATCCGGGGCCCGACATCGAGAGCCACCTCGAAGCGGTCCGCGCCGCTGCTGAGGAGCGGGGAGGGCTCGGTCTCGTCCTGCTCACCCACACCCACGGCGATCACGCCGACGGCGCGGCGCGGCTCGACGCGGAGGTGATCCTGCCGGTGGACGGCCGCGAGCACGGCGGCCTGCGCGCGATCGCCACGCCCGGCCACGCTCCCGACCACGTCTGCCTGATCACCGCCGACGGGGTCTGCTTCAGCGGCGACCTGGTGCTCGGCACCGGCTCGACCTTTGTCCCGCCCGACGGCGGCTCCCTCGCCGCCTACATGGACTCCCTGCGACGGTTGCAGGCCGAGCCGATCGAGCTGATCTGTCCCGGCCACGGCCCCTGGGTCACCGAGCCGGCGGCGAAGCTGGCCGAGTACATCGAGCACCGCGAGATGCGCGAGCGCCGCCTGCTCGCCGCCCTGGAGCGCGGCGAGCGCTCCCGTGAGGCCCTCCTCGATGAGGCCTGGGACGACGTCCCGGCGGCGTTGCGCCCGGCTGCGGAAATGGTGATGCAGGCTCACCTCGACAAGCTCGCGGCCGAAGAGCGAGCGCCGGGCGACCTGACCGCTTAGCCGCCCAGCTCGACGCGGGCGAAGGCGAGCCCGTTCCGCTTGAGGGGCTTGCGCAGGCCCATCCATTCCGCCGTGACGAGGGCGCGATCCGATCCGACCAGGTCGAGGGATCGCAGGTAGGTGGATCGGTTGCCGCCGAAGCGGACCGATGCCTCGCCGTGGTTGCCGAAGCTCCGGTCGAGGCCGCCGTTGGGCCGCAGCCGCACCAGCAGGATCCCGGGAAGCCGGGTGCCTCGCCCGTGGCCCGCCCGTGTTTCGTGCAGGTTGGTGGCGAGGAGGATGTCGCCGTCCGCTTCGACCGCGAGGCGCTCCCGATCGAAGCGCACCCCCGGCGCGATCGCCGTGCCGCCTTTGCCGAAGCTGGTGTCGAGCGAGCCGTTGGTCTGCAGGCGCCGGACGAGGATCCTGTTCGGCCCGTTGCTGTCCCGGCGCCCGGGGCGGACGCCCAGCAGGAGCGCCCGGCCCGCCGAGTCGAGGCCGCTGAACGAGAGTTCGGGCCCATTTCTTGTCGCGAGGGGACGGCTGCCGCCCGAGCCAAAGCTCCCGTCCACCGTGCCGTCGGCCAGGAGATGGCGCAGGGTCGCCGGGGCGGAGAAGGCCGCGCAGCTCGCGATCGCCGAGGTGGAGGCGAAGACGCCTCCGCTCGCGTCCGTGAACGGGCCGGCAAGCGGGTTCGTGGCGCCGAGCGCGACGCTGCCCGTTGCGCCGAACGAAAGGTCGGGTGTCCCGTCGGGCAGCAGCCGGGCGACGAAGGCTTCCCCCGCCTGCGAGAAAAGGTTGAATTTCCCGATGATGCAGCCGACGCCGCGCGCGCGGACGCCGGTGAGGACGATGCGACCCTGGGGGTCGATCGCCATGCCCTGCGCGTCGACGATCGAAGGCAGGCCGGAGTGGCCGGGGACCGACGGCGGCGGCAGGCCGAAGTCGGTGACGAGCGTGCCGTTGCTGCCGAAGCTCGGGTCCGGTCGCCCGTCGGGCGTGAGCCGCTCGATCAGCACGCGGGAGGGGGTGTCGAACAGCGTGGCGATCGGGTCATAGGTGGCCGGAGGGGTGGATTCGAGCCGCACGGTCTCGGCGACCTCGATGCTCCCCTGTGCATCGACCGTGACCGCCGCGAGGTCGGCACCGGCGGTGCCGGGCGGCAGGGCGAGCTGCGCGACGCCCTCTTCGCCGAAGCCGGGGTCGATCTTGCCGGAAGGTAGCAGCAGGCGGACGTCCTTCCAGCTGGCGATCACGGTGCGCCCGTCCGGCAAGCTGGCCGTGCCGACTTCGCCTTCGTATCCGCGGCTTCTCAGCAGCACCTCGCCGGCGGTTCCGAAGCTCGGGTCGAGCCGGCCGGGATGGGCCGCCGCCGGCACCGCCGCCGTCGCGAGCGCCGGCAGGGCGAGTGCGGTCGTCACGACCAAACGGTTCCATCTCGTAATCCCCATGAACATCTTTTCCCCGATTCTCCCGGTCAAGTCAACTCCTGAGGGGCGGTCGAGGCCTCGATACTGGCCAGCTGGCCAAACTGATACACAGATGCAGTGAGCTCGAGCAAAGGGAGAGGCGCCGTACGGGCGGGGCTGGTTGCCGGCGCCGCGGGCACGGGGATCGCCGCGGCCACCACGGCGGCCGCCTGGCACTGGCTGGCGCGACGGCCGCTGCCCAAGCAGAGGGGCACGATCGCTCTCGAGGGGCTCGGGGGCCCGGTGAGGATTCGCCGCGACCGCTGGGGCGTGCCGCACGTTGCCACCGATTCGGCTGCCGACCTCTGGTTCGCCGAGGGCTTCTGCCACGGCCAGGACCGGCTCTGGCAGCTCGACTTCTACCGCCGGGTCGTTTCGGGGCGCGTCGCCGAGATGGCCGGCGAGGAGGGCCTGCCGATTGATCGTCTGATGCGCACGCTGGGGATCCGGCGCACCGCCGAGCGCGAGGCGGCGACGCTCGACCCGGCGCTGCTGGCGCTGCTGGAGCACTTCTGCGAGGGGGTCAACGCCGCCGCTTCCAACGCCAAGGCGATGCCGTTCGAGATGCAGCTGCTGCGGCTCGGCTGGCAGCCCTGGCGGCCCGTCGACATCCTCAGCCTCGGCAAGCTGCTCGCCTTCGGCCTCTCGACCAACTGGGAGAAGGAGCTGCTGCGCGCCGACATGGTGCGCGCGCTCGGCCCCGAGCTCGCCGCCAAGCTCGACCCCGCCTACCCGGCGGACAATCCGGTCGTCACCCAGGAAGCCTGGTCGGGCGACGGCCTGGCGATCGTCGAGCAGATCGACGCGGTGCGGCGCTCGATCGGCCTCGCCGCCGAGGCGAGCGGCTCCAACAACTGGGCCGTCTCCGGCAGGCTCAGCGCCACCGGCTCGCCGCTGATCGCCGGCGATCCGCACCTGCCGCCGAGCATGCCGGGCATCTGGTACCAGGTCGGCCTCGAGCTTGGCGATCGCTTCGTCCGCGGCGCCTCGCTGCCGGGCATGCCCGGCGTCTACATGGGCCAGAACAACGACGTCTGCTGGACCTTCACCAACGTGATGGCCGACGTACAGGACCTCTTCGTCGAGCGGGTCGAGGAGGGCGAGCGCTACCTGTTCGAAGACGAGTGGCGGCCGCTGGAAGTCGTTCGCGAGGAGATCTCGGTCAAGGGCCGCGACGCTCCCGAGGTGCTCGACGTTCGCATCACCCACCATGGGCCGCTGGTCAACGACGCGCTCGGTGCCGACGAGGGCGAGCCGCTGGCGCTGCGCTGGCAGACGCTCGATCAGCCGACCGCTTTCAAGGGAATGTTCGAGCTGCACGAGATCGCCTCCGGCCCGGAGCTGGTCGCCAGGCTCGAGGGGCACAGCTCACCCGCCTCGAACCTGGTCTGGGCCGACCGCCACGGCTCGATCGGCTACAAGCTGATCGGCCGGCTGCCGCTGCGCAAGGGCGGCTGCCCCGACCTGCCCAAGCCGGGTTGGACGGGGGAGTTCGAGTGGGAGGGAACGGTGCTCTACGAGGAGCTGCCGGAGACCGTCGACCCCGAGAGCGGCTTCCTCGTCACCGCCAACAACCGCATCGCCGGCGACGACTATCCCCACCACATCACCAGCGAGTGGCTCGACGGCTTCCGCGCCAAGCGGATCGAGCAGCTGCTGCGGGCAAGTGACGAGCACGACGTCGACGGCTTCGAGGCGATGCAGTCCGACAACCTCTCGCTGCCCGGGATCGAGGCGGCGCGGCGGCTGGGCCGGTTGACGCCCCGCGGCCAGCGCGAGAGCAGCGCGATCGAGCGGCTGCGCAGCTGGGACGGGCGGCTCGATCCGGACTCGATCGCCGGGACGATCTACCAGGCCTTCCTGCTGCGGCTGGCGCGTGAGGTGGCCCGCGCGGCGATCGGCGACCGCGACCTCAGCGAGCGCTGGCTCGACCGCGCCGACAACGGCTTCACCCCGCACGTCACCTCGCCCTGGCGCTGGCACTCGCACCTGATGAAGCTCTGGGAGGAGGGCGACGAGGAGCTGATCGGCCGGCCCTGGGAGGACCTCGTTCTGGAAGCGCTGAGCGGCGCCCTCGACGACCTCGGCGACCGCTTCGGCTCCGATCCCGAGGCTTGGCGCTGGGGCCACGTCCACGAGATGGAATTCCCGCATCCGCTCGGCGAGGCCAACCCGCTGCTGCGCCGCCTGCTCAACCGCAGCCTCAAAGCGGGCGGCGCCCAGGAGACGGTGAGCCAGATCGCCTACGACCCCAACGACCCTTACAGGGCCGTCTGGGCGCCGAGCTGGCGCATGGTCGCCGACCCGTGCGCGCCCGAGCGCTCGCGCTGGCAGATGTTCACCGGCCAGTCCGGCCACCCGGCCAGCCCTCACTACGACGACCTCCAGGCCGACTGGCTCGAGGGTCGCACCCAGCCGATGGCCGGCGAGGGCCCGTGGCGCGAGCTCGACCTCGTTCCTACCTGATCCCTCGATTGCAGATCGAAGCCGGGTCGGGCCGAATCGATTCCCGGCTGCAATGGTTGGACGGGTATGCGCTTGCTGCGTCCAGCCACGGCAGGGGCCTTGATCCTGCTTGCGCTTGCCGCCTCCGCCGCGGCGGCGAAGACGATCCAGTTCGACGGTCGTGCCGTCCGCGTCCCCGCGGGCTGGCCGGTCCACAGGCTGGCCGAGCACCCGCGGATGTGCGTGCGGCTCGACCGGCGCGCGGTCTACCTGGGGACGCCGGGCGCGAACCAGCGCTGCCCGGCCGCCGCGATCGGCCGCCGCCGCGCGATCCTGATCGAACCCGGAGCCGCCGCGCGAGGCAGGGCGCAGGCGAGCGCCGGGGGGGTCGGAACCACGGTGTCCGGATCCGAAGAGTTCACCGGCCTCGGCTTCGACGCCTGCGCGGCGCCCTCCTCACGGACGATGGCGGCCTGGGGCAGCTCGCCGTACCGCGCGATCGGCGTCTACATCGGCGGCACCAACCGCGGCTGCTCGCAGCCCAACCTGACCTCCGCCTGGGTCGGCGAACAGGTTGCGGCCGGCTGGCACCTGATCCCGACCTACGTCGGCCTGCAGGCGCCGGGCAGCAGCTGCACGAGCTGCGCCCCGTTCAGCTCGAACCTCAACAGAGCCACGGCGCAGGGGACGGAATCGGCCGAAGACGCCGTCGCCGATGCGCAGAGCGTCGGCATGGGGGCCGGCAGCCCGATCTACTTCGACATGGAGTCCTACACCCGGAAGACGAGCGCCACCGCGGCGACGCTCTCCTTCGTCTCGGCCTGGACCGCGAAGCTTCACACCCTCGGCTACGTGTCGGGCGTCTACAGCTCCGGCGCCTCCGGCATCGCCGACCTCGGCCGCGCGGTCGGCGGTTCCTACACGCTGCCCGACGACATCTGGAGCGCCAACTGGAACGGCGCCCAGAACACTCTTGAACCTTACCTTCCGTCCACTGCCTGGGCCTCGCACCAGCGCATCCACCAGTACCGCGGCGGTCACAACGAGACCTACGGCCTGATGACGATCGACCTCGACAACAACTACGTCGAAGGAGCGACGGTCGGCACCAGGGCGGCGGCGCCGGAGCTGCCGCCGCTCACGGTCAAGCACGTCAGGCCCGAAGCAGGGACCGTCCGCGTCTGGGTCCGCTGCGGCTGGCCCGAAGGCGAAACCTGCCCGGGCCAGATCATCCTGCGCACCCATGCCAAGGTGCCTCTCCGCGCCCGGCCGGGCGTGCCGACCAAGATCGTCCGCGTCGCCGTCAGCCACCGCAGCTTCAACCTCGCCGGCGGCAGCTCCCACACCTTCCGCATCGGCCTCAACGCCCGCGGCGCCCCGCTGCTCCGCGAACGCGGCCTGCTCAGGGCGCAGCTGCTGGTCGCGATCCCCGACGCCCGCACCACCCGCGCGGTCAGCCTCAGGCGCCCATAGCGCGCCCGATCCACGCAGGTTGTCTTCTCAGCCCCAGGTGGCCAGAGGGAGGTTGTCGAGGATCGTCCGGTCTGCGGTCAGCAACGGTGCGTCGGCGACGACTGCCTGGGCGGCGATCATCCGGTCGAAGGGATCGCGGGTCCAGGTGAGGCCCCTCGCCGCCCCTGCCATCGCGGCAAGGGACGTATCGGCAATCTGCAGGCCGATCGTCTTGCGCAGCGCCGTAAGCGGCGCTGCGGCCGGCTCGGTCACGCGGCCGACTTCGTGGAGGCAGGTCAGCTCCAGCTCGACGATCGGAGATACGAACGGCTCCTCCGACTCGATCAGCCGGCGCACCGCGGCGGGGATGCGCCGATCGGCACCCTCGTAGAGCCAGCCCACGACATGGGTGTCAAGAAGGATCAGGGTTCCACTCCGAGGACCAGTCGACATGGATCAGCTCGTCGGGGTCGCCGACTATGAAGCCCTCGCGGCGGGGCAGGCGGTCCCAGATCGACTGCGCCTCCTTGGGCGCGATCACCAGGGTCTTGCCGTTGCGCTCGATCTCCAGCGGCTGGCCGGTCTCGAGAACCTCGTCCAGCATCCTGTAGATGTTGGCGCGCAGTTTCGAAGCGGTGGTGGCCAAGTCCCTTCCTTTACTGGTACGTACGATAAATGGATAAGACATACGTACGTTATCAGGAAGGGAGGAGGGTGCTGAGGTCTGGGCGGGCATCGCCATGACGACGACGCTACAGATCGATTTCCGACCTGTGGTGCGCACATGCGCGCGGAACTGCAACGCGCCCGAGTCGTGAATCAGGCAGTCTTCGACGCCGTGAGCCGCCGCGACCAGATCAAGCTGAGCGAGGCGGAGCTGACGGAGCTGCTCGAGGGCGAGCGGGTCGCGATCGTCTCCAGCCTCGGGCCGCGCGGCTGGCCGCACTCGATGCCGATGTGGTTCGTGCCGCGCCAGGGCGAGATCTGGATCTGGACCTACGCGAAGTCGCAGAAGGTGCGCAACCTGGAGCGCGACCGGCGGGCGACGGTGCTGGTCGAGACCGGCCACGAGTACGGCGAGCTGCGCGGCGCGATGATCGAGGCCGAAGCAGAGATCCACCGCGACTTCGAGACGGTCCTCGGCTTCGCCGAGGACCTGACGCTGCGCTACGCCGAGGGGATCTCCTCGGTCGAGGGCGACGCCAAGGCTGCGCTGGAGGCCCAGGCGCCGAAGCGCGTCGCGATCCACTTCAAGCCGCTCCGCACCGCCACCTGGGACCATCGCAAGCTGGCTGGGACCTACTGAGTCGTTAACTTCTTGGCGATACAGAAGCCGTCATGCCGTGTTAGGAAGTGACCCTGCACGCCACCGCCGTCGCTCGCCGCGCCCCGAATTGAAGCCCTTCAAGACCACGATCCCGCTGCTGGCCCTCGCCGCCGCCCTGCTCGCGCCGTCCGCGGCCCAGGCGCTGCCGCGCGCCTTCTTCGGCATCGCCCCGCAGACGCAGCTGACCGATACCGACGCTTCCTTCATGAAGGCCGGCGGGATCGGCAGCGTGCGCTGGCCGGTCAACTGGGCGACGGTCCAGCCCAAGGCCAGGGGCGGCTATGACTGGAGCAGCGTCGACCCGGCGGTGGCGGTGGCGGCGCGGCACGGCCTCACGGTCCTGCCCTTCCTCTACGGAACGCCGCGCTGGATCGCCGGCAAGCAGACGACGCTGCCGGTCGGCAGCGGCAAGGCGAGGAAGGCCTGGCTCGCCTTCGTCACCGCGGCGGTGAAGCGCTACGGCCCCGAAGGCGAATTCTGGGCACAGCACGCCCCGGCGGTGGCCGGCGTCAACTACGTGCCGTCGGTTCCGGTCCCACAGCCGATCCGCACCTGGCAGATCTGGAACGAGGCGAACTTCTTCTACTTCGCCTATCCGGTCTCGCCGAGTCGCTACGCGAGCCTGCTGAAGTTGACCTATCCCACGATCAAGGCCGTCGACCCGACCGCCAAGGTGATCCTCTCCGGCCTCTTCGGCAATCCCGACCAGGGCGGCAAGCAGGGCATGGACGCGACCAAGTTCCTCTCGGCCCTCTACCGGGTGCCGGGGATCGAGAGCTACTTCGACGGCGTCGCCCTGCACCCCTACGCCTTCCACGTCGAAGAACTCGAAGAGCTGGCCGAAGGCATGCGCGAAGTGATCGTCGAAAACCACGACAGCGCCACCGGCCTCTATGTCACCGAGATGGGCTGGGGCTCCCAGGACGATCCCAACGTGGTCGCCTTCGAGCAGGGCATCCAGGGCCAGGCCCGGGAACTGCGCAAGGCCTACGGCTACCTGATCGCCAACCGCGGCAAGCTCAACCTCAAGGGCACCTACTGGTACTCGTGGAAGGACAACCCCGAATACACGGCCTGCAACTTCTGCGACTCCGTCGGCCTCTTCCGCGCCGGCAAGGGCTTCAGGCCCAAGCCCGCCTGGCGGGCCTTCGTCGCGCTCAGCGGCGGCCGGGCACGGCCATAGGCTGAGGCCCAAACTGTGAACCCGATCTCCCTGGTCCTCTCAATCTTTATCGGACTTTTTCAAAATCCGATAACCTCGTCAAAGTGACTCGCTCGCCGTGCGCTCCTCCAGATTGCGCCACGAGCACGCTGGAAGGAGCGCGGCCGCCGCGCTGCGCAGGTCCTTCGTTCCCTTCAGCTCACTGCCAATCCCGAGGGCGAACTCTCGGCGTCTACCTGAGCTGGAGGAGGGCTATCCGTACTTCCTTCAGGAGTACGGCTCGATCGTCTGGGATCTGGGCAACAATGCGATGATTACGGTCTCCGATGTCGACGAGGCGCAGGAGCTGGTCGAGGTAAAGCTCGACGGCAGCTTCTTCAAGGTGCGCGCGGAGCGCACAACCGACCTCGAGCTGCAATTCCTGCGTGCGATGGCGGAGCTGGGCCCTGAGCCTCAGCAGGCCCGTGATGTCGCAGGACTGCTCGAACGTACCTCTGGGCAGCTCGGGCCGATACGTGCTCGCCTGATCGACAAGGGGCTTCTCTATACGCCCGGTTTTGGCCTCGCGGCGTCCACCGTTCCTCAGTTCGACCGCTATATGCGCAGGGCTCACAAGCCCGTCGTGCCCCCTGTGCAACGGCGCGGCAAGCCATAGCAACTACAGCCGACGAAGCCGACGCGGCTCGCAACGGGCCATCCCTCGCCCCCCACCAGGTCGAGCTCGATCGTCCCGGTGCGATTCCAGTAGCCGCCGGTGTGGCGGGCGTTGCCGAAGCGCTTCCGGGTCGGGCAGCAGGCGCTCCACCGAGTCCCGCACGAGCGGCTCGATCGCCCTGCCCCGGAAGCTCGACCAACCTTCCCGGAAGGACTCGAGCAGCAGCAATCCCCGGCCGCGCTCGATCAAGTCCACGTGCCGGTTTACGAAGCGCAGCCAGAAGCGCATGTAGGGGTCAACGATCTCCCACAGGGCGGTCTTCGGCGCTGAGCGGATGGAGTAGGGGGTGAGGCGTCGCACCACGCGCTTCTCGGCCAGTAGCTGCAGCGCTCACCCACCGTGGTCGCGCTCATGCCGGTCCGAGATTGGTCTGCGGCGCCTGAGAAGCCCTTCAGCTCGTCACGCTCTCGATGCCGTACCGACTCCAGAGCGGGGGATGCTCTTGTAGCCAATCGGCGAGGCGGGCGAAGCCGGTAGGAAGGTCGTCCGCTGCCGCCCAGCCGAGCTGCTCTTTTGCCCTGCGGGCGTCGCCCACCCAAACGGCGGCGTCCCACGATCGTTGGGGCTCGGTGTCCCACTGCGGCTCTTGCTCGATATCCAGCTGCTCTCGTGCGACCTCGACCACCTCGCGCAGGACGGTCTGGCGGCCGGAGCCGATGTTGAAGATGCTCCCTCGCTCGAGGTCATCACGTTCGGCGGCGAGCAGGAAGGCGCGCTCGGCATCGCTCACGGAGACGAAGTCGCGGGGGGTGTCTGGCGAGACGAGTGGCGGCAGGTGCCCTTCGAGCCCACGCGCGACCAGGGTCGGCATCAGGCGCCCTGGCTCCTCCCACGGTCCGTAAACCGAGTACAGGCGCAAAGTGACCACATGGGCGTCGTCGCGCTGTGCGACGAAGCGGCAATGCAGCGTGGCGGCCGCCTTCATCACCGCGTAGTCGCTGTTGGGCTGGGGCAGCTCGTCCTCCCGCGGCGCGTGGTCCTGGAAGCCGTACTCCGAGGAGGAGCCGGCGTGGACGAAGGCGGAGAAGCCGTGGCGCTGGCAGGCGGCCAACAGGCGCACCGTGGCGACGAGGTTCGTCTGCATGATCAGCTCGGGATCGCGTTGCCACGAGTAGGCGCCGTGCGCGGCCAGGTGGAAGACCCAGTCCGGGCTCGCCGATCGCACGCCTGCGTCGACTGCATCGCCGTCGAGCAGCTCGACGGGGGCGATCTCCACCGTTTCCGCCAGATGGTCGAGGCGCCAGGTTGGGCTCTCGGGCCGAACCCAGGCCACGACGTCGTGGCCCGCACGGGAGAGTGTCGCCGCGAGGTTGGCGCCGACGAAGCCGCCCGCCCCGGTGACGAGAGCCCTCATCCGCGAGCTTGCTTCACGAGAGGGTGGCGCACGGCGGGGGATCATAGGCCAGCGGCTTCTCGCGCGCGCCCGTCTCTATCCTGTGCCGCCGTGACGCCGAGCGCCACCACGGGACCCTTTTGGGAGCTGACGGAGCGGGGCTGTCCAATCTGCGGGTCAACCGACGACCGCCGGGTCTTTGCTGAGCAGCGGCTCGATTTCGCGGCGCTCGACGAGCACGCCTTCGCCTCGCGGAAGCGCCCCGAGCACATGCGGCTGCGGCTGGTCGACTGCCCCGGCTGCGACCTCGCCTACGCCAGCCCGGTACCGTCGCCTGAGGCGCTGGCACAGGCCTATGACGCGGCGGCGTTCGACAGCGCCGAAGAGGCTCGCTATGCGGCGCGGACCTACGCCGATGCCCTGCAAGCCTTCCTAGGCGCCCTGCCGGATCGCCGGGGGGCGCTCGACGTCGGCACCGGCGAGGGGGCTTTTCTGGCGGAGCTGGCCGAGCTGGGCTTCACCGAGGTGGCGGGCGTGGAGCCCTCTGCCGCCCCGATCGAGGTCGCCGACCCCGCTGTCGCCGGCCTGATCGAGCACGGCGTGTTTCACCCAGGCATCCGCCCGCCCGCCAGCCTCAGCCTCGTCACCTGCTTCCAGACGATTGAGCACGTTCCCGACCCCGCTGAGCTGATTCGCGACGCGGTTGCGCTGCTCAAGCCCGGCGGGGTATTCGCCCTCGTCTGTCACAACCGGCGCGCGCTGGTCAACCGGCTGCTCTCGATGCGCTCGCCGATCATCGACATCGAGCACATGCAGCTGTTCTCGCCGCGCAGCGTCGACGAGCTGTTGCGCCGCGGCGGACTGCACGAGGTGGGCCTCCGCACGATCCGCAACCGCTATCCGATCCGCTACTGGGCGCGGCTGCTGCCGCTACCCGCTCGCCCGCAGGCACTGCTCTCCGCCGGGCTGGAGCGCAGCGGGCTAGGCGCGCGGCCGCTTGCCCTCGGCGTCGGCAACATGCTCGCCTGGGGACATCGGTAGCGCCTCGGGGATGGCTTGACCCCCGCCGGCGACGTTCGCCGGTGTGCGCTGACGGGGCGCCTTGACTCCGGGTGGCGGGTTGAGGATCGAATCGACGACGAACGGCGGACGGCGCTTGACCTCCTCGTACATGTGCCCAAGATAGGTGCCGATGATCGCCAGGCAGAGGAGCTGGATCCCACCGAGGAAGAGGATGAGGACGATCAGCGTGGTCAGTCCCCGTGGAGCAGAGGACGGGTCGACGATGTGGAGGGCGAGTTGGACGAGCAGGCTGAAGAACGAGACGGCGACAATCGCCAATGCAAGGCCGGTGATCAGGTCGAGTGGGGCGTAGGAAAAGGAGACGATCGCGCGCCGTGCCCAGCCAAGGTTCTTGCGGAAGCTGTTCGTGGTCGTCCCGAACATTCGCTCCGGGCGGACATAGGGAACGCCCACTTGCTTGAAGCCGACCCAGGCGCGAAGGCCGCGCAGGAAGCGATGCGACTCCGGCATAGCGTTGATCGCGTCGACTACTCGGCGGTCGATGAGGCTGAAGTCGCCTGCGTCGACGGGGACGTCGACATAGGCAAATCGCCTGAACACTCGGTAGAACGCCTTGTAGAATTTCCGCATGTGCAGTGGCGCCTCCCGCTCGACCCGTTCGCCGTAGACGACGTCGTAGCCGTCGCGCCACTTCTCGACGAAGCTGGGAATCACCTCGGGGGGGTCCTGCAGGTCGCCGTCGAGCAGGACCACGGCATCGCCGGTCGCAATCCTCATCCCGGAGGTGAACGCGCTCTGGGAGCCGAACGCCCGCGTGTGGTTGACGACGACGACTTTGGGGTCGCGCCCCGCCAGCTCGGCCAGCACCTCGGCGGCGTTGTCCGGCGAGCCGTCGTTCACGAAGATGATCTCGTAGTCGACACCCACCTCGCCGAAGGCGACGACGAGGCGCTCGTGCATGATCGGCACCGCCTGTGCGTCGCGGTAACACGCGATGACGGCCGAGATCTTCATCGATTCAGGCGATCGGACTGAGTGCTTGCTCGAGCTGATGCGCTAGGTGGCGCGCGCTCAACCCGTGGCGGTGCTCGAGGAACTGCTGCGATCCGCTTTCGCCCCCGGGCATGTGGGGGACGCCGGCACGCAGCAGACGGCAATCGAGGCCACGCTCAGCGATCGTCTCCGCCACCAGCGAGCCAAGGCCGCCATCGCGATAGTGGGACTCGACGGTAAGCGCTGCCGGTATCCTGCTGAGCAGCGCAGCGATGTCCTCGATCGGACTCGGATTGAAGGAGGGCACCAGCCCGACCGCGGCGTCGATGCCACGCTCGGCCAGCAGGTCTGCTGCGGCAACAGCCTCGTGGGCGATCGAGCCGATCGCGAGGATCGCTACGTCTTGACCCTCGCGCACGACGTCGAGCCTCCCCAACTCGAAGCGGCCATCGAGCCCTGGCAGCTCATCGCCACGCTTGCTGATCCGGAAATACACCGGCCCGGGCAGGTCGGTAGTGGCCCGGAGGGCGGCGCGTGCTTGCGCTGCGTCGGCGGGGGCAATGGTGGCGATCGAGGGCTGGGTGCGCATCACTGCATAGTCCTCGAGCGCGAAGTGCGTGACCCCGTTGTGACCGTAGTCGAACCCTCCACCGACGCCAACGACCCGCACCGGCAGGTCGTGCAGGGCGGGCCCGTTGCGGATGAATTCGTAGGGCCGCAAGGTTGCGAAGGTCGCGATCGAGTAGACGAACGGGACAAAGCCAGCCTCGGCAAGGCCGGTGGCGACGCCGACCATGTTCTGCTCGCCGACGCCACAGTTGACGAACCGATCCGGAAAGCGTTGCTGAAACTCCTCGAGCACCATGAAGCCGAGGTCTCCCGTAAGTAGCATGATTCGCTCATCCGTCTCGGCGAGGGTGACGAGCTCGTCGAGGAAGGCGTTTCTCACGCCGCCGCCCGCTTATCTAGCTCAGCGAGCGCTGTGGAGTAGGTCTCTTCGTCGAGCGGCAGGTAGTGCCACTTGATTTCGGACTCCATGAACGACACGCCATGGCCAAACGTCGTCTGGGCGACGATTGCTTGCGGCTGTTCGTCGACTCTCCGCTCCAGCGCGTCTCCCAGCGCCTCCTGATCATGGCCGGGGACCGCCCGCGCCGACCAGCCGAAACTCGAGAGCTTGTCCTCGACCGAGCCGAGGTCGATCACTTCGTGGGTATAGCCAAGTGCCTGCTGGCCATTGAGGTCGATGAGCAGGATCAAATTGTCGAGTCGATGCTGGGCCGCGAACATAACCGCCTCCCAAGTCGATCCCTCGTTGAGCTCGGCATCGCTCATGATCACGTAGACGCGTCGAGCGGAGCCCTGTCGCTTTGCGGCGAGGGCCGCGCCGGTGCCCAGCGAGAGGCCTTGCCCCAGCGAGCCGGTGCAGAAGTCGATGCCGTCGAGATCGTGCTCCGGATGTACGCCGAGAAGCGAGCCATCGTTGCAGTAGGTGTCGATCATCCCGCTATCGAGACGCCCGCGCAGATGGAGCGCCGCGTAGAGGGCCAGTGCGGCGTGTCCCTTCGAGAGGACGATGCGGTCACGGTCGGCTTCGCCATCGAGACGGGCTTTCCCGACCACGACGGCGACCAGATCGGCGATCGAAAGCGCAGACCCGATATGCCCGACGTTTGCCCGGTAGGACTGCTCGACAATCGTCCGCCGAATAGCGTGAGCGAAACGGGCGCGCTCCCCAGCATCCATCCGGACCTAGCGTATCGAATCGCGTCGCACGATATGTTGCCCCCGCCCGTGACAGATGCAACGGCCCCGGAGCCGAAAACGCTGTCCACTTGGAGGGGCATTCGAGGCACCGTCGCCGAGCACCCAGTCGCGGCAGCTATCGCCCTTTACGCGATCGTCGTGATTGCGGCGGGGGTCGCCGCCTACCTGAGGATCTTCACGGGGTTCGCCGGCTATGACGATGAGGGCACTCTGCTCGTGACCGTGAAGGCGTTCGCCCACGGCGAAGTCCTCTATCGCGAGATCTATTCGGAGTACGGACCGTTCTACTACGAGCTATTTGGTGGTTTGTTCGCCCTCACTGGCCATGCGGTCACCACCGACGCGAGCCGCTCCATAGTCATCGTCGTTTGGGTGACGGCCAGCCTTCTCTTCGGCCTCGCCTGCCAGCGTTTGACCGGTCGCCTGATGCTCGGGGTAGCGGCGATGGTCGTTGCTTTCGCCGCTCTCACGGCGCTTGTCAACGAGCCAATGCACCCGCAGGGGCTCGCCATGCTCCTACTCGGCGCCTTCTCGCTGCTTGCTGTCAGTGGCCCGGGGCGGAGGGTTGCCGTGGTTGGCGGAGCGGGTGGGGCGCTCGTTGCCGCGCTGGCGCTGACGAAGGTAAACCTCGGCGCCTTCGCATTGGCGGCGATCGTGCTTGCAGCCGTGCTTACGGTCGAGCCGCTTTATCGGCGTCGCTGGATCCGTTGGCCGGTGATCGTGGCTTTCCTCGCGATGCCAGTCTTCGTTTTGCAGCGCGATCTACGCGAAAGCTGGGTCCGGGACCTGATGCTGCTCGAGATCCTTGCCTCCGCGGCAATCCTCGTTGCCGCTGGGTCGGTCCGCCCCAAGCGCGGAGAGGACGAAGGGGACCTTCGCCGCTGGCTGCTCGCTGCCGGCATCGGCTTCGCCCTTGCTGCCGCCGCGATCGTCGGAATCGTCCTGCTCACCGGCCCCACGCTGGCAGATGTCTATGACGGCGTCATCGGAAACGCGATCCGGGTGCGCGACGTCCTGGTGACCCCCTTGCCTTTGGCTGTCGCCGCGGTGGATTGGGCTGTCATCGCGGTAGCGGCGGCCGCGGTGACGGTGCGACTCCGTCCGCTTGGGAATCAGGCGCTGACGGTCTGGCCGGGCCTCTTGCGAGCGGTTGCCGGCCTGACGATCTGGTTCACGGTGGCCGGCATCGCGCCAGTCGCGTTCAACCCGTCTGCCGGCAACCCGGACGTGCTACCCATGGCGCTTGCCTGGGTGGCCGCGATCCCCCCTTTGGGCGCACGCGAGCCTGCCTATCGGCGCTTCCTGCGGATTCTGCTGCCCGCCTTGGCGGTGGCCGAGACGCTTCAGGTCTATCCGGTCGCCGGCAGCCAGATGGCAATTGCCTCGCTCGCTTTCGTCCCCGTGGGAGCTCTTTGCCTCAGCGATGCATTGACCTGTCTGCGGGCTTGGAGCGCTGCGCGAGGCGCCGAGGCCCTGGAGCGCTTCGGTGCTGTCGTGGCGGTGGCGGCGGTGGCGCTCGCCGGCCTCTTCGCGCTCGACTCAATCGGGCGGCAGGCAGCGTCGAACGCTGTTCTCTACCGCGACCAACCGACCCTATCGCTCCCCGGTGCGAGCCTCCTGCATCTTCCCCAGGCCGAAATCGAAACGTACGAGGGTGTCGTTCAGCTTCTTCACCGGTATCGCTGCACGACCTTCGTCGGGTATCCCAACATCGACAGCTTTTATCTCTGGTCGGGGCTCGAAGCGCCAGGACCGCCGCTACCGGGCGCCTGGATGGATGCGATTGACGCCGAACTGCAGCAGCGCATCGTCAACGAGATGCGCGCTTCGCCACGTCCCTGCGTCATCCGCAGCGACAGCAGGGCCGAACTTTGGCTGCACGGGGTGCCTCCGCCCGAAAGGCCACTCGTGCGCTACATCTTCAACGACTTTGCGCCCGTCGCACAGGCAGGCGACTTCCAGTTCCTGCTGCCGAAGGCTCACGCTCAGCAGGCGCCGTCGTGATGGACCGCGAGAATTTCGCACTGCGCACCTTCGAGCGCTGGCAGCCGCCCGCCTTTCGGCCGCCGCGGACGCGCTGGGACCGTTTCCTCGCGGCGGGACGGCGAGTGCTCGACCTGCAGGCTGCTTCGACCTGGCGCGACCTGAAGCTCGAGCTGGCTGCCGCGAGGGGCGATGTGCTCGATGTTGGCGCTGGGGCGCAGCCCTATCGTCCACTCTTGCCGGCGGATGCGCGCTATCGAGCGATCGACGTAGCGGTGGCGGGAGAGGCATTTGGATACGACTTGCCTGACACCGACTACTTCGAGGGCGATCGCTGGCCGGTCGAAGATGCATCGACGGACGTCGTGCTCGCTACCGAGACGCTTGAGCACGTGCCGGAGCCCTCTCTGTTCCTCGCCGAGGCACGGCGTGTCCTGCGACCTGGGGGGCGCATCGTGCTGACCGTTCCCTTCGCGGCGCGTTGGCACTACATCCCGCACGACTACTGGCGGTACACCCCTTCAAGCCTGCGGAACCTGCTCGAGGGGGCACAGTTCGGCGACGTCGTCGTCCACGCTCGAGGCAACGAGGTCACGGTTGCCTGCTACAAGCTGATGGCACTGGTGCTACCCATGCTTTTCCCGCCCCGCCGTGGGATCACGCTCGGCCGGATCGCCGCGGTCCTCATGCTCCCCCTCGTTGCCGCATTGGCCCTGGTGGCTCACTCCTCCCTGAAGAGAGACGGCGGAGTCGACTGTCTGGGGTGGACTGCGACGGCGGTGGCCGCCTGATCGCGCCCTAGCGCTGACCGGCACGCCGGGTTCCGCGAGGGCGCCCCGCGGGGGTGCCGTCCCGTCGGTAGTCGCCGCGGCTGAGGTGGTGCTCGAGGAAGACATAGAGGACGATGAAGAGGTAGCGGCTGCCCATCTCGTTGAGCGAGAGCTTGGAGATGCCCGCCTTGCGGTTGGTCCAGGAGATCGGCACGATTCCGTAGCTGTAGCCGCGCACCACTGCCTTCAACGGCAGCTCCACGGTCAGGTTGAAGTGGTGGGAGAGGAACGGCTGGACGTTTTCGATCACCTCGCGCCTGTAGGCCTTGAAGGCGTTGGTCGTGTCGTTGTAGCCGTGGCGGAAGAGCAGGCGGATGCCGAAGTTGACGATCCGGTTCATGATCAGCTTCGAGCGCGGATAGTCGAGCACGGTCGAGCCGTGGACGAAGCGCGAGCCGAAGGCGCACTCGTAGCCCTCCTCGAGCAGCCGCTGGTAGGCGACCAGATCCTCAGGACTGTCGGAGCCGTCAGCCATCACGATCGCCACCGCGTCGCCCTCGAAGGCCTCTAGGCCTGCCCGCACGGCGAAGCCGAAGCCGTTTTCGTAGGGCGAGGGCAGGCAGCGCACCTGGGGATGCTCGGCGGCGATCCGCTCGACCACGGCCACCGTGCCGTCGGTGCTGGAGTCATCGACGACGATCACCTCGTGCTCGACGTTCTCGCGCAAGAGCCCGGCCACGAGGCCTTCCACGGTCTCGCCCACCGCCTCCTCCTCGTTGTGCGCGGGGATTACGACCGAGAGCTTCATGCCGGGGCGGAGGCCCAGCGCTCGGCGTTGGCTTCGTAGATCTCGCGCAGGATCGTCTCCAGGTCGCGTTGGGGCCGCCAGTCGTCGTACTGTGCGCCGAACTCGTCGAGGTCGCTGATCCACCAGCGATGGTCGCCGATCCGGGCCTCGTCGCTCATCTCCCAGCGCAGCTCCCGTCCGGCGATTCGCTCGCAGGCCTCGATCGCCTCGAGCATTGAGCAGGCGTTGGCGCGTCCGCCCCCGATGTTGAAGACCGCCGCCGCCTGCGGCTTTTCGTGGAAGAGCAGGAAGGCGTCAACCAGGTCGGCGCTGTGCAGGTTGTCGCGCACCTGCTTGCCCTCGTAGCCGAAGACCGTGTAGGGGTCGCCGGTCGCGGTGCACTTCATCAGGTAGGCGAGGAAGCCGTGCAACTGCGCACCGGCGTGGTTGGGGCCGGTGAGGCAGCCGGCGCGGAAGCAGACGGTTGGCATGTCGAAGTAGCGACCGTACTCCTGGACCAACAGGTCTGCCGCCGCCTTTGAGGCGCCGAAGAGCGAGTGCAGGGTCGAGTCGATCGACATTGTTGTGTCGATGCCGCCGAACCAGGGGTGGTCGGGGGGCAGCTCCAGCCGCGTATCCAGCTCCTTCAGGGGCAGCCGGTTGGGCGTGTCGCCGTAGACCTTGTTGGTCGAGGTAAAGACGAAGGTCGCCGCCGGGCAGTACTTGCGGGTCGCCTCGAGCAGGTTGAGGGTGCCGTTGGCGTTGATCCCGAAGTCGGCCTGCGGGTCGCTGGCGGCCCAGTCGTGGGACGGTTGCGCCGCGGTGTGGACGATCAACTCGAGTTCGCTGCCGGCCTCGGCGAAGACGCACTCGATGCCTTCGCCGTCGCGGATGTCGAGCTCGACGGTCCGAAACTGCGCCAGCTCGCGGTTGAGTCGCTCGGTGACGTGCGAGGTCGAGGCCTCCGGGCCGAAGAGCACGGCGCGGGTGTCGTTCTCGATCCCGATCACGCCGTAGCCCGCTTCCACCAGGCGAGCTGCGGACTCGGAGCCGATCAGGCCTCCCGATCCTGTGACAATTGCCTTTGGCATCGCTCCTCGTGGCTCCTTCCGGCTAGCGCTCGAAGCCCAGCGCGGCTCGCAGCGAATCCTCATGCGCGGCAGACCAATTGAGCAGGTCGGCAAGAACCTCACGCGGGCCCCGGCTGGGCCGCCACGAGGTTAGAGAATGCAGCCGCGAGCAGTCGCTCAGGTAGATCGGCACGTCGCCCGGCCGGGTCTCCGGGTCCGCTTCGATCGGCACCTCGTTGCCGGTTAGCTCGCGGCACAGCGCGGTCGTCTCGAGTAGCGAGAGACTGCACTCGCGCCCGCCACCGACGTTGGCGGTGACGCCGCTCCAGCGCTCGGGCGCGGCAAGCTGCTCCACGACCAAGTCGACCAGGTCGTCGATGTGGAGCAGGTCGCGCACCTGCTTGCCGCTGCCGCCGTAGCCTATGTAGGAGAGGGGGCGTTCGAAGCGATGGCTGAGCAGCCACCAGGCGAAGACGCCCTGGTCGACCTTGCCCATCTGCCACGGTCCGGCGATCACGCCACAGCGGTTGGTGGCGGCGCGCAGGCCGAAGGCGCTGGCGTACTCTTCGATCAGCAGCTCTGCCGAGAGCTTGGTCGCGCCGTAGAGCGTGCGAGCGCCGGCCATCGGGAAGTCCTCGGCGATGCCTGCCGCTCCGGCGCCGGCGACCGGTTGGGACTCGGTGAGCTCGAAGCGGGTCTCGGCCTCCTCCAGTCTGAGCTCGAGCTGCGGCGCCACCGGGTAGACGCGGCTGGTCGAGAGGAAGACCAGAAAGGCCTCCTCGGCCCGAGCCCGCTCGAGGCAGTTGAAGGCGCCCAGCAGATTGGTCTGCACCGAGTACTCGGTCTCGGCGAGACCCGCCAGGACCGAAGGCTCGGCTGAGCACTCGACCATCGCGTCGAAGCTCCCGGCGGCGCGCAGGTCGGCGGGCTCGCGCACGTCGCCATGAACGAACTCGACCTTCGCCTCGCGCAGGCGGGGAAGGTTCAGCTCCGAGCCGCGCCGCATCAGGTTGTCGAGGGCGACGATCTCCCACTCGGAGTGGCGTGCGGCCAGCGATACGGCGAGGTTGCCGCCGACGAAGCCAGCGCCTCCTGTGACCAGGACGCGCATCCGATCAGCGGCGGCCGATCACCAGGAACTGCTTGCCTAGCAGCTTCCAGGCGATGGGCGTGCGCAGGTAGAGGCCGGTTAGGCGGGGGGAGGGCGGGAGGATGCCGCGGAACGAGTAGGGAAGGAAGCGGGGAACGATCCGCTTGGGCTCGAAGCCCGCCGCGTAGAGGTGCTCGGCGATCGCCACGTGGGTGAGGGCGACGTAGTGATCCGCGCAGTCCCAGTACTCCTTCGAGCAGTAGCGGTAGTTCGGCCCCATGATCGCGATCCGACCGCCCGGCACCATCGCCTCTCGCATCCGTTCGAGAAACCGGGAGATCGCCTCCTGGTCGTGCAGGTGCTCGAGGAAGTTCGAGGCGAAGACCCCGTCGAAGTGCTCGTCGGGGAGGTCGGCGTCCATGATCTTCGTGGTGACAAATTTGACGCCGCGAGCGCGCTCGGCCTCCGGGTAGGAGACCTCGTCGACAGCCCAGCGCTCCGCGGCCGGGATCGAGCAGATGAACTCGCCGCGCCCGGCGGCGGCATCGAGCACTGTGACGGGCGAGCCCATCATGCGGTGGACGTGGGGGGCGATCTCCTCCCAGACCCTGAGCCGGGCCGCCTGGTCGATGTCGCGGAAGCGGTATGCGTAGAGGCGCTTGTAGTTCATCTGAAAGCTCGGCGCGCGAACCCGCCACGCCGTGGGTGCGTGATCCTATTCAGTGGCGTCCCCGTCGCGAAACGCCACCTACCGGGGATCACCGGACGTCGTCCGACCTCCTGTCGCTGATATGCAGGTAATCGATGGCTGAGCGGAACCAGGTTGAGTCGGCACGAGCGCGCCCAAGAACGTCGCCCGTAATGCTGAACCAGCTGGCGCGCTACAGCGCCGTCGTCCCGCTCGTCGAAGAGAGTTCCGGGACGACCCTGCTGGAGGTCGGTAGCGGCAGCGAGGGCATAGCCCGCTTCGCCGATCAGCGCTGGGAGATCACCGTCTGCGATCGCGATTTCACCGACTACGGCGCGGTCGAGGTTCCCGACGACGGACTGCGCCGGATCGAGGGTGACGTGACCAGCCTGCCCTTCGCCGACGGCGAGTTCGATGTGGTCGTGGCGCTCGATCTGCTCGAGCACCTGCCCGCCGATCTGCGGCCGGTTGCGCTCACCGAGCTCGCTCGGGTGACCCGCGCGCGGCTGATCGCCGGCTGCCCCTGCGGGCCCCGAGCGCTGGGAGCGGATCGCGCCCTGGCCCGTTATTACGGACTACAACCGCGAGCCACGCCTCCGTGGCTGGTCGAGCACCTCGAGAACGGCTTTCCCGACGGGGACCTGCTTGCCGATTCGCTGGCGCCCTTTGGCATCGTGCGTATCGTTCCAAATGAGCGGATCGGCGCTCACCTAGCGATCTCGTTGTTGGAGGGGACCCCGTACGTCTCCCGCCTCGCCCTTCGCCTTGCACGTCGTCTCGAGGATGGGATCGAGCGCCCGGGGGGGTCTGCCTCACAATGGGCGCGGCGCTGGATCGGTGCCCTGCGGGGTGGCGACAAGGAGCCGGTCTACCGTCAGATCGCTGTGTTGGACCGCTGCCGTCGAGCGCGCTAGGAGCTGTGGCGGCGGCGGCGCAGGGCGAGCGCCTCGCGCAGCGAGATGTCGAGCAGGACGCCTGAGGGGATATGCCGCCGCGGCGCCTCCCGGCCGGCCCGCCAGCCGCGCAGGCGCCCGCGAAGGCCCTGTGCGGTTCGCTCGGTGAGGATCTGGCCGGCGCAGATCGCGCCGTCGGCCGCGACGGCGCGAGCCAACAGGCGCGGGCGCCTGCCAAAGCCGTAGGTCCGCAGCAGGTAGCCACGGCTCCAGCCGGTCATCGCGTACTTGCGGGCGGTGTTGGCGCCGAGTGTCTCGGAGTAGGCGTGCAGCCCGCGGGCGTCTGGCGCCAGCCGGCAGCGCGCCCCGGCGAGGTGCATGCGCAGGGCGAGGTCGAGGTCCTCGTAGTAGAGGAAGATGCCCTCGTCGAAGCCGCCAACCCGCTCGAAGGCGGCACGCCGGTAGAGCGCCGCGCCGCCGGTCGGGCCGAGCGGGTCCGCCGCTCCGGCCAGCGCTCCGACCGGCTCGCCGCTGAGGTAGTCGAAGCCGAGCAGCGTGCGGTCGGCGACGACTCCGGCCGAGTCGATCCGCCCCGGATCCCGCTCGCGCAGCAGCACGGCCGCGACCATCTCGACGTCGGCCGCGAACGCCTCCAGCAGGCCGCTGACGAAGCCGGGCTCGACGGTGACGTCGTCGTTGAGGAAGACGATCGGATCGCCCGGCTGCTCGCGGACGGCTCGGTTCAGCGCTTTGCCGAAGCCGAGGTTCTCGCCGAAAGTGGCGACCCTGACCCAGGGGAAGCGCTCCCTCACCAGGGAGGCTCCAAGGCCCTCGCTGCTGTTGTCGGCGACGACGACCTCGGGCCGAGGCTGCTGGCTCTCCAGCGCGCTGAGGGTTCTCGCCAGCCGCTCGCCGGCCCGTAGCGTCGGTATGTAGATGGTCGGGAGCATCGGCGGCGATCCTCGCTCAGGTTGGCTGCGTGCGGCGCAGCAGGGGGCGAACGATACGCAGGAGCTGGGTCACGTCCGAGCGCGAGAAGACCAGCTCGAGCGGCACCCAGACGGCGGTGACGAGCGCGAGGGTGATGGCCAGCCCGGAGAGATCGTTGCCGGCATCGAGCAGCTGGCCCGCCCCAGCCGCGATTGCGGCGATCAAAGTCGTCTTGGCTACGGCCATCAGGGAGCGCCTGACCAGCGGGTGGGTTCCCGTTGCCAGGATCGCCGTCGCGGCGAGGGTCGAGACGGTCAGCGCCAGGCCGACGCCCGACTCGCCGAGCGGGACGGTGAGCAGCGCCACCATCGCGCAGGCGACCAGCGCTTCGACGACGCTGGCCGCCATGGCCGCGCCTGCCGCACCCTCAGCCAGCGCGTAGCTGAGCATGGTCGAGTTGGCGCTGGCTGTCAGCATCATCCCCAGCGAGCCGACCAGGACGATGTCCGAGGTGGGCAGCCACTCTTCGCCGAGGACGACGCCGATCAGCGGCGAGGCCGCCCCGGCGACGAGGGCGAGTGGTAGGCCGGCGGCGATCGCGGTGTACGTCGCCACCCTGGCGGCGCGCCGCGGGCGCAATGCGGCGTCGCGCGAGAGGGCGGGGAAGGAGACCCGGAAGACCGCCGAGGTGAGGGCGATCGGGAAGGAGAAGAGTCGCTTCGCCATCGCGTAGAAGCCCGCCGCAGGAGTGCCGCCGATTGCGGCCAACAGACCGACGAAGGTAAGTTCGCGCGCCAGGTTGACCCCTTGGATCAGGCTGATCTTGACGCCGAAGCCGAGCAGCGGGCGGATCGGGCCGAGGTCGAGCGCGGGACGGCGGAAGAACGGCTGTGCGACCCAGGCCGCCGCCATGCCGGCCAGGCCACCGGCAGGGACCGCGCCGGCGAGGCTGAAAGCGCCAAGGCCGGCCAGCGCGGCGGCGAGGGCGAAGCCGTTGAAGGCGAGAGTGTCGGCCGTCTCGACCAGGGCGACACGGCCGAACTTCAGCTCGCGCTCCATCAGCACCATCGGCATCGCCCGGCCGGCGTAGAAGGGCATCGCGGCGCTGGAGACCGCGATCGTTCGCAGCGCCGGGCTCGACAGTCCGAGGGCTGGAGCGATCAGGTAGGCCACCGCAAAGAGCAGGCCCGCGAGGAGGATCGCGATGCTCAGCATCAATCCCGCCACGGCGGCCTGTTGCCTGCGAGTCGGCGTCTCCGCCTGGCGGACCAGTGCCGCCGGCAGCCCCAACTCCGCCGTTCGCTGGCCGACCAGCTGCACCGCCAGGGCCAGGGCGAAGAGCCCGTAGTCGGCGGGGGTTAGGATTCGCGCCAAGGCGACGGTGACGCCGGCGGTGAGCAGCTGCAGCGCGAGGGTGCGCCCAACGAGCAACCCGACGCCCCGCGCAGCGGTGATTCCGAGCGGTCCGGGTTGGGCCGGCTGGGCCGCCTCGAACTGCTCTGGGTTTCCTTCGGGCGTCTCTATAGGTAGCCCGCCGGCGGCTGGATATCGAAGATCTTCAACTCTGGACCGCCCGGGCCATCCGGGACCACCTCGAAGATCGAGGGGGCGCCGATCCAGGAGCCTTGGAGGAATATCCTGCTTGCCGGCAGGTCGCCCGGCTCATCGATGTCGCGCTGGTAGGAGATTCCGCCGTAGTCTTCCTCTCCCGCCAGGACCTTGAGGCTGGTGTGCTCCTGGCCGGGGTCGCGCTCGAGCAGGAACAGATCCGGCCGCGGGATGGCGGGTTTGTGGCCGGGAAGCGTTTCCTTGCCGGCGAGTTCCCCGACCCCAAGCGACCATCGGTTCGGCTTGGCCCCCCGGAACGGGAGCGTGGTGCCGTAGGTCTGCCCGCGGAACCCCGTCTCGCCGGAGAGGATGCTGAGTCGCGCGCGAGAGGTCGTCAGGCCGCGATCGACGATGAAGAGATCCGCTCGTGGCGCGTTGTAGGAGGCGATTTCGAAGCTGCGGTCGACCCCGGGCTTGGGAGCCATGAGCGTCCTCGAGTAGCGATGGATCGGCGCTCCGTTGTCGCTCCTGCGCACCGTTACAAAGAGCTTCTTGGGCGCCTGCTGGATTTCGAAGATCGCCGGGATGCTCATCGGCAGCCAGCTGCCGACGTCGTAGTAGGTCTTGCCGGGAAGGCCGGAGGAGCGGAAGCTGGTGCGCTTGGTCTTCCGCGTGAGCGGATCGAATGTGCTCAGCGTCACCGTGTGTCCGGATCGGCTGGTCCAGTAGACCAGCGTGTTGTCGGAGCCGCGCCCGCTGTCGGTGAAGACCGTCTGGGCGTGAGCGATTGAGCCCGGCAGCGGCATCGTGCGGACCAGTGGGAACGGTTCCGGGAGGGTGTGTTGGACGATCAGCCCGGCGACCAGCAAGACGACAACCGCCGCCAGTCCGGAGGCGATCGCCGCCTTGGCTCCCGGTCGCATCTTTGGGCCGCGCTCGGGCGCTTCCGATCCTGCCCCCGCCTGCTCTGCTGCTACGGGCGGTGCCGGGGATGTCGATCCGTGAGCCCTGATCTTTTGGATCTTGCCCCAAATGACCCCGACGGCGCCCGGCGGCGACCACGGGTCTTCGGCGAACGCTCCAAAGATGAGCAGCAGCGTGGTCACCACCAGCCAATCGATCTGCTGGGTCCAGAGGTTCGTGTAGAGGCCGAAGAGGGCGACGAAGAGCAGGTAGGCGGCGACCAGCGACCAGCGGAAGGATCGGGTTCTGACCGCTGCTGCGTAGGCTCCGGCGGTGAGGGTCCCGGCAAGGGCGACTCCGGGAACGAGCACCGGAAAGCCGCCGTCGGCCCAGAAGGAGCCGGCGATCGTGCTGGTCACCCAGGGTGGTGTGAGCTCTCCCGAGACATCGCTGACGTTCTTGGAGATCGAGACGAAGCGATCGAGTGCCACCGCGTCGTAGGCGCCGTGGCCGAAGGGGGCAACGGTGGGGAAGTGTTCGACGATTCCGGCCAGCGCTATGAAGTTGGTCGTCAGAGCAAGGTAAAGCGGTATGAGGGGCTTGACGAAGAAGGGCAGCGGAGGGAGGACTTCGCTGAAGAGTTCCGCCTCAAACGGGGTGGTCGGGTGCTGGTAGACGCGCAGGTAGAAGCCAAAGCAGATCGCGAGGAAGGCGACCAGCCCGCCGGCCGTGAGGAGGTAGGTGCTGGGACGGCCCCAGTAGAGCCAGCGGGCGATGATCACAACCACGATCGGGAGAACCACGTTGCCCCGTCCCGCCTGCAGGCTGAAGGCGCCGAGGGCAAAGATCGCGGTTACAAGCTCGAAGCGGGACTCACGGCCGAAGGGATTGGGGGCCCTGGTCATCGCGATGATCACCGCCACCGTGAGCAGGTCGGTGAGCAGGATCGTCGGACCGCCCTCGGAGAACCGCGCGGTGTCGATGTTGCCGCTGAGCAGCGGTGGGGTTCCGGCGCGGGCAAACTGGTAGGCGACCGCAAGCAGGCCGACTGCCACCAGGGCGATCAGCAGTCGCCGAAAAGATCTCTCCGAGATGCGCAGGTCCGTCCGTACAGACGAAAGCCCGGTTGCCGTCAGTGCCACGCCTTGCCCGATCACGCCGCCGGCGATGAAGGCCAGCGGCACCGCGATCGCGACCGCCAGCATCACAGTCGACCAGCTGTTCTGCGCATGGATCAGGTGAAACTGCGAAAGCAGTGCGCACAGCGCCCAGACGATCGGGAAGAGCAGCAGCGGCGAGAGCACCGAGGCGTTGAGGCGGCGCAGGGTCATTGGGCCGCCGGTCCCAGCCTGTAGCCGCGGGCATAGCCACCGCGTGTCATCGCCAGCCAGATCCGTTCGCGCAGGCCCTTCGGCAGCGGCAGGCGGGCCAGCGCGCCGAGCAGCGGTGCGGCGGCGCGTACCGCCGACCAGGCGAGGCCCCGCGGGGCCTGCACGCCGGGATGGGGCCGCTCGGGCCGAAGCTGGTTGTACAGCGCGGCGGAGCGGCCGACCGCAACCGAGCGGCGCAGCGACTGGGCCGGCGTGGTCGGGTGGTCGTGGAGGACGAGCAGCTCGGGGCGATAGTCGAGCTCGAGGCCGGCGTCGGCGAGGCGGGTGCCGAGCTCGGTGTCCTCGACCGCGGCGGTGGGGAAGCGCTCGTCGAAGCCGCCGAGGCGCTCGAAGAGCGAGCGCTTGACCGAGGCGT
This sequence comes from Solirubrobacterales bacterium, assembly GCA_036269215.1. GTDB lineage: Bacteria > Actinomycetota > Thermoleophilia > Solirubrobacterales > 70-9 > VRUE01. The sequence goes on from DATASN010000029.1 coordinate 31,081, forward strand.
GGGAGCTGTAGAAGTAGCTCGCCGCGTCGACCGGGCCGGGCTCGAGCTCGCAGTAGTGGAACTGCGGGCCGCCGTTCTCGAGCCAGCGCATGAACGGGGTGACGGGGCTGCGCGGGCTCCAGGTGATCCTTCCCAGCACTCCGTAGGTCTCCTCCGGCCGCGCCGCGTGCAGGTCTAGGTGGGCGCGCAGCAGACCGGGACCGTCGGGCTCGGTGTCGTCGCCGAGGAAGAGGAGGACCTCGCCGCCGGCGGCCTTGACGCCGGCGTTGCGCGCCGCCGCCGGTCCCCCGTCGGGCTGCTCGAGCAGGCGGATCGGGATCGCCGCACCGGCGGCCCGTCCCCGCACCTGCTCGACCGTCCCGTCGCCCGAGCCGTTGTCGACGACGATCGCCTCGATGCTCGCCTCTCCCGCCCGCTGGGCTTCGAGCGCGGCCAGCGTTCGCGCCAGCGCCGGCGCACGGTCCTTGGTTGGTATGACGATCGAAAGTGAGTTCATCTGGCGCCGCCCGCTCTAAGGCGCCGGGAAAGCCTAAGTAGCGGCGCGGCGAAAGGGATTGCCCAGCGGTGGTGGAGGCGAATGTAGCGCTCGACCGAGCGCAGCCGGATCGCCTGCTGGCGGCGCCGGTCGATCTGGGCGAAGGCCTCGGCACCGACGTGGCCGACCCGGGCCGAGCCGGCGACGAGGTTGCGCCGGCTGCTGTCGTGCAGCCGCTTCGCCAGGTCGACGTCCTCATACCAGAGGAAGAAGCCCTCGTCGAAGCCGCCGACCCGCTCCCAAAGCTCGCGGCCGACGACGAAGCAGGCGCCGGACGGCTGGCCGACCTCGCTCACCGCGCCGGCGGGCGGGCTCGGCTGCCAGCGCTCGCCGAAGGAGCCGGCGAAGATCCGCACCAGCATCGTCGCTCCGCTCGGCAGAGCCGCGTGGTAGCGGTCGGTGTCGCTGCCGAACACGGGCCCGACCATCCCCGCCCGCGGCTCGGCCCGCGCCGCCTCCGCCAGCGCCGCCAGTGCGCCCGGCTTCGGCAGCACGTCGGCGTTGCTGACGCAGACCAGCTCGCCGCCGCCACCGCGCAGGGCGCGGTTGGCGGCCCGCCCGTAGCCGAGGTTCTCCTCGCTCAGGTCGAGCCGAACCCCCGCGGGACAGTCCTCGCGCAGGAGCCGGCGCTGCTCGGGCCGCGAGTCGTTGTCGACGATCGTTACCCTCGCCTCGACCCCCTCCGAGGCCAGGTAAGCGCTCGCCGCCGCGAGTGCCCCCTCCGCCGTATTCCAGTTGACGATCGCAACGTCGACCGCGATCGGTAGGTCGCCCCGGCTCATAGTCGGCGCGACGATAGCCTTCTCGCCACGTGCAAGACCTCAAAGGCCTGATCCTCTCCGGCGGGGCCGGGACGCGCCTGCGCCCGATCACGCATACCTCGGCGAAGCAGCTGGTGCCCGTCGCCAACAAGCCCGTGCTCTTCTACGGGATCGAGGCGCTGGTCGACGCCGGGATCGTTGAGATCGGGATCGTCATCGCCCCTGAGACCGGCGACGAGATCCGCGAGGCGGCCGGCGACGGCTCGGCCTTCGGCGCCGAGATCACCTACATCGTCCAGGACAAGCCCGCCGGTCTCGCCCACGCGGTGCTGACCGCGGAGGAGTACATCGGCGGCTCGCCCTTCGTCATGTACCTCGGCGACAACCTGCTCGCCGACGGCCTGCGCGGCCTCGTCGCCAGCTTTCGGGCCGAGCAGCCCGACGCGCTGATCCTCCTCACCCCGGTCGACGATCCCCAGTCCTACGGGGTCGCCGAGCTGGACGGCGAGCGGATCGTGCGCCTGATCGAGAAGCCCAAGGACCCGCCGTCGAACCTCGCCCTGGTCGGCGTCTACCTCTTCGCGCCGCCGATCTTCGACGCCGCCCGCGCCCTGGAGCCCTCCTGGCGCGGCGAGCTGGAGATCACCGAGGCGATCCAGAGCCTGATCGAGCAGGGCAAGACCGTTCGCTCGGAGGTTGTCAGCGGCTGGTGGAAGGACACCGGCCAGCTCGCCGACATGCTCGAGGCCAACCGGCTCGTGCTGGAGGAGATCGAGGGCCGGATCGATGGCGAGGTCGACGAGGCCTCGAAGATCGAGGGCCGCGTCGTGGTCGAGAAGGGCGCCGTGCTGAAGGGCTCGGTTGTCCGCGGCCCAGCCGTGATCGGAGCCGGCGCCGTGATCGAGGATGCCTACGTCGGCCCCTATACCTCGATCGGCGACGACGTCTGCGTGCGCCGCTCCGAAGTCGAGCACTCGATCATCCTCGCCGGCTCCGTGGTCGAGGACCTCGGCACCCGCATGGAGGCAAGCCTGCTCGGCCGCGAAGTCAAGCTGACCCGCAGCGACGGGATGCCGAAAACCCTGCGGATGCTGGTCGGCGACAAGTCCGAGATCAAGATCATCTGACCTCGTCATTTCCGCGAGTGTGCTCGACAAGCGCGACGCTATGTACGTGCTGCGCAGGTACATAGATCTCGCTCCCGACTCGCCGGGGTCACACTCCCAATTTGCCGCCCGCGAAATCCCAATCTGTCGCGGCTGTGCCGCTCGCGAGCCTGTGGAGCGATTGCCTGTCCGGCCGATGCAAGACAGCGAGTTCGAGTCGAATCAGTAGGCTTTAGCCATGCCGACTGCCCAGGTATCTCGTGGAGCCAAGGTTGCTCGTGAGTTGGGATGGCCCGCGGATGAGCGAGGCTTCATCGGTGCTGTTAGCGGGTTGATTGACCCAGCCTCCTTCACCTTTCAGCGGATTCGTCCCTCGGCCGTATTGGTCGAGCGCTATCAGGTCCAATCACAACGGGCCGTACGGCAGCGACTCGCGCGCTCCATGAGCAAGCTTCTCGGGCAGTAGCCGCCCCTTGGAGGGCGCTCCTAACAATCCGGCCGAGGACGCTGATGCTGACAGGGAGATCAAACGTCGCGAAAACGACCTAGACCAAGCTGCCGAGTCCGTCGATCCGCAAACTGGCCTGGAAATTTCATCTGAGGCGGAGTTCGCTCTTGCCGCTGCCTTTGAGGCCCACAGTGGCCCCATGCCATCCCAGCGATGGCTTGAGGCGGCCGAGAAGTTGCATCCTGGCGCGACGAGAATCGTGGCAGCGTTTTTTGGCAGTCGCCGCGTCGATTCGACATCTGTAGACGAGGGATAGCCTCTCCGCCCTGTGAAAGACCGAAGCCCCACAGCTTGGATGTCTAGATGAAGGTCCTGGTCACAGGCGCGGGCGGGATGCTCGGCCGCGATGTCGTCCTCGCGGCCGGCAACGCCGGGCATGACGTGGTCGGCTTCGGGCACACCGAGCTGGATGTCACTGACGCGAGCTCGCTTGGCGCCAAGTTCGACCTCGAGCGCCCCGACGTGGTGATCAACTGCGCCGCCTGGACCGACGTCGACGGTGCGGAGGAGGCCGAGGAGGCCGCGATGGCGGTCAACGGGAAAGCCGCCGGCCACGTCGCGGCCGCGGCCGCCGCGGTCGGCGCCTCCGTCGTCTACGTCTCAAGCGACTATGTCTTCGACGGCGCCAAGGGCGCGCCTTACGTGGAGACCGACCAGCCGGCGCCGCTCTCCGCCTACGGTCGCACCAAGCTCGCCGGCGAGGAGGCGACCGCGGCGGCCAACAAGCGCCACTTCGTTGTCCGCTCCTCCTGGCTCTTCGGCATTGGCGGCTCCAACTTCGTCGAGACGATGCTGCGCCTGGCGTCGACCCAGAACGAGGTGCTGGTCGTCCGCGACCAGGTCGGCTCGCCGACCTACACCTGGCACCTCGCTTACGGCATCGTCCGGCTGATCGAGGGGATCGAGTTCGGCATCCACCACATGGCCGCCGCCGGCGCCTGCTCCTGGTACGACTTCGCCCGTGAGATCTTCGAGCAGGCCCGGGTCGAGTGCCGGGTGCTCTCGGCGACGACCGAGATGCTCGGCCGCCCGGCGCCCCGTCCCGCCTACTCGGCCCTGACCAGCGAGCGCGAGCACGCGATCGAGCTGCCCGCCTGGGGCGACGGCCTCGCGGCCTACCTCTCGCAGCGCTCCGCCGAGCACGAGGCCGCCGCGTGAAGCTGCTCGTCACCGGCGCCGCCGGCTTCATCGGCTCCACCTACGTGCGCCTCGTCTCCGCCGAGCACGAGGTGCGGGTGCTCGACAAGCTCACCTACGCCGGCCGCCGCGAGAACCTGCCCGAGGGGACCGATCTCGTGGTTGGGGCGATCGAGGACCCGGCGGTCGTCCGCGAGGCGATGGAGGGCTGCGACGCGGTCGTCAACTTCGCCGCCGAGTCCCACGTCGACCGCTCAATCGACGACCAGGACGCCTTCGCCCGCACCCATGTGATCGGCACCGGCACCCTGCTCGACGCCGCCCGCGAGCTCGGCGTCGGCCGCTACCTGCAGGTCTCCACCGACGAGGTCTACGGCTCGATCGAGTCCGGCTCCTTCACCGAGACCTCGCCGCTGGACCCCTCCTCGCCCTACTCGGCGACCAAGGCCGCCGGCGACCTGCTCGTCGCCGCCCACTTCCACACCTATGGCCTCGAAGCGGTGATCTGCCGTGGCTCCAACAACTACGGCCCGCGCCAGTACCCGGAGAAGCTGATCCCGCTGATGGTGCTGAACGCGATCCACGGCGACTCGCTGCCGATCTACGGCGACGGCCGCCAGGTTCGCAACTGGCTCTACGTCGAGGACTTCTGCCGCGGCATCCACACCGTGCTGGAGAAGGGCCGCCCGGGCGAGGCCTACAACGTCGGCGGCCCCGACGAGTGCGAGAACATCGACGTGGTCAGGCGGGTGGTCGAGCTGACCGGCGCCGAAGAGTCCCAGATCGAGTACGTCAAGGATCGACCCGGCCACGACCGCCGCTACTCGCTGGGCAGCGGCAAGATCCGCGAGCAGCTTGGCTGGGAGGCGGAGGTGCGCTTCGCCGAGGGCCTCGAGCGCACCGTGCGGTGGTACCGCGACAACGAGGAGTGGTGGGGCCCGATCCGCTCCGGCGAGTACCGCGAGTACTACGAAAAGCAGTACGGTCGGGCGCTCGGCTAGTGCTGCGCCGCCTCGAGACCAAGCTCGACGGGGTCGTTCTGCTCGAGCCGGCCGTCCACGGCGACGAGCGCGGCTTCATGGTCGAGACCTACCGCCGCGACCTCTGGGCCGAGCACGGCGTCGAGGTCGAGTTCGTCCAGCACAACCACTCGCGCTCCTCCAAGGACACCCTGCGAGGCCTGCACTTCCAGACCGAGCCCGGCCAGGCGAAGCTGGTCCGCTGCCCCCGCGGCAGGATCTTCGACGCCGCCGTCGATCTGCGCCGCGACTCGCCCACCTACGGCCAGTGGGAGGGCCACCTCCTCGACGACGAAGCCCACCGCCAGCTCTTCGTCCCGGTCGGCTTCGGCCACGGCTTCGCCGTGCTCAGCGAGATCGCCGACGTCACCTACCTCTGCTCCAGCACCTACGACCCCGCTACCGAGTCCGGCATAGCCTGGAACGACCCCGACATAGGCGTCGAGTGGCCGGTCGAGGAGCCGCTGCTCTCGCCCCGCGACACCAGCGCCCCGAAGCTCAGCGAAGTAGCCGAGACGCTTCCGTTCTAACGGCCGCGCGTCGCGGTGATGCTG
>DATASN010000030.1:0-6487 GCA_036269215.1 Solirubrobacterales bacterium
ACAACATCACCTACGTCGACCTCTACCGCCGCTGGGAGGGGGGCAACTGGAGCGCCTACGACATCGACTTCTCCAAGGACCGCGAGGGCTGGCAGGCGCTGAGCGAGATCCAGCGGCGCTCGGCGATGTGGATCTACTCGATGTTCTTCTACGGCGAGGACCGGGTCGCCGACACCCTCGCCCCCTACATCAACGCCGCCCCGACCGAGGAGCAGTCCTACTTCCTCGCCACCCAGCAGGTCGACGAGGTCCGCCACTCGGTCTTCTTCCACCGCTTCTTCAAGGAGGTGATCGGGGTCGGCGGCGAGACGATCCAGCAGACCCTCTCCTCCACCCTGCCGCAGCTCAACTGGGGCTACCGCGGCATCTTCGACCGCCTCGATCTGATGGCCGAGGAACTGCGCAAGGACCGCTCGCTGCCCAAGTACGCGCAGGCGATCACCCTCTACCACCTGATCGTCGAGGGCTCCCTCGCCCAGCCCGGCCAGCACTTCATCGAGGACTTCTTCGCCTCCGAGGAAAAGATGCCCGGCTTCAGCGAGGGCATGGCCAACGTCTCGCGCGACGAGCAGCGCCACATCGGCTTCGGCGTCAAGGTGCTCTCCGAGCTGCTCGCCGACGAGCATCCCGCCCACGAGGAATGCAAAGCCGCGGTCGTCGAGCTGCTGCGCGAAACGCTGCCCTACGGGCCAGCGGTCTTCTCACCGCCGAACATGGACCGCGAATACACCGAGTGCTACGGCTTCTCGCTCGAGGACATCTTCGCCTTCGGCCTCAAACTGATCCGCCAGCGCTGGCGCACGATCGGCTACCCGACCGAGGAGATGCCCCCAGGCGTCTTCCCCTTCGACCCGGAGACGTCGGCGGAGGAGGTGGCCGAAAACCAGGTCAAGCTGATGATGGGCGGCATCCTCGGTCCGCCCGACGCGGTGCCGCAGACGTCACCGGACCTGCAGCGCCTCTACTTCAACGTGATCGAGCGCGTCGTCGACCCCAAGGCCGCCAACGGCTCGCCGCTGGTCTACCAGTGGCGCTTCACCGACGCCGACCCCTGGCATCTCGTGATCGACAACGGCTCCACCCGCGCCGAGCCGGGCGAAGCGCCCAACCCGACGGTGACCCTCGAGGCGAGCTGGGGCGACTTCGTCGCCGCAGGCAAGCCCGAAGCGAACCCGCTGAAAATGATCCTGCGCCGCCGCCTCCGCCCCCGCGGCTCGATCCGCGAGCTGGCGCGGATGCGCAAGGTGTTCCCGGGCTGAGCCTCATCGCTCAGGCACCAGGAGCCATCGTCCGCAGGCCCGCGAGTCGCGCGGCGGCGGCTTGGCGCTCGTCGTAGGTCACGAATACCTCGACCGGCCCGAGATCTGCCGCGGTCGCGACGTGGATCGCGTCGAGGGCTCGCAGCACCGGCTCGGCAAGTGCGCCCGTGCCGATCAACAGGGCGCGGTCGAGCGGTCGAAGCGCGAGCACGTCGATCAACTCGTCAGTGCGCTCCAGCAACAGGTCGAGCGGAAGCGCAGGGTCCTGTGCCGCGGCGCGGCGCACCGCGCGCGGAATCTCGGTCAGGACCAGCTCGCTGCTGACCAGATCCGCATCCTCCAAATAGGCGCGCAAGGCGCGGGACTCGGCCTCCTCGCGTACGAGCTTGACCAGTGCGGAGGTGTCCGCATAGAAGACCGGCACGAATCAGCGATCGCCGCGGATGTCGTCGAGCGCGCGGCTCAGCGCCTGCGGGTCGCCGGTCAGCTCCAACGGCTCGGGTAGTCCCGACCGCAACGGGCGCGACACTCGTCCTTCGGCGATCAGGCGGTCGAGGTCGGGGCCCGTGCTCGGCGCCGGCCCCAGCTCGGCCACGGGCCGGTTGCGATCGGTCACGACCAACCGCTCCCCGCTGCGCACCCGACGCAGGTAGACGCTCAGGTTCTGCCGCAACTCCGCAACGCCAACCGTCTCACTCATGTACATGAAAGTAGCAGAGTCTAATTGCCCCTCCGAGTGGGGGAGTTTGCCGCCGTCAGGCCTCGATTCGCTCGACCTTGATCGGGTGCTCACCATGCGCCGGCTACAAGCGGCAGCATCGACCCGGCTGGCGCGTGTCCGTAGGTTCATCGAGCGTAGTCTCGAACAATCTGATTAGTCTTTTCAAGTCGGGTATTTGCATAGTTGGAAGGAAGCTGATGAACGATCGCCCGAGCGAGAATCGCGAGGGTCCGGCGGACGACTGCCGACCCTCCAATGGGATTCAGGTAGCGATGCGGCGCCGCGAGATGGCGACGCTGTCGGCAGGAGCGCTGGCGAGCGCTTTCCTTTACGCCTGCGGCGTCAAGAAGGACGAGGCGGCCAAATCCCCGGCGAAGGGCGCCAGGGCCAGGCCCGACTGCGTGTTGACGCCCGAACAGGAAGAAGGCCCCTTCTACATCGACCTGGCGCAGGTTCGACAGGACATCGTCGAGGACCGCTCCGGCGTGCCGCTCGCGCTCGCGCTGACCGTCGTCGACTCGAATACCTGCGAGCCGATCCGCGATGCCGCCCTCGACATCTGGCACTGCGACGCGCTTGGCGTCTACTCGGGCGAGCCGTCGGAGGGCAGCGAGGGCAAGACCTACCTGCGTGGGATTCAGTTGACCGACCGGAACGGCCTGGCAGAGTTCGCGACCATCTACCCGGGCCAATACCCGGGACGGACGACGCACATCCACGTCAAGGCCCATATCGGCGGGCAGCAGAGCAACGGCACCTACTCCGGCGGTCACGTATCGCATACCGGCCAGCTGTTCACCTCCGACCGGCGCGACGCGGAGGTCTTCGCGCTCGCCCCCTACAACCGGAATACAGTCGAGATCACCCCGCGCAACAGAGATGGCGTCTATAGGTATCAGCACGGCTCGAGCTCGGTGCTCGCCCTCGCCCGGGTCGGCAACAGCCTCGCACGGGATGGCTTTACGGCAAGAGCAACGCTGGGCGTAAACCCGCGACCTTCGGGCTAGGAGAACGGTGGGCGCTTGTCCGCCCAGGGGCGCTCGGCCTCCAGCTGGGCGGCTAGGGAGAGCAGGGTCGACTCGTCGCCGGGGCGGCCGATGATCTGGACCGCCAGGGGCATGCCGTCGGGGGCGATACCCGTGGGGACCGACATCGCCGGGTTGCCGAGGTGGTTCCAGGGGACGCAGTAGGGATAGAAGCGGCTCATGCCGAGCACGGTGCGCAGGGCGCCCTGCCCCTCCCAGCGGCGGATCGACACGGCGGTGCCGCCCATCACCGGCGTCATCAGCACGTCGTGGGAGTCGAAGATCGCGTTGACGCGGGCGGCGTCGACATCGCGCCCGCGCAGGGCGCGCTCGAAGAGCGAGTCGGGCAGCGTGTGGCCGAGCCGGCCGAAGCCGCGGGTGCGCCGTTCGAGGCGCTCGGGGTGGGGCACTTCGCTGACCGTGTCGGCCACGCCGCGCAGGAAGCGCGGGGTGATGTTGTTGCCGATGCCGCCCCAGTCGGGATCGCGCTCGCCGACCTCGTGGCCGAGCCCGCTCAGCACGCCGGCCATCTCGACCACCGCGTCCTTGACCACCCGGTCGACGGTGGGCGGGGCAGCCGCGCGCGGCGCCTTGGTCGACCAGGCGATGCGCAGCTTGCCCGGCGGCGTCCGCGCCGACTCGACGAAGGGGCGCTCGGGCGGCGGCGGCGCGCCGGGCTCCTGCGAGCCGCCCGCGGTGATGTCGAGCCAGAGCGCCGTGTCGAGCACGGTGCGGCTGAGACAGCCGTTGACCGCCAGGCCGTTCCAGAATTCCGTGTAGGGGGCGAGCGAGATCCGGCCGCGCTGGGGCTTCAGCCCGAAGAGGCCGCAGGACGCGGCCGGGAGCCGAATCGAGCCGCCGCCGTCGCCGGCCGAGGCGATCGGGACCAGTCCCGCGGCCACTGCCGCCGCCGACCCCCCGCTCGAGCCCGCCGGGCTGCGCTGCAGGTTCCACGGGTTGCGGGTGACCCCGTAGGTGGCCGACTCGGTGAAGCCGCAGATCGCCAGCTCGGGCAGCAGGGTCAGGCCGACGACGATCGCGCCCGCCTCGCGCAGTCGCCGCACCATCTCGCAGTCGGCTTTGGCCGGCTCGCTGAAGCCGTCGGTGCCGTGCGTGCAGACCTCGCCGGCGATCTCGCTTTCGTCCTTGATCGCGATCGGCACGCCGAGCAGCGGCCGCTCCTCGCCGGCCTTCAGCCGCGCCTCGGCCTGCTCGGCCTCGAGCAGCGCCCGCTCGGCGAAGACCTTGCGAAACGAGTTCAGCTGCGGGTCGATCCGCTCGATGCGTTCGAGACAGAGCCGCACCAGCTCGCTCGGCGAGACCTCACCGGCCCGCACCATCTCAGCCTGCTTCGCCGCTCCCGCGAAAGCGATCTCCTCACTCATTGCGACAGCGTATTAGGCCTCAGCCGGCTCGGGCTCGCCCGCCCCGCCCTCGAAGCTGAGGTCCGGCAGCGCCCGGTCCAGCCAGGAGGGCATCCACCAATTCCAGCTGCCGAGCAGCTTCATCGCCGCCGGGACGAGGATCAGGCGGACCAGGGTCGCGTCGAGCGCGATCGCCACCGCGCAACCGAGCCCCAGCTCCTTGATCGAGGGGACCCCGGTGAGGACGAAGACGCCGAAGACCGCGGTCATGATCAGCGCCGCCGAGGAGATCGTGCGGGCGCTGGTCGAGAGGCCCTCGGCGACGGCGCGCTCGTTGTCGCCGTGGGCCATGTAGCGCTCGCGGATCCGCGACATCAGGAAGACCTCGTAGTCCATCGAGAGGCCGAAGACGATCGCGAAGATCAGCGGCACGTTGATCGTGTCGAGCGCGCCCTGGCTTTCGAAGCCGAGCAGGTTGGAGAACCAGCCCCACTGGAAGATCGCGACGAGGACGCCGAAGGCCGCTCCGATCGAGAGCAGGTTCATCAGCACCGCCTTCAGCGGCAGCAGCAGCGAGCGCAGCATCACCATCAGGACGAGGTAGCTGAGCGCCAGCACGAAGAGGACGATCTTCCACATCGAGCCGCTGATCTGATCGCGCGCATCCTGGCTGCGCGCGGTTTCGCCGCCGACGTCGACGGTGGCGATCCGGCTCAGCCCGGTGCTCGGCACGACCGTGTCGCTCAGCCGCGAGACCAGCGCCACCGCCGCGTCGGACTCGCTCGGCGCGCTCGGCGTCGCCTGGATCAGGGCGTCGCTGCCGGCGTAGGTGGGCGGCGCGACCGAGCTGACTCCCGGCACCGCCGCGACCGTGCGGGCGAAGCTCGCGACGGCGGCGCGATCGGCGCGAGTCGGGCTCGAGCCGCCGAAGGTGGCGACGATCTGGACCGGGTCGGTGCCGCCGCCGAGCTGCTTGGAGGCGAGTTCGTTGCCGACCCGCACGTCGCTGCCGGTGGGGAACTGCTTGATCGCCTGGGTGCCGGTCTGGATCGAGAGCAGCGGGATCGCCAGGGTGAGCAGCACGGCGGAGACGCCGATCACGGCGCGCCACGGATGTGCCATCACCCGAGTCGTCCAGCGAACCCAGAAGGCCTCGCGGTCGGGACGCTCGCCGCGGCGGCGGAAGACCCCGAGCACCTTGGCGATCACGCCGCCCGGCAGGACGCGGTCGCCGAGCATCGCGATCAGCGCCGGCAGCAGCGTCACCGCGGTCAGGATCGAGACGGCGACCACGGTCATCGCCCCAAGGGCCATCGAGCGCAGCGCCTGGTTGTCGACCATCCAGAGGCCGGCGAGGGAGACGATCACGGCGAGGCCCGAGAAGGCCACCGCCAGCCCGGAGGTGGAGAGTGCCTGCGCGCGCGCCGCCTGCGGATCGCGGCCGGCCGCCCGCTCCTCGCGATAGCGGGCGAGGATGAACAGCGAGTAGTCGATCGCCACCCCGATCCCGATCATCGAGGCCATGTTGGTGACGAAGACCGAGGTCTCCATCTGCAGCGAGATGAAGTAGATCAGCGCCCCGGTGACGATCACGCTGACGAAGCCGAGCACCAGCGGCAGGGCGGCGGCGGCCAGCGAGCCGAAGACGACGAGCAGGATGATCGCGACGATCGGGAAGCCGCCGGCCTCGGCTTTGGAGAGGTCGCTCTTGGAGAGCTCCTGCATCCCCGCCCAGATCGTCGGCTGCCCGGCAAGGTAGGTGGTGACACCCGCGGTCGCGGTGCCCGGGTCGAGCTCTTCGCGCAGGGTCGCGGCGGAGTCGATCTGGCGATCGGAGGACTGTTCGCTGTGCAGCGGCAGCATCGCGGTGCCTTTGCGCTGCAGGGAAAGCTCGGCCCGGCGCGCCGTGGCCGGCGGCAGGGTCACTTCGTCGAGCTTCGCCACCGAGCGGCGCACGCGGCCGACGGCGGCGGCGCGGGCGGCGCGGCCCGCGCCAGGCTCTGCCCGCAGCAGCACGGTGATGTTGCCCGCCTTGGCGCCGAAGTCCTTTTCGAGCGAATCGCTGACCGCCTTCGATTCGCTGCCGGGAACGTCGAAACCGCCGCCGGTGAGATGGTC
>DATASN010000031.1:0-12028 GCA_036269215.1 Solirubrobacterales bacterium
TTTCGCCGGGCGGCGGTCGTCTCTCGCTGAGTCGGCTGTGCGAAAAACAGGACGCCGCCCCCGGATCGACCCCCCCGTCCTCCTGCCACTCGCCAAACGCCAAAGAGAGAACCCCCCCGGCGATCACCAGGTACAGCGGCACCAGTAGGTTCGCCGTGTCCCCTCCCGCATGAAGGGGCACCCGGAACGGCAACACAGCGACGATCGCCAACGGCAGCGCCAGCGGCCAGCGCCTGAAGACGTAGGCCAACACCACGGCCGCGACCAGGCCCAGCAGCCCGAGAGCAGCCAGTCGCGACGGGTGATCGCGCAGGTCGACGATCTGGTGGGAGTGCCACTGGTCGCCGAGAATCAGGGCCGGGAAGAGGATCAGCGCGGCCAGCATCGCCAGCGAGCGGGGACGGCCGGCCGGGAGGAGGATCGTGCCGGCCGAGGCAGTGACCGCGAGGAGGATCCCTGCTCCTGCCAGGAGGTGGCTCACTGCCCGCTTTCCCTGCTCTTGAGAGTCGGGCAGAGGTCGCGTGTTTCCTGCGGGTCACGTTGCGCCCGGTGCAATTTGATCGTCCCCGGGGGCACCAACACCCTTTCCTGACCCAGCAGTTTCACCCGCAGCTTATAGCGACCGGGGGGAGCAATTCCGTCGTTCCGCGTGCGGCCATCCCAGTAGAAGGTGTGAAAGTGGTAGCGCTTGAGATAGGTGTCACGGGCGAGGGTGACGATCAACTTGCCACCCGGCTTCACCACCTGGACGTTGCCGCGGTCGGATTGGGTCGTGCGGAAGCGGATTCGCTCCCGATCGAAGCGGCAGTCGTGATTGGGAGTGAACGAGCGGCTGGCTGGGGTGCCCAAGGTGACCCGGTCCAGCACCAGCGGGTCGCGCTTCAGCCGCTGGGACCAGGCGAAGGCGGCGAGGGTGGCGAGGACCAGGAGAGCGAAGGCCAGTCCGGCCCAGCTAACCCGAGGTCGAGGCATCTTCCTCGCCGACGATCACGGCGACCGGCGCGCCGCCGGAGACCGAGGCGATGTCGGCGCTGATCAGCTTGACCTGTGAGATCCCCAGCGCTGCGGCGACGCGGTGCGCCTCGGGCGCGTGGCCGCGCTTGAACATGACGACGCTGTTGGTGAAGCTTGTGGCGCTGTTGGTCACCGCACCGCGCTTGAATCCCTTGCGTTCGAGCTTGTCGCCGTAGGTGGCGGCGAGGCCGGGAACCGCGGTTCCGTTCAGCACCGCGACTTCGATTTCGCTCGGCTTCAGCGCGGCGCCGGACCTGCCCTGGCCGCCCTTGCCGTCGGCGCTGTTCGAGCCCTGCGTCGCCACGTAGACGGCACCGCCGGCGACGATCAGGACGGCGACGAAGATCGCGGCCAGGTAGCGCGGCTCGGCGAGGCGCGCGCCGATGCCGGAGAGCCCTTCGCGGAACCGCTCGCCGCGGGTCAGTTCCGGCAGGCCCGCCTCGCGGCGCTTGCGGCGTTCCTCGCGGAGGTCGGCCGCATCGCGTTCGGCCGTCTTCGCCTCCTCCAGCTCACGCAGCTCTTCGGCGCGGCGGGCGGCCACCGCGGAGGTCGACTCCTTGCGCTCGGCATCGCGCTCCGGCGCCGAGCCGGCCCACTCGCGCAGGCGGCGGATGTCGCGTGCCTGGGAGAAGGCGAGCATGGCAAGCAGAGCGAGGCCGATGAACGCAGCCAGGCCTGCAAAGGCGCCGATTTGTTCGAGCAGCTGCACGGAGGGGCTGCGAGAGGCTACCCGTCGTGGAGGACCGCCGCCGTGTCCCCACCGGGTGCGGTGATCATCTCGACCACGCGCTGGGCCAGGTTGGCCTCGTCGCCGGCGAGGACCAGGTGCTCGAGCGAGTTCAGCGTCGCCTCGACCCACTCGGGATCCAGCGGCACCTCGCGGACGGCACGGCTGATCCGCTTCGCCGCCGTCGGCTGCTCGCTCTCGGCGAAGCCGAACAGCTCCTCGTGGAGCTTCTCCCCCGGCCGCGGCTTGGTGAACTCGATCGCGATGTCGGCCTCCGGCTCGTACCCCGCCAGCCGGATCATGTTGTGGGCGAGGTCGACGATCCGCACCGGCTCGCCCATGTCGAGGACGAAGACCTCGCCCTTGCCGGCGCCGATGTCGCCGGCCCGGATCACCAGCTGCACCGCCTCGGGGATCGTCATGAAGTAGCGGGTCATCTCCGGATGGGTGACGGTGACCGGCCCGCCGCGCTCGATCTGGCCGCGGAAGATCGGCACGACGCTGCCCGAGGAGGCGAGCACGTTGCCGAAGCGGACGCTGGCGAAGCGGGTGCCCGGATGCTTGCGACCGGCCGACTCGACGATCCACTCGGCCATCGCCTTCGAGGCGCCCATCACGGTTTTCGGGTTGACCGCCTTGTCGGTGGAGACCAGGACGAAGCGCTCGACGCTGGAGGCGGCGGCGGTCTCGGCGGTGATCCGCGTCGCGATCGCGTTGTTGCGCACGGCCTCGAGCGGGTTGGCCTCCATCAGGGGCACGTGCTTGTAGGCGGCGGCGTGGAAGACGACGCTGGGCTTGAAGCGCTGCATCGTCTCCAGCATCCGGCCCGGCTCCTTGCAGTCGGCGAGCACCGACTCGACGTTGCTGCAGTGGCGCTCCTCGACCATCTCGCGATCGATCTCGAAGAGGTTGTCCTCGGCGTGGTCGAGCATCACCAGGAGGCGCGGCTGCACGCGGGCGATCTGGCGGCAGAGCTCGGAGCCGATCGAGCCGCCCGCGCCGGTGACGAGAACGATGCGGTCGCGCAGGTAGGCGCCGACGCGGTCGAGCTCGACGACGATCGGGTCGCGGCCGAGCACGTCCTCGACCTGCACCTCGCGCAGCTGCTTGTTGAGCTGGACGCCGCCGCGCAGCAGCTCGAAGACGGTGGGCAGGGTGCGGACGCGAATCTCGCGCTCGCGGCAGGCGGCGACGACCTTGGCGCGCAGTGTGCCCGGCGCCGAGGGGATCGCGATCACGACCTCGTCGGGGCGGCTCTCGTCGAGAATGGCCTCGATCTTCTTGGTCGAGCCGAGCACCTTGAGGCCGAGCATCCGCATGCCGCGCTTGCGCGGGTCGTCGTCGACGAAGCCGATCGCGGTGGCGCCGAGGTCGGGGTTGAGCTGCAGCTCGCGGACGACCATCTGACCGCCCGAGCCGGCGCCGATCACCAGTACCTCGTGCTTGGGCAGGCGGCCACCGCGCGAGGGACGTTCGACGATCAGCCGCACCGCGAGGCGGGCGCCGGCGATCAGCATCAACGCGAGGACGAAGTCCATCACCGCCACCGAGCGCGGCAGGGTGTGCGCGAAGGGGCGCAAGACGACGAAGCCGAAGACGAGGATCAGGCTGGAGACGCCGACCGCGCGGACGATGAGGAGGAAGTCGCGGCCGCTGACGTAGCGCCACCACTTCTGGTAGAGCCCGAAGGCGGCGAAGACGATCAGCTTGCCGGCGACGACGAAGCCGACCGACTGGGCGAAGAGGATCCAGTAGCGGTGAGGCAGGCCGCTCTGGTCGAGGAAGCGCAGCCGGAACGCCAGGTAGAAGGCGAGCGCGACGAGGAGGCCGTCGGCGCACACCTGGAGTACCCGGTTGCGGTATACGGGATGGTTCAACCGGCGCATAGGAGGCGCAGCGAGTTTAGAGCCTGACGCTCTAGGATCACGGGTCTCTCCGATGCTGCATCCATTCCTCTACGCCGACCTGACCGGCCCGATCGTCGACTTCTGCGTCAACACGATCGAAGCCACCGGCCTCGCCGGGGTCTTCCTGCTGATGGCCGCCGGCAGCGCCTGCATCCCGATCCCGAGCGAGGCGGTGATGCTGTTCGCCGGCTTCAGCGTCTCCAACGGCGACCAGACCTTGATCGGCGTGACGCTCGCCGGGCTGGCCGGCAACATGGTCGGCTCCTGGCTGACCTACGCAGTCGGCTATTACGGCAGGGTCGACCTGCTCGAGAAGAACCGCCTGATCCACGTCAGCCCGGCGCGGCTTGCCTGGGTCGACAGCTGGTTCAAGCGCCACGGTGACGCGACCGTCTTCTTCGCCCGCCTGCTGCCGCTGGTCCGCGCCTTCATCTCGCTGCCCGCCGGCATCGCCGAGATGCCGTTCTGGCGCTTCACCTGGCTGACCGCGCTCGGCTCGCTGCCCTGGGTGGTTGGCTTCGCCCTGATCGGCCGCGCGGTCGGCGACAACTGGGAACAGTGGCGCCACCACCTGCAGGTGCTCGACTACCTGGTCGTCGCCGCGATTGTCGGCCTGGTTGTCTACGCGATCGTGAAGCGGCGCCGCGGGGGCGGCTCAAGCGGCGACGAACCTGACGCGGCGCCCGAGGCGGCCGGCGGCGCTTGAGCCACAGGGCAGTGCCGACTGTCGAGTTGAGCACACCAGAGGGTGCTCAACTCGACAGTCGCTCTTCGGTCTCGGCTGGGCGGTCGCTGGCGCTCGGGATTGTGCAGGGGCCGACCGAGTTGCTGCCGGTCTCCAGCTCCGCTCACATCGTCCTGGTTCCCTGGCTGGCCGGATGGGACTGGGACGCGATCGACCCAGAGGTGCGCAAGAGCTTCGAGGTGGCGCTGCATGCGGGCGCTGCGGCGGCGCTGCTCGTCGGGCAGCGGAAACTGATCACCGAAGAGCTGCGCGCCTTCGATCGGCGCGGCGCGGTCGTGCTGGCACTTTCCTTTCTGCCGGCCGCGATGGTCGGCTACAGGTTCGAGCGACAGATCGAGCGGCGGCTTGGAGGCCCTCGAGCGACCGCTTATGGCCTGCTGGCCGGAGCGGTGGCGATGTTCGCCGCCGACACCCGTCCACAGCTGCGGGGACGGGGCGAGGCGGGTCCCGCGGACGGCCTTGCTCTCGGCGTCGCCCAAGCCGCAGCGCTCGCTCCCGGCATCTCGCGCAACGGCATCACCCTGGCGGCCGCCCGCTGGCGCCGCTTCTCGCGCGACCAGGCCAACCTGCTCTCGCGCACGATCGCCCTGCCGATCATCGTCGGCGCAACCGGTCTCAAGGGCACCCGCCTCGCCCGTCGCGGCGTCCCCCCGGCCCTGCGCCGCTCGATGGCGATCGGCGTCGCCGCCTCCTTCGCCTCGACCCTCGCCTCCCAGCGCCTGATCGGCCTGGTCGAGCGCGACCGCGCGCTCTGGCCCTATGCGGCCTACCGAGCCGGCCTGGCGGCCGCGGTACTCGTCAAACTGCGCAGACGATGAGCGGCGACGCATACGCCAAGGCCGGAGTGGACCAGGGGGCTGCGGATTCCGCGGTTGCCGGGCTGGTCAGGGCACTCGGGGCGATCCAGCTCGGCCGGCCCTCGCGGCAGGTGCCGCTGCCCGGGCACTACGCGAGCGTGATCGGGCTCGACGAGAAGACCGGGATCGCCCTCTCGACCGACGGGGTGGGGACGAAGCTGCTGGTCGCCGAGCAGCTCGGGCGCTTCGACAGCGTCGGGATCGACTGCGTGGCGATGAACGTCAACGACGTGATCTGCGTCGGCGCCGAGCCGCTGGCGATGCTCGACTACATCGCGATCGACCGTGCCGACCCGGCGGTCTGCGCGGAACTCGGCGTCGGTCTGGCGCGCGGCGCGGAGCTGGCCGGGATCGAGATCCCCGGCGGCGAGCTGGCCCAGCTCGGTGAGATGGTGCGCGGCGTCGACGTCTCCGGCGCCTGCTTCGGGACCGTCGGCCTGGACGAGATCGTCGACGGCTCGGCCGTCCGGCCCGGCGACCTGATCATCGGCCTGCCCTCCTCTGGCCTGCACTCCAACGGCTACACCCTGGCCCGCTCGGCGCTGGACGGGTTGCCGTTCGGCGAGGACCCCGACGGGCGCCTCGGCAGGCCGCTCGGCGAGGCGCTGCTCGAGCCGACCGAGATCTACGCCAAGCCGATCCTCGAGCTGCTGCGCTCCGCGGTCGACGTCCGCGGCCTCGCCCACATCACCTCGGGCGGCCTCGGCAACCTGACCCGGCTCGCCGCCGATGTGGGCTACGAGATCGACGCGCCGCTCCCCACCCCGCCGATCTTCGAGCTGATCCAGGAGCGCTCCGGCGCCTCCAACGCTGAGATGCACGAGGTCTTCAACATGGGCTGCGGCTTCTGCTGCGTGGTCTCGCCCAGCGACGAGGCAGATGCGCTGAAGCTCCTGCTCGGGCATTACCCTGGGGCGACGCGGATCGGTCGTGCGGTCGAAGGCCCGCGCGAGATCCGCCGCCCCTAGATGGAAGCCCGCCCCTCGAGCGCAATGATCGGAACCGTGCTCTCCGGCCGCTACCGGCTGGAGGCGAAGCTGGGCAGCGGCGGCATGTCGACCGTCTACCTGGCGCGAGACCAGACGCTCGACCGGCAGGTGGCGGTCAAGGTGATGCACCGCGAGATGTCCGAGCAGGCCGACCAGCTCGAGCGCTTCCGCCAGGAGGCGCGCTCGGTTGCCAAGCTCTCCCACCCCAACGTGGTCTCGGTGATCGACGCCGGTGAGGACGGCGGCCATCCCTACATCGTCTTCGAGTACGTCGAGGGCGAAACGCTCAAGCAGAAGATCGACCGCGACGGGGCGCTCGACCCGCAGGAGGCGATCGCCTATGCGATCGAGATCGGCCGCGGTCTCTCGATCGCCCACGGCCGCAACATGGTCCACCGCGACATCAAGCCGCAGAACATCCTGATCGACGCCGAGGGCCGGGCGAAGCTGACCGACTTCGGGATCTCGCGGCAGCTCGAGCAGGACGGGATGACAGCGACCGGGCGCGTTCTCGGCACCACCGACTACGTCGCCCCCGAGCAGGCGATGGGCCGCAAAGTAGACCCGCGCACCGACGTCTACTCGCTCGGTGTCGTCCTCTACGAGATGCTGGTCGGCCAGGTCCCCTTCGCCGCCGACAGCCAGGTCGGGGTGGCGATGAAGCACGTCAACGAGGAGCTGCCCGACGTGCAGCGCCGCCGGCCGGAGGTCTCCGCCGCGGTGGCGCTGGTGGTCGAGCGAGCCACCGCCAAGGACCCGGCACAGCGCTACCAGCAGGTCGGCGAGATGATCGACGACCTCTCGACCGCGCTCGAGGTGGAGGCGGCGCGGGCGGGCTCGACCACGGGCGAGGCGACCAGCGTGCTCGACGCCGTGCCGCCGCCGAAGCGCAAGCTCTCCGGCCGGGCGCGCTGGAGCTGGGCGGCGATCCTCGCCGTGGTCATCGTCGCCGGCGGCGTGCTGCTCGCGGTGCAGCTGATCTCCAGCGGCAAACTCGGCGGTGGCGGTGCCGAGAAGGGCAGCGGCAAGCCCGTGCACATCGAATCGGCGACCGACTACGACCCCGAGGGCGACGGCGAAGAGGTCAGCAGCAAGGTCGAACTCGCCGTCGACGGCGACCCGACCGGGACGGCCTGGGAAACCGAGCACTACGAATCCGACACCTTCGCCGGCACCAAGACCGGCCCCGACCCGGGCGTCGGCGTCTACGTGACGACGACCTCACCGTCCAAGCCGACCAAGATGGTCGTCCGCACCCCGACACCGGGCTGGGACGCCCAGGTCTTCGCCGCCCCCTCCGGCCCGCCCGAAGACCTGACCGGCTGGGGCGAACCGATCGGCACCGTGGTCGACGCCTCCTCGACCACGGAGATCGACCTCAACCCGCGCGAATCGGCGATCTACTTCCTGCTCTGGTTCAACAAGGCCTCCGAAGCCCGCGACCAGTTCGGCGGCTACCAGGTCGAGATCAGCGACATCAAACTCCTGGGGTAGCTCAGAACTCATAGGAGCGGCTACGCTCGTGACGCTGTACGGCGAGGGTTACCAGGCGGTCGCAGAGGGTCGGGTACTCGAGGCCGCTGGCCTGCCAAAGCTTGGCGTAGACGCTGGTCTCGGTGAAGCCAGGCATGGTGTTGACCTCGTTGACGAGGACGGCGCCGTCGGGCTCGACGAAGAAGTCGCAGCGGGCGAGACCGGCGCAGCCGCCCAGCTCGAAGGCAGCGATCGCCAACTCCCGAACGCGGTCGATCCGACCGGCGGGAATCGGGGCGGGGACGACCAGGTCCATGCCGCCGTCGCGGTACTTGGTCTCGTAGTCATACCAATCGCCGTTGGCGACGACTTCGCCCGGCTGGGAGGCCTCGACCTGCTCGTTGCCGAGCAGCGAGCACTCGACCTCGCAGCCCGAGGCGGAGGCCTCGACGATCACCCGCGGGTCGTGGCGGCGAGCCAGCTCGACCGCCTGCTCCAGCTCGCTGCCGACGTCCTCGACCCGGCTGATCCCGACGCTGGAGCCCAGGCGCGAGGGCTTGATCCAGAGCGGCGTGCCCATCGCCTCGCAGCGCTCGCGCCAGCCTGGCTCTCCGGCGGCGGTGAAGCCGACCTGCGGAAGGCCTGCCTGGGCGAAGAGCCGCTTCAGGGTCAGCTTGTCCATGCAGGCCGCGGAGGAGAGGACGTCGGAGCCGACGTAGGGGAGGTCGAGCCACTCGAGCAGGCCCTGCACGCTGCCGTCCTCGCCGAAGGGGCCGTGCAGGGCGGGAAAGGCGACGTCGGCGGCGAGCAGGCCCTCGCCCGGGACGAGCCCGACCGGCGCGCCATCGCAGCTCCAGGCCCCGTCGCGCGAGATCTTCACCGGTAGCACCTCGTAGCCCGCCTGCTCCAGCCCCGCCGCGACCGCCTCACCGGAGCGCAGCGAGACGTCGTGCTCGGAGGAGCGGCCGCCGCTGAGGACCGCGACCCTCATTCTTCTTCGCCGTTTTCGGCTTCGGTCGTGCCGACGGGGAGCTTGCCGACGACGACCGTCACCGTCGAGCCCGGTTTCACTTCCGACGCCGGCGGCGGAAACTGGTCGGTGACGCGGCCGGCCTGCGAGGGGACTTCGGTCTGCTGTTCGCTGACGGTCGGCTTGAGGCCTTCGGCACGCAGCGTTTCGACCGCTTCGGCACGCAGCTTGCCGATCACGTTCGGCACCTTCGCCTTCGTTTCCCCTTTCGAGACGACGATCGAGACCCCCGAGCCGGCGGGGAGGCGCGAGCCCGCGCTGGGAGCCTGGCGGATCACCTCGCCGGCCGGCTTCGCGCTCGCCCCTTCTTCGACGCTGGGGGTGAAGCCGCGGCCGCGGATCTGCTGCACCGCGACAGAGCGCTGCGTGCCCACCAAGACCGGGACCGTCGCCAGCTTCGGGCCGCTGGAGACGGTGAGGACGACGTCGGTGCCGCGGGTCGCGGTTTCGCCGCCCGAAGGTTCGGAGTGGATCACCTGCCCTTCTTCGACGCTTTCGGAGTGGGCCGTCTCGACCTTGGCTTTGAACCCGGCGTCTTCCAGGGCTTCTTCGGCTTCCTCGGTGGTCATCCCAGCCGTCGACGGGACTCTGGCGCTGCCCGGCCCGGAGCTGACCGTGAGCACCACCTTCGGCTTCGAGCAGAAGAAGCTGAGGAAGGCGCAGTCGAGCGAGGCTTCGTCGGCCGGCGGCGAAGCCGAGGGGTCCTGCTCGAGCACGGTGTTGGCCGCCGCTTCGCGCTCGACCCGCTTCACTTCGCTGACGCCGAAGCCGTCCTGCTGGAGCCGGGCGAAGGCCAGGTTGAGCGATTCGCCGGTGACGTCGGGGACCTCGGTGGTCGTATTGCGGGTCAGGGCGAAGCCGACGAGGAGGCCGATCAAGACCGCGGCGCCGACCAGCAGCCAGATGCGGCGGCGCCGGCGGCGGGCCTGCTCCTCCTCGGGATCGACCTCGCCGGCAACCGCCTCCTCGGGCGTGGCGACGACCGGCGGCAGCGGCGCGAACGCGGCGGTGCTGCCCACCCCCCCACCGGGATCCTTGAGGGCGGCGTCGAGGGCGGCGATGAAGGCGTCGGCGCTCTGAAAGCGCTGGCCCGGCTCCTTCTCCAGCGCCCGCATCGTCGCCGCGTCGAGCGCCGGCGAGACCTGCGGGTTGATCGAGCTGGGCCGCTGCGGCGCCTGCGAGACCTGTTTCATCGCCACCGCGACGGCGGAGTCGCCCTCGAAGGGGACGCGGCCGGTGAGCGCCTCGTAGAGCATCACGCCGACCGAGTAGAGGTCGGAGACGGCGGTCACCTCGAAGCCCTGCGCCTGCTCCGGCGAGAGGTAGTGCGGCGTGCCCATCACCGAGCCGGCCTGGGTGATCTCCGAGACGCCGGCGCGGGCGATGCCGAAGTCGGTCACAGTCGCCTTGCCGTCGGCGTCGACGATCACGTTCTGGGGCTTGAGGTCGCGGTGGACGACGCCGTGGCGGTGGGCGAAGCGGGCCCCCTCGAGCACCTGGCGGATCAGGCCGACCGCCTGCTCGGAGCTGAGGCCGTCGTCGATCAGCTGCTTCAGCGTGCGCCCCTCCAGGTACTGCATCGCGATGTAGTAGGTGCCGTCGACCTCGCCGCGGTCGAAGACGGCGACCACGTTGGGGTGCTGAAGGCCCGCGGCGGCCTCGGCCTCGCGGCGGAAGCGCTCGACGAACTCGCCGTCCTGGACGAAGCGCGAGTGCAGGACCTTGAGCGCGACCCGGCGCTGCAAGTGCGAGTCGTCGGCAAGCCAGACATCGGCCATCCCGCCCGACCCGATCCGCTGCAGGACCGTATAGCGCCCGTCGACCACAGACCCCTGCGCAACCTCAGCCACACCCAACTCCTCGGCCGATGGGCCGATTTCCGTCGATATACGTCGGTTTTAGGCCCATCGGCGGGTGTTCTACCTCATTCACCGTTGAGGATCGTTTCCGCCACGTCACGGAAGATCGGGGCGGCCACGTCGTTGCCGAACTGTTCGGTGCACTCGACCGTCGCCGCGATCGCGATCTTCGGGTCTTCGGCCGGGGCGAAACCGATGAACCAGGCCTGGTTCTCTTCTTCTCCGCCGCCGCAGGCTTCGTTGCCGGGCGTTTCCGCGGTACCCGTCTTGCCCGCGACCGGCACGCCGGGGATCGCCGCGTTGGTACCAGTGCCTTCGCTGACGACGCCTTCCATCGCGGTGGTCAGCTCTGCGGCGGTCTTGGCGCTGATCGGCTGGCTGTACTGCGAGGGGTCGAGGCGCTTCGTCACCCGGCCGTCGGGGTCGACCACGCGGCTCCAGATCTGCGGCTTCATCTCCCGGCCCTTGTTGCCCACCGCCGCCGCAACCTCGGCCATCTGCAGCGGCGTCACCGCCAGGCGCTCCTGGCCGATCGCGACGCGCGCCAGGTCGACCGGGTCCTTGGCGCCGAGCAGTTCGCCGTTTTCGCCGAAGACGCCGCTCTTGGAGACCTGGTCCGGCGGCAGGTCGATCGCCGGGGTGGAGTTGAAGCCGAAGCGTTCCATGTATTCGAACAGGGTGTCGTTGCCCAGGCGCTGGCCGAGCTGGCCGAACCATGTGTTGACCGAGTTGGTCAGCGCCGTGTCCAGGGTCGCGCCCGGGAAGCTCTGGCCGAAGTCGTTTTCGAGCGGCGTCCCTTCGACTTCGAGCGTTCCGGGGGCGTCGATCGGCGTTTCCGGCGTGATCGTGCCGCTTTCCAGGCCGGCCGCTGCGGTCACCACCTTGAAGGTCGAGCCCGGCGGGTACTGGCCCTGGGTGGCGCGGTCGAAGAGCGGCGTTTCGATTTCGTTCGTGTTCAGCTTCGAGAGTTCGTAGGGCACGCGATTGGGGTCGTAGGGCGGGTTCGAGGCCATCACCCGCACCCGGCCGCTCTGCGGCTCGATCGCCACCACGGCGCCGAAGCCCGCTTCGCGCAGGTCTTCGAGGGCGGTCGACTGCGCCGCGGGGTCGAGGTTGGTGACGACGTCGTTGCCCTGCTGCTTGGCGCCGCGCAGCTGGTCGAGGATCGAGCCGAATTCCGATTCTTCGCCGATCAGCTCGTCGTTGTGGAACTGCTCGAACTCGCTGTCGCCCTGCTGGACGAAGCTGTAGCCGATTGGATGGCCGTAGAGCGCGCCCTCCGGGTAGCGCCGCACGTAGCGCTTGTCGGAGCCGTGACCCTTGGCAACCGAACGGGCGATCACCGTGCCGTCGGCAGCAAGTACCCGGCCGCGCTGGATCTGCTGTTGCTCGAGCAGGGGACGCTTGTTGGCGTCCTTTTCACGCAG
>DATASN010000032.1:0-54122 GCA_036269215.1 Solirubrobacterales bacterium
ACCCCCCCCTCGACTCCCTGCAGCGGATCGGTCTTTCGGCAACGCAGCGCCCCCTCGAGCGGATAGCTCGGTTCCTGGTAGGTCCCAAGCGCGAGTGCAAGATCGTCGACGCTGGGATTGCCAAGCAGCTTGACCTAGAGATCGTCGTCCCGGTGGAGGACATGGCGGATCCGGGAGCAGCTTCCTACCCAAGCTCCGATGGCAATCCCCCCGAGGGCGAGCCCCTGGTCCACGTCCGCTCGATCTGGCCCGCGATCTATCCAGAGCTTTTGAAGCTGGTACGCCAGCACACGTCAACGATCATCTTCGTAAACAACCGCCGCGCCTCGGAGCGGCTAGCTAAGCGCTTGAACGAGCTGCACGCTGACGAACCTGAGCAGGAGCTTCCGGCAACCGAGCACGCCGGAGGCGCCAGGCCCGCGGGAGAGGCGTCGGTCGAGATAGCAAGGGCACATCACGGTTCTCTGTCACACGAGGAGAGAACGGTCGTTGAGGAGATGCTGAAGTCGGGGCAGCTTCCATGCCTCGTTGCGACTTCCAGCCTTGAGCTTGGGATAGATATGGGCGCGGTCGACCTAGTCATCCAGGTCGAGTCGCCGAAGTCGGTCAGCCGCGGCCTGCAGCGGGTCGGCCGCGCCGGGCACTCGGTCGGCGACGTCTCGCGCGGCCGCATCTTCCCCAAGTTCCGCGCCGACCTGCTCGAGTGCGCGGTCGTCGCCAAGCGGATGCGCGAAGGGGCGATCGAGGAGACGGTGATCCCGCAGAACCCGCTCGACGTGCTCGCCCAGCAGCTGGTCGCGATGGCGGCCCTGGACGAGTGGGACGTCGACGAGGTCGAGCGGCTGGTCACCGCCTCGGAGCCCTTCCACGAGCTCTCCCGCGAACAGCTCGAGAACGTGCTCGACATGCTCGACGGGCGCTACCCGTCCGACCGCTTCGCCGAGCTGCGCCCGCGGATCGTCTGGGACCGGACCAAGGGCACGATGCACGGGCGCAAAGGTGCCCGCCAGCTGGTCGTCACCAACGCCGGCACGATCCCCGACCGCGGCCTCTACGGAGTCCACCTGCCCGACGGCCGCCGCGTCGGCGAGCTCGACGAGGAGATGGTCTACGAGGCCCGGCCCGGCCAGACCTTCCTGCTCGGCGCGACCACCTGGCGGATCGAGGAGATCACCCGCGACCGCGTCATCGTCACCCCGGCGCCCGGCGTCCCCGGTGCCGTCCCCTTCTGGAAGGGCGACGGGATCGGCCGCCCCGCGGAGCTGGGCCGCGCGATCGGCGCCTTCGCCCGCGAGGCGGTCTCGCGCGAGCCGGTGGAGCTGGCCGCCGAGTACGACCTCGACCGTCGCGCCGCCGAGAACCTGGTCGCCTACCTGCGCGAGCAGCAGGCGGCGACCCGCGTCGTCCCCTCCGATGAGACGATCGTGGTCGAGCGCTTCCGCGACGAGATCGGCGACTGGCGCCTCTGCATCCTCTCGCCGTACGGCGGCCGCGTCCACGCCGCCTGGGGGCTGGCGCTCGCGGCCAAGATCCGCACTGAGCGCGAGCTCGAGGCCGATGCGATCTGGTCCGACGACGGCATCGTCATCCACCTCCCCGACGCCGACGAGCCGCCGCCCGCCGACCTCGTCCTGATCGATCCCGACGAGATCGAGGACCTGATCGTCGGCGAGCTCTCCGGCTCGGCCCTCTTCGGCGCTCACTTCCGCGAGAACGCCGCCCGCTCGCTGCTGATCCCCCGCGCCTACCCCGGCAAGCGCACGCCGCTCTGGCAGCAGCGATTGAAGGCGCAGAGCCTGCTCGAGGTCGCCCGCGACTTCCCCCGCTTCCCGGTCATCCTCGAGACCTACCGCGAGGTCCTGCGCGACGTCCTCGACCTGCCCTCGCTGGCCGAGCTGCTGCGCAAGCTCGAGGCCCGCCAGCTCAACCTGGTCGAGGTCGAGACCGCGACCGCCTCGCCCTTCGCCTCCTCGCTGCTCTTCGACTACGTCGCCACCTACATGTACGAGGGGGACGCGCCGAACGCCGAGCGCCGAGCGGCGGCGCTGGCGCTCGATCGCGACCTGCTGCGCGAGCTGCTCGGCCAGGAGGAGCTGCGCGAGCTGATCGATCCGGAAGCGCTGGAAGAGGTCGAGGTGCAGCTCCAGCACCGCACAGAGGCCGGCCTCGCCGGCGACCGCGACGCCCTGCAGCAGGTCCTGCGCAACGTCGGCGACCTAACCGTCGAGGAGTGCGAGGAACGGGTGCAGGACGGCTACTCGGCAGCCTCGATGCTGGAGAAGCTGGTCGGCGAGCGCCGTGTCGCCCTGGTCCGCATCAATGGCGAGGAGCGCTACATCGCCGGCGAGGATGCCGGCCTCTACCGCGACGCGCTCGGCGTGCCGCCTCCGGCCGGCCTGCCCGAGACCTTCCTCGAGCAGCACCCCGACGCGATGCGCGCCCTGGTCCGCCGCTACGCCCGCACCCATGGCCCCTTCCCGACGGCGCAGCTGACGGCCCGCTACGGCGTCGATCCGACCCCGGCGCTGCGCGAGCTGGAGCGCGAAGGAACCTTCGTCCGCGGCGAGCTGCTGCCCGGCGGCCGCGAGCGCGAGTGGTGCGACGCCGAGGTGCTGCGGCGGGTGCGCCGCGCCAGCCTCGCCCACCTGCGCCGCGAAGTCGAGCCCGCCGGACGCGACCGCTTCGCCCGCTTCCTGCCGAGCTGGCAGAACGTCGACGCCCACCGTGCCGCCGGCGCCGGTCCCGACCGCCTGCGCGAGGCGCTGGTGCCGCTGCAGGGGGTGGCGCTGACGCCCAAGGTCTGGGAGGCGGACGTGCTGCCGCGCCGGCTCGGCGCCTACTCGCCGGTCTGGCTCGACGAACTCTGCACCAGCGGCGAGGTGGTCTGGATCGGCGCCGGCGCCCGCGGCCGCAGCGACGGCCGCGTCGCGCTCTACTTCCGCGACGACGTGCGCCTTGCCGGCCCGCCGCCGGCGAACGCGAAGCTGGAGCGGCCCGAGGGCGAGGTGCACGAGGCGATCCGCGCGCGCCTCTCGGCCGGCCCCGATTTCTGGCTCGACCTGCTCGCCGACCTCGACACCCCGGTCGAGGAGCTGCACGCGGCGCTCTGGGACCTCGCCTGGGCCGGCGAGGTCACAAACGATGCCTTTGCGCCGTTGCGGGCGCCGCGCCTGCGCGCCGCACCGCCGCCCGAGCAGCGCGGCCGCCGCTTCGCCCGCCGCCGCGCCGCCGGCGCCGCCGTGCAGGGGCGCTGGTCGCTGACCGCGCCGCTGTTCGAGAACGCCCCCGCCACGGGCCCCCGCCTGCGCGCCCAAGCCGAGCTGATGCTGGAGCGCTACGGCATCGTCACCCGCGAGACCGTCCTCGCCGAGGGCATCCCCGGTGGCTTCGCCAGTCTCTACGCCGAGCTCGGCAACCTCGAGCTGCTCGGCACCGCCCGCCGCGGCTACTTCGTCGAGGGCCTCGGCGGCGCCCAGTTCGCTCTGCCGGGAGCGGTCGAGCGCCTGCGCTCGCTCCCCTTCGAGGACGGCTCCTTCCAGCTCCTCGCCGCCACCGACCCGGCCAATCCCTACGGCGCCTCGCTGCCCTGGCCCAAACCGCCGAGCGGCCGCCGCCCCGCCCGCGCCCCCGGCGCCCACGTCTTGATGCGCGACGGCGCGCCCGTCGTCTACGTAGAGCGGGGCGGCCGCGGCATCGTCCGCCTCACCGAGCTGGGCGATGAGGAGCTCGCCGCCGCGATCGACGCCCTCGCCAAAGCCGTTGCCGCGGGCCGGCTGCCGAAATTGGGGATCGAGAAACTCGACGGCGAGGCGATAATCGGCTCCGGCCAGGAGGAGGTCCTGCTCGGCGCCGGCTTCAGCCGCGGTCCCCGCAAGCTCACCCTCGCCGCTCGTTGAGAACGGCTACCTGGCTAACGAGCGCGGCCGAGGCCGACGAGGAGCCCGATTCGACTTGCCACGGTTTCGACGGTGTCCATAGAGGTCCGGCCCAGTCGCCGCTGCAAGCGCATTGCCGAGATCGAGCGAACCATCTCCGGCATCGCGAAGCTGACCTTCTCCAATCCCCCTTCGGGCGGCTCCACTCGGACATGAAGCTTGTTCCGGCGATCCCTCGTAGTCAGAGGGACCGCGATCGCCACGCCGGCCGGGGAGCGATTCATTTGATCGATCGAGATCACCAGGAAGGGACGCCGCCCGCCCTGCTCGTGGCCTACGACCGGATCGGGATCGCCCAGGTAGACCTCGCCGCGTTTGACTTTCGACCGCTCAGCCGGCATCGGGCGACCCACTCGGGAAGTCCAACCAATCCTTCATTTCCTCGTGAATCTCGTCCCCGTACTTCCGATAGGACTCGTCCATCGAGTCAAGAAGGCGTCGCTCTTCCCAGAGGTCCACGGCTGCATCAAACATCTCGGTCAAGCTCTTTCCTTCGAGCTCGGCCTCCCGAGCAAGACGCTCCTGCGTACTTCGTCGCACCCGGATTGTCGTTGTCTCGGTCGCAGCCATAGGACCAGTCTACAGATCCGTCTACGTACTCTTTCCCTGAGTTCATTTCCTATCTAAGGCTGTAGCGGTCGATTCTCTCCCCCCTGATTCCGAAGAAGTTCGAACGCGACTGGGATAATCCATCGCATGGAGGATCGTGAGTTGGGGCAGGGGGCGATCGGGCTGCTGCGCAGCGTGCCGCTCTTCGCCGACCTCGAGGAGGGCGAGCTGGAGCGCTTCTCGCGCGTCGCCGTCGCCCGCTCCTTCCCGGCGGCGACCCGGGTCTTCCACGAGGGCGACCACTCCGACGCCTGCTACATCGTCCGCGACGGCAGCTTCCGGGTCACCCGCGAGCACTCCGACGGGCGCGCGATCACCCTGGCGACGCTCGGCCCCGGCGACATCTTCGGCGAGCTTGCGATGCTCGACGGCGAGGTGCGCTCGGCCAGCGTCGAAGCGCTCAGCGACGGCGAGCTGCTGGCCCTGCCGGCCGGTGAGGTGCGGGCGCTGCTCTCCCGCCACCCCGAGATCACCGTGAAGCTGATCGCGGCGCTGGTCCGCCGCCTGCGCAGCGCCAACGAGCGGATCTCGCGCCAGTCGTTCCAGACTGTGCCCAGCCGCGTCGCCGGCGTCCTCTCGCAGCTAGTCGCCGACGAGGCGCCGCGCCCCGGCGAGGGCGGCGAGGTGACGATCCGGATGAACCAGGCCGACCTGGCGCAGCTCGCCGGGACCTCGCGCGAGAGCGTCAGCCGCTTCCTCGCCGACCTCGAGCGGGCCGGCGTCGTCCGTCCCGGCCGCGGCCGCGTCACCGTGCTAGCGCCGGAGAAGCTGCGCAACTACATCTTCTGAGGCTCAGCAGCCGATCGGTTTCGGGTCGACGGCGTCCTTGCTGACGCTGTCGTCGCCGCTGCCGCACTGGATCGATTTGTCGTGCTGGCCGTCGATCGCTTCGATCGTGTCGTCGCCGCCCTTGGCGATGAAGGTGTCGGCCCCGAGGTGGCCCATCAGGCTGTTGGGCCCGTTGTCGCCGATCAGCACGTCGGGGCCGTCGGAGCCCTCAAGGCTCTCGTTGTCGCCGAGGACGTGGTCGGGCGTGGCGCAGCCCGCAGGGCCGCCGGTGCCGCCGAGTTCGATCGTCATGCTGGCGTTCGAGCGGCCGTAGGAGACGGTGTCGTCGCCGGGCCCGCCGCTGTAGGTGTGGCCCTGGCAGACCGCGACCGAGGAGACCAGCAGGTCGTTGCCGGGGCCGCCCGAGAGCTGGTCGGCGCCGGGATCGGCGTAGAGCACGTCGCTGCCGCCGTTGCCGACCAGGGTGTCGTTGCCGTCGTCGGGGCTGTTGTAGTTCTCACCGGCTTCGAGCACGTCGTCGCCGGGGCCGCCGACCAGCGTGTCGCTGCCGGCGTTGCCGTTGGCGCGCACCTTCACGCCGGCCGGGACGCTTTCGTCGATCGTGATCGTGTCGTTGCCGTCGCCGCCCGTGATCACGACCAGGCCGGTCGGAGCGGCGGTCGGGCAGCTGACCGAGGTGCTGGCGCCGTTTTCCGCGCAGCCTTCGCCCGGGACGACGGTGCCGCTGTCGGAGACGACCCAGCCGCCGCTGTAGGAGACGTGGATGTCGTTGGCGTGGGCGTCGCCCTGGACGACCAGGCTGGTGCCGTCGAGCCCCTGGTCGAGGATCGCGAAGGTGCCGCTCGCGGGCGGGTTTTCTTCGACTCCGCAGGAGTGCTCGGTGGTGAATTCGCTGCATTTGTCGGTGCCGGCGCCGCCGAAGGCTTCGTCGGGCCCGCCGGCGCCGTCGAGGCTGTCGTCGCCGACGCCGCCGTCGATCCGGTTCGTTTCGGGATCGCCGGTGATTTCGTCGCCCTGGGGTGATCCGACCACGTCCTCGAAGCCGCTCAGCGTGTCGTGGCCGTCGCCTTTCGCGCGACCGGAGGCGAGGTCGACGATGACGCCGCTGCGGGTCGCGCTGGCGTAGGTGACGATGTCCTGCGCGCCCGGTCCGCCGTCGAGCGTGTCTTCGCCGCTGTCGCCGCGGACGACGTCACCGTCGCCTTCGCCGCCGCTGGCGGTGTCGCTGCCGGCACCGCCGTAGACGAAGTCGCTTTCAGGGCCGCCGTCGAGGTTGGGGTCGTCGCCGGGGCCACCTTCGATCTGGTCGCTGCCGGGGCCGCCGAGGATCGTGTCGTTGCCCTTGTCGCCGAAGAGAAGGTCGTTGCCGCCCCCGCCTTCCTCCTCGTCGCTGCCCTTGCCGCCGTTGAGGTAGTCGGTTTCGGCGCCGCCGATCAGCTTGTCGGGGCCCTTCGCGCCGAGCACCGTGTCGCTGCCGGCGCCTCCGAGGAGGCTGTCGCGGCCCTGTTCGCCGAGCAGGTCGTCGTTGCCGCCGCCTCCCTCGATGTGATCGGAGCCGGTGCCCCCGGCCAGGTGGTCGTCGCCTCCTTCGCCGTAGATGGCGTCGAAGCCGCGGCCGCCGCTGATCCGGTCGTTCCCAGGTCCGCCGCAGATCGTGTCGTTGCCGTTGGGCCCGCCGCTGATCTTGTCGTCGCCGCCGCCCCCGTAGATCACGTCGCTCGCCTTCTTGCCGACGATCACGTCGTTGCCGGGCGTGCCGACGATCGTCGCGTGCTTGCCGTGGCAGCTGGCCGCTGCCGCGCTGCCGGCGGTGAGCGCCAGCATCGCCACGGCGACGGCGAGGGGGGCACCGAACATGCGGCCAGGAGTGGATGAAGGTAGACGCACCATGCCGTGACCCTTCATCGGCACCGCGCGGCAATACCTGAGCGCCGCGCCCAACACGCGTCCAGTCGGATACGCTCGCCCGCAATGAGGGGCGGTATCTACGTACTCAACTTCTACTCGCCGATCTTCGTCGATCAGCTCAAGCGCGCCCGCAAGACGGCGACGATCCGGCTCGGCGACAAGAGCAACAAGTACGAGCGTGGCCAGGTCGTTTGGATCACGGTCGGCTTCCGTCACAGCCCGCGCGAGAAGATCTTCACCGCGGTGATCGACGATGTCGAGGTGAAGCGCGTTTCCGAGCTCTCGCCGCGCGACATCGAGCACGACAACCCCGAGTTCCGGCGCCTCGAGGACGAGGTCAAGTTCCTCGAGCAGATCTACGGGCGCCCGGTCGCCCCCGACGAAACGGTCACGGTGATCCGCTTCTCGCAGATCGTCGAGCCGCCAGGAGCGCACTTCGGCAACGGCGAGACCCCGCGACACAATTGATCCCGTAGGCTCGGCAGTCCGTAGACAGAGATCCAGTGGCCGATTACTCCTTCCTGACGACCTGGCTTCTGGAATCGCCGTGCGAGCCGGTCTGGGATGCGGTCTACGACCAGGCGCGCTGGCCACAGTGGTGGCGCGGAGTCGAGGAGGCCGAGGAGGTGCGTCCCGGCGAGGAGAGCGGCGTCGGCACCGTCTCGCGACTCGTCTGGAAGAGCCTGCTCCCCTACCGGGTCGAGTTCGAGGTGACGACGACCAGGGTCCAGCCGCTGCGCCTGCTCGAGGCGGACGCGGTCGGCGAGCTGAGCGGGATCGGGCGCTGGCGCTTCTACGAGCGCGACGGCGTCACCGCGGTGCTCTACGAGTGGAACGTGGCGACCAGCAAGGCCTGGATGAACCTGCTGGCGCCGATTGCCCGCCCGGCCTTCGAGTGGAATCACGACTGGGTGATGGCTCGCGGCGGCGAGGGCATAGCGAAGCTCCTGGGTTGCAAGCTCCTAGCCAACGGCTAAAAGCCAGCCGACGGGTCTAAAACCGACGTATATCGACGGGAATCGGCCCGTCGGCCCGCGGAGGCGCCCGACTCGCTATCTTTCGGCGCTGGCACTCTCACCAACAGAGTGCCAAATCGCCAGTTTTGAACTTCTGATCCACCACTGACCCATAGATGGAGGTATACGGATGAAGCTGAAGCCCCTCGGGGACCGGCTGATCGTGAAGCCGATCGAGGAGGAGGAGACGACCGCGAGCGGAATCGTCCTTCCCGATACGGCCAAGGAGAAGCCCCAGAAGGGCAAGGTCGTTGCCGTCGGCGACGGCGCGATCAACGAGGACGGCACTCGCCGCCCGCTCGACGTGAGCGAGGGTGACGAGGTCCTCTACTCGAAATACGGCGGTACCGAGGTCACCGTCGAGGACGAGGAGCTGCTCGTTTTGCGCGAGTCAGACGTCCTCGCCAAGCTCGGCTGACCGTCGCCAACCACGGACTTTTGAAGAACCAAGGAGGACTGAAATCAGATGGCTCATAAGGAGCTGAAGTTCAGCGAGGAGGCAAGGGGGGCCCTGCAGGCCGGCGTCGACGCAGTCGCCGACGCGGTCAAGGTCACCCTCGGCCCGAAGGGTCGCTACGTCGTGCTCGACAAGAAGTTCGGCGCGCCGACGATCACCAACGATGGCGTCACCATCGCCCGCGAGGTCGAGGTAGAGGACGTCTTCGAGAACCAGGGCGCCCAGCTCGTCCGCGAGGTCGCCACGGCGACCAACGACGTCGCCGGCGACGGCACCACGACGGCGACGCTGCTGGCCCAGATCATCGTCCGCCAGGGGCTCAAGAACGTCGCCGCCGGCGCCAACCCGCTGGCCCTGCGCCGGGGGATCGAGTCGGCCGTCGAAGACGTGGTCGAGACCCTGCGCGAGAAGCAGTCCAAGGAGGTCGCGGGCAAGGAACAGATCGCCCGCGTCGCCGCCATCTCCGCTGGCGACGACGAGATCGGCAGCGTCATCGCCGATGCGATCGAGAAGGTTGGCAAGGACGGCGTGGTCAACGTCGAGGAAGGCCAGACCTTCGGCATGGAGCTGGAGTTCACCGAGGGGATGCAGTTCGACAAGGGCTACATCTCCCCGTACATGGTCACCGACCAGGACCGCATGGAGGCCGTGCTGGAGGACCCCTACGTCCTCATCGCCAACCAGAAAATCGGCTCCGTGCGGGACATCCTGCCGGTGCTGGAGCAGGTGATGCAGGGCGGCAAGCCGCTGCTGATCGTCGCCGAGGACGTCGAGGGCGAGTGCCTCGCGACTCTCGTCGTCAACAAGCTGCGCGGCACCTTCACCGGCGTCGCGGTCAAGGCGCCCGGCTTCGGCGATCGCCGCAAGCGGATGCTGGAGGACATCGCGATCCTCACCGGCGGTGAGGTGATCACCGAGGAGATGGGCCTCAAACTCGAGAACACCCAGATCTCCCAGCTCGGCAAAGCCCGCCGCGTCGTCATCTCCAAGGACACGACGACGATCATCGACGGTGCCGGCGAGGCCGAGGACATCAAGGGCCGGATCAACCAGATCAAAAACGAGGTCGAGAACACCGACTCCGATTTCGATCGCGAGAAGCTCCAGGAGCGCCTCGCCAAGCTGGCCGGCGGCGTCGCCGTGGTCAAGGTCGGCGCCGCCACCGAGACCGAGATGAAGGAGAAGAAGCACCGCGTCGAGGACGCGCTGCAGGCGACCCGGGCCGCGCTCGAGGAGGGCGTCGTGCCGGGTGGCGGTGTGGCGCTGCTCAACGCTCAGGGCGAGCTCGAGCCGGACAAGCTCAGCGATCCCGACGAGGCCACCGGGGCTCGGATCGTCTACCGCGCGCTGGAGGAGCCGGTCCGCCAGATCGCCGAGAACTCCGGCGAGGAGGGCTCGGTCGTGGTCAACAAGGTCCGCGAGCTGAAGGCCGGCGAAGGCCTCAACGCGGCGACCGGCGAGTACGGCGACCTGATCGCGGCCGGCGTCATCGACCCGACCAAGGTGACCCGCTCGGCACTGGAGAATGCAGCGTCGATCGCCAAGAACATCCTCGTCACCGAGGCGATCATCGCCGAGCCGCCCGAGAAGGAGGGCGCCGGCGGCGGAATGCCCGGCGGCATGCCCGACATGGGCGGGATGATGTAGCCACGCCTGCCCAGGCGTATCCTCGCCCCAACAGGCGAGTGACTTCGGAGAGGCCCGGCAAAAGCCGGGCCTCTCGCGTATTACGTCACAAAGCCGCCACACCCTCGCGTCGATGAGCGCACCATCCGCGCGCCGCCACCCGCAAGGCTTCAGAAGTGCCCTCCACCCCAACAGCCGACGGGACGAAATCCTCGGCCAATGCACGGATTTCGTCCCGTCGGCGGCGTCACTGGGATGTTGAGATCGCTGAGATTGCGCTTGGGCAGTGGGGGTTGGTGACGCTGGAGCAGCTGCGGGCGTTCGGCATGAGCGAAGGTGCCGTCTACGACCGCCTCGCGGCCGGTCGCCTGCACCGAGTCCACGACCGGGTCTTCGCGGTCGGGCACGCCGTCCTCTCGGTTGAGGCTCGGCTGCTGGCGGCCGTCTTTGCCTGTGGGCCGGATGCGGTTCTCTCGCATAGGTCCGCTGCCTTGCTTTGGGGTATTCGAGCCGATCGCCTGGATGACGTTGACGTCACGGCGCCTTTCCGTCGCGGCCGTAGCCCGTGCGGAATTGCCGCTCACCGCGACGGGATGTTGTGGCCCGCCGATCGGACCGTCGTGAAGGGAATTCCCTGTACCACCGTCGAGCGAACCATGCTCGATCTCGCCGCGGCGCTGTCCGTTGCGGAGTTGAGGAAGGCCATCGCCGAGGCGGAGGTGCTGCGTCTCGGCGATCTAGCTGTCTTGCGAAGGCTGATCCGGCGTTGCCGAGGACGCCGCGGAGTCGCCCGACTTCGCTTGCTCCTCGATGAGATTCATCCCGAGACCAAGCGGACCCGTAGCGAATTGGAGCGGATGTTCCTCCGCATATGCGACCGGGCGGGTCTACCCCGACCGGAGGTGAACGTCTCTCTCCGCGCCGGCAGCCGGACGTACAGGCCAGACTTCCTCTGGCGGAGTGAGGGGCTGATCGTAGAGGCCGACAGCATGCGCTTTCACGGCACCCACTCCGCCTTCCAGCACGACCGCCGTCGTGAGCAGCACCTGCAGGTGGCGGGTTGGCGCGTCTCGCGCTGCACATGGGAGCAGGTCGAACGTGAGCCGCAAGCCCTAACCGCCACCATCCGCACCCTGCTCACCCAACCAAATCCCCGCCGACGGGACTAAATCCTCGGCCAATGCACGGATTTCGGCCCGTCGGCGGGTGGTTAGGGGGATTTGGGGGTGGGCGGGGGCAGGGGTGGCAGGGTGCCGGCGTTGTATTCCGCGTATTGGAGGAGGGTTGGGCGGCGTAGCTTCAGGCGGAGGGTGTTGGTGGTGCGGGGGTAGAGGCGGACGTCGTAGGGGTTTTCGGTCGGGCCGAAGCCGTCGTAATAGACCAGCATGCGGACGCGGGGGTGTTTCACCGTCCAGGCGATGAATTCTTTGACGAAGCGCGGTTCGTCTTTGCCGGAGACGGCCCACTCGGTGATCGAGACTGGCTTACCCTTCCACTGCTTGCCGGCATAGAAGCGGTTGAGGTCTTCCCAGACGGGATATTCGGAGTAGAAGTCGGTGCCAACCCAGTCGACCCAGCGACTGCCGGGCCAGTAGTTGCCTGGGAAGTTGCCCTTCACTCGCGGCGAGCCACCCGGCAGCGGGGTCCAGACGATGCTTACCGGCGCTGCCGGCAGGCTGATCGGGTTCGGGCCCTTGGTGCGGTTCAGCGGCGGCAGCCCGATCCCCGCCAGGGTGGCGTCGATCCCTTCCAGGGTCTGGCCTCCGCGGACGATCGTGACGATGCGGCGGAAGGCCTGTTTGTACCAGCCGGTCGTGTGTTCGCCGCCCCTCTGGGTGCCGTCGCAGTTGACCGCCGACCAGACGTTGAGGCAGCGATTCGGCTCGCCCAGCGGCCTGATGTAGGCGGGCAGGCCGCGTTTGGCGAAGAAGTCGTTGAGCTGGAGCAGGTAGTCGTCGCCGGCTCCGAGCGCGATCTGCTCCGGCGTGATCAGCTCGCTCAGGGTCTGGTCGTCCGCGGTCGAGATCGCCAGGATCGGCCGGGTCGAGGTTTCGCGCCAGCGTTCGTAGGCCTCGTTGAGGCTGTTGCCCCAGGGGTGGAAGGTCTCCAGCAGGGCGGGGTGCTTGACGAGGAGCTCGGCGAATTCGTTGAACTGCTGCGTCGATCCCTGGTCGCTGACGCCGAAGAGCACGTCCGGCTTCGGAGGGACGAGTGTCAGCGCCTGCGCCGGCACGGCGACGATCGCCGCGAGTACGAGCGCCAGCGCTACCGCCTGTCTAATCGTCCTCCAGTACATCGCCCATCCTTCTTGGCTTGACTCCAAGCTCCTCCGCGTCGGCGGTGCCACGCGTGCTGACCATCGGAACCTCCATCAGCTCCGCCTCCTCCCAGGTTGCAAACACGGCCTCCCCGAAAACGGAGCGGATCGCGATCAGGCCCGAGCGGACCAGTGGCAAAGGCATATGGACGAGGCGACGGGGGCGCCCTGCTATACGGCTGACGAGGTCGGACATATCGTCGTAGCTGAGAGTTTCGGGGCCGGCCAGCTCGTATCGGGGGCGCTCGCCCCGCTCCAGGGCCGCGATGACGCAGCGCGCCGCGTCCTCGGCCCAGATCGGCTCGAAGCGAGCATGGCCGCCACCGGATACCGGCAGCGCCGGCAGGAAGGAGAAGCGCCGCAGCAGGGTCACCCAGGGGTCGGAGCGGTCGTAGACGATCGAAGGGGCGAAGATCGTCGTCTCCAGCGCCGAGGATGCCACCGCTTGCTCCGCCAGCCACTTGGCGCGGAAGAAACGCGTGCGTTGGGCGGCCGAGGCGTTGAGGGCGCTGAAGAAGACGAAGCGCCGCACGCCGCTGCGCTCGGCCGCCCGCAGCAGGCGCACCGTGGCAAGCCCGTTCAGCTCCTCGATCCGGTGGGGCGGCTGGTCGCGGATCGTCGCCGCCAGGTGGATCACCGTGTCGACCCCGCGCAGCGCCTGGCGCACCAGGTAAGGGTCCGACATCTCGCCGAGGTCGCCGAGCGCGATCTGCACGTCGATCCGCCGCGCCCCCAGCCGCCGCGGCTCGCGGACCAGGCAGCGCACGTCCTCGCCTCGGTCGAGCAGCAGCGGCAGCAGCCGCGATCCCACGCTTCCTGTCGCCCCGGTCAGCAGCAGCATCGAGGGCCGATGCTAGTGGTGGTGCTCCGCCGCCGCGCAATCCCTAAAATGTGCGTCCGCGCATTGGCGGGGGCCAGGCATCCCGCCGCGCACCGAAAAGACGAACCAGGAGAAAGCCTCGAATGACCTACGTCATCGCCGAGCCGTGCATCGGCACCAAGGACAACTCGTGTGTCGAGGTCTGTCCCGTCGACTGCATCCACCCGACGCCCGACGAGCCCGACTACGACTCGGTCGAGATGCTCTACATCGACCCGGACGAGTGCATCGACTGCGACGCCTGTGTCGAGGCCTGCCCGGTGGACGCCTGCTTCGCCGAGGACCAGCTTCCGGCCGAGTGGGCCAAATACGCCGAGATCAACGCGGACTACTACAAGAGCAAGTCGGCTGCCTGAGGCTTATTGTCTGCGCCTCGTCCACGCGAGGGTAGTCGCCGATCGCCGTGGCGATCAGGCTGACGGGTCGACGAGCTTCAGCCGCGCTGGCTTGAAGTCACGCTGGTTCAGCGTGGCAAGCACCAGATCGTGGGCGAGGGCTGTGGCGGCGATCAGGCTGTCTTTGATCGACATCGGCCGGCCGCGGCGACGCAGGTCGGCCAGGAGCTGCGCCCAGCGCAGTCCGACCGCCGAGTCCCAGGAAAGGCACTGGATCCGGCCGACTCCCTGCTCGAACCATCGCTCCAGCTCGGTGCGCCGAGCGCCACGCGCGAGGAGCAGGATGCCGAAGCGAACCTCGCCAAGGACGATCGGATCGACGACGAGCGAGCGCTCGTTGCGGCGCAGCCACTCGACAACGCGCGGGTCGGGATCGGGCTTGGTCGCCTCGGAGAGGACGTTGGCGTCGACGAGGTGCTTCACAGCGTGTCGGTCGACTCGGAGTCGATCGCGACGAAGTAGCCCTTTTGTGGGCAGGTGAGCAGCCAGTTCACCAAACCTTCGTTGGGCGATGGTGCTATCCGTCGCAGTCGGTACTCGTCCGCGTCGAGGCGCTCGACCTCGAACTCCTGCCCAGGCGCAATGCCGTCGCGCTGGCGAAGCTCGGCCGGGAGCACAATCTGGCCCTTGGTGGATACCGTCGTTCTCACTGGAGGTAAGATAGCATCTTACAAATTGGCCTGTCAGACTGGAATCGGCCCAAACAATTGATACAAGAGCAAGAGCGCGGCCTGAGGCCTGCGACTTAGCTCCGATGCCTCGAGCAGGCGGCCTCTGGGCCGCCTGTTTTCATCCCTGAACGACCGGGAGCGGGATGCCGCCGACCGGCGGGGCTTCGACGGCAGCCGGTACCGCCTGCAGGACCGGCAGCTCCTGCGGCGTCGCGGCGACGATGCCGCGGGCGGCTTGGCGGATCGCCTGGGCGGCCGGTGAGTCGGGCTCTGCCGTGACCAGGGGGGTGCCGGCGTCGGCGTGCTCGCGCAGGGCCTCGGAGAGCGGGACCTTGCCGAGCAGGGGGATGTCGAGCTCGTCGGCGAGCTGCTGGCCGCCGCCCTCGCCGAAGATCGTCATGCGCTCCCCCTGCGGGGTGGTGAAGCCGGACATGTTCTCGATCGCGCCGAGTAGCTCGAGGTCGAACTTGAGCGCCATCTCGGCGCCGCGCTTGGCGACGCTCTGCGCCGCCGGCTGCGGCGTGGTGACGATCAGGAACTTGGCCTGGGGGAGGAGCTGGGCGAGCGTCATCGAGACGTCCCCGGTTCCAGGCGGCAGGTCGAGCAGCAGGTACTCCAGCTCGCCCCAGGCGACGTCCTCGAGGAACTGCTGGATCGCCTTGTGCAGCATCGGCCCGCGCCAGACCACGGCGGAATTCTCCTCGACGAAGAAGCCGATCGACATCACCTTGACGCCGCCCGCCGCCTCCAGCGGCAGGATCTTGCGCTCGGCGTCGACCTCTGGCTTGCGGTTGACGCCGAGCATGCGCGGGATCGAGTAGCCGTAGACGTCGCAGTCCAGGGCACCCGCCGGGTGGCCTTCGGCGCTCAGCGCTGCGGCGAGGTTGGCGGTCATCGTCGACTTGCCGACGCCTCCCTTGCCCGAGGCGACGCAGATCACGTTTTTCACCCGGGCCAGGGCGCCGGCGGGCAGCTTGCCGCGGCCGAGGGTCCTCTGCAGGTCGGATTTCTCGTCGTCGGAGAGAACGTCGAAGCCGACCGCGACCCCGGTCACGCCGTCGAGCTCGGAGACCTGCTTGGCGACCGCCTGTTCGAAGTGGGAGCGGATCGGGCAGCCGGCTGTGGTCAGCGAGACCACGACGTCGACCCGACCGTCGTCCTTGACCTCGATCGAGCGCACCATGCCCAGCTCGACGATCGAGCGGCGCAGCTCGGGATCGATCACGGCGCGCAGCTTCTCGGTTATCTGATCCTGCGTCGGAAGTGGCATCCAGGCCATTCTCTCAAAGCCTCCCCGGCGGCAGCCGCCCCGGATTTTCTTCGGGCCAGGGGGGAGAGTTTTCGCCGCTGCGCCCTTAGCTCTCCAGACGCTGTCGAACGAAGGAGGGTTCATGTCGGGCACACGAGGCGGGTTGGCGCGGATTGTCGCGATGGGGGTGGCGCTGGCTCTGGCGCTGCTGCTGCTGCTGGCGAGGGAGGCGACCGCGGGGAAATACTCGGTCGCCCAGTGCGGCTGGCACCTGAACGCCGACGCCGGCTGGGCCGACACGACCGGCGGGGCCAAGTTCCGCCCCGACGCCTACTGCGCGACCCCGCCCACCTCCGACCCGTTCGAAGGCGCCCACCTGAAGAGCTTCACGCGCGACGGCCAGGCGACCGTCTCGGGTACCCGCTACGCCCGCTGGCGCTGGGACGCGCCGCCCGGGACCGGCATCACCCGCGTCAGCGGCACCTGGTGGCACACGCTGCATGACGGGATCGAGCAGCGGATCGGCGTCGCCGACTGGGGCGGCGGCTTCGACGTCTTCGCCGACGCGGCGAGCACCGACGTCACCCCGCACGACTTCGTCGCCGGCTTCTCGCCGGCCCAGCCCGCGCTCGAGGATCGCCTGCTCTGCGCCAAGGCCGAAAGCAAATCGTGCAGCCTCGACCCGGGCTCGTGGTCGGCGATCCGGGCGCTGACGATCACGATCGAGGACGACTACCCGCCGGCCTCGTCTGTAAGCGGCGACATCCTCGCCGGCGGTTGGCTGCGCGGCGAACGCAAGCTCGGCTACCACGCCACCGACGTGGGCGCCGGCCTGAGCCGGACCGAAGCGCTGATCGACGGTATCCCGGTGGTGCGCCACGAACATCCCTGCAACGCGGCGCTGATCGGCGGCGAGCTGCGGGCGACGACGATGCAGCCGTGCCCGACCGACCGGGTCGGCTACTACCCGATCGGCACCGGCACCTTCAGCGACGGGCCGCACAGCGTCGGCCACTGCGCCACCGACTTCGCCGGCAACGTCAATTGCCTGCCGGCGCAGACGATCCTGATCGACAACAACCCGCCGGCCCATCCGCGCAGCCTCGCCGTCGCCGGCGGCGAAGCCTGGCGGCGCACGAACGACTTCGACCTGGTCTGGGAAAACCCAGACCAGGGAGCGGCCAGCCCGATCGGCGGCGCCTCCTGGCGGATCACCGGGCCCGGCGGCTACGACAGCGGCGCTAAATTCGTCGCCGGCCACCAGCTCGGCGCGATCCCGAACCTCTTCGTGCCCCACGCGGGGGCCT
Source organism: Solirubrobacterales bacterium (assembly GCA_036269215.1). Taxonomy (GTDB): domain Bacteria; phylum Actinomycetota; class Thermoleophilia; order Solirubrobacterales; family 70-9; genus VRUE01. The sequence continues at coordinate 17,160 of DATASN010000032.1, forward strand.
ACTCGCTCAGCGTCTGGCTGCGCGACGAGGCCGGCAACGAGGCGCCGTCCTCGGCGGTCTCGGTGCCGTTGCGCTTCGATGACGTGCCGCCCTCCGTCGCCTTCGAAGCGGCCGCCTCCGGCGATGCCGTGCCCGAGCAGATCCGCGCCCAGATCAGCGACGCCAACTCCGGCGCGGCCGGCGGGGAAATCCAGTACCGGCGCCTGGACAGCCAGCAGTGGACCGAACTGCCGGCGAAATTCCAGCCCGGCGACTCGAGCGGCCCGGCCCAGCTCACCGCCCACCTCCCCGGAGACCTCAGCCCCGGCACGTACGTGTTCCGCGCCGACGCGGTCGACGGGGCCGGCAATACGGCCTCGAGCAGCCGCCGCCTCGACGGGACCGAGATGACGGTGCGAAAGGTCGCACCCGCGGTCCTGGCGGGCGTGAAGCAGGCGGAGCCGGCGCGGGGCAAGACGCGGATCTTCGCCCGGCTCGCCTGGCGCGGGCACCGCGGCACCGAGCTGACCGTGCCCTTCAAGGTCGGGGCGATGCTCAGCGGCCGCCTGCTCGACGCCGACGGGGCCGGGCTCGCCGGGCGCACCCTGCGGATCGTCTCGCGCCCCTCGCGCGGGGCGCTCGGGCGCGCCCACGCCGACAGGGTCGACACCGGATCGCACGGCGGCTTTCGCCTGCGGCTCGCCGCCGGCACCTCGCGCCGGATCGCGGTCAGCTTCCCCGGCGAGGAACGGCTCGACCCGGCGAACCGCAGCCCGCTGACCCTGCGGGTGCGCGGCGGGATCGAATTCCACGCCTCGCCCCTCGCTCTGCGGACCGGAGAAACGATCCACTTCCAGGGCCGCGTGCGCACCCTGGGTGCGCCGCTGCCTCGGCGGGGCAAGCTGGTCGCGGTCCAGTACTACGAGGAGGCGGCGAGGCGCTGGCGTCCGGTCCTCGTCACCCGCAGCGATCACAGTGGCCGCTTCCGGGCGAGCTACCGCTTCCGCTACGTCAGCGGCAGCGCCAGCATTCGCCTCCGCGCGATCGCCCTCGCTGAGGATCGCTGGCCCTACGCCCCCGGCGTCTCGCGCCCGGTTACGGTGCGCGTAACCGGGTAGGGTGAGGGCCGATGTCGCAGGCAACCCTCCACACCAGCGCTGGGGCGATCGTGCTCGAGCTTCACGACGAGGACGCGCCGAAGACGGTCGAGAACTTCCGCAAGCTCTCGGCCGACAAGTTCTACGACGAACTGGTCTTCCACCGGGTGATCCCGGACTTCATGATCCAGGGAGGCTGTCCGGAGGGGTCCGGCCGCGGCGGCCCTGGCTACACCTTCGAGGACGAGTTCAACGAGCACAGGGTGGAGCGCGGCGCGCTGGCGATGGCCAACGCCGGGCCCAACACGAACGGCTCGCAGTTCTTCATCGTCACCGCGCCGGCGGCGCCGTGGCTCGACGGCAAGCACACCGTCTTCGGCCAGGTAGTCGAGGGCATGGATGCGGTCGACGCGATCGAGTCGACCGCGACCGACGCCTCCGACGCTCCGCTCGAGCCGCAGACGATCGAACGCGTCGAGCTCGACGCGTAGCCGCTCCTACTTCACTCGGCGAGCTTCGACCAGAAGCGGACCCACTCTCGCTCGTGTCCGACGCCGGACACGAGCGAGAGGCGGACGCCCGCGGGGGTAGCGGCGCCCATCCCCGTCTGAAGCTCTTCGTACTCGGCGAGCTTGCGCCGGTGGACCGGGACCTGAGCCTCGGCCAGCGATTTCGGGTCGGCGCCGAAGAACAGTTTCAGCAGCCCCGGGTCGCGCAGCTCGGTCAGCTCGGCCGTCGGCTCCTCGAGCCAGGAGCGCAGCGCCTTGCGGCCGGCTGCCGTGACCCCGTAGTGACGCCGCCGGCGCCCGCCCTCCTCCCGGCGCTCGCTCAGGTAGCCGGCCTTCGCCAGCCGTTCCGGCTCGGAGTAGAGCTGGGCGTGCTGGATCGACCAGAAGTCGCCGAGGCCGGCGGCGACGACCTGCTTCAGCTCGTAGGGGGTCGCCTCGCCCGCCGCCTCGAGCAGGCCGAGGACGATGAAGGAGGTGGGGGTAAGGCGGATCTCGCTTGACATCGTTAAATAGGGATGGTATCTGTTTAACCGTCTACTCTGGACTATCAAGGAGGCCGAAATGAAGACGGTTGAGGCGGGGACCGTATCCCGTCCGGGCTACTCGACGGGATTCGAAACACTGGAGGCGGAGGTCGACATCGACTCGCTCGCGATCGAGGGCTCGATTCCCGAGTGGCTGAGCGGGACCCTGCTGCGCAACGGCCCGGCCAAGTTCGAGGCGGGCGAGCAGCCGCTGCGCCACTGGTTCGACGGCCTCGCGATGCTGCACAGGTTCTCCTTCGCCGGCGGGCGTGTCTCCTACGCCAACCGCTTCCTGCGCAGCGAGGCCTACCGCGCGGCGCAGGACGGGCGGATCTCCTACAGCGAGTTCGCCACCGATCCCTGCCGTTCGATCTTCAAGCGGGCGGCGACGATGTTCCGCCCCAGGCTCACCGACAACTGCAACGTCAACCTCACCCGGCTCGGCGACGAGTACATCGCGATGACCGAGACGCCGCTGCCGGTGTCCTTCGATCCCGAGACCCTGGAGACCCTCGGCGTCTCTTTCCGCTCGCCGGGAATCCACGCCACCGCCCACCCCCACCATGACCCCGAGCGCGGCGAGCTGGTCGCCTACGTGACCCACTTCGGGCCGCGCAGCGAGTACCGGGTCTTCGCCCAGCGCGACCGCGCCACGCAGCGGCGCATCGCCTCGATGCGGGTCGCCGAGCCCTCCTACATGCACAGCTTCGCGTTGACCGAGCGCTACGCGATCCTCGTCGCCTTTCCGCTCGTGGTCAACCCGCTCAGCCTCGCCCTCTCGGGCAGGCCGTTCATCGAGAACTACCGCTGGAAGCCCGAGCAGGGGACGCGGGTGCTCGTCTTCGATCGCGAGGACGGCGAGCTGCGCGGCGAGCACATGGCCGAGCCGCGATTCTCCTTCCACCACGTCAACGCCTTCGAACGCGACGGCGAGCTGGTCCTCGACATGGTCGCCTACGACGACGCGACGATCGTCGACTCCCTCTACATCGACCGCCTGCGCGCCGCCTCGCCGCCAGAGACGTCCCTCGCCAAGCTGCTGCGCTACCGCGTCGGTCTCGACAGCGGCGGCGTCCGCGAGGAAGAGCTCAGCGACGAGCTGCTCGAGCTGCCCCGGATCGACTACCGCGAGCGCAACGGGCGCCCCTACCGCCACGTCTATGCGGCAGGGACGCGGACCGACGGCGAGTTCCCCGACTTCATCGACCAGCTGGTCAAGGTCGACGTCGAGGCGGGGGAGGTCAAGCGCTGGTCCGAGCCCGGCTCCTATCCCGGCGAGCCGGTCTTCGTGCCCGCCCCGCGGCCCGACCGCGCCGAGGACGACGGCGTTCTGCTCTCAGTCGTCCTCGACGGCCGCTCGGGCAGCTCCTACCTTCTCGTCCTCGACGCCGCCGGCCTCGAGGAGCTCGGGCGGGCGCGGGTCCCGCACCACATCCCCTTCGGCTTCCACGGCCAGTACTTCAGCTGAGCCTGCGTCTCCTCAGCTGGGCGGGGCCTCCGCGGCCGGCGTCTCGCCGCCGCGCTGCTCGCGACGGCGCCGGATCGCTTCGCCGGGGCGCCAGAGGCTGACCAGGCCGGCGACGAGGGTGACGAGGAAGATCTGCCCGACCATCATCTCCAGGCCGGAGATCAGCCGGCCCGGCTGCCCGCCGGGGACGAGGTTGCCGTAGCCGGTCGTGGTCAGCGTCGTGTAGCTGAAGAAGAGGAAGTCGGAGCCCTGCGGGTGCGCCACGCCTTCGAAGAAGGCGCCGCCCTGGGTCCGGTCGATCAGCCCGTAGAGGAAGGTGAAGAGGATGCCGAGCACGGTGTAGACGCTGAGCGCGCCGAGGATCGTGCGGAAGCCGACCTCGGGCGCGGTGACGACCCTGCGCAGGACGGCGGCCATCGCCACGGCGAGCAGCGAGACCTGGATCAGCGAGGCGAAATTGAGCCAGATGCGGTCGCCGCTCGCCGCCCCGATCATGGCCAGGGTGACGGTCAGCACGGAGAGCCAGATGGCGAGGCGGACGAGCTTGGCGTGGGCGTGGGAGCTGGTCAGCGCCACCACCGAGGTCGCGCTCGTCGCCACGGTCAGCACCACCGACGTCCAGCCTCTGTTCTCCAGCAGCGAGGCCAGCACGTAGGTGGTCAGGACGAGGGCGAAGACCAGGCCGAAGGCGTCGCTGACCCGCTCCGCCCGCTGCAGCCAGCGCTCCCGGGTGCGCGCCCGGCGCGCCGTTTTCTCCATCTCCGCACGTTCGGGCGGCAGCCCGGGTTTCCTGCCACAGCCCGCCCAAGCCGACGCCAGCCGTTGGTGCAATTTTTTCGAGCTTTATTGTCTACATTGCATCGTTTGTCCACGGGGTCTTTTCGCATGGGCCCCTGACGGCGGCGATGCTTGCTCGATGGACTGGGAGGGCGGTGCGCGATCTGGCCGCCCTTCCAATGTTCTTCTTGCGTTAGGGCGCGGCCTGCTCGCCGGCCTGCTCGATCAAGCCTTCGAGGGTCTCGTCGCCTTCATCCAAGGAAGAAGCCACCCCGATGTCGGTTGCGTCTTCGGGGTGGCGCTCGGCAATTTCAGAGCACGCATCAGAGAGCCAGCGCCGGGCCTCCGCGGGATCGACCTCGGCGAGAGCGCAGACGAACTCCCTCTCGCTCCAGCGGACAATCGGGTCAAAGGGTCGAAGCCTCCCCCAGAGGGCAAGGAAGAGATCGCGGGCCAAGGCGGCGTGAGCCGAGTCGTCGTTCGAGCCGTCCTGACTGAGGCCGGCCTGGGCGGCCTTCCCGAACGTGACCACACCGAGCGCCAATGTGCGGCCCATGCCTTGAGCGTGCTCGAGTTCATGGCGCAGGAGCATCTCGCCGAGCCGACGCCCGTAGGCGCCGGTCGATTCGTCTCGCTGGGAGCGCTCGACCTCGGCCGTCAACAGCTCGCGGTCGCTGGCGGCCTCCTGGCGGTCGCGCGCCGCTTCCTCGCGATCGCGAGCGGCACGCTGGCGGTCCTCGGCGGCCCGTGCCCTGGCGGCGGCGGCGCTGGCCCTCGCCACAGCCGCCACCTTGGCGGCAGGGCTGTCCGTGCCGAGTCGGCCAGCCAGCTCCTCGGCGGCTCTGTCCACCTCCTCGGCCTCGCGGTCGCGAGCGGCGGCTATCTCGTCGCGGTGGCGGGCCATCTCGTCGCGGCGCCATGCCTGCTCGTGGCGTTCGGCGGCGACCTGAGCGCGAACCGCGGTTGTCGCCATCCGGGCCATCGTCCCCTCCCCACGGCCGGCCTTGGCCAGCTCATGTGCGCGTAGCCCGGCGGCATCGGCAGATGAATTTGCCTCCAGCTCGCGGTCGGCAAGAGCCTGGTCGCGGTCGGAGACGCGCTGGTCTGCGTCTGAAGCCGCCTGGTCGCGCTCGGCCATGCTCTGATCGGTGTCGGAGGCGGTCTGGTCGGTGTCGGAGGCGGTCTGATCTCGATCCGATGCGGTCTGATCGGCTTCGAGCTGAACGGAGCGCCTGCGCCACGGCACATGTGGAGTGATGTTGGTCTCTTCCCTTTGGCCGACGAAGAACGGGCCGTCCCGATCGGCCATTCATTCAGATTAACAGCGCTGACCAAAGCGGAGGGGGAGGTGTCCGGTTTCAGCACATAGGCGACGCTTGTGTCAGGGACAAAGGTGTGGACCTCGAACCTCTCCATCTGATCCTCCGGTCAGGCCCGCGCAGACTCAGGCCGCAGCGGGCGCAAGGCGCTCAAGGGCGTGCCGGCCGATATCTGCGCGAACCGGGGGAATGTCGGCGGCGGGCGGAGCGTCCTTGTGGCGATAGGAGACCTCGACCGTGATCCGTTGGAGGAGCTCATTGCGCAGTCGGGCGAACCGGCCTGTCCTGATCGGTTCGATCAGCATGTCGAAGTCCTCCGTTCCGACGATGACTGCCGGTCGCCCTTCATGCAGGTAGCGCCACAGAACGCGGTCGGTCTGCGGGGTCTCTTGCCACGGGATGAAGGCGGCGCCATGCAGGTAGCCGAGATCGGCATCGCTGGTAGCGGCGTCGATGAAGGCCGACAGGGCGGCGTTCTCAGCGGGCGTGCGCATGGTCGTCATGAGGTTAGCTCTGTCCAGCTCTCTGCGAACCAGTCGATCACTTTGGCGTGCCGATCCGCATGGGAGTTGTCCGCCACGACCCGCGTTTCCCAGCCCTTTGCGCCTCGGACTTGGAGCAAGATCGCGTACTCGACAGGCCGTGCGCTGGAGCGCCGGTAGACAATCTGAGCGTTGTCGGTGCCGGCTATCGGATGCACGCTTTCGCGGTCCTTGTCCACGCCCGCAACCTATCCGCTGCGTTACCTGCCGAGCGATTGAGATCGTCTCCGATGTCTTGAGACACAACAGAGCGGAGGGGGAGGGATTCGAACCCTCGAGACACCTTTCGATGTCTGCCGGTTTTCAAGACCGGTGCATTCAACCGCTCTGCCACCCCTCCAGGGAGTACGCGATCCGTCGATGCTAGACGGAGTGGATGAGGACTGGGAGTGCTCTAGATGATTGTATTGTCTGCAATGCGTCGATTGCTCATACTCGCCTCGGCGATGGTCTTCTTCGATGTCGTCTTCTTCTCGGCCATCGCGCCGCTGCTGCCCGACTACGTCGCCGAACTCGGCCTGAGCAAGGCGCAGGCCGGAGTCCTCTCCGCTTCCTATGCCGCGGGGACCCTGGTCTTCTCCCTGCCGGCCGGGCTGCTCGCGGCCCGTCTCGGCCCGCGCCGCACGGTGATCGGCGGGCTGCTGCTGCTCGGGCTGGCCAGCGTCGCCTTCGGCTTCGCGCATCGGTTCCTGCTGCTCGACGCGGCGCGCTTCACCCAGGGCGGCGCCGGCGCGCTGATCTGGTCCGGCGCGCTGACCTGGCTGATCAGCGTCTCGCCGCCGGAGCGGCGCGGCTCGGTGATCGGCACCGCTCTGGGAACCGCCGTGGCGGGGGCCCTGCTCGGTCCCGCCCTGGGGGCGCTGGCGGCTGAAATCGGCACCGAACCGGTCTTCAGCGCGGTGCTCGGCGTCGCGATCGCCCTCGCCTTCTTCGCCGCTCGCCTGCCGGAGGCCGAGGCGCCGGAGCGGCAGGACCTGCGCGAGGTCGCCGAGACGATCCTCAGCCGTCCGATCCTGATCGCGACGACCTTCGTCGCGATCCCGTCGGTGATGTTCGGGGCGGTCGAGGTGCTGGTGCCGCTGCAGATCGCCGACCTCGGCGGCGGCCACGCGTTGATCGCCGGCGGCTTCATCGCGGGTGCCGCGCTGGAGGCGGTGCTGGCTCCGATTGCCGGTCGTTACTCGGACCGGGTCGGGCGGCGGATGCCCTTCATGGTCGGCCTCAGCATCTGCGCAGTCGCGATGGCCGCCGTCGCCCTCGGGCAGAGCATGGGCGTGGTGATGAGCGGGCTGATCCTCACCTCGCTGGGAGGGGGGATCTGCTTCACGCCGGCCCTGACGATGCTCTCCGAGATGGCCGAGTCGAGCCGGCTGCACCAGGGTTTCGCGGCTGGGCTCTCCAACATGGCTTGGGCCGCCGGTCAGGTGGTCGGCGGGCTGGCCGCCGGCGGAGCCGCCAGCGTTGCCGGCAACGCGGTGCCGAGCCTGGCGATCATCGCGCTGCTGCTCGGCACCGTCCTCTACTCGTTTCACGCCCTGGCGCCGCCGAGCATGCGCGCTGTCGAGGGCTGACCGAGTTACGCTCCGCGCGGTATGCCTTCCGGTACCGGGACAGATGGGGGAGCGGGCGGCGCCTGGCGCAACTGGGCCGGCGATCAGGCCTGCGCGCCGTTCGAGCAGCTGCGCCCACGCGGCCGCGACGAGCTTGCCGAAGCGATCGGCGCCGCCGCGGCGGCGGGGCGCAAGGTCAGCGTCGCCGGCAGCGGCCACTCCTTCACCGAGGCGGCGATGACCGAGGGCACGATGCTCGACCTCGGCGCCCTGAGCGGCGTGCTCGACGCCGACCGCTCCTCGGGCCTGGTCAAGGTCGGCGGCGGCACCGTGCTCGCCGACCTCAACGACGAGCTGCACCGGCTCGGCCTGGCGATGGAGAACCTCGGCGACATCGACCGCCAGACGATCGCCGGGGCGATCTCGACCGGCACCCACGGCACCGGGGCGAAGCTGCGCAACATCTCCTCCCAGGTCGAGGGGATCGAGCTGGCTCTCGGCGACGGCTCGGTGCGGGAGCTGAGCGCGGCGGGGGACGCCGGCCTGCTGCGCGCCGCCCGGGTCGGGGTCGGCGCCCTCGGCGCGATCTCCTCGGTGACCCTGCGCTGCGTCCCCGCCTTCACCCTGCGCCGCGTCGACTCGCCCGCTCCGCGCGAGGAGGTCTTCGACGCCTTCCAGCAGCGTGCCGAGGAAAACGACCACTTCGAGCTGTTCACCTTCCCATACGCCGCCTCCGCCCTGGTGCTGGAGCGCAACCGCACCGAGGAACCGCCGCGCCCGCGCGGAACCGCTGCCGCCTTCCTCAACGACATCGTGCTCGAGAACTGGGCCTTGGAGGCGATCTCGGCCGCCGGCAAGCTCTTCCCCCGCGCGATCCCCTCGCTCTCAAGGTTCGCCGCCTGGCTCGCCTCGGGCAGCAAGTCGACCGATCGCAGCGACCGGATCTTCGCCAACGAGCGCCGCGTTCGCTTCACCGAGATGGAGTACGGGGTGCCGCGCGAGAACGGCCCCGAGGCGGCGCGCCGGGTGATCGAGTGGGTCCGCTCCAACCGCTACCCGGTCTTCTTCCCGATCGAGATGCGGGTGACCGCCGCCGACGACGCCCTGCTCAGCCCCTCGCACGAGCGCGACACCGCCTACATCGCCGTGCACCAGTACCGCGGCATGAAGTGGCGCCCCTACTTCGAAGCGGTCGAGTCGATCATGAGCGAGTACGGCGGCCGCCCCCACTGGGGCAAGCGCCACTTCCAAACCGCGGCGACCCTGACCGAGCGCTACCCGCGCTGGGCGGACTTCCAAGCGGCCCGCGACGAGCTTGACCCCGCCCGCGTCTTCGCCAACGAGTACGCGGAGCGTGTCCTGGGCCCCTGACCGGAGCTGGTCTAGAGAAACGTCTTGCCCTCGCCGCGGTAGGTGGGCACGACGTCGACGATCTCCTCGCCTTCGAGGATGTGGAGGGAGTCGAAGCGCTCGCACAGCTCGCCCGCCTTGGCGTGGCGCATGTAGACGCGGTCGCCGACGCGCAGGTCTCGCGCCGCGGCGCCGCTTAGGGGGGTCTGCACCTCGCCGGCGCCCTCCTCGGAGTCGAGCGCGAGGCCGGCGGGCAGCCATGGGGAAGGAAGGCGCGCCGGGTCGCCGCTGCCCGAGGCGAGGTAGCCGCCACCGAGCGCGGTCGCCACCGAGCCGGTCGGCTTGCGCACGATCGGAAGTGCGAAGCCGGCGGCCGGCGTCAGCGTGAAGCGGCCGTAGCTGTCGAAGAGCGTCGGGGCATAGAAGCCCGAGCCGGCGGCGATCTCGGTGACGGCGTCCTCGGCGCCGGTCAGCTCGAGGCTGCCGGTGCCGCCGCCGTTGACGATCGGCAGCTCGGCAAACTCGCGGATCGCGGCGACGACCGCGCCGCGGCGCTCGGCCAGCTCGGCTGCCGAGCGCCGCTGCATCGCCCGGATCGCAGCGCCCCGCAGGCGCCGCCCGGGCGGCTGGTCGCCGACTCCGGCGATCTGGCCCTCGTAGGCCATCAGCGCCGCCAGCTCGACCTGCGGGCGTCGCACGATCTCGCGCGCCAGGGCGACCGCCTGCTCGACCGTGTGCACGGATGAGCGCTTCGGCCCGACCTTGATCCTGTCCCCAAGCGCCCACCAGCCCGCGTCGAGATCGATGCAGACCCGCACCGGCGCCGCTCCGGCCCCCAGGACCGACTCGATCGCGTCGAGGTGCGCGGTGCAGTCGACCATCACGATCGGGGCGCCCTCGGGGTTGGCGACGGAGCGCAGCGCCAGCTCGCCGAGCGCGCCCATGTCGGCGGTCGGATAGGCGAGCAGCAGGTTCTCGAAGCCCGCCTCGGCGAGCCAGAGCGTCTCCGGCAGGGTGAAGGTCATCAGCCCGGCGAAGCGCTCGGCGCGGCGCAGGATCTGCTCCAGCAGCGCCCGGCAGCGCACCGACTTGCTCGCCACCCGGATCGGCTTGGTGCCGGCCCGCTCCAGCATCGACGCGGCGTTGGACCACATCGCGTCGAGGTCGACAAAGGCAAACGGCGCCTCGATCTCCTCGAAGATTTGCTCGAGCTGGGCGTGCGAGCGTCCGGACACGATGACGAGACTAACCGCCGCCAAGCGGGAGCGGAGAGGGAGGGATTCGAACCCTCGAGAGAGCTTGCGCCCCCTACTCGCTTAGCAGGCGAGTGCCTTCAGCCACTCGGCCACCTCTCCGGGCGTTCGGGTCGATTGTAAGAGCTTCTATGCCTGGCGTGAGCGCAGGACGACGCGGCCGCCGCGGGCGGGGATCATCGTCACGTTGCGATGCAGGGCGCGCTCGGGCTCGGGCTCTGCCGCCTCGAGGTCGAGGCGGCGGGCCGTCGCCTCCAGTACGACGTGCATCTCGGCCATCGCCAGGGCGGCGCCGAGGCAGCGGCGGATGCCGCCGCCGAAGGGGATCCACTCGTAGGTGCCGGGCTTGCGGCCGAGCCAGCGCTCGGGGCGGAACTCGAAGGGCTGCGGGTAGAGGTCCTCGCGGTGGTGGACGAGCAGGATGCTCATCCCGATCGGGGTGTCGGCGGAGACGCCGTAGGGGCCGAGGCGCCAGGGCACCGTCACCCGCCGGCCGATGAAGGGGACGACAGGACGCGAGCGCATGCTCTCGACGATCGTCGCCTCGACCTGCTCCTCGGAGCTGCCGCCGTTGCGGGTCGCTTCGCGCAGGGCCTCGTGGGCGTCGGGGTTGCGGACTAGCCGCTCCCAGGCCCAGGCGAGCGAGTTCGCCGTCGTCTCGTGGCCGGCGAGGACCAGGGTGAGGAGCTCGTCGCGGACTTCTTTGTCGTCCATCGCCTCGCCCTCCTCGGTACGCGCCTGCAGGAGCAGCGAGAGGATGTCGCGGCGCTCCGCCAGGTGCTCGTCGGCGCGGCGGGCGCGGATCACCGCGTAGGTCGGCCGGTCGAGCAGGGTGACGCCGAGCTTGATCAGCCCCGAGGCGTCTTCGCGGCCGATGCTGAGCAGTTCCCCGGCCTGGCCGAGGGGGGAGGTCGAGACGTTGACCAGGCGCCTGACGGTCGCTCGCATCTGGTCCTCGGAGCTGCCGCGCTCGGGTTTTCCCTCGATGCCGAAGATCCCGGCCATGATCACGTCGAGGGTGATCGCCTGCATCCGCGGCGCGATCGCGAAGGGCCGGTTCAGCGGCCAGCGGTCGAGCTCGCGTTCGGTCGCCGCCGTGATCATTTCCGTGTAGCGCTCGATCGCCTCGCCGTGGAAGGGCGGCAGCAGCAGCTTGCGCTGGCGCATGTGGCGCTCACCGAGCGAGGTGAGCACAGAGCCGGTGCCGAGGATCGGCCGCAGTGGCGACTCGCCGGTCAACGAGGGGGCCAGCTCGGGCTTGGCGGTGAAGAGCGAGCGGACGTGGTCGGGGTGGCTGGTGACGACGGGGCCGCCGGGCATCGCCGTCCGCATCCGGAAGGTCTCGCCGATCCGCCGCCGGGCGCCGAAGACGTACTCGATCTGGCGCTGGCTGAAGCGCAGCATCTGCGCGGTGCGGGGCAGCGGCACGACCGGGGGCTTGGCCAGCTCGGCCGCCTCGACGGCGTCGATCGGGCCGGCCGGCGAGGGACGCGCCTCTCCGACGAGGTCCGGGAAGGCCGGCTGCTCGGCGCTTGCGGGGACCTCGGCGACGCTGCTCACAGATCTCATTGCCACAGAGATTCGTGCAGTCGTCGGGCCTTTCGAGTGCGATGCGTCACGCTCTACAGTCAACCGATGCAGCCGAGCAGGCGGACGAAGATCATCGCGACGGTGGGGCCCGCGAGCTGGGGCGCTGACGTGTTGCCGCGGCTGATCGAGGCCGGCGCCGACGTCCTGCGCCTCAACTTCTCCCATGCCGACCGCGAGCGCCACGCGCGCACGGTCGAGGCGATCCGCGCCGCCGCCGAGCAGGCCGGCCGCGAGGTCGCGGTGCTCGGCGACCTGCCGGGGCCGAAGCTGCGGATCGGCGAGCTGCGCGGCGACGTCGCCGAGCTGGAGACCGGCATGCACGTGAAGCTGACGCCGCAGGAGGTCGAGGGCGACCGCGAGACGATCCCCGTCACCTGGCAGGGCGTCACCTCCCTGCGCGAGGATGAGCCCGTCTACCTCGCCGACGGCTCGATCCGCCTGCGCGTGCGCGGTCCCGAAGACGGCGGCGTCGACTGCGAGGTCGAGGTCGGCGGCACGCTCTCCTCTCACAAGGGGATGAACGTTCCCGGCATCAGCACCCCGGCGGCGACGGCGGTCGACCTCGGCTGGGTCGAGTTCGCGGTCGAGCAGGGTATTGATCTGCTCGCGATCTCCTTCGTCTCCACAGCCGCCGATCTCGAGCCGGTGAGCGAGCGGCTGCGCGCGCTTGGCTCCGACATCCCGCTGATCGCCAAGATCGAGAAGCAGCAGGCGGCGGAGAACGCGGAGGAGATCGTCCGCGTCGCGACCGGCGGGATCATGGTCGCCCGCGGCGACCTCGGTATCGAGCTGCCACTCGCCCAGGTGCCGGTCGTGCAGAAGCGCCTGATCCGCGCCGCCGGGCGCCGTTCCAAGCCGGTGATCACGGCGACCCAGATGCTGGCCTCGATGGTGATCGCGCGGCGGCCGACCCGGGCCGAGGTGACCGACGTCGCCAACGCGATCTACGACGGCAGCGACGCGGTGATGCTCTCCGAGGAGACGGCCGTGGGCCAGCATCCGCTCGAGGCGGTGCGGGTGATGGACCAGATCGCCCGCGCCACCGAGCCTGACCTGCCCTACGGCGAGTGGCTCTTCGCTCGGACCGATCAGGCGACCCAGGACGTCGCCGACTCGGTCGCCCAGGGGGCCGTCGGCGCCGTCTATCGGCTCGGGCTCTCGGCGCTGGTCGTGCCGACGACGAGCGGGCGCACCGCGCGGCTCGTCTCCGCCCACCGTCCCAAGGTGCCGGTGCTGGCGATCTCGCCGCGGATCGAGACGGTGCGCCGCCTCAACCTGCTCTTCGGCGTGACCGCGGTGCTGCACGAGCAGGAGGCCGACATCCGCACCCTGCTCCACGACTGCGCCGGCCTGGCCGGCGAGCACGGCATCGCCGCCTCCGGCGAGCTGATCGCGATCACCGCGGGCCTGCCCGAGCAGGAGCTGGGGACGAACCTCTTCGAGGTCCACCGCGTGCCCTGAGTCCCGTAGGGTTTTGCCGTGGCCATTCGACTTGAGCGCGAGCAGGGCTTGGCCGTCGCCACCCTCGACAGCCCGCCGCTCAACCTGTTCGACCGGGAGATGTTCGAGTCGTTGCAGGCGACGATCGCGGCGGTGGAGAGCGAGCCGCCGCGGGCGCTGCTGATCCGCGCCGAGGGGCGGGCCGTCTCCGGCGGCGTCAACGTCGCCGAGTTCGAGGGCCTGACGCCGGAGCGGGCCGGCCTGCTCTGGGGCCAGCTGATCGGCGCGGTCGAGCGGGTCGAACGACTGCCGCTGCCGGTCGTCTTCGCCGCCCACGCGCTGACCCTGACCGCCGCCTTCGAGCTGGCCCTCGGCTGCGACCTGATCCTCGCCGCCCGCTCGGCCAGGTTCGGCCTGGTCGAGAAAGTGGTCGGGTTGACGCCCTCGATGGGCGGCACCCAGCGCCTCGCCGAGCGCGCCGGCAGCGGCCGTGCTCGCGAGCTGGTGATGACGGGCGAGCTGTTCGGCGCCGAGCAGCTGGAGGGCTGGGGCGTCGTCAACCGCGTCTTCGATGACGAGGGCTTCGACGAGCGGGCGCGGACCTTCGCCGCCGAGCTGGCCGCGGGCCCGACCAGAGCGCACGCGATGACCAAGCTCGTCCTGCGCCGCTACCGCGAGGGCGGCATCGCGGCGGCGGATGAGGCGATCCGCAGCGAGGCCGGCGAGCTGTTCGCCACCGAGGACCTGCAGCGTGCGGTCAAGACCTTCCTCGAACACGGCGGCCCCGGCCACGCCGAGTTCGAGGGTCGCTGACGGCGCCGCCGCCGGTAGGGTTTCGCGACGATGACCGACTTCGACGCGATCGCGCAGGGGATGACGCAGGTCGTTCCCTTCGCCGGCTACCTCGACCTGGAGATCACCAGCATTAGCGAGGGCGAGGCGCTGGTGACGCTCCCCGAGCGGGCAGAGCTGACCAACCACGTCGGCTCCCAGCACGCGGGCGCCCTCTTCACCGCGGCCGAGGCCGCATCGGGCGCAGCCTTCATCGGCGCCTTCGCCGAGCGCCTCGGCGAGATCACCCCGCTGGCCCGCAGCGCCGAGATCTCCTACGAGAAGATCGCCAGGGGGCCGATCGAGGCCAGGGCCAAGCTGGGCGTCCCGGCAGCCGATGCCCTCGCCACCCTCGACGCCGACGGCAAGGTCGTCTTCCCCTGCGAGATAGAGCTGACCGACGCCTCCGGCCTGCGCGTGGCCACGGCCAAGGTCCACTGGCACGTGCGGCTGAACAAGCCCGCCGACCCCGAAGCCGCCTAACCACATCCCCAAGTCCCTAGAATCGCCCCCCGGGCCATCGCCGGCCCAACCCGCGCCTGTAGCTCAGTTGGATAGAGCGTCGGTCTACGAAACCGAAGGTCACAGGTTCGAATCCTGTCAGGCGCGCTCGCTGAATCCTGCTTGGGGAGGGGGTTTGCGGGGTTCTGGAGATTCAGCCGGGAGCGCGAAAATGGGTCGCTCGGGCTGATCGGCTCTGATCGCGCGTTGCTACGGTGCTGGCGCCGATGAGCCCGAAGAGCTTCTTCATCACCACTCCGATCTACTACGTCAACGCTGAGCCGCACCTCGGCCATGCCTACTCGACGATGGCTGCCGATGTGCTTGCCCGCCACATGCGCCAGCGCGGCGAGGACGTCTTCTTCCTCACCGGCACCGACGAGCATGGCGAGCCGGTCGAGACCGCGGCCGAGCGCGAGGGGATCTCGCCGCAGGAGCTGGCCGACCGCAACGCGGAGAAGTTCCGCTCGCTGATGCCGATCATCGATGCCACCAACGACTTCTTCATCCGCACCTCGGACCCACGCCACAAGGCGAAGGTCGCCGAGATCATGCAGCGGGTCTACGACAACGGCTGGGTGACCAAGGGCACCTACGAAGGCTGGTACTGCCCGCGCTGCGCCGACTTCAAGACCGAGCGCGAGCTCGGCCCGGGTCAGACCTGCGCGATCCACGAGATCCCGCTCGAGCGGGTGCGCGAGGAGAACTGGTTCTTTCGCCTCTCCGCCTTCCAGGCCCAGCTCGAAGGCCTCTATGAGGAACGGCCCGACTTCGTCGTCCCCGATTTCCGCCGCAACGAGGCCGTCTCCTTCATCAAGGGGGGCCTGGAGGACGTCTCGCTCTCACGGCCGGCGCTGAAGTGGGGGCTGCCGCTGCCCTGGGATCCCGAGCAGCGCATGTACGTCTGGTTCGACGCGCTGCTCAACTACGTCACCGCGCTCGGCTTCGCCCGCGAGGGCGAGGACCTGACCGAGCGCTACTGGCCCGCCTCGCTGCACGTGATGGCGAAGGACATCCTCAAGTTCCACGCGGTGATCTGGCCAGCCCTTCTCTGGGCCGCCGACCTGGAGCCGCCGCGGCGGATGGCGATCCACGGCTTCCTGCTGATGGGCGAGAAGAAGATGTCGAAGTCGCTCGGCAACGTGCTCGACCCCTTCGAGGTGATCGAGCGCTTCGGCGCCGACGCGCTGCGCTACTACTGCTTCCGCGAGGTCAGCTTCGGCCAGGACGGCTCGATCTCCACCGCCGGCTTCGAGGCCCGCTACGAGACCGAGCTGGCCAACGACTTCGGCAACCTGGCCAGCCGCATCCTGGCGATGGTCGAGCGCTACCGCGCCGCCGTCGTGCCCGAGGCCGCCGTCGATGCCGTCCTCGCCGAGGACTTCGAAGGCGTCGTGCCGCGCTTCTGCGAGCTGCTCGACCGGGCCGAGCTGACCCAGGCCCTGGAGGAGGCCTGGAAGCTGGTCCGCCGCCTCAACCGCTTCGTCGAGGAGACCCAGCCCTGGGTGCTGGCCAAGGACGAGGCCGACCCCGAGCGCCTAGACGAGGTCCTCTACAACCTGGTCGAGGGCCTGCGGGTGACGACGCTGCTGCTCGCCCCCTACCTGCCGCGCAGCAGCGAGACGCTGCTCGCCGCGCTCGGCGAAGAGGGCCGCGGGTTGGCCAAGCTGGGCTCGCGCCCCGGCGGCCAGAGCGTCGAGCGGATCCCGGCGCTGTTCCCGAAGATCGAGCCGCTGGCCAAGGGCCAATCTCAGTAGGCCTCCACTTAACTTTTTTGGTGGGTCGGCTGGAGCCTGTCGAGGGCGGGCTGGCAAAAAAGTACAAGACGTTCCGACCTACTGAGATTGGCCCTTGGCCAGCGAGTCGGGGCCGAGTTGGCCCGGGTGCGTATAGCCGCAGAGGGCCATCGTCAGGTCGAGGTCGGCGAGGACCGTCTTGAGGACGGTTTCCACCCCGGTCTGGCCCTCCAGCGCCAGACCCCAGATGTAGGGGCGGCCGATGCAGACGGCGTCGGCGCCGAGGGCCAGCGCCTTGATCGCGTCGCTGCCGCCGCGAATGCCGCTGTCGAAGAGGATGGTCAAGTCGTCGCCGGCGGCTTCGACGATCGGCGGCAGCGCGTCGAGCGAGGCGATTGCGCCGTCGACCTGGCGGCCGCCGTGGTTGGAGACGACGACGCCGGCCGCGCCGCGCCGCGCCGCCTCGCGGGCGTCGTCGGGGTGCTGGATTCCCTTCAGGACGATCGGCAGCTCGGTCTGGCCGCGCAGCCACTCGACGTCGTCCCAGTCGAGCGATGGTTCTCCCCGGATGCCGAGGAAGTGGCCGGTGGCGGCACCGACGTCCTCCTCGGGCGGGCGCTCCAGCCCGGCGCGGAAGACCGGGTCCTCGAAGAAGTTGGCGACCCCCAGGCCGTGCAGGTAGGGGACCCAGGCCTGCTGCAGGTCGCGCGGCTTCCAGCCGGGGACGAAGGTGTCGACGGTGAGGACGATCGCGCCGTAGTCGGCCGCCTCGGCGCGGCCGATGAAGCTGGCGGCGAGGTCCCTGTCGTTGGGCAGGTAGAGCTGGAACCAGCGCGGGGCATCGCCGCCGGCCGCGGCGATCTCCTCGAGGCTGAAGTGCGAGACGGTGCTGGCGATCATCGGCACCCCGAGGCTTGCAGCGGCGCGAGCCGTGGCCAGCTCCCCGTCGGGATGGACGACCTTCTGCACGCCGATCGGCGCCAGCAGCAGCGGCGCCGGCATCGCGGTGCCGAGCAGCGTCGTCGAGAGGTCGCGGTCGGCGATGTCGCGGAGCATCCGCGGCACGATCCGTCGGCGGCTGAAGGCCTCGCGGTTGGCGTCCATCGTGTCCTCGCTGCCCGCGCCGGCGAAGACGTAGGCCGCGGCGCGCTCGTCCATCGCCTCCGCGGCGGCCCGCTCAAGCGCGGCGATCGAGACGGGCAGCGAGAGCGTCTCGCCGCCCAGCCCGCGAAGGTAGATCTCGCTGTTGTAGTCGGCGAAGTCGGCCATGCCGGGAGGCTACCCACCCGCTGCCCGGATCGGTCGGCGAGGATAGGCTGAGCTTTCGTGATCGATTCGCATACACACCTCTTCCTCTGCGAGCGGCCCGAGGCCGAGGTAGTCGCCGCAGCGACCGAGGCCGGGGTGGAGCGGATGCTCAACGTCGGTCTCGATGCGGAGTCGAACGAGCTGGCGATTGCCGGTGCCGAGCGCCACGAGGGCGTCTTCGCGACGGTCGGCTGCCACCCGACCGAGGCCGCCGGCTTCGACGACGCCCGGGCCGAGGAGATCGCCCGTCTGGCGGCCGGGAGCGAGAAGGTGCGGGCGATCGGCGAGACCGGGATCGACTACTACCGCGAGACCGCCGGCCGGGCCGACCAGCGCCGCGCCTTCGAGGCGCAGATCGATATCGCCCGCGAGCGCGGCCTGCCGGTCGTCATCCATGCCCGCGATCCCGACGGCGAGACCGGCGCCGTCGACGAGGTCTTCGAGATCCTCGACGCCCGCGGCGACGGGGTTGCCGTGATCCTGCACTGCTTCCTCGCCCCCTGGCGGGTCCAAGACGCCATCGACCGCGGCTGGTACTGCTCATTCTCCGGGATCGTCACCTTCCCGAGCGCCGAGGAGCTGCGCGAGGCCGCGACGAAGCTGCCCGACGAGCTCGTCTTGGTCGAGACCGACGCGCCCTACCTCGCCCCCCAGCCGGTGCGCGGCAAGCCCAACGAGCCCGCCTACGTCGTCTCCACCGCCGAGGCGCTCGCCGAGGTTCGCAGCGTCTCCTACGCGGAGCTGGAGCGCACGGTCGAGACCAACGCGCGGGCGCTCTTCGGCTGGTAGCCGGTGGTCCGCCTCGGGCAGAACTTCCTCTCCGACCCGAACCTGCTCGACGCGATCGTCCGCGACGCCGAGCTGGGCGAGGGCGACGTCGTGCTCGAGGTCGGCGCCGGCGAAGCGGTGCTGACCGAGCGCCTCGCCGCTGTCGCGGGCCACGTCCACGCGATCGAGCTCGACCGGCGCCTGGAGGAGGCGCTTGCGCCGGTCGCCTCCAGGGAGAACGTGAGCCTCCACTGGGGCGATGCGATGGACTTCGACCTCAGTGGCCTCGAGCCCTTGCCGACCGCGGTCGTCTCCAACCTGCCCTACTCGGTTGCCACGCCGGTGATCCTGCGCACGATCGAGCTGCTGCCCTCGGTCGGGCGCTGGACCGTGATGGTCCAGCGCGAGATCGCCGACCGCCTGCGCGCCGCGCCCGGCGGCCGCACCTATGGCTCGCCCAGCGTGGTCGCCCAGCTCGCCTGCGAGGTGAGGCTGCTGCGCAAGGTCGACCCGGCGGTCTTCCGCCCGCGCCCCCGGGTCGAGTCGGCGATCCTCGGCCTGCGGCGTACCGGCCCGGGCGCCGACCGGGCGACGCGCGAGCTGATCCGGGCCGCCTTCGCCCACCGCCGCAAGGCCCTGGCTCGCTCGGTCGAGCACGCCCGGCCCGGCTCGCTGGAGGCGACCAGGTCTGCGCTCAAGGCGCTCGGCCTGCCAGTGGACAGCCGCGCCGAGCAACTCTCTCCAGAGGAGTTCCGAGCGTTGGCGAAGGTCCTGTCCCGGTAGGGGTGGAACGTCTTGTACTTTTTCGCCGACCCCGCTCACGGCAGACCACTACCACTCCACCGAAAAAGTTAAGTGGAACCCCTACCGGGACAGGACCCCTTGCGACTCTCTGCTCCAGCCAAGCTCAACCTTTGCCTCTACCTCGGGGGGCGGCGCGCGGACGGCCTGCACGAGCTTTGCTCGCTGTTCGAGCCGCTGGCGCTGGCGGACTTGATCACGCTTCCGGCATTGACCACACCAGGGGTGGGTCAAAGTCGGACGGGGGCCAGTGCAGAGCGCGACGAAGTCGTCTGTCCGGGAGTCGAGGGAGAAAATCTGGCCGCACGCGCCCTTGCCGCCCTACGTAGATGCGGCTGGCCGCATCCTCCGCTGCGGATCGAGATCGAGAAGCGGATCCCGGTCGCGGCTGGGCTCGGCGGCGGCAGCGCCGACGCGGCGGCGGTGCTGCGGCTGGCGGCCGGCGAGGTCGCGGACCTGGAGCGGATCGCTGCCGGGTTGGGCGCAGATGTGCCATCGCAGCTGACTCCATCGCTGGCGCTCGTCCAGGGCGCGGGGGAGATGGTCGAGCGGCTGCCCGATCCGCCGCCTCACGCCGTCGTGCTGCTTCCCGACGGCGGCGGGCTCAGCACCGCGGCGGTGTTTGCCGAGGCCGACCGGCTCGGCCTCGGCCGTGGCGCCTCGGAGCTTGACGAGCTGGCGAAGCGCTTGCGGGCGACTGCGGGCGCCGGCGCCTCGCCGCTTGCCCACCCCGAGCTTCTCGTCAACGACCTCGAGCCGGCGGCGCGCTCGCTGCGCCCGCGGATCGGCGACGCCCTCGACGCCCTGCGTGCCGCCGGTGCGCCGCACGCGGCGCTGACCGGCTCCGGCCCGACCGCATTCGGCCTCTTCGAGAGCCTGGCTGCGGCCCGCGCCGCCGCCGAGTCCCTCGACCGCGACGACGCGATCGTCTGCGCGGCCGGGAGGGCATCCCAATGACGCTCCGCTGTTCCTTTTCGCTGCCATTTGCCGAAAAAGCACAGTGGAAGGTGATTCCGTGAAGCTGCCGGGGGAGGGCGGCGGCAACCGCAAACGCCTGCTGATCGCGCTGGTCGTCGCGGCTGTGGCGGTCGGCTACTACCTGCTCGGCCAGGAGCTCGGACACATCGACCTGCAGAAGCTGCTGGAAGACGTCTCCAACACGCTCGGCGCCTGGACCTACCTCCTCGTCGGCGTCTTCGCCTTCGCCGAGACCGGCGCCTTCGTCGGTCTCGTCGTCCCCGGCGAGACGGTGATGCTGCTCGGCGGCGCCGTCGCCGGTCAGGGCGCGATCGACATCTACCTGCTGATCGCGACCGCCTGGTTCGCCGCCTGGGCGGGGGACACGACCAGCTTCTTCGTCGGCCGCCGGCTCGGGCGCGAGTTCGTGCTCGAGCACGGACCGCGGGTCGGCATCGGCCACGCCCGCTTCGAAAAGGTCGAGGACTACTTCTCCCGCCACGGCGGCAAGACGATCTTCATCGGCCGCTTCATCAGCCTCGTCCGCGCCTTCGCGCCGTTCATCGCCGGCAGCTCGGGGATGCGCTACCGCGCCTTCGTCCCCTACAGCATCCTCGGCACCGGGCTCTGGGCCAGCGCCCACATCCTCGTCGGCTACTTCTTCTCGCGCAGCATCGAGAGCGCCGCCAAGTACGCCGGCCGCGGCGCCTTCGTCCTGGCGACGACGATCGTCGTCATCGTCGCCCTCGTCGTCGCGGTCCGCCGGTTCCGCGACGAGCGCAGCCGGCGCGCCGCGGTGGCCTGGATGGAGCGCCACGCGGCGACCCGCTGGATCGTCGTCCTCACCCGGCGCTTCCGGCCCCAGCTCGAGTTCCTCTGGGAGCGGGTGACGCCGGGCGGCACCTTCGGCCTCGAGTTCACCTCGCTGATGGCGGTTCTCGCCATCTCGACCTTCGTCCTTGTCGCCTACGCGGTGATCGTCGGCGGCGAACCGGGGCCGACGCCCGGAGACGCCACGGCGGCCGAACTGGTCGAACGGCTGCAGGCCGGCTGGCTCACCGACATCGCCAAGGTCTTCACCCACCTCGGCTCCTCCGCCGTCACCGGCCTCCTGGCGCTTGCCGCCGCGGCGCTCCTCGCCGCCCGCCGCCGCTGGGCCGAGTTCGGCGTCCTCGTCGCCGGGGTCGCGCTGATCTTCCTCGGCGTCCACGTGCTCAAGGACGCTGTCGACCGGCCGCGCCCCGGCGGCGGCCTGGTCGGCGTCTCGGGCTCCTCCTTCCCCAGCGCCCACGCCGCCTACTCGACCTTCTACGTCTGGTTGGCGGTGACGATCGTGATGCGACTGCGACCGGGGATGGCGCGGGGCGCAGCGGTGGTAAGCGCCGGGATCGCGCTGACCGCGCTGGTCGGCCTCTCGCGGGTCTACCTCGGAGTTCACTACCTCAGCGACGTCAGCGCCGGCTGGGCGCTCGGCGCCGCGGCGCTCTCGCTCTGCGCCGCCGTCGCGCTGGTCATCACCACGGTCCGGCAGAATGGGGATCGTGCTTCCGCTGGCGCTGCAGAAGATCAACCATGAGTACCTGCTCTTCGGCGCCGCCGGCGTGGTCAGCCTCAGCGCCTTCGTCGGCCTGATCCTGGTCCCGGCGGTCAGCTCCTACGGGCGCATCTGGGAGAAGGCCGCCGCCGGCTTCGTCTCGCTCTTCGTCCTCGCCGCCCTCGTCGTGGTCGGCGTCGTCATCGGCCTCGCCTTCGTCTACTACTACAACGACATCCTCAACATCCTCCACGGCAGGTAGCTGGGGATAATGGGGGCATGCCAGCCGCCTCCAGAGGCAAGGAAAGCCGTGTCGAAGAGCGGAAGTCCGGGACCCTCGACGCGCTCTCCGAAGCGGTCGAGTCGGGCGCCGGGCTGCCCGCCCTGGTGCGCGCGGCGGCCAAAGTGCTCGGCGCCAGCGTCGTCCTGATCGACCGCTCCAGCGCGGTGCTGGCGGTGGCCGGGGCCTCGCCGGACCAGGAGCGCAAGCTCCTCGCCGGGGGCGAGGAGGTGACCCGGGTCGAGCTGCGGGTCGCCGATAGCGCCGTGGGCGAGCTGCGCTATCGCAGCACCGCGCCGCCCGAGGCGGCGATCACCCGCATGGTGACGACCCTGCTGGCGCTGGAGCTGGAGCGCTCGCGCTCGCCGGAGTGGGAGAGCGAGGAGGTGGCGGGTGCCTTCGTCGCCGCCGTGCTCGCCCGCAAGGTCACCGACCGCGGCGACATCGTCGCCCGCGGCGCCGAGCTCGGCGCCGAGCTGGAGCAGGGCGCCGGGGTGCTGATCCTGCACGCGGCGCCGCGTGCGGCGCAGACGGGGGAGTGGCGGGCGCGGGTGCTGGTTCTGGCGCAGCGGGCGCTGCGCTCGCTGGCGCCCGGCTCGCTGGCGAGCCCCGACGGCGAGGAGGCGGCGGAGATCGCGGTGATCGTCCCGGCCGAGGACGACGCGCGGCTCGAGCGTGCGGCCGCCGGCCTGATGCGCGAGCTCGAAGACAGCCTCTCCGGCTTTCACCTGACGGTCGGCCGCGGCCGCCACGCCGCCGACCCGGTCGACCTCTACCGCTCCGGCAACGAGGCGCGCCTGGCGGTCAACGTCGGCGAGGCCGAGGGCCGCCCTCTGCTCGCCTTCGAAGACACCGGCTCCTACCGGCTGCTGCTGCCGGCGATGAGCGAGGACCCGCGTGAGCTGGAGCGCTTCTACGCCGAGACGATCGCCCCACTCTCCGCCTACGACGAGCAGTACGAGACCGAGCTGGTGGCCACGGTAGAGGCCTACCTCGACAACGACGGCAACGTCGCCGCAACCGCCAAACAGCTCTTCACCCACCGCCACACGATCCGCTACCGCCTCGAGCGAGTCAAAGAGCTCTGTGGCCACGACGTCTCCGCCACCGAGGGCCGCGAGAAGCTGGGTCTCGGCCTCAAAACCATGCGAGTCCTCGGCATAGCCTCGCCACGGGGCCCAGCCCTGGAGCCAGGCGCCGAAGCGGGCCAGGTGCCCCGCGGCGGCGAGGAGTAGTTCCACCTCTGCTTGGACCCGCAGTTGATTTCCTGTCTGTGTCTGCGAGGCTGCGGGTATCGCTAAACGACACGGAACATTCAAACGAACTAAAGCGGGTTTCCTGCTTGAGGCTGCCCGCGACGATGTGATCGAGAGTGTGCGTCGAGTTGCGCTCGGTGCCAAATCTCCACGCAAAGGCAGCCGTGGTCGACAAAGACTGGGGCCTCGCAGGATCAGGCAATCTCACTGTCTCTGTGTCTCTGGGCTTGGCGCACAGACAAACGGGAACGTTGAGCTAGGGGTGGTTCTCGATCGCAAACAGGTTTCCTCGGCCGCTCGACATTTCAAAAATTGGTGGGAATTAGCTACGCCGATCCTGGTCAAAGATCTTGCTCGGTATCGACGCTTGGAGCCCAAGCGAGCTGCGACGGGCCAGTCAGGACGAAGTCATGGTTCGGTCCACGGCAGCCCGATTCTGCTTCCCCCGGGACGCGAACTCGAACGCTTTGAGGCGGAGAATTATCCGCGACGCTCCGATCGCGGCTATTGGCTGAAGATGCTCAATTACGACGATCGCGATCTTGATCGTTGGTGGGAGGAAATGACCTGGGTCAGCGATGTTCATCGGCTACGCAAGAGCGACGACAAGCCCCTTCTCTGTCCCAGCTACCGAGTTGGGGATCTCCTGGTCCTCTATCTGGTCGGACAAGGATGCCCCGCAATCGCTGAGGTTGAGACCGAGCCCAAATTCAAACCGGATCGGGTTCAGCGTCAGGCAAACCGATTCGACGCGAAGCGATGGGGTTGGCTGACCGAGGTTCGCGTCGTTCATAGGCACGAGACCGGGCTCGACGACGCTCCGACTCTTGACGACCTTGGGATCAGTCCCGGGTCTGTTCGCCAGCACGGGCACATTCGGATCTCGGCAACGCATACGCTCGGGCACTGAAGCGGATGAAGTCCTACGGCGGTCATCGCTGACGCCCTAAACTTTAGGGCGCTCCCTGGGGAGTGGTGTAGTCGGCAACACTCGGCACTTTGGATGCCGCATCCTCGGTTCGAACCCGGGCTCCCCAGCTTTCCGTTTGCTGTGCTCCGGGTTCGGATGAAGCTTTCTGTCTGAGGTAGGTGCGAGACTGTCTCGGTGTCTGGAAGGCGTCTCAGCTACACCGAGGAAGAGGCCAGGGCTGCGATCGCAGCCTCGAAGTCATGGGCCGAGAGTTTGCGAGCACTCGGCCTTTGCCCAACGGGTGGCGCCTGGCGGATCCTCAAGAAATATGCTGGGATCTGGGAGATATCACTGATCACTTCGATCCGGCTGCTGCCCGCCAGAACAACTTGAAACATGGGCAGAAGCCGCAATGCGAGCTTTGCGGCCTCGCCGAGATTTGGCGCGGCCGGCCGATGTCGATGATCCTGGATCACGTCAATGGCGTTCGGGATGACCATCGGCTGGAGAATCTTCGGATGGTTTGCCCCAATTGCGCGGCGACTCTCGATACCCATTGTGGGCGCAGGAATCGGATCGAGCGCGCAATGCGGCAATGCCTGCGATGCGAGAGGACTTTTGTCCCGAGCTATGCGACACAGCGGTATTGCTCGCGGTCATGCGGTGTCCGCTGGGACCGATCGGCACGGCGTGGGCGGCGGCCGGGCCTCCGCGGAGTTCCTACGCCACACGCACGCAAGGTCGAGCGGCCGCCCTACGAGAAGCTGCTGGAAGAGATCGAGGCGACCAGCTACCTGGCGGTCGGCCGCAAGTACGGCGTCTCCGACAACGCGGTGCGCAAGTGGGTGCGGTTCTACGAGCGGCAGTTGGAGCGGGAAGCCACCGAGGGCCAGGCTGTCGCCGAGCGGGTTGATCGTGTCCGTGTGGGCGCTTAGGGTCTTCGCATGGAGATGAATGCGGTGCAGATGGACCCGGAGGTTCGTGAGGGGCTGCGGCGTAGCTGGAAGGAGCTGATGGCCGTGGGAGTCCTGGCGATCTTCGTCGGCTGCGTGGCGATCGTGGTGCCGGCGGTCGCAGCGGTCGGCACGGCGATCTTCATCGGCTGCATCCTGATCGTCGCGGGAACCTTCCTGGTCGCGGCGGCGTTCACCGCCCACTCGGTCGGCAGCCTGATCGTGCGGCTGCTCTGGGCGGCGCTGACCGTGGCCGCCGGTGTCTGGCTGCTCGCCGAACCGCATCACGGCGCAGTCAGCCTCACCCTGCTGCTCGGCATCTACTTCCTTCTCATGGGCCTGACCCGGATCGCCGTCGCCTTCGCCGGCCGGGGCCGGCAGGGCGCCGGCCTGGTCGGCCTCAGCGGGGTCGCCGGCCTGCTGATCGGCATCCTCGTCCTCGCCAAGCTCCCCAGCAGCGCCGACTGGGCGATCGGCCTCCTCGTCGGCATAGACCTGATCTTCGCCGGCTGGACCCTGACCAGCGTCGCCCTGGTCGGGCGAGACCTTTCGCGGGCGTAGCGCCGCTACAGGACCCGCGCGCCGCTACTACGATCCCGGAGTGGAGTCTCCCCTCGTACTGGTCATGGCAGCGGGCCAGGGAACGCGCATGCGCTCCAGCCTGCCGAAGATGCTGCACCCCGTCTGCGGGCGGGCGATGGTCGCCTGGCCGATTGAGGCGGCGCGCGAGGCTACTGGCGCAGAGTGGATCGTGGCGATCGATTCGCCGAAGCAGAACAGTGTTCCCGGCCTGCCCGACAAGGTTCGGATCGTCACCCAGCCCCAGCCCGACGGAACCGGTGGGGCGGTGCGGGCGGCGCTGCCGCTGATCGAGCAGGCCGAGACGGTGCTCGTTCTCTCTGGAGACGTGCCGTTGATTTCCGCCGAGACGATCTCGGCGCTGCTCGCCGCCCACGCCGCCCACGCCGCCTCCGGCGCCGCGGCGACGATGCTGACGATCGAGCTCGACGATCCCGGCTCCTACGGCCGCGTCGTCCGCACCGCGGGTGAGGTCGAGCGCGTGGTCGAGGTCAAGGCCGCCGGCGACGCGAGCGCCGAGCAGCTGGCGATCCGCGAGGTCAACGCCGGCACCTACGCCTTCCAGGCCGCGCCCCTCGCTGAGGCGCTCGCCGGCCTCTCCAACGACAACGCCCAGGGCGAGTACTACCTGCCCGATGTGCTGCCGGCGCTGCGCGAGGCCGGCCACCCGGTCGGGGCCCACCTCGCCGACGACATCGCGGTGACGATGGGGGTCAACAACCGTGCTGACCTGGCAGCGGTCGAGGCCGAGGCGCGGCGCCGAATCCTCGAGGCGCACATGCTTGCCGGCGTCACCGTTGTCGACCCCGGCTCCACCTGGATCGACGTCGGCGTCCAAATCGCTGCCGACGTGCGGCTCGAGCCCGGCACCAGCCTGCGCGGCGTCACCGAGGTCGGCGCCGGCTCCACGGTCGGCCCGCTCAGCACCCTGATCGACTCCAGGCTCGGCGAGGGCGTCACCGTGCCCCACTCCTACCTGGTCGAATGCGCGGTCGGCGACGGCGCCATGGTCGGCCCCTTCGCCTACCTGCGCCCCGGCGCCCGGCTCGAGCAGGGCGCCAAGGCCGGCACCTTCGTCGAGATCAAGAACTCGCGGATCGGCGAGGGCGCCAAGGTCCCCCACCTCGCCTACGTCGGCGATGCTGAGGTCGGCGCCGGCAGCAACCTCGGCGCCGGCACGATCACCGCCAACTACGACGGTTTCCGCAAGAACCGGACTACGATCGGCGAGAACGCCCGGCTCGGCGTTGACACGATGCTGATCGCACCTGTAGAAGTCGGCGACGGCGCCTACACTGGCGCTGGAGCGGTGATCAAGGGCGACGTGCCCGAGGGCGCGCTCGCCGTCAGCGAGAACGAGCAACGGAACATCGAGGGCTACGCCGCCCGCAAGGCCGCCAAGATGCAAGAGGAGCAGACCCCGTGAGCACGATCGAGGAGCGCCCAGAGACGGTGCCGGCAACCGCCATCCCCCACGACTACTCGAAGCGGATGATGGTCTTCGGCGGCCGCAGCTCGATGGAGCTGGCCGCCAAGGTCGCCGGCAAGCTCGACGTCGACCTCGGCCAGGTGACTCTGAAGACCTTCGCCAACGGCGAGGTCTACTGCCGCTACGAGGAGTCGATCCGCGGTGCCGACGTCTTCATCGTCCAGTCCACCTGCGCCAACGAACACTCAGACATGACCCCGAACGACGCCCTGATCGAGCTGCTGACGATGATCGACGCCGCCCAGGGCGCCTCCGCGCACCGGATCATCGCCGTGATGCCCTGGTACGGCTACGCCCGCCAGGACAAGAAGTCGGCGCCGCGCGAGCCGATCTCCGCTCGCATCGTCGCCAAGTGCCTCGAGGGGGTCGGCGTCGACCGCGTGCTCACCATGGACCTGCACGCCGGCCAGGTGCAGGGCTTCTTCCACGTCCCGGTCGACCACATGACGGCGATGCCGATGCTGACCCAGTGGTTCGCCGACCAGCACCGCGCCGAGGACCTCGTGATCGTCTCCCCCGACGCCGGTCGGGTGAAGACGGCGCGCAACTTCGCCCGTCGCATCGGCACCCACTGGGCGGTGATGGAGAAGGAGCGCCCCGCCCAGCAGGTGGCCGAGATCGGCTACGTGGTCGGCGACGTCAAGGGCAAGACCGCGGTCCTGGTCGACGACATGATCGATACCGCCGGCACCCTCTGCGCCGCCGCCCAGACCGTGCTCGACGAGGGCGCCGCGCGGGTGATCGCCTGCGCCACCCACGGCGTCTTCTCCGGCCCCGCCTACGAGCGGCTCGCCTACGAGAAGTCGGGGATCGAGCAGATCGTCGTCAGCGACACGCTGCCGCTGCGCCCCGGCGCGCCCGACAACATCACCGTGCTCTCCACCGCCGGCACCTTCGCCGACTCGATCCGCCGCATCTTTACCGACGACTCGGTCTCCGAGATCTTCGCCGGCGAGAACCAGCTCTTCTAGTGCCGCCCGAGGGCCTGCGGCTGGTCGGCCACAAGGGCGCCGACCTGATCGCCCCCGGCAACACGCTGGAGAGCTTCGCCGCCGCGGTGCAGGCCGGGGTCGACACGATCGAGCTCGACGTGCTCTGGCTTCGCGACGCCCACCTGCCGCTCGAGCAGCGGGCGCCGCTGGTCGTCGCCCACGACTGGCATGACGCCGAAAGTCGCACGCCGCTGAATCTGACCGAGGCGCTCGACGCCTTCCTCGAGCCGCCCCTGGACCGGGTCGAGATCGACATCGACATCAAGCTGCCCGGGCGTGAGGAGGAGATCGTTTCCGCCCTGCGGGAGCGCGACCTGGTCGGCCGGGCGATGGTCTCGACGATGGAGCTCTACTCGCTGGGACGCATCCTCGATCTGGAACCGAACTTGCGCCGCGGCTGGACCTACCCCAAGGTGACCAAGGACTGGACTTCGAAGCGCTGGGCGAAGCTGCCGCTGCTGGCGGCGATGGTGGCGATGCGCCACCGTCTGCCGGGCCTGGCGGCGCAGGAGCTGCCAAGGCTGGGCGTCGCCTCGATGTGGGTCTACCACCCGCTCGTCACCCACCGTCTCGCCCGCATAGCCAAGATCGCCAAAGTCGAGCTGATCGCCTGGACAGTCGACGACCTCCCCCGCATGCAGCGCCTGGTGGACGCGGGCGTCGACGGCCTCGTCTCCAACGACCCCCGCCTATTTCACCGTTTGACGCATTGACCACACCAGAGTGTGGTCAATGCATCGAGCGGCGCGATCAGACTGACCGCTCAGCGCTGCTCGCCTTCCAGGGACTTCTCGACTATCGGGGTCTGGGTCATGCCGCGGCCCTCGAAGTAGTGCCACTCTTCCTCGCCCAGCTCGGTCGAGGGCTCGTCGGCGTAGATCCACTCGCGCATGATCCGGTGCCAGTTGCGCTTCGCGCGCAGCTGGCCGAGCACGGCGACGACGCCGATTTCCATCCGCCGCCCCATCAGCTCGTCGGCCGGCATCGACTCGCGCCGCATCAAGTCGTAGTACTCCGAGCGCGGGTCGTTGGTCGACTCGATGATCTTCATCACCCGTTTGGCGCTGATTTCGATCTCGCGGTCTTCGACAAACCAGCCGCTGACCGCGAGCATGTGCTCCAACAGCCGTTCGGCGTCGAGCTTCGAGGGGTTCTTGATGAAGCCGATCTCGTGCAGGGCGTCGCGGAAGGCCTCCGGATCGTTGTGGAAGGCGGCGTCGATGGTGCGCTGCTCGAGCACGATCTGCTCGTGGCTGAGCTTCTTGGTCATGCCGAAGTCGAGGAAGGCGACGCGGCCGTCGGCCATCAAGATGTAGTTGCCGGGGTGGGGGTCGGCGTTGAAGTGGCGCAGGTGGTAGATCGAGCCGAAGCTGCCGCGGAAGACGATCTCGCCGAAGCGGCTGCGCTCCTCATGCGGCAGCTCCTTGACCTGCTCGAATTTGAGTCCCTCGACCATCTCGGTGACCAGCACCCGGCGCCGCGAAAGCCGCGTGATCACGTCCGGCACGTAGATGAAGGGGTGGTCGCGATAGGCGCGCGAGAAGCTGCGCTGGTTCTGCGCCTCGTACTCGTAGTCGAGCTCCTCCATCACCCGCTCGCGCAGCTCGGCGGCGATCGCCTTGGCGTCGAGGCCGGGGGCCAGCGCGCGGGCGAGGCGGACCAGAGTGCCGGCGTTGCGCAGGTCGGCGTCGAGCGCCTCGGCGATCCCCGGGTACTGGATCTTGACCGCGACCTTGCGGCCGTCGGGCAGCTCGGCCCGGTGCACCTGGCCGATCGAGGCGGCGGCGAAGGCCTCGCGCTCAAACTCGGCGAAGAGCTCGGAGAGCGGTTCGCCGTCGTACTCCTCGTCGAGTACGTGCTCGACCTTCTCCCAGGGCATCGCCGGCGCGTCGGTGCGCAGCTTGGCAAGCTGCTCTTGGTAGACCTCGCGGTACTCGTCGGGGATGAATTCGGTGTCGATGAAGGAGGCGAACTGCCCCAGCTTCATCGCCGCGCCCTTCATCTGCCCCAGCGCGCCGACCATCTTCATCGCCGTCTCCATGTGGCGCTGCTCGAGGCGCTCCTTGCTGTCCTCCTCGGAACGGCCGACGTTGGTCGCCTTGGTGCCTGCGTAGCGGGCGCCCTGCACGCCGACGATCGAGCCCAGCTTGGCGGAGCGCCGCATCCGGCCCTTGGGGATCTTCGAGCCGTCGGCCACGTCCGAAGGGTGCCACACGCGCGCTTTCTCTATCCTCTCCCGTCCGAATGGCTCGTGGACGCGAAACCCTCAAGGCGGCTCCCCGCTCGGAGTTCGGCTCCCGCACCTCCCGCCGCCTGCGGCGCGAGGGCCTGGTGCCGGGCGTCGTCTACAGCGGCGGCTCGGAGGCCCGCGCCTTCCAGGTCGCCGAACGCGACGTCCGCAACGTGCTCGGCGAAGGCGCCGCCCTCTTCGACCTCGAGGTCGAGGGCACGAAAGCGGTGCCGGTCGTGGTCAAGGAGCAGCAGCTGCACCCGGTTCGCGGCAGCCTCCAGCACATCGACCTGCAGGAGGTGCGGCTCGACGAGGCGATCCAGGCCGAGGTAGCGGTCGAGCTCGAAGGCAGCGAGGCCTCGCCCGGGGTCAAGGGCGGCGGCGTGCTCGAGCACGTCACCCGCGAGGTCACGGTCGAAGCGCTTCCCACCGAGATCCCCGATCGCCTCGTCGCCGACGTCTCGGCGATGGAGATCAACGACACACTGCAGCTCTCGGCGCTTCCCGTGCCCGAGGGCGTCACCCTCGTCGCCGACGATCCCGACGAGGTCACGATCGCCACCCTCTCCCCGCCCCGGGTCGAAGAGGTCATCGAGCCCGAGGTCGAGGAGGAGACCGAGCTGGTCGGCGAGGAGGGCGAGGCGCCCGCCGCCGAGGGCGGCGAGGGCGAGGGCGACGCGGGCGACTCCGGCGGCGAGTAGCCCCTGTCCCTGTTTCGCCGCCGCGCCGAGCGAGGCGAGGGCGAGCAGCCAGGGGACCGCATCCTGATCGTCGGCCTCGGCAACCCGGGCGAGCGCTACGCCGCCACCCGGCACAACGTCGGCTTCGAAGTTGCCGCCGAGCTCTCGCGGCGCTGGTACCTGCCGCGCGCGAAGCGTAAGTTCGCCGGCCTGCTCAGCGAAGGACGCGCCGGCCCTGGCGGCCCGCGGGTCGCGATCCTGCTGCCGCAGACACTGATGAACGCCTCTGGCGACTCGGCCGGCCCGGCGCGCGGCTCGCTGAAGGTGCCGCTGGAGCGGGTCGTCGTCCTCCACGACGAGATCGACCTGCCCTTCGGCGAAGTCCAGGCCCGCCTCGGCGGCGGCCTCGCCGGGCACAACGGCCTGAAGAGCCTCAAGCGCGGCTTTGGCGACGCCGAGTTCCGGCGCGTGCGGGTCGGGGTCGGACGCCCCGACTCGACCGACCCCGAGGTCGTCGCCTCCTACGTGCTCTCGCGCTTTCGCGAGCCGCGTGAGCAGGTGGAGGCGCTGGTCGAGCGCGCTGCCGATGAGGTAGAGCGACTGATCGAGACGCTGAATGAATAGGTTCCGTCGCATGCGAAGCCCAACAACCTGCCTCCGCTGTTCTTTTGCCCCGCTATCTCCCGAAAAGGAACAGCGGGCGGGGGTTGAACGGTGACTGCGGTGACGAGCTACGAGGTCGACGAGCAGGGGGTGGCGATGCTGCGCCTGCACCGCCCAAAGTCCCGCAACGCGATCGACACCCAGATGCTGGTCGAGCTGCTCGAGCACGTCGCCGTGGCGCGCGCCGACGAGGCGGTGCGGGTCCTCGTGATCAGCTCCGCCGACCACATGGGGCTCTCCGCCGGCGCCGACGTCAAGGAGGAGCTCGACGAGGACGGCAGGGTCCGCCGCATGCAGCTCTTCGCCGATCTCTACGACCAGATCGTCGCCTTCCCCAAGCCGACGATCGCCGCCTGCCACGGCGACGTCGTCGGCGGCGGCGCCGAGATCGCGGTCGCCTGCGACATGCGCGTCGGCGGCTCCAACCTGCGCCTGCGCTTCCCCGGCGCGGCGCTCGGCGTGCCGGTCGGCCCGGCCCGCCTGGTCACCCTCTGCGGCCTCGCCGCCGCCAAGTACCTGCTGCTCTCCTCGCGCACGGTCGGTGCCGACGAGGCGCTCCGCCTCGGTCTGGTCAACCGCGTCGCGCCGGCGGCGGCGACCGAGGAGTCGGCGCTGCAGCTGGCCGCCGAGGTCGCCTCCCACCCACCCGAGGCCGTCGCCCGCCTGAAGGCGATGCTGCACGAGTGGGACGACGTCGAGGGCCGCTCGGCGGCGGAGGGAAGGGGTCAGGTCGATTGGCAGAAGACCGGTCCCGGCCTGCCCTACCGCGCCTGAGCAGCCGCCTCGCCGACGCCGGCGGCGATCGCCATGATCGAGACCTGGGGGTTGACGCCGGGGCAGCTGGGCAGGATCGAGCCGTCGGCGACCCAGACACCCTTGACGCCGCGCAGGCGGCCTTCCGGGTCGACGGGGTGGCGGGCGGGGTCCGAGCCGGCGGCGGCGCTGCCTGTCGGGTGGAAGCCGGCGAGGCGGAGGCGGCGCACGTCGAGCCCCTGCATCGCGCTCGCGAGCTCGGCCTCGGAGCGCACGGCCGCAACGCCGCCGGCCAGCTCGACCTCCCTGGCCCCGGCGGCGAGCATCACCCGGGCCATCGCCTCAATCGCGATTGCCAGGCGGCGTTCGTCGGCCTGGGCGAGCCTGTAGGAGACGATCGGCGCGCGGCTGCCGAAGACCCGGCCGGAGGGCTCGTCGGCGATCATCGCACCGAGCGTGGCGGTGTTGGCGGCGCGGTCGAGCCGGCGCAGCAGGTGGGTGCCGTAGCCGGGGGCGGAGATGGCTCCCATGCCCGGCGGGCTGCCGGTGGCCTCGATCAGCACCCCCTCGCGCTCGTGCAGCTCCTCGATCCCGACGCTCTGCATCACGCCGCTCCAGGGGACCACCTCCTCCTCGAAGCTCGCCGTGATCCCGGTCGCGGGGTGGATCGAGAGGTTGCGGCCGAGGCGGGGGTGGGAGCCGAGGCCGCTGCGGCGCAGCAGCGGCGGGGTGGGGATCGCGCCCGCCGCCACGACGACCAGCGGGGCCGAGATCCGCACCTCTCCGCCGCCGGCCCTCCGCGCCAGGACACCGGTGGCGAGACCGCCCTCGGTCAGGACCCGCTTCACGTGCAGCCCGCTGACGATCCTGGCGCCCGCCTCGCAGGCCTGGGGCAGAGCGTTGAGGTGGACTCCCCCCTTGGCGTTGTTGGGGCAGCCGATCGCGCACTGGCAGGCGCCGCGGCAGCCTGGCGCGTTGCGGCGCAGCGGTGCGCTGCTCCAGTCAAGCGCCGCGGCGCCCTCGAGCGCGAGTTCGCCGTTTCGCCCCAGCACCTCCATCGGCGCAGGTGCGACGCCGATCGTCGCTTCGACGTCGGCGACTCGCGGCCCGAGCAGCTCCGGCTCGGCCAGGGCAAGGCCGTGGTCCTGGTGCCAGGCCGCGGCGACGGCGGCCGGCGGCTGGAAGCAGGTGCCGGAGTTGATCACGGTGGTGCCGCCCACGGCGCGCCCCAGCGGCAGCGCGATCGGCGGGTTGCCGAGCGCCGTCGTCGTGCCCCCGTCGCGGTAGATCCCGACGAAGCGGTCGAGCGGGTGGGCGCCGCGGATGCGCTCGACGGTCCAGCGCTCGCCCTCCTCGACGATCACGGTGTCGAGCCCGGCCCGGGCCAGCTCCCGGGCGACGAAGGCGCCGCCGGCACCGGAGCCGACCACGATCGCGTCGCAGCTGGAGATGCCGGGCCACTCGGCGCCGGGGATGACGGTCAGCGGCTGATCGGGCCGCGAGGGCTCGTGGCGCGAGCCGACCGCGGCGATCTCCCCCGCGAAGGCCTCGGCGCCGTGGGCGAGCATGACGATCGACTTGACCGCGTCGAGCGCCGGGGAGCCGCCGAGCCTGGCGACCTGCTTCAGCAGCTCCTCGCGCCGCTCGGGTGAGGCGCGGCCGAGCCTGCGGCCCGTCCGCGCCAGCGAGAAGGCCTCAATGCCGACCAGGGCCGCGCCGAGCCCCGCCTGCGAGGCCGCCGGCATGCGCGAAACCATCCGCCTGGCGACGCTCGCCACCCGCTCGGGCTCGGGCCCTCCGCCCTCGGGCGGCAGGATCGCTGCCACCACGTCTCCCAGCGCGGACATGGCGGGGATACTAGGTCCAGCCGGCCGAGTCGAGGACCGTGCCGTTCCTAAAAGGCACCGGATCGGCGAGGACGAGGTCGGCGGCGTCGGCGCAGCGCCCGACCCAGATGGCGTCGTCGGCGACCGTCGACGCGACCCGGTCGAGCAGCGCCGCCAGATGCTCGCGGCCGAGCCAATCGAGCATCACCGGGTGAAGGACGATCGCGATCCACTCGCGGCGCTCGGCCAGCGCGTCGATCTCGGCGCTGAGCGAGGCGACGAAGGTCGCCGGCTCGACCGGGTCGCTGGAGCCGCTGATCTGCTCGCGGGCCGCGCCAAGCCCCGGCAGCGTGCAGGCGGCGTCGACATTGCGCCACTGGAAGGGCAGCAGCGCGATCCCGCCCTTCTCGCCGGCGCCCGCCCCCGCCGGTGAGCAGTAGCGCAAGCCCGCATCGCGCAGGACACCGAGGCCGCCGGCGCCGAGCGAGCCTCCGGGCGGCCGCATCCCGGCGATCGCGAGGCCGAGGCGCTCGAAGCCGGCGATCCCGCGCGCCAGATTCTCGGCCTGCTCGGCCGCGGTCAGGTCGCCCCACTGCTCGTGGCGCCAGGCGTGGAAGGCGACCTCGTGGCCCTGCGCGTCGATCTCGCGCAGGAGATCCGGATAGAGCTCGGCGTTGAGGCCCTCGACGAAGAAGGTGGCCGCCAGCCCGCGCGCGGCCAGCATCGCGAGGATCTCGGGCACGACTCGTGTCGCGGTGAAGTGCCGTCCCAGCTCGGCGATCACAGCTCCGGCCTCGAGTTCCGCCGCCTCGCCGAGGTTGTCGAAGGTGAGGCTGAGCCCAGTCACTATTCGCGCAGGGCCGGGCTCCAGCGCTCCGGCTCGAGCTCGGCCTGCTCGCGCGCCCAGCGGAAGTGGTGGCGCGCCGAGGCGACCAGGATCGGGAAGTTGAGCAAGCCGGCGACGGCGAAGCGCCGCGCGCCGGGCCGGTTGGCGGCGGGCAGGCAGAGGACGCTGCAGAGGAGCCAGAACCAGAGCACGGCGTTGTAGGCGGGCAGCTGGTCCTCGCGCAGGCCCTCGGCTTCGTCGAGCATCGGCAGGCCGCCGTGCAGGGACCAGGGCCACTCCTTGAAGTGGACGGCGACGCCGGCGACGCCGATCCCGGCGCTGAAGGCCGAGAGCCGCCGCGCCGCCTCGCCCTTGCGGGCGGCGACGCCCAGCATCAGCGGGAAGTAGGCGCTCCAGAGCGCGATTGCGCCGCGGCGGCCGAGAAACGGCTCGAAGACGAGCCCGACCCCGGCCCGTGTCTCGAAGGCGTTGTGGGCAAGCAGTCCGAGGGCCGATCCCGCCGCGAGCAGGCGTCTCATTCTCGCTCTCCGCTCCTCTTTGCCAGGTTCCCGATCCACGCATCCTAGAATCGACACCCCGCCCGGGCTGCGCGCCTGGGCTTTTTGGCTGCCATGTCGCTCCGTCCCCTCATAGAGATAGCCGCAGAGAACGAGCGCGTCCACGCGCTCACCGGCCGCGTCCGCGAGGCCGCGGCCGGGGGAGAGCAGGTCGAGGTGCCGGCCTCGGCGATGCTGCGACCGCTGCTGGCGGCGGCGCTGCTGGAGGACGATCGCGGCCTCGCCGGGCGCCCGGCGTTGCTGGTCAGCGCCGACGACCGCTCCGCCCGCGACCTCGCCAACGACCTGCGCGCCTACCTGGCGCCGCGGCGCGTCCGCCTCTACCCGTCGCGCGGCACCGGCTTCGCCTCCCACGTCACCCCGCCGCCGCACCTGATCGGGCTGCGGATCGACGCGCTCGACGCCCTCGGTCGCGAGCAGGACGCGGTCGTGGTCGCGAGTGCCACCGCCCTCGCCGAGGCCGTTCCCGACGCCGCCCTGCGCCCGGCCGGCTTCGCGATCTCCAAGGGCGAGGAGATCGACCTCGAGGCCGCCGTCCGCGACCTCGCCGCCGGGGGTTACGAACGGGTCGAGCAGGTCGAGGAGCGCGGTCAACTCGCCGTCCGCGGCGGCATCCTCGACGTCTTCGGCGCCACCGAGGAGCGCGCCGTGCGGATCGAGCTCTTCGGCGACGAGGTCGAGTCGATGCGCTGGTTCTCGACCTTCACCCAGCGCTCGCTGGGCGAGGCCGAGCGGGTCGAGCTGGCCCCCGCGGCCGAGCTCGACGCCGAGCACCGCGAGCTGGCCGAGCTGGCGGCGATGGAGGCCGCCGAGGATGGAAAGGAGCCGCCGAGCCTGGCCGAGGTGCTGCCCTTGGAGCGCTTCGGGCCGCCGCTGGACCTGGTCCCCGATTCGGCCACGGTGATCCTCGCCGCCGCCGAGGAGATCGAGCCGGCCCTGCGCGACCACTGGGACGACGCGACGACGGCGATGCACGCCGAGGACGCCAGCCGCCTCTACGTAGATGTCGCCGCGCCCCTAACCAAGCGCGCCGCCCTCTCCTTCGTAGCCCCCAGCACCACGGACACCCCGCCGACGGGCCGAAATCCTCGGATATCCCGAGGATTTCGGCCCG
>DATASN010000033.1:0-95645 GCA_036269215.1 Solirubrobacterales bacterium
CGGGCAGTCCACGGGCTGTCCTCGACCCCCTCACCCCACGCCACCCGCGCAACAACCGCAATAGGCTGCCGCCGTGGATTTCAACCTCACTGACGAGCAGAAGCTCCTTCGGGACACCGTGCGTGAGTTTGCGCTTGCGGAGGTGAAGCCCGTTGCGGAGGAACTCGACCGGACGAAGAGCTTTCCCTACGAGATCGTCGGGAAGCTCGGAGGGCTTGGGCTTATGGGGATTCCGTTTCCCCAGGAGTACGGGGGCGGCGGAGCGGACACGCTCTCTTACGTGCTTGCTGTTGAAGAGCTTGCGCGGATCGATTCTTCGGTCTGCATCACGATGGCTGCGCACACTTCGTTGGGGACGATGCCCATCTATCTGTGGGGCAGCGACGAGCAGAAGTCGGAGTGGCTTCCAAAGCTTTGCAGCGGCGAAAAGCTTGCCTCGTTTGGGCTGACCGAGCCGGAGGCCGGGTCCGATGCGGGCAACGTGCGGACCACGGCGAAGCTCGACGGCGGCGAATGGGTCGTCAACGGGGCCAAGCAGTTCATCACCAACTCTGGGACCGACATCTCCGGCTGCGTCTCGATCACCGCTGTCACCGGTGAGGCGAACGGGCGCAAGGAGATCTCCAACTTGATCGTGGCCAACGGGACGCCGGGGTACGAGATTGGCGAGGGGTACCGGAAGATGGGTTGGAACGCTTCAGATACTCGCCCCCTCAGCTTTGAGGACTGCCGGGTGCCCGAGGGCAGCCTGCTGGGCCGCCGGGGCGACGGATTCAAGAACTTCCTCCACATCCTCGACGGCGGCCGGATCGGCGTCGCCGCGATGGGCGTCGGCCTTGCCCAGGGGGCCCTCGATGAGGCGATCGCCTATGCCAAAGAGCGCCAGGCCTTCGGCCAGGCGATCTCCAAGTTCCAGTCGATCCAGGC
Organism: Solirubrobacterales bacterium; assembly: GCA_036269215.1. Lineage (GTDB taxonomy): Bacteria > Actinomycetota > Thermoleophilia > Solirubrobacterales > 70-9 > VRUE01. The sequence goes on from DATASN010000033.1 coordinate 928, forward strand.
CAAGATCGCCGACCTATCGGCCCAGATCGAGGCGGCGCGCCTGCTCACTTGGCGGGCGGCGCTGGAGAAGGACGCCGGCAAGTCGTTCACGCTGACCGCGGCCCAGGCGAAGCTGATCACCGGTCGGCTCGCCGTCCGGGCCACCGAGGAGGCGGTCCAGATCCACGGCGGTTACGGCTATATCGAGGAGTACCCGGTCTGTCGCTTCTACCGCGATGCCAAGATCCTCACCATCGGCGAGGGCACCGACGAGGTCCAACAAATGGTCATAGCCCGCCAACTCGGCTGCTGACCCGCACTTTTGCCGCCGACGGGACGAAATCCTCGGGATAACCGAGGATTTCGTCCCGTCGGCGGGGCTTTCGCTAGCCGAAGGTGAAGGCGTATCCCGTCACGCCCGCTTCCGGCAGCAGGGTCAGGACGTGGTCCTCGACCCGCGGCAGGTCGACCAGGTTGTAGAGGCGCTGGTCGGTAATCGTGACGACGCCGCCGTGTACGTCGGAGCCTGCCGCCGAGTTCGAAATCGGGCGACCGTCGAGCAGGACCCGCATCGTGCGGCTGTGGCCGGGCGAGCCGAGCACGAGGTAGACCCGCCGGGCGCCGAAGCTCAGGTCGAGAGAGCCGCCCTTGGCCGTTGCCGAGTCGAGCGAGATCCGCCAGCGCCCGTGGTAGGCGAATTCGCTCGCCGGCAGCGCCGACGGGGCGGTGAGCTCGTGCGTCCCCGGCGAGAGCATCGAGTTGGTGAAGCGTTCGGCCCGTGCCGCCCCGAGGTAGGTCTCCGGCGTGGTCACGGTCGCCGAGGGCGCGATCGCGTGGACGTGGGTCTCTTCACCGGGGACCTTGCGGCCGGCTTCAGCCAGCAGCTGCCGGATGATCTGCTCCTTCTTGCCGTACTCGCCCTCGCCGAAATGGGCATAGCGGACCCGTCCCCTGGCGTCGATGAAGTACTCGGCCGGCCAGTACTGGTTGCCGTAGGCGTTCCAGGTCGCCAATTCGTTGTCCTGGGCAACGGGGTAGTGGATGCCGTTGCGTTCGATCGCTTCCTCGACATTGCTCGCTTCCTTCTCGAAGGGGAACTCCGGCGAGTGGACGCCGACGATCGTCAGGCCTGCCCGGCGGTACTTCCTGTCCCAGGCCGTCAGATAGGGCAGCGTGCGCAGGCAGTTGATGCAGCTGTAGGTCCAGAAGTCGACGAGGACGACGCGGCCCCTCAGCGAGCGCAGGGTCAGCGGCCGATCGCCCGGCGTGTTGAACCAGCGCTGGTTGTCGACGAATTCCGGGGCGACGCCCAGCACCGGCAGATTCGAGCGCCCGTCCGGTCCGGTCGCGGGCTGCGGAGCGCTTGCCGCGGCGGCGCCGACGCCGTGGGCGGCTTCGCCGCGGACGTCGTTGAGGGCGGCACGCGCCGAGGCGGTGTCCTCCAGGCCTTCGGTGGGATCGACCAGGAACCCCGGCAGGTCGCTGGCGATCCTGTTCTGGAACTTGATGTCGTAGTTGCCGGCCATCGCCAGGGCGACCACGACCATCACCGCCCCCATCGCCACCTGCAGGCCGATCCCGCGGCGGGCCAGCGGCGCCGCCAGACGACGCCCGCCCAGCATCAGGAAGTAGAGGACGACGGCCGAGCCGATCCCGTAGCTGAGCGCCACCGCAAGCCGTCCGCCGGTGAACGGCTGCGAGGCGGAGACCGTGATCACCCCGGCCAGGATCGGCCCGGCGCAAGGTGCGTAGACGAGCCCGAGGCTGGCCCCGACCGCCGCCCCGGACCAGAAGCCGTCTCCCCCGCCGCCGGCGACCCCTGCCCGTCCCGCGAAGCGGCTCAGCCAAGCCTCGAGCCGGGCCGCGAGCGGCGGGATCATCAGCGTGACGCCAAAGGCGAGCAGGATGAAGATCGCCAGCTTGCGCAGCAGGTCGTTGGGCAGGCCGAGAGCCGAGATCGCATAGACCAGAGCGACGGTCGCAAAGGTGAACGAGACGGCGAGTCCGACGACGATTCCCAGCGGCCGTCGCCTCCCTCCCGTCGCACCGGCCGCGAGCGCGACCGGCAGCACCGGCAGTACGCAGGGAGACAGAGCGGTGCCGGCGCCCGCGACGAAGCCGAAGAGGATCAGCAGTGCCATCGACTCAACTTTCCCACTTAATGATTACGAGGGGATAAGGGCAACCGGTTCAGGCGGGCCGTGAGGTGGTCGCGCCTTCGGCACGCCCGGCGACCTCCGCCGCCCGGCCGACGCGCTCGCCGATGCCGTAATGCGCGCAGATCGTCAGCTCATGCTCGCGCAGCAGCGGCCGCGTCGGGTCGACGACCGGGGCGCTGCGGATCGTCTCACGCCGATGGGCGACCCAGACGCGGCCGCCACCACCCGCGCAGTCATGCAGGGCCACCGCCACCAGTATGGCTCCGAAGCGACCTTGCTTCGCGATCAGCCAGGTCGGCTCACCGCTCTCGGCATCGACGAAGAAGCCGTGGACCTGGCCGACCGCGCTGCCCGCCACATCGTCGATCCCGTGGCCGGTCCAGCTCTTCGCCTCGCTCAGCCTGAGCGGGCCGGGGGGCGCAGGCTCACTCATCCGCCTGCCTCGCGAGCAGCTCCGAGGCGGCGCTGGCCGGGTCGAGCTCCCGCCTGACGACACGCTCCAGCAGCCCAGCCGTCTCGGGATCGTTCGCGGCGGTCGTCTCCATGCGGCGCCGCATCCGCGAGGCGGCGATGCCCAGCACCTCGTTGCGCAGGTTGCGGGCGCGGCGCTCTTCCAGGGTGCCGGCCGCCTCGATGAAGGCGCGATGCTCGTCGATCGCCTCGCCCAGCTCGGCCACCCCCTCGCCGCGAGCCGCCTCGGTGCGCAGGATCGGCACCTTCCAGCCCTCGGGATCGTGCGAGAGCGCCAGCACGCCGCGGACCTCGCGCACCATCGTGTCGGTCATCGGGTGGTCGGCCTTGTTGACGACGATCACGTCGGGGATCTCCATCACCCCCGCCTTCAGCGCCTGGATCGAGTCGCCCGAGCCCGGCATCAGCGCCAGCACGATCGTGTCGGCGTGGTCGACGATGTCAATCTCCGCCTGGCCGACGCCGACGGTCTCGATCAGCACGTCGTCCTTGCCCGCCGCGTCCATCGCCAGCGCCACCTGCAGTGCCGCCTCGGAGAGGCCACCGAGGGCGCCGCGGGAGGCCATCGAGCGGATGAAGACGCCGGGATCGAGGAAGTGGTCGGAGAGCCGGATCCGGTCGCCGAGCAGGGCCCCCTGGGTAAAGGGACTGGAGGGATCGATCGAGAGCACGGCGACCTGGCGCTCGGCCTTGCGCAGCTCCGCCGTCAGCGCCCCGATCAGGGTGCTCTTGCCGACCCCGGGAGGGCCGGTGAAGCCGACGATGCGCGCCCTGCCGGTACGCGGGTAGACCTCGCGGACGAGCTCCCAGCCGGCCGGGTCGTCGGACTCGATCAGGGTTATCGCCCGCGCCAGGGCGCGCTTGTCCCCGGCGATCAGCCGCTCGGAGAGCGGCGCGGTCTTGGCGGCGTCGGTCACGGCTCGGTGAGTCTAGAGTCCCCGCCGCCGTGATCCGCACGATCCGCTTCCTCGCCCGCAACGGGATGCTGAACAGCAAGTACGGGCGCCTGCTCGGCCGCTTCCTGCGGCGCCGCTTCTTCACGGCCGCCGGGCGTCGCTGGCGCACCGACGGGCTGCTCTTCCTCGGCCGCGGCCTCGAACTGGAGATCGCCCCCAGGGGGCGGGTCGACTTCGGCCGCTTCGTCTGGATCGGCGACGGGACGAAGATCCGCTGCCACGAGGGACGGGTCGAGATCGGCGCCAAGACGGTGATGGGCCAGGAGTGCACGATCTCCGCCTACCAGCACGTGCGCATCGGCGAGCAGTGCGTAATCGCCGACCGGGCGATGTTCATCGACTTCGACCACGGCGTCGTCGAAGTCGATCGGCCGATCCGCCAGCAGGGCATCTACAAGCGCGACGTCATCGTCGGCTCCAACGTCTGGATCGGCTACGGCGCCTGCATCCTGCGCGGCGTCAGCGTCGGCGACAACTCGATCGTCGGCACCAACTCGGTCGTCACCAAGGACGTCCCCGCCAACGCCGTCGTCGCCGGCATCCCGGCCCGGGTGATCAGGATGCGCGAGGCGCCGCGGGAGCTGCGCTGGCCGGAGCCGGTCGAGCCGGACCCCGATGCCGGGACGACTCTGCGGCCGCCAGCCGGCGAGCAGCCCGGCTAACCGCCCGCGAGCGCGTTCAATCGAGCGAGGTGGGGAGGGTCCGCAGGCTCCGTTCGCGTGCCGCACGGTGCAGGGCGCCGTCCCAGGTGGCGAAGACCAGATCCTCCGACGGAAGCGAAAGCGCTGCCGCCAGGTGCATCGCATCGAGCGAGCGCAATCCGGTTGACACCGCAAGCTGTGCCGCCTGCTCGACGAGGCCGGCCCCAACCTCGATCACGTCGATCAGGGGCCACTCGCGCTTCATCCTCTCGAGCTCGGCAGGCTCTGCCGCGCGGGCGACCGCTCGCACGGTCTCGACGTAGCCGATCCGGCACATCGACCACACGGAGTCGGGACTCATCGCCTCGAGAACCGCATCGGTGCCATCCTCGTCCACGTAGCGCTTGACCAGCGCGCTGGCGTCCAGATAGAGGATCAACGCTCTTCTTCGCGTTCGGCGAGGATGATCGCCGATGCCGAGCGCCCGGTCTTCCGCGGTCGGGGGGGTGGGCCCTTCGGCTTGGGACGGGAAGCGGGCGTGACCTTGCCTTCGGCGATCAGCTTCTTCATCGCCTCGCTCCGCTCCGGCATCACCGGGACGATGTCGGCGACCGGGCGGCCGTCCGAGACGATCCTCACCGACTCGCCGCCCTCGACTTCGCGAAGCACGCTGCTCAGCTGAGTTGCCAATTCCCGAACCTCGATCTCTCGCATTTGGTCATGGTAGGGGCAAGCTCGATACTCGAACCCGCCTGCAAGGACATTACCAGATCCGAGAGCTTTTGTCTGTCATCTGATAGGTTGCCGCACTCTGTCGTGGCGTGGCAGTTTCTACTGTGGCGGGTCTTCCGCGCTGGCGATGTGGACTATGTACTCGCCAGTCAGAACAATGCCGCCCGTGGACATCGCCGCCCTTTTCGGGGAGAACCTGGCCCGCTGCCGCAGGCGCGCAGACATGTCGCAGGAGGACCTTGGCGTCCGTGCCTCGCTGCACCGCACCGAGATCAGCCAGCTGGAGCGAGGGCTGCGCGTGGCCCGCATCGACACCCTGGTCAAGCTCGCCGGTGCGCTGAGCGTCCCCCCAAGCGAGTTGATCGAGGGAATCGACTGGAGCCCCGGCAGCACCACGGCCGGTCGCTTCATGCCGGCGGCGAAGACCCAGGCGGACCTGAATTGACCTACGCCGCGCTGGTCTCGCCGACCAGGTCGGCGTAGACCGCGGCGGTCTGCTCGGCAACGTCGCCCCAGTCGAAGCGGCGCAGGTGCTCGTAGGCTTCGGCGACGAGGCTGCGGCCGAGCTCGTCGTCGGAGAGGACGCGGATCGCCACCTCGGCAAGCGCATCGGGGTCGTGGGCGCGGAAGCGCAGGCCGGCCTCCTCGTGGGGGACGACCTCGCGCAGGCCGCCGGTGTCGGCGACGATGCAGGGACAGCCGCTGGCCATCGCCTCGAGCGCGACCAGGCCGAAGGGCTCGTAGATCGAGGGCACCACGGTCAGGTCGGCGATCCGGTAGAGCGAGTGCAGGACGTCGTCGCCGATCCAGCCGAGGAAGGTGCCGTGGTCCATCAGCCCCAGCTCCTCGGCCTGCTTGTGCAGCTCGGCCTCGTGGGTGCCTGAGCCGGCGATCAGGAAGCGCGTCCCCGGCACCTCCTCGATCAGCCGCGGCATCGCCTCCAGCGCCAGCTGGAAGCCCTTCTCGTAGACGAGCCTGCCGATCAGCAGGACCAGCTTCTCCTCCGGAGCGGCGAACTCGGAGCGCAACCGGGTCAGCTCGGCGGGGTCCTGCGGCTGCAGGTCGTCGGGGTCGATCCCGTTGGGGATCACCGAGACCCGCTCCTCCTCGACCCCGAAGATGTCGGCGATCTGCTCGCGCATGTAGTGCGAGCAGGCGATCACGCGCTCGGAGCGGTTGACGATCCAGCGCTCGACCCCATGTATGTAGGTCTGGGGATGCTTGTCGACCCATCCCTGGTGGCGGCCGTGCTCGGTGGCGTGGATCGTCGTCACCAGCGGCGCTTCGAAGCGCTTGGCGAGGTGGTCGCAGGCGTTGGCGACGAGCCAGTCATGGCCGTGCACGAGGTCGAAGCTGTAGCGGTCGCCGAGCTCCACCCCGGCGGCGAGCATGTCGGAGTTCATCCGCTCGACCCAGGCGACGAACTCGCCCAGGTCGGTGGGCCGCTTCGGCTCGCGGATGCGGTGGATGAAGACGCCGCCGCGCTGCTCCTCGGCGGGCGACTCCTCGCCGCCGCGGGTGAGCACGTGGACCTCGACCTCGCGCTCGACCAGCGCCTCGGAGAGCTTGCGCACGTGCCGGGCCAGCCCGCCCTCGATCAGCGGCGGGTACTCCCAGGAGAGGACGAGGACGCGGGTCACGGCTGCAGGAGCGGCGTAAGGCACAGGTCAGGGGCGAGGGCGCGCATGCGCGGGTCGGCGATGGCCGGAGAGTCTATGGCCTCCAGGGCCGCTTGGGAGTGCGAAATCGCCCGCTGGAACGCGTAGTCGCCGGCCTGGCCGCGTTTGTCGAGGAAGGCCCAGTCGCTCGCCTGCGCCGCCAGCAGCTCGCGGACGGCGCGCAGCGCGCCGTCCCCGCGCAGCCCGCCGGAGAGCGCTCGCAGCAGGCGCAGCTCCAGCCTGCGGGCGCCCCAGGCGAGGTCGGCGACGGCGGGCGAGTCCCAGGTCCTCAGGTCCTTCTCCTCGCCCCAGGTCGAGGCGAAGAGCGGGCGCTCGACGGGCTCGTGCTCGGCGAGCGCCTGCGGCACGGTGAGCAAGCGCACCCCCGCGGCCTCGGCACCCGCCAGCACCTCGCGCAGCCAGATCGCCCCCTCCGACCACCAGTGGCCGAGCAGCTCGGTGTCGATCGCGAAGACGAGCAGGCCGCGCCGGCCGCGGGTAACGGAGAATTCCCGCAGGCGGGCGGCGCTCGCGGCGAGGAACTCGCCGGCCTGGCGGCGCGCCGCCGCCTCGGCCGCGACCGGGTCATAGCCACCGCCGCCGACCTTCCAGATCCGCACCCCGCGCAGCGACTTGCCGGCGAACTGGGCGTGGGCGGGGTCGGACGGGTAGCCGTCGAGCGACCAGAGCCACTGGATCGCCTCCCAGTCGATCGGCAGCGCCACCGGCCCGGCCTCGGTCGCGACGGGGCTCAGCGCCTCCAGCGGCTCCTCGCGGCGACTCCGGTCGACGCAGAACCAGCGCACCTCCTCGTCGGCCAGGCGCCACTCCAACCCCGGCGCGTAGGCGCACTCGGGCAACCAGAACCCCCCGTCCCAGCCGAACCGCCGCCGGTGCGAGCGGATGCCCGTGTCGAGCTGCAGGCGCAGGCCCTCCCGGGTCGCCAGCAGCGGCAGGACGGCATGCGTCGCCGCCGAGGCGGCGAGGGCGATCCTGCCCTCCTCGGCCGCCCGCCGAAACGGGCGCAGCGGATCCCCCCCGTGCGCGTCGAGCAGCTCCAGCGCGCGCCGGTAGCGAGCCGCCTCCGCCACGCAGGCATCGCGGCATTCCTCCGGCACTTCCGGAGCGTCAGCCTCAGCGGCCCCGATCCGCCAATCGATCAGGAACTGCCGCAGCCTTTCCGCGACGCCAGGATCTTCCAGCTGATCCGCCAGCACCGGCGTCACGGTCATCGTCAGCTTCTCCGCCACCTCGAGCACCGGCAGGTAGGAGCGGATCACCGCATCGAACAGCCACTCCTCGCCGAACGGGTAGGTCCCGAAGCCCTCGACGTAGGGCATGTGGGAGTGCAGGACGATCGCCAGGTCGCCGGCGCTCTCCTCAGGGGGCATGGCAGACGGCGAGGAAGTCCAGGGCCCGGTCGAGATCGGCCGCCTTCAGCGTGAAGTCGGAGGCGGCGATCGCGGGCGTGAAGCGGTCGTAGAAGGGTTTGGTCAGGTGCAGCGCATTGTGCACCCGGTCCCAGCCGAGCTTGATCGCGAGCTCGTGGACGCGCAGCTTGCGGGCGTGGAAGAGGCCGAGCAGCTCGACCTGCGGGAAGTGGGCCTCGCAGAGCTCGCGGAACTCGGCGGCGCGGTACTCGTGCACGTGCCAGGGGTTGTCGGACTTCTCGGCGCCGGGGGGCGCCAGTGTCAGCAGGTTGGGAGTGGAGACGAACGCGACCCCTCCGGGGCCCAGCATCGACTTGAAGTGCTCGAGGATCGCGCCGGGGTTCTGCACGTGCTCGATCGTCTGCAGGAAGACGACCGCGTCGCACGGCTCGGCGAAGCTCTCGACCAGGTCCCTCTCGAAGCGGAGGTTCGCGGCGACGTAGCGCAGCCGAGCGTGCTCGTGAGCCTCCGGATTGGCGTCGACGCCGACCACGCTCGCCGCGGCTCCGGAGAGCTCGGCCGAGCCGTAGCCCTCGCCGCAGGCCATGTCGACCACGCGTCTGCCCGCGACCCGCTGCGCGATCCACTCATATACGACCAGGTGGCGCCGGTACCAGTAGTTCTCCTCGGGCAGGTCGGGCAGCGTGCGCTCGCCGGTGAGCGGCAGCGGCGGCACCCCGGGGGGCTGGTTGAGCTGGACGTATTCGCGAGCCACGGATGGGGACCGTATTGTTCCCGACCGCATGCCGGCCTCCCCCACAGCGACCCCCGAGCACATCAAGGACGTCAACACGCGCTACCACGACGCAGCCGCGGAAGAGTACGACGCCAAGTGGGGAATCGACTTCGGCGCGACCGGCCAGGAGCAGGTGCGCCAGAAGCTGGTCAAGGCGCTGGGCGGATGGGACAGGCGGAGCTTCGGCGCCGGCCTCGAGATCGGCTCGGGCACCGGCTACTTCTCGCTCAACCTGCTGCAGCTCGGCGCGATCGGACGGCTGACCGCGACCGACGTCTCGGCCGGGATGCTGAAGCGCCTCGCCGCCACCGCCGAGGGTCTCGGCCTCGAGGCCGAGACGGTGGAGACCGAGGCCGAGGAGCTGCCCTTCGCCGACGAGAGCTTCGACCTCGTCTTCGGCCACGCCGTCCTGCACCACATCCCCGACCTCGACCGGGCCTTCGCCGAATTCCGCCGCGTCCTGCGCCCCGGTGGAGCGATCGCCTTCTGCGGCGAGCCCTCGCGCTACGGCGACCGCCTCGCGGCCCTGCCCAAGCGGGCCGGCCTGCTCGCCGCGCCGCTCTGGCGCCGCGCCGTCGGCGCGCGGCCGCGCGCGATCGCCGAGGCCGACCGGTCCGAGGGGCACGCGCTGGAGGGCGAGGTCGACGTCCACGCCTTCGCCCCCGCCGACCTGCGCCGCCTGCTCCGCGAGGGCGGCTTCGAGGACCGCCACGTCGGCGGCGAGGAGCTGCTCGCCAACGCCTGGGGCTGGGGCCTGCGCACGGTCGAGTCCAGCGCCGAGCCCGAATCGGTCTCCTGGGGCTGGCGCCGCTTCGCCTTCAACAGCTACATCGCCCTGCAGAAGGTCGACTCACGCCTGCTCGAGCCCCACCTGCCGGCCGAGCTCTTCTACAACCTGCTCGTCTCCGGCCGCAAGCCGGAACAACCCAAGGCTTGTTGAAGCTTTTCGGCCCCTATGGCCGCCACAATCCTTCAATCGGCGACGTCGAGACGGCCGGCAACGGCCGCGAGGGTCGCTGTGACCCTGGCCGCCTCGAAGCGGACCTGCGCTGCGGTGAAGCGCAGGGTGGTTAGCCCTGCAGCCGTGTGCGCCTGATCGCGGAGCCGGTCCCTCGCCTGCTGGGCGGGAGTCCTGTGGTACCTCAGCCCATCGGTCTCCACCACCAAGCCCAAGCGAGGCCAATAGAAGTCCACGCGGAATCCGTTGAGCCAAGCCTGGGTCTCGGGCATCGGCAGGCCCGCCGCTCGGATGAGGGCAAGGAATCGACGCTCCAGGACTGAGTCGGTGAGGGAAAAAAACCACGAGTCCAACACCGACCGGAGGCGGGCCAGGCCGGGACGCTTCGGATACGTGTCGAGCGCCAGCCGCAGCGCCTCTGGGTCGATCAGGTCGAGACGATCAGCCTCGTTGACTGCCCTCTCGGTGCCCTCGCGAGCCGTGCATGCGGCAAGGTCGACCAGGGTGGAAACGGGATCGGTGACGGGTATCCCGTCTACCAATCTGCGCTCCAGGACGCCCAAGCCTGACCGGCGGTGGACGCGGATTCCGGGATGGCGCCTGACGACGCCATACGCCACCACGATCTCTATCCCTGGCGGAGCATCCATAAGTCCCCAAAGGGCGGCGGCGCTGCGGTGGCTGAGAAGCGCAGTCGGTCCGCAGACCAGCACTGCAGCCATCCACCGCCCCCGCTGGTCGACCTCCGGTCTGCCAACTGCGTAGACGCCGCGCCAAATTGGGTGCAGGCGTCCCACCGTGATGCGATGGCGGATTGCACGTGGGCTCAGCCCGAGCGCAAGCAATTGCCTCCGCGAGACCACCCCGTGCTGTTGCCGGACCAGATCCCAAACACCGCTCGATTGAGATTGAAGCTTTGTAGCCCTCACCTCGACTATAAGGCTTCAGCCGAGGCGGATTCTCCCCCCTCCTTCGCCCAAATCTGGTGGCGATTGGGTGGCACGGCCTCAGCCGAGGCGGCGGGCGCGGTAGAGCTTGGTGCGCGATTCGAAGCCCTTGAGGCGGCGCTCGCCGGCGAAGGAGTACTCGAAGGCGTCCGGGGCCGCCTGCTTCGCCGCCCTGTCGACGAGGACGCTGCCCGGCTTGGCGACGCCGGTGATGCGGCTGGCCAGGTTGACCGAGCGGCCGTAGTAGTCGCCGCTCTGGACGAGGGCGGGGCCGCGGGCGATCCCGGCGCGCAAGCTCGGGAAGGCCTCTCCCTCCCCCTCTGAGGCCTCGACCAGGCGAAGCGCCGCGTCGGTCATCGGCTCGGCGTCGGTCGCGACAAGCATCGCCGCATCGCCGATCGTCTTGACCAGGCGCACCGGCGGTTCGGCGACCGCGGTCGCCATCTCCTCGAGGCGGCCGGCGACCAAACCGAGCTCCTCCGGCGCAATCTCCTCGCCGAGCTTGGTGAAGCCGACCAGGTCGGCGAAGCAGACCGAGACCTCGGTGGTGGCGCCCATCCCGCCCGAGGCGAGATCGGCGGTGCCGATCACGTCGCGGCGAATCTGCTCGAGCAGGTGGGCGCGCTGCGCGTAGAGCAACGTGGGCTCGAAGATCGGCAGCATGTGCTCCGCCGCGGCGGCGAAGCGCAGGGCGAGGTCCCGCTCTGTGTCGCCCGGCTGCATCAGCGTGCGCCTGATCAGCTCGCGATTGGCGTCGGCTATCCGTGCCGTGCCCATCCCGATCGTCCTCGCGACCTGGATGATGCCGTCCTCGGGCAGACCCGCGTCGAGGAAGGCCTTGACCCGCTTGGCCGTTTCGAGGTCGGCCTCGGTGAGGACCTTTTCCCCTGCGTCCGGGTAGGGAATCCCGAGCGCCGCGCTTGCCCGCTGCAGCAGGCCGAGGTCGGCGTCGGAGAGCTCGGCAATCTCCTCCCGCGTGTAACGGGGGCCGTCGCCGGCGAGGCCGCGCTCGACCGGCAACAGGGTGAGGCGGCCGGCGGCAACCGCTTCGCGCAGCTCATCCAGCGCCACCCCCTCACCGGCCAGCTGCTCGAGCAGGGCGAGGCGCGCCTCGCGCACCTCGCCCTCGACGCCGTCGAGCAGCCCCTCTGCCTCGAAGTCGATCATGCGACCGCAACGCTACCGCCGCGGCGCGGATCGCCGCCGCCGCTCAGCGCCCCGGTCGCGCGCTCCCGGGCGACCGCCTGGGCGCCGCCGAAGAAGAGGTTGATCGCCGGCCGCCTGACGACGGGCAGGCCGCGAGCCTCCAGTCGTGCCAGCGCCTCCTCGTCCAGCCCCGGCTCGGCCTGGACGACGCCCTGCTCGAAATGCAGGCGCGGCGCCCGCACCGCCTCGCCGGCGCCCATGCCCTGCTCGACCGTGCGCACGATCGTCTGCAGGATCGCCGAGCGGATCCGGTTGGAGCCGGCGCTGCCCAGCCCCAGCTCGATCTCGCCGCCGCGCAGGACCACGGTCGGCGCCATCATCGAGGGCACCCGCCGCCCCGGCGCGATCGAGTGGAAGCCGAGCGGGTTGAGGTCCTCCTCGCCGAGCATGTTGTTGAGGATCACGCCGGTGTCCGGGACGAGTACCCCCGAGCCCGAGCCGTTGGAGCAGGTGACGCAGGCGCACATGCCGTCGCCGTCGAGCACCGAGATGTGGGTGGTCGAGCCGAGCAGGTCGCCGGCGGCGCTGTCGAGCGCGCCGGGGTCGAGCAGGCTCGCCTCCAGATCCTCGCCGTAGAGCGCCTCGGCGAAGGCCTCGCCGCGGGCCTCGTTGGCGGCACCCATCGCGGCGACCAGCTGCTCGGGCCCGCTGCTCTCCCCCAGCCGCTCGAGCAGCCCGAGGCAGTAGGCGATCAGGATGCCGCCCGAGGACGGCGGCGGGTTGGTCAGCACCTCGGTGCCGCGGAAGCTCGTGCGAATCGGCCGGCGCTCGATCGTCTCGTAGCCGGCCAGGTCCACCGGGCCGAGCGTGCCGCCGCGCTCTACCACGTGGTCGCTCAGCGCCGCGGCGACCTCGCCGCAGCGGAACAGCTCGGCGCCCTCGGCGCCGAAACGCTCCAGCGCCTCGGCCAGCTCCTCGAAGCGGAAGACCTCGCCCTCGCGCAGGGTGCGCCCGGCCGGCGCGTAGAGCTCCCGCGTTCCTTCGATGCGAGCGTGGATCGGCGCGAGGATGTCGAGGATGTAGGCCTGCTCGGCGTTGACCGGCACCCCCTCGCGGGCGAGGCGCACGCCTGGCTTGACAAGCTCGGCGAGCGGGATCGAGCCGAAGCGCCGCAGGGACTCCTCCAGACCCGAGGCGGTGCCGGGCACGCCACAAGAAGCCGGACCTACGTAGAACGTCTGCACCGTCTCGGCATCGAAGTGGACCGGCACCGGGGCCAGCTCGGCGCCGCGCTCGATCCCGTCCCGTCCCGGTGCGGCGACGAAGAAGTCGAGCAGGACCGTCTCCCCGCCGCGGTGGACCATCATGAAACCGCCGGCGCCGAAGCCGGTCAGGGGGCTCTCGACCGCGAAGGAGGCGAGCACGGCGGCGACCGCGGCATCGACGGCGTTGCCGCCCTCGCGCAGGACCTCGGCCCCCGCCTCGGCGGACAGTGGGTGGCCGGCGGCGACGACCCCTTTCATGAGCGGCGGCTCAGCCGGGCAGGAACTCTGGGACGTCGATGCCGAGCTCGCCGGAGCGTTCGGAGCGGCGCGAGCGCGGTGCGTCTTTGGTGCGCCGGATCGTCGGCTCGGCGACGCGGCGTGGAGTTGCCGCGTGGCCGTCGAAGCGCGTCGCCACCACGGTCACCCAGACCTGGTCGCTGAGCTCCTCGTCGACGTTGGCGCCGAAGATGATGTTGGCGTCGGGGTGGGCGGCCTCGCCGACCAGCTTCGCCGCCTCGCTGACCTCGACCAGCGAGAGGTCGGCGCCGCCGGTGATCGAGAGCAGGATCGCCCGCGCGCCCTCCATCGAGGTCTCCAGCAGCGGCGAGGAGATCGCTTTTTCGGCCGCCAGCACGGCCCGGCCCTCGCCGTGGCCCATGCCGATGCCGAGCAGCGCCCGGCCGGCCTCCGACATGATCGTGCGCACGTCGGCGAAGTCGAGGTTGATCAGGGCGGGAAGGGTCACGAGGTCGGAGATGCCCTGCACGCCCTGGCGCAGCACGTCGTCGGCCACCTGGAAAGCCTCGACCATCGAGGTCTGCTGGTCGAGCACCTCGAGCAGGCGGTCGTTGGGGACGACGATCAGCGTGTCGACCTCGGCGGCGAGGTCCTCGATGCCCTTGCCGGCCTGGCCGCCGCGGCGGCTGCCCTCGAAGCTGAACGGCTTGGTCACGATCCCGACCGTCAGCGCGCCGACCTCGCGGGCCAGGCGGGCGATCACCGGGGCGGCGCCGGTTCCCGTGCCGCCGCCGGCGCCGGCGGCGACGAAGACCATGTCGGAGCCCTTCAGCAGGCGCTTGATCTTGTCCTGTTCCTCGAAGGCGGAGCGGTGGCCGAGCTCGGGGTCGGCACCGGCGCCGAGACCGCGTGTCGACTCGTCGCCGATGTGGACGGTGACGTCGGCGACACAGAGCTGCAGCGACTGAAGATCGGTGTTGACGGCCATGAACTCGACCCCGGGAATCCGCGCCTCGACCATCCGGTTGACCGCGTTGACCCCACCACCCCCCACACCCACGACCCGAATCACGGGCTGATGCGGCTCACCGCTCCCGGGCGGCTCATAGGCAGGCTCCTCCCGCCCATAGCGAGGAGTCTCAACGATCGGCTCGATCTCCCGCCGCTGCGGTTTAGGCTCCTCGGAAAAGACCCGCTTCAGCCGCTCAGGAGGCGTCTCTTCTGAGGACTCCGGCGCGGTGGGGGGCTCCTCGGGCTGCTGCGCCTCCAGCTCGGGAGGATCGGACGGAGCGTCGTCAGCGGTGGATCGGAATAGATCGGAGAGAGGACCCTCTCGCATGCTGGCCCGCTTATTACGCCGACTCATGCTCCAAGACCTCCTTCGCCAGCTCCCGGTAGTAGTTCGCGGCGCTGCTGCCGGAATCGTACTTGAGCACGCTGGCGCCTTTCACCGGAGCCTCGGCGAATTTGATTGCCTTGCGGATCCGGGACTTGAAGACCAGGTCGCCGAAGTTCTCCTCGAGGATTTCCACCGCCTCCTTGGCGTGGACCGTCCGCGAGTCGAGCATCGTCGGCAGGATGCCCTCGATCTTGACGTCCGGGTTGAGGTTCTCCTGGATCATCTTCAGCGTGTTCTGGAGCTGTACCAGTCCGCGCATCGAGAGATACTCGCACTGGACGGGGACGATCACCTTGTTCGCGGCGGTCAGCGCGTTGATCGTCAGCAGCCCGAGGCTGGGCGGCGTGTCGATGCAGACGAAGTCGTAGTAGCCGGAGACCTCGCGCAGCGCTTTCTCGAGCGAGCGCTCACGGCCGATCTTGGTGCTCATCGCGATCTCGGCACCGGCCAGGTCGATCGAGGCGACGGCGATATCGATCTCTCGCTTGACGATGATCTCGCTGATCGGCATGTCGTTGACCAGCACGTCGTAGAGGCTCTTCTCCACCTTGTCGGGGTCGATCCCCTGGCTCATCGTCAGGTTCCCCTGCGGGTCCAGATCGACGCAGAGCACCCTGTACCCCGACTCGGCGAAGGCAACGGCAAGGTTCAAGGTAGTGGTGGTCTTGGCCACCCCACCCTTCTGATTGGCAAAGGCGATCACATCGGCATGCTTAGTAGGCGCCTCCGCCTCGGTCTCCTCGACGGCGACCTCGTGCCGCGAGGGCGCGAGCAGATCTCGCGGCAGGAACCGCTCAGGCTTCTCGTCAACCACCTCAACTTGAGCCACAGAGGCGGCCGGTCCCGCCCCGCTGCCGACGCTCGGCTCCGGGGCTACGTCGATCCGCTCCTCTGCGGGTGGCGTGGGAGTAGGGGTGTCGAGGACGGACCGTGGCCCGCCCGCAGGCCCCCCTGCTCCCGCGACAGGACCCGCAGCCGAGCGCTCTGAAGATTCTTCATCCCGAGGCTCGGTCGTGCGCTCGGGAACGGCCTCCTCCATCTCCTGCAGCTCCTCCACGATCGGATGCACCTCATCGACGACAGGAGCGGGCCCGGACTTGTTCTTGCGGCTGAGGAATCCCATTGCGCGGGTATTCGCATGACCACCCGCTTTTCCTGCCGCCCCGAGAAATTGCTAGGAATCACCCGGTAACCGAACTTCTCGACAAGCGCGTGGTCTTCGTCACCGGCAAGGGGGGCGTCGGCAAGACCACGGTCGCGGTCGCGCTCGGCCTGCGCGCCGCCGCCGAAGGAAAGCGGACGATCGTCTGCGAGGTCTCCGCCCAGGAGAACGCCTCGCGGATCTTCGAGCACACCGAAGTCGGCTTCCACGAGGTCGAACTGGCGGAGAATCTCTGGTCGATCTCGATCGACCCCGACGAGTCGATGCGCGAGTACGTGCTGCTGCAGCTCAAGGTGCGGGCGATGCGCGACATGCTCTTCCGCAGCCGCATCTTCAACTACCTCGCCGCCGCCACCCCCGGCCTCAAGGAGCTGGTCACGATCGGCAAGATCTGGGAGCTCTCCCAGCTCGACCGCAAGGTCAAGAGCGGGCGCAAGTACGACCTGGTGATCGTCGACGCGCCGGCCACCGGGCACGGGATCGGCTTCCTGCAGACGCCGCGCACCTTCGCCGCGATCGCCCGCGTCGGCCCGATCCACTCTCAGGCCCAGCAGCTCGACCGCCTGATCACCGACCACCGCCACACCGGCGTCGCGATCGTCGCCCTGCCCGAGGAGATGCCGGTCAACGAGTCGGCGGCGCTCGAGCACGACCTGCGCGAGGAGGTCGGCGTCGCCGTCGACCGCGTCTACATGAACGGCCTCTACCCGGAGCGCTTCTCCAACCGGGAGGCCGAGCGGCTGGCGGAGCTGGCCTGCGGCGAGAACGGCGTCGTGCGGGCAGCTGCGCGGGCGGCGCTCTCCGAGCACAACCGGGCCCGCTCGCAGCGCGCCCAGCTCGCCCGGCTGCGCCGCCGGGTCGAGGCGCCGGTCAGGACGCTGCCCTTCCTCTTCGAGCCCGACCTCGGCGTCGAGGCCGCGGGACAGCTGGCGAAGAGGCTCGGCTGATGTCCTCGGTCGGCGAGATCCTCGAGGGCAAGGGAATCTGCATCTGCGCCGGTTCGGGCGGGGTCGGCAAGACGACCACCTCGGCGGCGATCGCAAGCGGGATGGCGGCGCGCGGCCTCAAGGTCTGCGTGCTGACGATCGACCCGGCGAAGCGGCTCGCCGATTCGCTCGGCCTCGAGCAGCTGGGCAACGAGGCGCGCCAGGTCGACCCGGGCCTGTTCGAGCGCCAGGGGGTGCAGATGAAGGGCGAGCTCTGGGCGATGATGCTCGACGCCAAGGCGACCTTCGACGAGCTGGTCGCCCGCCAGGCGCCGGACGAGGAGTCGCGCGACCGCGTCCTCGACAACCGCATCTACCAGCAGATCTCCAACGCACTCGCCGGCTCGCAGGAGTACATGGCGATGGAGAAGCTCTTCGAGCTGCACACCGAGGGCCGCTTCGACCTGCTCGTCCTCGACACGCCGCCGACCCGCAATGCACTCGACTTCCTCGACGCCCCGCGCCGCCTCACCCAGTTCATCGAAGGCCGCTCGCTGCGCGTCTTCATGCGCCCCACCGGGATCGCGGCGCGGGTGGCGGGACGCGGCGCCTCGGTCGCGCTCAGCGTCTTCAAGCGGATCGTCGGCTTCGACCTGCTGGCCGACCTGGCCGAGTTCTTCAACGCCTTCAGCGGCATGGTCGACGGCTTCCAAGCCCGCGCCAAGCGGGTCAACAGCCTGCTCGC
Organism: Solirubrobacterales bacterium; assembly: GCA_036269215.1. Taxonomy (GTDB): domain Bacteria; phylum Actinomycetota; class Thermoleophilia; order Solirubrobacterales; family 70-9; genus VRUE01. Next base: position 18,475 of record DATASN010000033.1, read on the forward strand.
CGATAGCCGCACCTGCTTCCTCGTCGTCTGCGGCCCGCAGGGGGAGCCGGTCGACGAGGCCGTCTACTTCCACCGCAAGCTGGTCGAGGCGAAGCTGCCCTTCGGCGGCGTCATCGTCAACAAGGTCCACTACCCGGCCGAGAAGCTTCGCGGCGCCGACGGCGACCTCGGCGGGGCGCTGGTCGAGAAGCTCGGCGACGAGGACCTGGCCGGGCGCGTCGCCGGGAACTTCGCCGACTACCAGGCGCTGGCCGAGCGCGACGCCCGCAACATCGAGCGCCTGGCGAGGGAGCTGCGGACCAAGGGCGTGATCCGCGTCCCCTACCTCGACGAGGACGTCCACGACCTAGCCGGCCTGGCCGAGATCAACCGCTACCTGTTCGCGAGCAACGAGCAACGCGAGGCAATAGCCGCGGGCCGCGCCTGAAAAACTCCGCCGACGGGACGAAATCCACGGCAATGCCGTGGATTTCGTCCCGTCGGCGGGTGGTTCAGCCGGCTTCGCGACTGTAGTGGTCGTATTTGAGCTCGCGAACTTCCCAGTCGGCGTCCTCGGGGACCGGGAAGAGGTGGCGCACGCGGGGGGTGTCGATCCGCTCGCGGTGCTGCACGTCTCCCTCGATCGCCGGGAAGTCGAGGGTGCTGTCGGTGGCCGCGACCTCGTCCAGCCAGGGAGTCGCGGTGATGCGGATCTCGCCCTCGGCCGGGATCGGCTCGAGGATGCGGGTCTCCTGATCGTCGTGCTCGTCCTCCGGCTCGTGATGCGCAACGTAGTGTGACGTCACTGTCTCCTCCACCTCTCCCGTGTCGGGTGTCTCCCAGTCCATAGGCATCTCGACGATCGTCCCGTCGCCGGCATCGAGGCCGGTCGCGATCAGGGTCTCGTCGGCGGCTGTGCCGAGGTCGGTGCCAAGCTCGCCGAGGGCGGCGTCGCGGAGGATCCGGCGCACTCCCTCCTCGATCCAGGTCGCCAGCGCGAGGCCAGGCAGCGAGGGAGCGCCGTTCATCAGCGAGCGCTCCAACTCCAGCGCGTGCTCGATCTGCTCGCGGGCCTCGATCCGGTCGAAGGTGTCGTCGGCGATCAGTGCCGAGGCGCGCATCGGCAGCGAGGCGCCGACCGGCCCGTGGCCGTCGAGCACCGCGCGCAGCGCCAGCAGATGGTCGCTGAGGCCCTCCAGGGCGGAGCCGCGCCCGCAGCCCATCTCGAAGCGCCCGACCGCCCAGGCCAGAGCGCCGTCGGGGTCCGGGCGCGCCTCCAGCGTGCTCGCGAACTCGGCCAGCTGGATCGCCTCCTCCTCGTTCAGCTCGTAGCCGCCGGACCGGGTCGATGGCGCCCCGGTGGCGAGGCGAGCCCAGCGCCCCTCACCGGTCGGCGCGAAGGCATGCGGGCCGAGCCCGACACTGCCCATCTTGAAGAGGTGCATGACGCTGATCAGCTCGTGCAGCTGGCGCATCGCGTCCTCGGCGCTCTCCGCCCCCTCGCTCTGCTCCGCGATGGCGAGGAACTGCGGCTCCCAGGCGGCGCGGCCCATGCCCTCGCTGCGCATCGCCTCGATCGGCGCCTCGATCGAGTCGGCGCGGATCACCTGCACGCCGTGGGGTAGCTGCAGGCGGGGCAGCGGCATGCGCAGCCCGACCAGCGGGGCGATCAGCACGTCGGCCTCCTCGATCCCCCGGGTCTCGGCCTCGAGCACGGCGAGCGCGCCCTGCAGCCGCTCGTGGTCGAGCGAAAGTTCGGTGCACCCGTCCCAGAGCGAGGCGAGGAAGACCGTGAGCATCTGCGCCGCGCGCTCGCCGGGATCGGTCGGGACCGGCTCGCCGCGCGCTTCCAGGTAGGCGGAGGCGATGCCGGCGGCGGCGACCGCGTCGCGGGCGGGTCCGAAGGCCTCGAGGCCGCGCAGCTCGGTCTCGCGTTCGCGCACGTAGTGCGAGGTCAGCGGCTTGTAGCTGTAGAAGAGCGAGTCGTCGCCACTGTCGGCGTCGACGTCGAAGGGGATCTGATCGCCACCGGCGACGAGCGAGCTGAGCCGGATCGCCGCCTCGGAGGCAAGGCGGGTCAGGGCATCGTTGACGAGTCGATCACGCACGCCCCAGCCTTCCGCCCCACGCACAACGCTCCTGCGCCTGCACGGACGCTTGCAGTGAGCGAATCCCACGAAACCTCGTTAGTGCGCCAAGGAGGCGTAAAAGTGAGGTTTCGTGAGCTTATGCGGAGGCAGCCACGGCCGGCGCGTCCTCGAAGAGCCAGCGGCGGCCGTAGCGGCGCATGTCCTCGACCAGCGGCACAAGGGCCTCGCCCTTCTCGGTCAGCGCGTACTCGACTCGGGGCGGGACCTCGGGGAAGGTGTGGCGCTCGACGATCCCCTCCTCTTCCAGCGCCCGTAGGCGCAAAGAAAGCGTGCGCGGGCTGATCCCCTCCAGCGAGCGCTCCAGCTCACAGAAACGACTGGACCCTTCGGCCAGATCGCGAATCAGCAGAAGGGTCCACTTGCCACAGACCACTTCGGCGGTGCGGCAGACGGGACATTGGGAGTTGGATACGGCACTCATGGTCAGAAGCGGGGCGGTTGTGTCGATTGCCTCGCTCCAGTCAGTGTACCGATCTCGCTTCACTTACTGAAGTTTTGGGCTATTCCGGGCTTGTCGCTGCCTGCGGCACCGGAACCCGCTTGACCGAGAGAACGTTGAGCTTGTAGTTGACGCCGCTTTCGCCGAGGCTGAAGGTCTCGGGGTATTTGGGTTCCATTTCGAGCAGCTGGCAGGTGCTCGTCCCGGCGACGCATTTCGCTTCGCCGAAGACCGCGCTCACTTCGGTTGAGACCAAGAACAGCGGCTTTTCGGTCGTCGGGTTGACCCCGATATAGGCAACGACCTGGACCTTCTTCGCGGGCAGCGTGGCCGGCGGCAGGATCCGTTCCTTGGTTTCGGGCTTGCTCTGTTCCTTTGTGCCATCCGGGTTGGTCACCGTCTTGGTGATCTTCACGTCGATCGCCCAGGTGTAGGTGACGACCCCCGAACCGGGAGCGGCTCCGCCGCTGTTGGCGCCAGTGGACGGTGGGCTTGTCGGCACGGACGCGGGTGGAGACGATTCGATCGGGACCCCCACCGGGGCTTCGGGTGGAGGCGCGGACGTCGACGGGGTTTCGGTCACGGTCGTGCTCGTCGCCGTGGATTCCCCACCCCCAGCCGCCGGGACGGCGACATGAGTGAACTTCTGGACAAACGGGTCCTTGGCGTGCCGCTTGGCGAGTCGCTTGCGCGCAACCCGGAGTCCTGGGTCCACCTGTGTCACCGTGAACTTCGCGGCCCGAGACGCACTGGCGCCTGTCGATGAGGTCGTCGCGGAGACGGGCGGGACCGACGCCCGCGGTTCCGATTTGGCGAGCAGGAAGGGAACGGCGACGATCGCGACGACGACCAGGGCGACGAGCGGCAGCAACCGGCGGTCATGCAAGTCGTAGAAGAGATCCACTAGGGCGGGGGGTACTTTCAGCTTCGGCATCTTCAGGTCAGGTCCCAGGCGCTTCACGGCGTCCCTCCGGTCGTGGTCGAGGCGGGCGTCGCCGTCACCGGGGTTGGCGCTTCCGGAGTCGCCCCGGCTGTCGTGCCCTGCTCGGGCGGCGTCAGGTAGGTGGTCACGGAGAAGTCTGCCTGCACGAACGGGAACGGCAGGGCTTGTGTGCTCGACAGGGAGAAGCCGTTGATGGTGATCAGGCGCCCGTCCACCTTGACCTTGGAGTTCGCGGTCTTGACCAGCGAGTCGAGACCCTGGATGAAGTCGGCGACGTGCGAGAAGCGGCCGATGAACTTGAGGTTGTAGGGCATCACATCGAGGCCCGCCGGCCCGATCGAGGCGCCGAGCGGCAGGGTCGCGGCCGCCGCCTCGGTGGGCGCCGCCGGAGCCGGCGCGGAGCTCGGCGATGATTCGGCCGTGGGCGCGGCGGCTTCCGGAGTCGCAGCTTCCGATTCCGAAGCTCCTAGTTCGATTTCGCGAAAGCTGATTTTGGCCTTCCCGGAAATGTGCGTCATCGAGACCAGGAGCGAAGCGGTTTCGTCATCGCTCGGGACGGCCTTGCCGAGCACCACGAGCTTTTGGTAATCGTGCGGGAAGCCTTTGCGGGCGGCCAGGGCCTGATCCGCTTCGGCGCGATCGGCGGCCAGCGACTGCTTCAGTTTGGAGGCTGTCTGCCCGAGGTCGCTCGCTTCCTGGCGCTTCGGCCCGAGCAGGAGCATCCAGAAACCCACCGCCAGGGCGGTGACCGCGAGCATCGCGACGATCGTTCTGTTGGTCGCGCTCATCTCAGCCTTCCGACGAGGTCGGGGTCGATTCCGCGGTCGAGGATTCCGGCGCCGGTTCCGCCGGCGCGGCTTCCGCCGGCGCCGCTTCTTCGCCTTCGCCCGAGGGCGCGACCGGCGCCGCATCGAAGGCGACGACGAGGTGGAATTCGGTGATGAAGCCGAGGGTCCGGCAATCGCTAGACCCGCTTTCGCTCGCCGAGCCGGTTCCAGTCGCCGCACCGGCGCCGCTGTTCGGTTCGGGCAGGGCCGACGATTCGACGCCGACCCGCGTCACCCCGTCGATGTCCTTCAGCGCCAGGACCAAGCCGGCGACCCCATTGTGAGTCAGGGCGCAGCCTTCGAGTTCCAGCGCCGGGCCGGCAATCGAGCTCCGCAGGCCTGCCCCCGACGATTCCCCGCCACCGGATTCCGAGCCGACCGAGGCTTCCGGGCTGGCGGTAGCGGTCAGGCCGGTCAGCCAGGCGTACGGGGGTATCACCCGCGAGAGTTCACGCATCACCCGTTCCCAGTCGAAGCGGCTGTCAGCGAGGCTGGTCACCGTCGCAACCCGCTGTTCGCTCAGGGAGCGGAAGCTCGTGTAGGCGGCGAGCCGCTGCGCCCGGGCGCTTGCGACGGCGTCTTCGCGGTGCAGCCGCGCGACTTCCGACTTGCTTTCGGAGATCTGGTTGCCGGTCAGGACAAGCGCCGTCACGCCGACGAGCACTGCCACGAGCGCACCGAGGACGATGTAGACGACGGGCCCGCTGCGCATAGGGCGGTGCTCGCCGCGGCGCTCCTCGGCTGGGATCAGGTTGACCGGACGCATCTAGTGCTCCAGGGCCAGGCCGTAGGGAAGGGTCAGCCGCGCCGCCAGGCGGTCGTCGAGCTCGCCGAGCGCCGGCGGGCGGACGCAGGCGACCGGCAATCCCAGGCCGCCTTCCACCCTCGTCGCGAAGCCGGCGATCGCGCTGCCGGGCCCGCAGGCGGCCACGCGCTCAATCGGGATGGCGCTTTCCTGAGCGCGGTAGTAGTCGAGCGAGAGGCGCAGGTCGTCGATCAGTGCGGCGACTCCCATCTCGAGCGCCTCGCGAGTCTCGCCGACGACTCCCGGGTCTCCCTCCACTTCGCCGACGGGAGCCTCCAGGCCGACGTGGGAAAGCCACTGGAGCGCGTGCTCCTGGCTGAGTCCGCGGCTCGCGGCAAGCAGCTCGGCGATCGAGCCGAGGCCCGCGTAGGAGACGCGGGTGAAGAGGCAGGACCGGTTGCGGGCCACAGCGAGGTTGGTGACGTCTCCGAGGCTGCAGTAGAGCACGGCGCCACTCGCCGCGCGCTGCTCGCCGGTCTGGGGATCGACCTGGGGCGGGACGGTATCGGCCAGGGCGCGGATCATCCCGAAGGCAGAGAGATCGACGCCGACGGGCTCGAGCCCCGCACGCCGGATTGGCTGCAGGAAGACGGAGACCATCTCGCGGCGAGCGGCGACCACGACCACGTCGATCTGAGCCGGGGCGCCTTCCTCGGCGGGAACGCCGCCAACCACCTGGTGCTCCAGCACAGCCTGGTCGAGGGGCATCGGCATCTGTTCCTGGGCCTGGAAGCGAATCGCGGCGTCGAGCTCCTTCGGGTCCTCGATCGCCGGCAGCCGCAGGTTGCGAACGACGACGCCCTGGTTGCCGAGGCCGACCCTCACCTGCTTGGGGAGCTTGCTGCGGGAGAAGAGCGCCTTCAGCGCCTCGGCCACGGCGTCGGGCTCGGCGATCTCGCCCTCGTGGAAGGCGCCCGCCGCCAGTTGCTCCACTCCAGCCGCGCCGACCCGCGCCGAGCCATTGAGCGTCACCTCAGCCGCGGCGACGCTGTCCGCCTCGATCTCGAGGCCGGCGATGGCATCCGTCTTCTTCTTTCTCGTCAATTGCATGGAGGTCCGGGGCGCGTCGGCTCGTTGCGCCCGCCCTCTTTCAATCGACAGAAAGGCCTCAGACCTTTCGCCCTGCAACTACCCATTTCTAGGAGAACCTGGACGCTTCTACGAAAAGGTGCTCAGGTACCAGTCGACGATCTCGCTGCCCGCGAGCAGCCCGACCACCCCGCCCAGGGCCAGGAATGGCCCGAACGGGATCGCCTGCTTGCGCGCCGCGGCGCCGTAGCGGGCGATCATCGCCAGCCCGATCAGCGAGCCGGCGAGCAGGGCGACGAGGATCGCGGGGGCGACGCTGCGGCCCAGGAAGAGCCCCATCGTCGCCGCCAGCTTGACGTCGCCCAAGCCCATCCCGCGCGGGTAGGCGAGCGCCGCCAGGAAGAGCAGGCCTCCGGCCGCGGCCGCGGCGATCGCCCGCTCGGGCAGGCCGGCAGGGTCTCCGACGGCGGTGATCGCGACCGCCAGCACCGCCGCGACGATCAGGATCCTGTTGGGGATGATCCGCCGCTCGAGATCGGTCAGCGTGATCGCCGTCAGCATCGCGACGAAGACGAGGCCGAGGGCGATTTCGGTTGCATCGCCCCAGAGGACGAGAACCGTGGCCGCATAGAGAAGGCCAACCACCAGCTCGGTCAACGGGTAACGGACCGAGATCCGCTCACCGCAGCAGCGGCTGCGACCCCTCAGCAATGCCCAAGAGATCACCGGCACGTTGTCGTGGGCGGCGATCTGCGCGCCGCAGGATGTGCAGCGCGAGCGCGGCCGCACGATCGATTCCCCGCGCGGCACCCGGTGGGCGACCACGGTCACGAAGCTGCCGACCGTCAGCCCCCCGAGGAAGGCGAGCACCGCGGCGGGAGCCACCGCCTACCCCCCTTCGATCGGGGTGGGGGTGTCGACCTCGATCCGGGTCCGGTATTTCGGGTGGTCGTAGAGGATGCCGATCGCTTCTCCCGCGGTTTCCCCGGCGACTGTCAGGGCGACGCCGAGCCGGTCTCCGGCGGGGATTTCCACGGGTCCGCTGAATTCCATCGTCTTGCGCACCTCTTCCCACTTGCCCCACCACCAGATCCCGCTGCCGCCGGGCGTGTACTTCCAGTAGGGGTTGGAGGTGCCGACTTCTTTGAGCCACGTATCCGTGGCCGTCGGCGGGGAGCCCGTTTCGTGGCGGTCGAAGAGGTAGGCGCAGAGCGTCCCGGTGTATTTCGCGTCGCTGAGCGCCCGCGTGAAGAAATCGAGCGTCACCTTGCCGGCGAGGGTGAATTTGGAAGCCATCGGGTCGGTGACCCAGCGGTGCGCCTGCCATTGCGGCGCCGTTTTCCCGGTCGGGACGTAATGGCAGCCGCTGGTGTCGTCGCGGCGGAGCTGGATGCCCTTGGCGGTTTCGGCCGACGGCGGGCTCGGGTAGTCGTTCGAGTAGTCGTAGACGAGTGGGTTGTTTTCGTCTTCCGGCGCGGGGTCCGGCGGCGCGCCGATCAGCAGCGTATCCGGGGCGCCCGGCGTCACCCCCGTCTGCGGCCCGCTGGCGCAGGTGCCGAGCGTGTTGTGCAGAGCGTGGTCGCCGCTGATCGTCTGCCGCGCGGTCGTGCCCGCCGAGGCGCACGCGGTGTCGGAGAGGAAGAACTGCTGCGCCGTGACCACGCCGTTCGCCCCCGGGATCGGGTCGTTGAGGGCGCTGTCTTTGGGGTCGATGAAGTCGGACTGGACTTCGACGTACCCCCTCTCCCCCGACTGGTTGCCGGGCGTGTCGAGCTTGACCGCGACGACGATCTGCTTGTAGTCCTGGCCCCCCGGACAGGTCGCGCTGGGGCAGCTCGTGTCGTTGCGCCAGACCACGTAGCGGTAGACTTTGCCGGTCACGTCGCCGCTCGTGAATTTGGTCGGGCCGGGATTGACCACCCCGCCTTCGACGACGCCGCCGCCGTAGAGTTCGCCGCCGTTTTCGACCAGCCGGTGATATTCGGACGGCGGTTCCCGGATCACGGCAAATTCGGCGTTGGAGACGCGGTGACCCGGATTGAGCGTGTCGGTCGACGACGGTGGGGCAGCGGTGAGCGCCAGTTCCTTGTTGGAGAGGCTGCGCAGCTTCTCGATTTCCTGCTGGGCCTGATCGAGCGCGACCTGGCTCGCCTTCGCCCGCTGCGTGTTGATCGTCGCGGCGCGCAGAACCCCGAAGGTCGCGAAGGCGCCCAGGACCAGCACCAGTGCCGCGACCAGCACCTCGATGATCGTGATCCCGTCCTCTCTTTTCGCCAGGCGTCGCATCTCAGTCGCCCAGGGTCGCGTTGCGGAGGCTGGCTCCGTCGGAGACGGTGAGAGCCCCGCCCCCACCGCCCGGGTTCGGGATCGCGATCGTCACTCCGACGTAGGTCGGGGCGGTGGCGTTCGGGGTGTAGCTGAAGACGTTGGCGCTGTTGCTGAGGCCGGTGAAGATCGTCGTCAGGCTGCCTCCCGTGTATACGCCGGGTTCGGTCTCCCGCCGGGTGCAGCTTTCCGCCGCGCAGCTATAGGTCACCTCGCATTTGATCGCGGGCGAGCTGCTGGCCGAGAGGGTCGTGCCGCCGCAGGCCATGTGGCGCACGTAGGTCTGGAAGGAGACCGAGGAGGTCGAGGTCGCTTTGTCGACGACCACGCCCTCGCGCAGTTCGCGGGTCATCCGCTCCAGCACGAAGCGGGCCGTCTGGATGTTGGCCGACTTCTGGCTGATCTTGGGCTGTGCCCGCAGCGCCCCGATCAGCAGCGGCACCACAGCGGCCATCAGAACGACCCCCATCGCCGAGGCGATGAGAAGCTCGGTCAGGGTCATCCCCGCCTCGCCCCGGCCGCCCCCGAGAGAGAGCGCGTGCAGTACCCGCCTCATCCCTTCACCAGCTTGAACTTGCGGACGACCGGCGCCTGCTCCGCCATCCCCGCGTTCGCCCCGATCACTTCGAAGACGTGCCGGCCGGGGTGCACAGGCTTCAGCCGCTGTGGAGAGCTGCATCCGTACCAGCGGTGGCGATCGACCCGGCAGAGGAAGGTCGTGCCGCCCTGGCCCGTCGTGTCGACGAACTGGAAGACGGGGCGGCGCGCCCGCGTCTTGAAGGCCGGTGCGAAGGTGATCCGGGTCTGAGGTGCGAAATGAAGGGCCCCTGGCTCCGTACCGCCCCCGCCTTTGCCCGCCCCGGGCCCGCCACCAGCGGAACCGCCGCCACCGGCACCTCCGCCTTCGTCGCCACCTCCTCCGCCCCCGGCCGATTCGGAGGCCTGCGTGTAGGAGATCGCGGGCGAGCAGGGCGAGGTATCGGCGTTGAGGTCGGTGGCGGTCGCGCGGAAGGACGTCGTCGAGCCCGCCGGCACGGTGACGACGATGCCGGCGCCGCCAAGCTCCGCCGAGCTGCCGGTGGCCACGGGAGCCCCCGAGCAGTCGGCCGTTTTGTAGAGCTTGATCGCGGAGTTCGAGTCCGCCTGGCCGCGGACCGCCGGGGTCGTCGAGGAGCCGGGGGATGGCGGGTTCGTCCCGGTGAGCACCGGCGTCGCCGGGCCGAGCTGAAGCGAGTTGCCCACCGATACGAGCCGCGTTTTGGTCCCGGCACGTTCGTAGACGTCGCTTTCGGAATCGACGTCTTCGGCCGTCAGGCGCTTGACCGTCGAGAAGATCACGACGGAGCCGTTTTCGGCGGCGCCGTCGAAGTTCGCGTTGCAGCCTTTTTCTTCGCTGAGCGGACAGATCCCGCCCGTGGACTCGGGCGCCGTGGCGGGCGAGCCGGTCAGCTGGCGCATGTAGATGTCGGTCGATTCGTCGCCGTCGGCCGAGCTCAGCGATTCGGTCGTAGAGAAGAAGGCCCGCGCCCCGTCCGGCGTCACGCCCGAGAGCCTCGATTCCGCCGACCCGTTGCCGCAACCCGGCGCGCAGGACGCTTCGCCCTGCGAGACCAGCGTCGTCGTGCCTTTGCCGAGGTCCCGCATGTAGGCATCGGTGGCGCTGTCTTCGTCCTCGGAGGCCAAGCGTTCGTTTGTCTGGAAGAAGACTTTGCTCCCGTCCGAGGAGGCGCCGCGATATTCGGCGTTGCATTCCGAGACCAGGGGGCAGGTTCCTTCGACCGAGACGAGCGTCGTCGTGCCGCTGACGAGGTCACGCGCGTAGACGTCGGTGGCTTCGTCTCCATCGCCGGCCACCAGCGGTTCGCTGGTCTGGAAGAAGACGGTGGCGCCGTCGGCGAATGCCCCCGCGTACGTCGCCGGCGAAGCGCCGCTTGCATCGGTCGGCCCGGTCGAGACCAGCACGGGCGCCCCGCCCGTCCAAGCGTAGACATCCGACGACCCGTCTTCGTCGCTCGGCGACAGCTGCTGATCGGTCTGGAAGAACACGTGCGAGCCGTCTTCGGAGGCGCCGCGGAAGATCGCGTTGCAGTCGAGGCCGGCACCACAGGCGCCTGTGCCGGAGACGAGCGTCGTCGTGCCGCTGACGAGGTTGCGCACGTAGAGGTCCTGCAGGTTGTCTTCGTCTTCGCTGGCAAGCCGCTCACTGGTCTTGAAGACGACGACCGAGCCATTCATAGAAGCGTCGCTGAAGGAAGCCGCGAAGGGACCGTTGCCGCAACCGGACGCCAGGCAGGAGGCGGCGCCCCGAGATACGAGTTTCGTGGCTCCCGCGCCGATTTCGCGAACGTAGACGTCGAAGGAGCTGTCGCTGTCGCCGCCAGCGAGCTGTTCTTCGCTGACGAAGAAGACCTTGGAGCCATCCGGCGTAACGCCGACGAAGATCGAATCGGCGAAGCCGTTGCCGCAGAGCGATTCGGCGCACGAGGGGTTGCCCTGGGTGACCAGCGTCGTCGTGCCGTTCGAGAGGTCACGCATGTAGACGTCTTCGGCGCGATCCGTGTCTTCGGCGACCAGCGACTCGCTGGTCGAGAAGAAGACCTTCGAACCGTCCGAGCTGACGCCGTCGTAGGTGGCGTCGAAGGCGTCGTTGCCACCGGTCGGCCCGGTCGAGACCTCGCGCGTCACGTAGGCCCCGAGGCCGATGTCGAAGGAGCGCTCGTAGACGTCGAGCCGGTTGTCGGTGTCGCCAGGGACCAGCTTTTCCGTCGTCGTGAAGAAGATCGTGCCGCCGTCGACCGAAGCGCCGGCGTAGTTGGCGGGCGCGGCGTTTGCCGTCGAGGCGGAGAGAGCAATGCAGAAGAATGCCGCAGATGCAAGCACCGCGAACCAGACAGTGCGCCACGACGGGCTATTCAGCAGCTTGAGCGACATCGTTCCTCTATCGGTCGAATTCGAAGATTCGCTTAGTCCGTGCCTTGGTCCTGGCCAAAAAGAGCGAGGGGCGGGCCAACCAGCCCGCCCCTCGGCACTTTCACGCTTGACTAGGCCAAGGCAATCTGGCTTATAAAGATCAGCCGTTAGCCCAGTTGCCTCCAGAAGGACAACCGCCGCCGCCAGTCGAAGGCGTACATGTGTAGGACAAACCACCGCCTGCCGCGCGCGCGACACTGAACGTATGCGCAGTTACTGCGGCAGTCACTGTGACCTTGTACGTTTCGGTGCCCTGTTCGGTAGTTGTAAAGCTCACGCCGCTCAGAGTTGGCTCAATAGTTTCGAGTTGCGGCTTTCCGCAAGGGGTGTACCCGCCGCTGTTTTCGGTTGCGCACGTCTCCATCGCAACCTGAGCGGTATGCACGTACTCCTTGGCCTTGGCGTCGTCGGCCTTCTGCTTCTGGTTGAAGAACGCCGGCAGCGCGATCGCGGCCAGGATTCCGAGGATGAGCATGACGACGAGAAGCTCGATCAGCGTGAAGCCGGCCTCGCTGTCGCCGTTGAGCCGGGCGCCAACCTTGGCCCGGAGATTCTGGAGAAACATTTAGGGACCTCCTAGGTTCCTATCGATTTCGCCAGAGCCCCGTCGCATCTCAGCCACGTGGTGTCTGTCGACCCCGGTGGTAGCCCGGCCAACTCCCAGAAGGGAGTCCCGACAGCTTTGCGCCCCCGCCTCACAGCGAGTTTGCCTTTGGCACCGAGGCACTGGCAGATTCATCACAGCCACTTAATCGACCCCCCCCCAGATCTCTAAATCCTCGAAACTAGGGCTTCATCTCCCCAAAACTCAGGTTTCTCGCCCGCCCATTCCCCAAGGTCCGTGGCTAACATGGCTTCGATGACCGCCCCGCAAGCCAACAACGCCGTGCTCGCCCGCTCTCGAGCCCGCGGCGACATCTCACGCATCGCTTCCGAGCATGGAGCCCGCAACATCCGAGTGTTCGGGTCGGCAAGCCGCGGCGAGGCAGGCGCTCGCGACCTGGACCTTCTGGTCGAGATGGCTGCAGGCCGCAGCCTCCTCGACCTGATCGCTCTTTCCCAGAGCCTCGAGGACGCTCTGAGGGTCCACGTGGACGTCCTTACCGAGGCCGGTCTGTCACCTTATCTCCGTGATCGAATCCTCGCCGAGGCGGTCCCTCTTTGAAGGACGAGCAGGCCTACCTGCTCCATATCCGCGATGCGATCGATCGCGTGCTGAGCTACACCGAAGAGGGCCGCGACGTATTCCTTGGCGACCCGATGATCCAGGACGCGGTACTTCGGAACATGGAGATCCTCGGCGAGGCATCGAAGCGAGTCTCACAACCGCTGCGAGACCGTGCGCCGGATATGCGAGGGAGCAGCTGGACGATCAGTCATCTTGTCTGAGTCAGTAGTTCAGAACCTGAATACCAACTGGTTCAGAAAGCTTGAACTTTTCGGTATGCTGACTTTGAACCGATGGCGGAGCTCAATCCATTCATCTACGACCACCCTGTCCCGTCGGGGGAGTTGATCGATCGCGAAGACGAGACCCGGAAGCTGCTCGAGTTGGCGGAGGGCGGGCACAACACGCGCCTCCAGGGGCCCCGGCGCTACGGCAAGACGAGCATTCTGAAACGACTCTTGGAGGACGCCGACAAGGTGGGCTGCCGCACCGTCTACGTCGATTTTCTCGCCGTGACCACCACTGCCGAGGTGGCCCGGCGCATACACGAGGCATATGAGGCGAGCCTCAAGGGGACGCTCGCGCAGATGTACAGCCGAATCCGGCGCGGCTGGCGGACTCGGATCAAGGCAGCCCCCGGCGGCGTTGGGCTGGAGGCGGAGCAGGGAGCGGGCATCGGCGCGATGCAGCAGCTCGCCGACCTGCTCGACCTCCCGACGAAGATCCTGGCCGACACCGGGCAGCGCACTATCGTCGTCTTCGACGAGTTCCAGGACTTCCTCCGGACATCGGGAGAACTCGACGGCCTGCTCAGGAGCAAGATGCAGACTCACCACGATGCCGCGAGCTACATCTTCTGCGCTTCCGAGTCAGCCCTTCTCGAGTCTCATTTCGCGGACCGGCAGAAGCCATTGTTCGACCAGGCAAGGCCGCTGTATCTCTCGGCGCTCTCGGATCTCGACCTTGGTGACTACATCGCCGAGGCGTTTCGCAAGACCGGCCGGGACTCGGGGAGCGCTCTGGACCTTCTCCTGGATCTGGTGCGCGGTCACCCGCAGCGGGCGATGCTGGTTGCCCACCACCTCTGGGAGCAGACTCCAGCGAATCGGGTCGCCGACGCCGACACTTTCGATACGGCGCTGAAGGCGATGGATGGTGAGCTGAGGGAGCGCTTCGAGTACACCTGGAATCAGCTCTCGAGGCAACCCAATTCAAGCCGCACGCTGAAGGCCATTGCCATAAGCCCAGAGACGCTCTACAACCAGCGAACCCTCTCGAGGTTTGAGTTGAGCAAGAGCCAAGCGGCCTCCGGCGCCAAGACATTGGAGAGAGACGGCGAGCTGTGGACGGTAGATGGCCGCCCACAGATAATCGACCCCCTGCTCGAACGCTGGGTACGGATGAGGGAGGGCTAAGAGCGGGGGAAGACCAGACCGATCCGCCCTTTTCAGGGCCCCAGCAGGGCGGCGGGAATGACTCCTATCCCGTCGCGACGGCGGTACGCCTCGGGGCCGGTGGTGATAACCGCGGCGTCGAGAAGGTCCTCGCCAAGCCGTTCGGCAAGCCAGCTTAGCTGCCTCGTGTCCCGATCCTCGACGGCTCGCGTCAGCTTGACCTCGAGAGCGACCACTCGCCCGTCGCCTCGATCGACGATCAGATCCACCTCGTGCTCGCCGGCACGAGTGCGCAGATGGCCCACGTTCCCCGCCTCCGCCGCCTGCGCGTACGTTCTGACCGAGAGCGCCACCAAGGACTCGAAGAGCGCACCCAGAAGCGTGCCGTCCCGGGACATCGGCGGTCCCCCCGCCTCACCGCTCAGCAGCGCATCGGCGTTGACACCGAGCAGGCGGGCCGCAAGCGCCGGATCCGCGAGCTGGTGCTTTGGGGGCATCGCGAGCCGCCGTATGTGGCTGCGAGTTGGAGCCCAGGCCGGCAGCGGATCGAGGATCCAGAGTCGTTCCAGCGCGGTCCTATAGGGCCCAACCGTCGTTTTGGCGGGCTTCTCGCCCTGCCCCGCGGTCGCGGCATCGCGAATCTTCTCGAATGAGGCGGCTGTCGAGGTCGCGGCGGCGTAGGCGGTCAGCCAGTGGCGCAGGCCGTCGGGATTTCGCACTTCACGATCCAGCTCGTCGGCGAAGTCGCGGTCGACGATCCTACGCAGGTAGCCGTCGAGCTGGCTGCGCAACGCTCGGCCGTCGAGCTGGCGGAGGCCCGGAAATCCGGACCGGATGATCTCGGCAACGTAATCCTGGAGCACCCAATCGGTGCGACCGTGGAGCTCGGGCCGCGCGCCGCTCAACAGGCTTCCCAGGCTGACGCTTGGGGGCTCGCTGCCGCGCTCGGCCAGCGAGAGAGGACGCATCCGCACGGTGACGATCCGGCCCGCTCCCGAGTGCGTTGGCGGGGCCGCCGGGGAGGCCGAGCCCGTGAGCAGGAACTGGCCTGGAGATGCACCACGATCGACACTGCGACGGACGAGATCCCAGATCTCCGGCGTGCGCTGCCACTCGTCGAGCAGCACCGGTGGAGGATCGGCGAGCAGCCTCCTCGGGTCGCCCAAGGCAACCTCTCGCTGCCCGGGATCGTCGAGTGCATGAACGGTCGTTGAGCGACGCGAAGCGGTCACCGTCTTACCGACGCCCTTCGGCCCCTCGATCGCAATCGCGGGAAGCGAGGCCATGAGCTCGTCCAACTCGCCGTCGACAATGCGAGGCAGGTACGCGTCAACGGAGCGATCCATCCATCTAGACTATCAAATGGACGGCTACTACGCTATCAAAGGACGAACTAAAGACCTACCTTTTGGACGCTCAACGGATGTCTTTTGCCTGGCTCGCGGCGACTTCGACCATGTAGATTAAAGCTTATGCCACTAAGCTTTAAGGCCGTGCCACAGGCAGGCCGTTCTTGGTCCCCGCCTCGGCCAAACGCTCGTCGTAGGTGAAGAAAGCGCCAAGCTCGTCTCTGATGCTGAGGGCTGTGGCCAGGTGCAAGGCATCGAGACTTCGCAGCCCCGTCGGGCCTATCGATGCGGCCCCCTCAAGCACGGCGTCGTCGAGGGGCAGCAACGCCACGTCGACGATGAAGGACCGGGCGTCCTCCGCGTACTCCTCGCCGTAGCGCTCGCATGCCCTGATCGCCTCCACGCCGAGCAGGGCGCTGGACACATAGCCATCCCACTCAGCCAGCTCCGCAAGCAGCGCCTCCTGCTCGTCCTCCTGAAGCGGCAGCTTCACGTAGGCCGAGCTGTCCAGATAGGCCAGCCGGCCGGCTACAGCCGCTCCTCGCGCACCTCGTCGAGAACTTGAAGGCTCGGGGGTCCCTCGGCGGGCGGGCGGGCCGAGCTGCGAACCCGGGAAAGCAAATCCCCACGCGGCATAGTCGCGCCCCGCTCGGCTGCGAGACGGGCGATCGGCGAATCCGCCGGACCCGACGGCGTGAGCCGCGCGACCTCCCTGCCCCGCTCGGTGACGGCGAGGCTCTCCCCCGCCTTGACTTGGACCAGATAGCGAGAGAGGTTCTGCCGCAACTCTCGGACCCCGACCTGATTCATGTGCGCCAGGGTAGCACTTCGTGCCGATATCCTCCTTGCTTGCTCTAAACCGCGACCACGACGAGGTGCTCATCCGCAGAAGCAAGGGCTTCGATGTCGCCTCGGTCCGCTGTGAGGACGATCGCACCTTGGTCGAGGGCGCAGCAGACGACGTGGGCATCGGCTACGTCGGTTCTCGCGCGGCTCCCCAAGCGCTCTCCGACTTCCTTCGCGCGGGCTTCGTCGAGCGTATCGCTTGCGATGCCCGTCATCAAGCGGGCAAGGCGCGCCGACCTCGGCCCGCCCCGCCAAGCTTGCGCCAGCGCGCTCGCGGGTACCACGACCTCGTCGCCGACCTCGAGGGCGTCTCCGATGATCGCCGCCGTGCGGCGGTCGGCCCGCTCGAAGGCGATCAACGCTCCTGCGTCGAGGACGAGATCTCCCGCCGCGCCCTCGCCATTTCCTTCCGTGCCCATTCCTTCGCCTCCTCGCCGATCGGACCGAACTCCTCTTCCCACATGTCGAGAGCTTCGCGCAGCGCCCGCTTCCGTCCTCGTGCCTTGAGCGCCTCTTCGAAGGCCGCCGACACGTTCGCAGCCTCTCCGGCCTTGACCTGATCCCGCGCGATCTGGATTACCTCTGGCTCCACCGAGATCGTGACCCTCTCTTTCATACGGAGCATCATACGCTCCGTTCGCGACATCGACTTGCGACGACGCTAGAGAGTCGAGGCGCACTCGTGGCGCGCAGGATGTGCCAAAACCGTCAACGGATCTTTTCGTAGAGGCTGAAGAGCGGCAGGTACATCGAGATCACGATGAAGCCGACCATGCCGCCGACGAAGACGATCATAATCGGCTCGATCAGGGCCGTGAGGGCCTTGACCTTGGCGTCGACCTCGGCCTCGTAGAAGTCGGCGATCTTGGTCATCATGTGCTCCAGCTGGCCGGTCTCCTCGCCGACCGCGACCATGTGGCCGACCATCGGCGGGAAGATCGGGTTGCCCTCGATCGGCCCGGCCAGGGAGCCGCCCCGCTTGACCGAGGCGTAGACATCGTCCATCGCCTGCTCGACGACGATGTTGCCGGAGGTCTCGCCGGTCAGTTTGATTGCCTGCAGCATCGGCACGCCGGAGGCGACCGAGCCGGCGAAGGTGCGCGACCAGCGGGCCAGCGCCACCTTCTGGATCACGTCGCCGATCTTGAACGGCAGCCGCAGGGTGAAGCGATCCCACATCTCTTTGCCGCGTTCGGTCTTCTTCCACCTGAAGAAGGCGAAGAAGCCGATCACCAAGGCAGGGATGATCACGAACCAGTAGCCGGTCAGCGCGTTGGAGACGCTCACGCAGAGCTGGGTCGGCGCGGGCAGCGACGAGCTTTCCCCGGGGTGTTCTTCGGCGATTTCTTTGAAGATGCCGACGAAGACGGGGATCACGAAGACGACGATCGCGACCAGCACGACGATCGCGAAGCCGAAGACCAGCGCCGGGTACATCAGCGCCGACTTGACTTGGCGCCGCAGGGCGTCGGTTTTCTCCACCTGGAAGGCGATCCGGTCGAGGGCGTCCTCGAGGCGGCCCGACTGCTCTCCGGAGCGGACCATGGCGCGGAAGAGGCGGTCGAAGACCTTCGGGTGGCGCTCCATCGCCTGCTCCAGCGTGCTGCCCGCCTCGACGTCGGCACGGATGCCCGCGACCGCGTCCCGGATCATCTCGTCCTGGGTCTGTTCCTCGAGGGTCTGCAAGGTGCGCAGCATCGGCATCCCCGAGGCGACGAGGGTTGCGAACTGGCGCGAGAACACCGACAGCTCGCGCATGTCGACCGTCTGCCAGCGCTTGAAGAAGTCCTCGATGTTGACCGGGCTGGCCTTCTCGGTGACGTCGAGGACGATCAGCCCGCGCTGGCGCAGCTGGTCGGAGACCTGGGCCTTGGACTCGGCCTCGACCTCACCGGCCGAGGCGGCGCCGGCCAGGTCCATGGCGCGGAAGCTGAACGTCGTCGCCCCGGCCACTTCTCAGGTCCCCTGGGTGTACGTCGGCGCCGCCGGGGGTGCGGTCGAACCGGCTGAGGCAGCTGCCGGCACCCCGTTCGAGGGGGAGCTCGCCGGCATTCCAGCGGGCGACGCCTGCGGCATGACGGGCGCGGCACCGCCGAGCAGCCGCTTCAGCTCCTCCGGCACGGAGGCGCGCTGTTCGGCCACCGAGCGGGTGATCTTCCCGGCCCGCACCAGGCGCGCGAGGTCGGCGTCCATGGTCTGCATCCCGACCGCGCCGGAGGTTTGCACCGCGGCGTAGATCTGGTGGGTCTTGCCCTCGCGGATCAGGTTGCGGATCGCCGGCGTCGGCACCAGCACCTCGCAGGCGACAACGCGGCCCATCCCGTCGGAGGTCGGCAGCAGCTGCTGGGTGACGATCCCCTGCAGGGCGATCGAGAGCTGCGTGCGCACCTGGCCCTGCTGCTGGGGCGGGAAGACGTCGATGATCCGGTCGACCGTCTGAGCGGTCGATTGGGTGTGCAGCGTGGCGAAGACGAGGTGGCCGGTCTCCGCCGCGGTCAGCGCGGTGGAGACCGTCTCCAGGTCGCGCATCTCGCCGACGAGGATCACGTCGGGATCCTCTCGCAGGGCGGCGCGCAGCCCGAGGGCGAAGTCCTCGGCGTCGGCGCCGACCTCGCGCTGGTTGACGATCGAGCGTTTGTGCTGGTGCAGGAACTCGATCGGGTCCTCGATCGTGAGGATGTGGTCCTGGTGCTCGGAGTTGATCACGTCGAGCATCGCCGCCAGGGTCGTCGACTTGCCCGAGCCGGTCGGGCCGGTGACCAGCACGAAGCCGCGCGGTTTGGAGGTCAGGTCGCGCAGGATCGGTGGCACGGCGAGGGACTCGAGGCTGGGAATCTCCTGCGGCACGAGGCGAAAGGCAGCGCTGACCGAGCCGCGCTGGAAGAAGCAGTTGACGCGGAAGCGAGCGACGTTGGGGATCGCGTAGGCGAAGTCGAGCTGCTTGTGGTTCTCAAAGCGCTTGCGCTGGTCGTCGTTGAGGATGCTGTAGACGACCTCGCGGGTCTCCTGCCCGGAGAGCACCGGGAAGCCCTCCATCGGGGAGATCTTGCCCTTGTCGCGGATCGCCGGCGGGGAGCCCGCGGTGAGGTGGACGTCGGAGGCCCTGGTCTCGACCATGCGGCGGAGAACCTCTGAGAAGTCAAAGTCCATAGGGCTTAGATCGACCCCCCGAAGCGATTCCTCGATACCCGAAATCGGGGATGGCAGCGCTCAGGCGGTGACACGCAGAACCTCCTCGAGGCTGGTCATGCCGCTCCGCACCTTGGAGAGGCCGTCTTCGCGCAGGGTCAGCATGCCCTCCTCGCGGGCGACCGCGGCGATCTCAGACTCCGGGGCCTGCGCCACGGCCATCTCCTTGATCCGCTCGCTCATCCGCATCACCGAGTAGATGCCGACACGTCCTCGATAGCCACTCTGGTTGCAGCGGCCGCAGCCGATCGGCTCGTAGGCCTCGAGCTCGGCGCCCACCCGCAGGCCGGCGTCGTTCAAGGCGTTGGGAGGGACGATCGTGCGGCGCTTGCAGTGGGTGCAGAGCTTGCGGGCGAGGCGCTGGGCGACCACGCAGTCGACGGCGGACGCCGTGAGGAAGGCCTCGATCCCCATCTTGGTCAGGCGGGTGATCGCGCCCGGGGCGTCGTTGGTGTGCAGCGTGGTCAGCATCATGTGCCCGGTCAGCGCCGCCTCGATCGCGATCCGCGCGGTCTCGCCGTCGCGGATCTCGCCGACCATGACGATGTCGGGGTCGGCGCGCAGGATCGAGCGCAGGCCGGTGGCGAAGTCGAGCCCCGCCTTGCGGTCGACGTTGATCTGTTTGATCCCCGAGAGCCGGTACTCGACCGGGTCCTCGATCGTGATGATGTTCTTCTCGACTTGATTCAGCTCCTGCAGGGCCGCGTAGAGGGTCGTCGACTTACCGGAGCCCGTCGGCCCGGTTACGAGGACCGCCCCGTAGGCCTGGTGGAAGGAGCCCTCGAAGCGCTCCCGTGCCGAGCTGTCCATGCCGAGCTCGTCGAGCGAGCGCTGCGCGTTCTCCTTGTCGAGGATGCGGATCGTCGCCCCCTCGCCGCGCTGGGTCGGCAGCGTCGTGACACGGAGGTCGACCCTGCGGTCCTCGACGGTGACGCTGACCCGGCCGTCCTGCGGAACCCGCTTCTCGGCGATGTTGAGGTCGCTCATGATCTTGATCCGCGAGACGACCGCGTTGATCATCCGTTTCGGCACGTGGGCGGCCTCCCGAAGCACGCCGTCGATCCGGAAGCGAACCCGCATCTCGTCCTCGTCGGGCTCGAAATGAACGTCAGAGGCGCCCTCGCCCACCGCCTGACCGAGGATGCTGTAGACGAGCTTGATCACCGGCGCGTCCTCGGCGCTGACCTGGATGTCGCTGACTTCGGCGAGTTCCTCCTCGCCCTCCGCCTCGCCCTCGATGACGGCCTCGCTGACCGCGCTCTGAAGCGTGTTGAGACGACCGATCAGCGCTTCGATGTCCTCGTCGGCCGCGACGGCGACCTTGCAGTCGAGTGCGGTCGCGATCTGGATGTCGTCGACGGCGAGCACATTGGTCGGGTCGGCCATCGCGACGAGCAGGGTGCCCTTGTCCACGAAGCCAACCGGCAGCGCCCTGTAGCGGCGCGCGGTGTTGACCGGAATCAGGTTGGCCGCGGCCATGTCGACGTGGTAGGCGGAGAGATCGATGTGATCGAGGCCGTAGCGCTCGGCGATCGCGCGCGAGAGCCGATCCGAGGTGATCGCACCCTGTTGGAGCAACAGGGCCTCGGGAGGCATCGCGGCGGTGCGCGCCTCTTCGATCGCCTGGCGGGCGCGCTCTTCAGGCACGTAGCCGAGGTCGACGAGGACGTCGGTGACGAAACCGCTGGAGCGGCCGGGGGCGACGGGCGGCGTCAGCCCCGGCGTCCCCCCCACCTCGGGTCCGAGGTCCCGCGCGGTGGCCTCACCGGCTCCAGGCACCGGGCGCAGATGGCTCGGATAGTCCCCGGAGGCCATCGCTATGGGTGATAGTTGAGCGTGCGGCCCTTGTAGCGAGCGTCGCGCACGGCCTGCTCGGCGCTGTTGGTGCTCTGGATGCCGTAGCTGACCGATGCGATCGGGACGCCGTGGTCGAGGTGCTTGGGCCGGATCACCACCAGGGCCGGCAGCCGGTCGACCTTGACGCCCTGGGCGATCGCCGCGTAGCGGGCGATCCGCTTCGCCGGAACCGTGAAGGCCGCGACGCCCTGCATCGAGCGCACGTGACGGAACTCATGGCTGAGAAGCTTGTCTTCATAGGCGCCCTTGCGGACGAACAGCAGGACGATGGTCTTGTTGGCCGCGAATGCGGCGGTGACGGCATGCGGGAGCGGCGGGGCGGGAACATCGGGGGCACTCGCAACCGATGCCGGGACCGCCGCTGCGCCGGCCGCGGGCGTTTCACCGGAGGTCGTAACCGTAGCGGTGACCGAGGCTTCCCCGGACGGCGTGCTGACGCTTGCGGTGCTCGTCGTGGTCGAGCTGGATTCGCCTCCGCCACCCCCCATCGAGGAGAGTACGAAAATGCCGGTGAGGACGAGCAGGACGCCGATCACTGCCATCTGCATCAGCGGATTGCTGTTCAGTTTCTCTCTCATACGTCCGCTTATCTAGCTCGACATTTCGGCCGCGAACCTTGAGTCCGGGGCGCCGCATGACGAGCGGGGACGGCCCACGGCCAGGCTCAGCAGTTTGCGTTGGGCCGCGAGCCGGTCCCGCCCGCGCACTCGATGTAGGACTGGCGCGAGTAGAGCGTCGCACCACCGATCTGAGGCGGTTCGAAGCCGAGATCTTGGCTGATTTTTCCGTTACCGCTGTCATTGATCGTGCGGCCCGCCAGCACGCCTTTGTAATCGGCGTTGCCGCTTATGTTGATGTCGGTATTCGGCGCGTAGATAACGAACTCGTTGACGCCATTGTTGCCCGCAAGGTTTATAGATGACCTGGTCGTAGTCGACCCGAGCATGTATATGCCCGGCATGTCGAAGTGACCTACTTCCCCTTTGTAGCCGGTTGCTTCGACATTGCTGTTGCCGGTGAAGCTGATCTGATTCGTGGTTCCACAGTGTTCAGGGGTGTCGAAGAAGAGGCGAACGTGTGCGTCGGCAGCCATGATCAAATGGGAATTTCCACTCAAGGTCAGCGAGCAGAGCCAGTAGTCGCCACCGCTCAGCGTGAGGACGCTGTTTTGAAGCGAGATCGATCGAGTGCTGGGGTTGAACGGCGTATTGGAGTCCCATTTGCCGTTGTAGCTATCGGTTTGACAGCCTTCGGGTTTCGGTTCCGGGCTGGTTACTGTGCAGGTGACCAAGCGATAGTTGGAGTTGCTGGTCGCGATGTCAGGCGGAATGAATGTGCTCACCTGAGGCAGTTCGTCTTCGCCTTCGGCGATGGAATAGCCGTTGCATTGCGAGGCGTTGCCGCTGTGTTGCCATTCTTTCCCAACGCCATGCCGAATGTTGTTGCAGATCGTCGCGTTGCCGGACGAGACAACGCTGCCATTTGTCCCGACTCCGACCCTGATGTCGGCGTTACCGCTGAAGGTAATGCTTTCCCGGCCGACCAGCCCTTCGGTCGCGAGGATGCTGGCGACTGTCTGCGCGGTAAATGTGACATCGATACGGCGGCTGACGCCCGTTGAAGCGCCCGTCGCAACGACGCTCATCGTGCCGGTGGTCTTCGGAGTGACCCGGTAGGCATAGCTCGAACTGCCGACTGTGCCTTTGATTTCGGGACACCAGCCGTCGGCCGCAGCCGTGGTGACGGCCAGAGTGCCGCCGCTGATCCCAAGACAGGGCGTCGAGCCGTTGAGCGAGTTCGCGTAGCGGTTTAGCCGCATCAAGGCTACGCTCGCCCCGGCATCGGCGGCGGCGATCGCTTCCTTGGAACTGTGATCGCGAGTGGTGCCGTGCTGAGAATCGACCGAGGCGACGACCGCGACACTCGCCAGGCTGAAGCTTGCGATCGTCGCGAAGAGGGCGACTGGGAGCGCCATGCCGCGCTCGCTCCTCAGGAGCTCACGGAAACGTCGGCGCAGGGAGAGGTAAATCGCCATCACAATGGGGATCGACGGCCCGAGCGGTTGCCTTGAGCGACGCTCATGGCGCCGCTCGGACTCTGGACGCTCGTCCTACGCAGTCCTGGCGCGGACGCGCGTCACTCGCCGGGCTGACCCGCGAGCTGCTCGATGCCGCTCGCCCGCTGCCCCCCGGCGGAGAGCATCAGTTTGAAATCATGCGGGCTGGAGGCGTAGTCGAGGGCGACTTGCTCGGCGATCTTGCCCTCCATCACGTAGCCGAGCAGCGACTGGTCGAAGGTGCGCATGCCGTAGTACTCGCCCTCGGCGATCACCTCGGTGATCTTGCCGGTCTCCTCTGGGTTCATGATCAGGTCCTGGACGCGCCCGGTGACGACCAGCACCTCGGAGGCCGGAACGCGCCCTTCGCCGGTGATGTCGGGGACGAGGCGCTGCGCGATCGCTCCCTTCAGCGTCGCCGAGAGCATCACCCGCGCCTGGTGTTGGAGGTGGGGTGGGAAGAAGTCGATGATGCGGTTGATCGTCTCGGTCGCGTCGAGGGTGTGGACCGTGGAGAGGACGAGGTGGCCCGTCTCGGCCGCGGAGAGCGCCGTGCGCACCGTCTCCTCGTCGCGCATCTCGCCGATCAGGATCACGTCGGGGTCCTGGCGCAGGACGCGGCGCATCGCGCGGCCGAAGCTCTCGGTGTCGGAGCCGACTTCGCGCTGGTTGACGATCGAGCGCTTGTCTTCGTGCAGGTACTCGATCGGGTCCTCGAGCGTGATGATGTGGTGCGGACGGTTGCGGTTGATGTGGTCGATCATCGCCGCCAGCGTCGTGCTCTTGCCGGAGCCGGTGGTGCCGGTGACGAGGATGATCCCGCGCTGCTCTTCGGACAGCTTGGTGACGACCGGCGGCAGGCCCAGCTCCTCGACCGAGCGGATGTCGAAGGGGATCGCGCGGCAGACGATCGAGATCGAGCCGCGCTGTTTGAAGGTGTTGACGCGGAAGCGCGAGAGACCGGGGATCGAGTAGGAGAAGTCGGCCTCGCCCGCTTCCTCGAACTCGGCCAGCGAGCGCACCTCGGCGATGTCGTGGAAGGCCTTCTCGGTGTCCTCGCCGCTCAGCGGCTCGTAACCGTCGAGGTAGACGAGCTCGCCGTGCTGGCGGATGATCGGCTTCGAGTTGACCTTGACGTGAAGGTCAGAGCCCTCACGCTCGATCAGCGTCCGCAGCGCTTTGTCGATCTCGAACATCGAGACCTATATCGGCCGAGACGAACCTTCCCTTAACCCGCCAGGGGGGAGAGAATCGGGGTGTGTGAGCTTGACGTTCATATAGATGGACAAACTCACGCACCCCCATCGCGATCAGGAGCTGGCGGCGCTGGCTACGCGGCAGTACGGGGTCGTGGCCCTGCACCAGCTTCGGGACCTCGGTCTGGGACGTGGCGCGATCGATTCCCGCCTCAGATCCGGACGCCTGCACGCAGTGCATAGGGGCGTGTACGCGGTCGGCCACAGGCGTCTGAGCCAACGCGGGATCTGGCTTGCGGCAGTACTTGCGTGCGGGGACACAGCCCTGCTGAGCCACCAAAGCGCCGCTGCACTTTGGGGGCTAATCGATCCATCGCCGCCACCGGTGGACGTAACGGCCAGGCGGGGTCGACCTGGGCGCAAGGGCATCCGCTTGCACAGAGCCACCGTCTATCCACAGGAGAGGAGCGCCCGGCACGGAATCCCTGCCACCGGCGTTGCGCGAACGCTCCTGGACATGGCCGCACTCACGCCTGAGAAGCGACTCAGGAGAGCCTACGAGGAGGCGGATCGCCTCAATCTCCTTGGTCCGGATGCCCTGGAGCAGGTCTGCCGCCGCGCCGTGGGACACCGCGGACTCGCCGTGATCCGTCACCTCGTGGCCGGCGAGCACAGCGGTGCCACACGTTCTGCGCTGGAGGACCTGTTCGTCGCCCAGTGCCGCCGGCACGGGCTTCCCGCCCCGGCGATCAACGCACCCCTGCTCGGTTTCGAGGTCGATGCGCTCTGGCCAGAGCAGCGCCTGGTCGTCGAGCTGGACGGCTTCGCCTTCCACCGCCATCGCGCCGCTTTCGAGCGCGACCGTGCCCGCGACGCAACCCTCCAGGCGGCGGGCTATCGCGTGGTTCGCTTCACCCATCGCCGCCTCGAACGGGAACCCGACGCCGTTGCCGGGGAGCTCCGCGCCCTGCTCGCAGTGAGCCTCAGGTGACCTCGCGCAGCTTCTGAGCTTCGCCCAGCTGCTGCAGCTTCTTGAGGCTCTGGTTCTCGATCTGGCGGATCCGCTCGCGGGTAACGTTGAAGGTCCGCCCCACCTCGTCGAGCGTGCGCGGGTGCTCGCCGCCGAGGCCGTAGCGCAGCTCGAGCACGCGGCGCTCGCGGTAGGAGAGGTTCTCCAGCGCCTCCTTCAGCGCCTCTTTGGTCAGCAGGTCGGCCGCCCGGTCGAAGGGGGACTCGGCCTTCTCGTCGGCGATGAACTGGCCGAACTCCGACTCCTCCTCGTCGCCGACCGGCTTCTCCAGCGAGACCGGGGCCTGGGCGGAGCGCTTGATCGAGTCGACCTCCTCGGGATCGATCCCGGTCACCTCGGCGATCTCCTCCGGGGTGGGCTCGCGGCCCAGCTCGGTGACCAGCTTGCGCTCGGCGCGGCCGATCTTGTTCAGCTTCTCGACCACGTGGACCGGGATGCGGATCGTCCGTGCCTTGTCGGCGAGCGCGCGGGCGATCGCCTGGCGGATCCACCAGGTCGCGTAGGTCGAGAACTTGAATCCCTTGCGGTAGTCGAACTTCTCGGCGGCTCGGACCAGGCCCAGCGTGCCCTCCTGGATCAGGTCGAGGAAGGGCAGGCCCTGGTTGCGGTAGTTCTTGGCGATCGAGACGACCAGGCGCAGGTTCGACTCGACCATTTTCTGCTTCGCGTCGAGGTCGCCGCGCTCGATCCGCTTGGCGAGTTCGACCTCCTCCGCAGCGGTCAGCAGGCGGACCTTGCCGATGTCCTTGAGGAACAGCTGCAGGCTGTCCGTGGTCATGTCCGGTTTCAGGTCGAGCGCGGCTTTCTGGCGGCGCCGGCCTTTTTTGCCGGTGTCCATCGGCAGCGCGTCGGCGGCTGCTTTCTGGGCCGGGTCCATGTCCTCGACGAGCTCGATGCCCGACTTCTCGAGGTGTCCGTAGAGGTCCTCGACGTCGGACTCGTCGAGATCGACCTCCGAGACCGCGGAGGAAACGTCGCCGAAGGTCAGCACGCCAAGCTGCTGCCCTCTCGTAATGAGGCCTTTGACCTCCTCAAGCTCCTGAAGCTCAGCTACCAGCATCGTCTATCTACTCGATTCCTTGCGCTAGATGGTTAAGTCGTGCCACGTAAAGACCGCCGCGCCCGAAAAGTCGCGAAAAAACGGACCGGCGATCCGGTCCGCGTTGCTGACTAGTCTGCGCTGCACTGCCCCTGGACGGGCGTCAAACGTCTGTTCGCATGATAATCGCTTCAGTTTCTGAAGTCAATGCCCAAACCCGTCCGCGATACCCGTCCCTGGCTGAGCGCCTTCTGGCAGCGCGCCTACCGCGAGAACGTCACCGGGCTCTCGGCGATGGTCGCCTACAACCTGATGCTGGCGGTCTTCCCCTTCGCCCTGTTGGTTCTCTTCATCTTCGGCCAGGTGCTGAAGATCGGCGGGGTCGAGGCCAGCGTGATCAACGATCTGCAGCGGCTCTTCCCCAACGTCGAGCAGCACACGCTCACCGACGCGCTCGACCGGATCCAAGAAAACTCGACCACGATCGGGATCGCCGCCTTCTTCGGCTCGCTCTGGATCGGCGCCTCCTTCTGGGGGGCGATGGACACCGCCTTCTGCCGCATCTACCACGTCGAGTGCCGCGGCTGGGTCGAGCAGAAGCGCTTCTCCTTCACGATGCTGGCCGTCGTCCTGCTCTTCATCGCCGCCAGCATCTTCTTGCCGGCGATGGAGAGCGCCCTGGTCTCCAGCACCGACCGGCTGCCCTTCGGCCTCTCCCACATCAAGGCGATCGACACCGCGCTGCTGCTCGGCGCCGCGATCCTGACCACCTTCCTGATCTGCTGCGTGATCTTCTGGGCGGTGCCGAAGGGCCACATGCCGTGGCGCGCGGTCTGGCCCGGGGCGGGATTTGTGACGATCAGCGCCGGGATCGCCAACTGGCTCTTCCCGATCTACCTCTCCAACGTCTCCAGCCTCTCGCGCTTCGGCTCGACCCTGGGCTTCATCCTGATCGCCCTGCTCTGGTTCTACGTTCTCAGCCTGGCGCTGCTGGCGGGCGCGGTGATCAACTCACTGCGCCACGAGCTGCACGAGACGGGCGAAATGCCTTACACGGGCTCCAGCACCGAGGGTCGCGCGGGCGACTGCGGCTGTGCGGACTCGGCGCCGTCCGGCTGAGCCGAGGCCGAGAGGGGCTCCGGCGAGCCGTAGAAGGAGAGCGCGAACTCGACCAGCTCGGGGCAGATCCCCGGCAGCTCTCGGGCTTCCCCCTCCAGGACGAGCTGCTTGACCCGCGAGACGATCCCGCCGACCACCGCGGGCTCGAGTCCCGCGGGAGGCGTGGCGACATCGACGTTGCCGATCGCCGCGAGGCGCAGCATGCGCCCGTAGCGGTCCAGCCAATCGTGGTGGCGGGCGGCACTCTCCGCACCCGCGGCAGGCCCCTCCACGACGATCAGGTTGGCGAGATCCGGATCCGCGGCCAGCAGGTCGAGGCCGGCCTTCAGCGCGGCGCCAACCCGATTGGCCAAGCCGGTTCGGGTGTAGCACTGAAAGGTGAGGACGCCGAGCAGGCGCTCCTGGGCGATCTCGTAGGCCGCGGCGAAGCACTCGCCCTTGTCCCCGAACTGCTCGTAGAAGGCGTTGCGGCGGACCTGCGCAAGCTTGACGATGTGCTCGACGGTGGTCGCCTCGAAGCCGTTTTCGGCGACCGCCCGCGGCAGTGCCTCGAGCAGCCGGCGGCGCTGATCCGCGGCCACGACGCCGGCCGAGATCGCGTACGGGCCGCGGGGGAGCGGTTGATCTGCTGCCTGGTGGGAGGTCGGGACGGTCGGCACGAGTATTGGTACGATGAGATTCTAACAAAGAACAAAAGAGTTTCGTGCTACAAAATGAAGTAGCCCAGTCATCCCGGCGTCGTTTGGAATGCCAGCGTTCTCACGAGGGCGTCTCTGACAGGCCGCGACGCGGGTAAGTGCGAGGCAGCTGATCGAGATGGGCAAATCGTCACGATCGGCGGCCGCCCTTGGTGGGTGATGACGGCTCTGCCGGGGCGCCGAGTTCCCAAAGGGCTCTTCCGGTGAGGCCGAAGTTCAGTAACGCACCGGAAAGAGCGGGAGATGAACCAGGAGCTCGAACCTCTGAGCGAAGCAGGCGTCCTGACGCCGAGCATCCCCTGGGACATCGGTGCGCGCACCCAGCGCGACCGGATCCTCAAAGCGATGGCGAAGAGCTGCGCCAAGAAGTCCTTCGCGGCGACGACGATCGCCGACATCGTCAGCCACGCGAGCATCTCCCGCGCCACCTTCTACAAGCACTTCAGCAACAAACGGGAGTGCTTCAACGCCACCGTCGACTCCTTCTTGGCGGAGCTGCGGGGCAGCGCGGAAAACGCCCTCCCGGACGGCGATGAATCGGTCGAAAGCGCGATTCGAGAGGTGATAGCGACCCTGCTCGGGCGGCTGGCGGCAAAGCCCGACCATGCGAAGCTGCTGCTGGTCGAGGCGCCGATCGTCGATCCCAAATTGGTGCAGCACTACCGACGCATCACCCTGGCGGCCCTCGAGGCGCGGCTGCGGGCCGCGGAAGTCGAGGCCCGCGCCGGTGCGGATCCGGAGATCGCCTTCGGGCGCGCCAAGGTGCTGGTCGCCGACTACGTCGCCGCCGGCAAGGCGAAGGAGCTCCCCTCGTTGCTTCCCGAGCTCGTCTACATCGCGCAGCTCCCTTACCTCGGGCAGGAGCTGGCGCTGGAGCAAGCGCAGCTCGTTCGATGATCCCCCAGAGCGAAGCTGAGCTACCCGGTCAAGGACCCGACGGCGATCCCCCGGAGGATCTCCACCTCTGGAAGCTGCCGCGCGGGCGCCACGGCCTACCGCGCGAGCTGGTCGCCCGCTCCCAGCGCGAGCGGCTGCTGGCCGGGGTCGTCCGGGTCACCGCCGAGAAGGGCTACCAGGCCAGCTCGGTCGCCGACATCCTCAAAGAGGCCGGGGTCGGCAGGGAGACCTTCTACAAGCACTTCAAGGACAAGGAAGACTGCTTCGTCGCGGCCAACGACGCCCTCGTCGCCAACCTCGAGGCTCACGTCAATGAGACCTACGAGCAGCCCGGCAGCTGGCCGGAGAGGGTTCGCCGCGGTCTCGCCGAGACGCTCAACTGGTTCGCGGCGAACCCGGCAGTGGCGCGGGTGATGATGATCGAGATGGGCACCGTGGGCCCGATCGCCAGCGCCCGCTTCCGCGAGACCTTCAGCCGCTTCACAACGCTGCTCGACGACGGCCGCGAGTTCATCGAGGATGCCCCCGACATGCCCAACCTCGCCAACATCGCCGGCGGTGCGGTGTTCGCGCGTGTCTACGAAGAAGTGGCGCTCGGCAACATCGCCAACCTGCCGGCGCTGCTGCCCCAGCTGACCTTCGAGCTGCTGCTCCCGTACATCGGCGAAGAGGCAGCGCTCGAAGAACGCGACGCCACCGCCCAAGAGCTTGCCAGGGAAGGCGACGCAGAGTGAGCGCCACGCCGAGCCCCCGAGATAGGAGTGACTCGGGGATGCCGGCGCGGCTCGTACCCATGCCTCGTCCCATCGAGGTGCGGGCGAACATCCAACCGTAATTCGACTTCTAACCGTAACTAAGGAGGCACGCTTTGCCTCGGCCTCCGAGTTGAGTTTTCTAGGCGATGGCCGCGAGGTCAAGAAATCCGCCTCCGGCGGCTCCGAAAGGGCGGCGCGAGGGCCGGAGAGTCTGGCTTTTGCCTGCAAATCGCAGAATTAAGAAACCGTGCATGCGCGGAAGCGTGCGTCGCGCCGATCCGCCCTAGGAGATGAAGAGAGCGCGGTGCAGGTCGTCGACGAAGTCGAGGGTGAGGGCCCGATCGCCGCAGACCTCGAGCTGATCGGTGCGGCCTTCGACCAGGGCATCGAGCCAGGCCGCCGCCGAGCCGCGGATCCAGCTCTCGGGCTTGGGCTCGAGCTTCGAAGTGCAATGCGTGAGCTTGCCGTCGCATACGGTGAGGCGGAGCCCCGCCGAGCGCCCGTCGGACCTCTCGCCGGCGAAGACGGCGAGCTGGGCGGTCCCATCCGCGTGCGGCTCGAAGGCGGCGAGCGGCACGATCAGCAGCAGGATCGTCTCGACGTCGATGCGGGTCATCGGCGCGGTCTCCTCCGCCATGTGGCGGCGCTCGCAGCGCACCGCCGCCAGCAGCGGCGCCATCCCCCGGCGCAGCCAATCGGTCACCGTGTACGGGGTGCCTCCGCCGTTGCCCTGGGCGGCCGCCACGCAACCGAAGAGGCGCATCGCACCAAGCCGGCGCTCGAGCGCCGGGTAGCTGAAGGCGGTGATCAGGTTGTCCAGCTCGGTGAGCGAGAAGGGCCTGACGGCAAGCGCCCGCAGCATCGTCGACCCCCAGCCCCCGACCAGCGCCTTGACCGCCGCTTTGCCGGTTTCGCTTTCGAGCCGAACCGGGCCCTCCGGGGCGCGGGCCAGCCACGCCTCGATCGCGTCGGTGACGACGAGCAGCTCCCGCCCGACCGGGGTCAGCGCGTTGCCGAGCCCGCCGGCCCTGCCGTTGGCCTGGCACTTCTCCAGCGCCCCCATCGAGATCAGGGTTTCGACGTTGCCGCGCAACGTCGTCTGGGCCGGGCCGCCCACCTGCTTGCGCAGGTCCGCGAGCCGCAGCGGCCCGTCGGCGAGCGCCCTGAGGACAAGCCCGTGAAGCGCTCTGGAAAACAAGGAGAGGGCATATCCCCCGGTGCGAAACTGGTACTCGGTCGCGAGGTCCCCATCGCCAACTTCCCGCACCGCCTGCGGCAACTGGCCATCTCGCACACCTGCGTCGAGCACGTCTCCTGCCTCTCCTCGGGGACGGACGTGTTCTATCTTAGAACAAATTAGTCTTAGTAGTAGGACGCCTCAGTACTGAATCGTTATCCGTAGCGCTCGCCCGTCACCGTGCGCAGCTTGGCGCGGTCGTGGCGGGCGTGGACGCGGCGGACGGTGCCGGAGCGCGAGCGCATCACCAGCGACTCGGTGGTGGCGCCGGGGCCGCGGTAGCGGACCCCCTGCAGCACGTCGCCGTCGGTGACGCCGGTGGCGGAGAAGAAGACGTCCTCGCCCGAGCAGAGGTCGTCGGCGGTGAGGACGCGGTCGAGGTCATAGCCGGCGTCGACGGCGGCGCTGCGCTCCCCGTCGTCGCGCGGCCAGAGGCGGCCGAGCAGCTGGCCGCCCATCGACTTCAGCGCCGCGGCCGAGAGCACGCCCTCGGGGGTGCCGCCGATGCCCCAGAGAAGATCGACGGGCGAGCGCTCGCTGACCGCGAGCAGGGCCGCGGAGACGTCGCCGTCGGTGATCAGGCGAATGCGGCCGCCCGCCTCGCGCACCTCGCGCATCGCCTCCTCGTGGCGGGGCCGGTCGAGCATCACCACGGTGACGTCGCCGACGCTGCCGCCCTTGCGCTGAGCGATCAGCTTCAGCGTCTCGGGGAGCGGGCGATCGAGGTCGAGCAGGTCGGCGATCTCCTCGCTGCCGGCCATCTTCTCCATGTAGACGCAGGGGCCGGGATCGAACATCGTGCCGCGCTCGGCGAGCGCGATCACGGCCAGGGCGCTGGGCATGCCGAGGGCGCAGAGCCGCGTCCCCTCCAGCGGGTCGACGGCGATATCGACCACCGGCGGGCTGCCGTCGCCGATCTGCTCGCCGTTGTAGAGCATCGGCGCCTCGTCCTTCTCGCCCTCGCCGATGACGACGATGCCGTCCATCGAGACCGAGTCGAGGACGTAGCGCATCGCGTCGACAGCGGCCTGATCGGCGGCGATCTTGTCCCCCCGCCCGACCCAGCGGGCGGCGGCGAGGGCCGCGGCCTCGGTGACGCGAACGAGCTCCAGCGCCAGGTTGCGGTCCGGCTTGGTCGGAGCGGTCTCCCCCATCGGCCCAGGAGCCTATCGATCGCGCCGCTCGATGCATTGACCACACTGGGGTGTGTCAAATCGATCGAGCGACGATATGTAGGGTCTTCGCATGGCTCAACGCTGGGGATTGACGCTTCCGCTGCCGGGGCTCTCGCTGGCGGCCCACGAGGATCTCGTCAAGCGGGCCGAGGCCGGCGGCTACACCGACTTCTGGAGCGGCGAGACAAACGGGCCGGATGGCTTCACGCCGCTTGCCCTTAGTGCGGCCTGGACCGAGCGGGCGCGGCTCGGGACCGGCATCGTCGGGGTCTTCCAGCGCGGTCCGGCGCTGCTCGCCCAGGAGGCGGCGGCGCTTGCCGACGCCTCCGGCGGGCGCTTCGTGCTCGGCATCGGCTCCTCCTCGGACCGGATCGTCGAAGGCTGGAACGGCATCCCCTTCGAGAAGCCGCTGAGCAGGGTGCGCGAGACGCTCGACTTCCTCAGCACCGCACTGCAGGGCGAGCGCACGGCAAGCGGCTTCAAGCTCGAGAGCGCGCCGGCGCAGCGGGTGCCGATCGTGCTCGCGGCGCTGCGCGGCAGGATGCTCGAGTTGGCGGTCGAGCGCGCCGA
Organism: Solirubrobacterales bacterium; assembly: GCA_036269215.1. Lineage (GTDB taxonomy): Bacteria > Actinomycetota > Thermoleophilia > Solirubrobacterales > 70-9 > VRUE01. The sequence continues at coordinate 51,517 of DATASN010000033.1, forward strand.
CGGCGCCTTCACTAACTTCCTCCCCCTCGGCGGCCTGCCCAAGGTGACCGCGCAGCTACAGGGGGCGCCCGAGGGCTTCGAGCTGCTCTGCCGCTTCTTCTGCCTGCCCGGCGAGCGCGAGGCGGTCGAGCCGCTGGCCCGCTTCATGTTCTCCTCCTACATCACCGTCCCGGTCTACGCCGACTTCTACCGCTGGCTCGGCTACGGCGAGGAGATCGACGCGATGGTCGCGGCCTGGGAGAGCGGCGACCGCCAGGGCGCGGCCGCGGCGGCGCCGTGGAAGCTGATCGAGGCGATGTTCGTCTTCGGCTCGCCGGAGGAGATGACGGAGCGGATAGGCGCCTTCGTCGAAGGCGGCATCACCCTGCCGATCCTGACCCCGATCACGACGCCCGACAAGCTGGGCGAGCTGATCGAGGCGCTGACTCCCTAGACGGCGCGGGCCAGTGACAGCGCGTAGTCGCAGTCGGCGTCGGTGAACCAGCCGCCGATCGCCAGGCCGGCCTCCGCGTAGACGCCGGAGAGCTGCTCGTAGGTGAACTTCGAGGAGATCTCGGTTCGCATCTCCTCGCCGGCGGCGAACTCGACCGCCATGTCCAGCTCGTCGAGCTGGATCGTCTGCTCGGTCAGCGAGCGCAGGCGGATGTCCATGCGCGCCTCCTCGGCGTCGTAGCGGGCGACGTGCTCGAAGGAGTCGAGGTCGAAGTCGGCGCCGAGCTCGCGGTTGAGCACGCTGAGCACGTTCTTGTTGAAGCTGGCGGTGACGCCGCCGGCATCGTCGTAGGCCGCCTCGAGGCGCTCGCGGCCCTTGACCAGGTCGGTGCCGAGAAGCAGCCGGTCCTCGGGACCCATCAGGCCCGCCAGCCGGGCGAGGAACTCGCGGCGCGGCGCGGGGTAGAGGTTGCCGATCGTGCCGCCGAGGAAGGCGACGAGGCGGCCGCCGTCGCCGTCCGGGATGCGCTCGAGGTGGTGCTCGAAGTCGCAGACGAGGCCGCGCACGGCGAGGCCGGGGTACTCTTCGACCAGGGACGTGGCGGTGTCGTGGGTGATCTCCTCGGAGATGTCGACCGGGACGTAGGTGCCCATGCAGCCGGCGTCGCGCATCGCGCTGAGCAGGTGACGGGTCTTGGCGGCCGAGCCGGAGCCGAGCTCGACCAGGGTCCGCGGCTCCCCGGCCGCAGCGACGATCTCGGCGGCGCGCTCGGCGAGGATCGAGCGCTCGGCCCTGGTCGGGTAGTACTCGGGCAGCTCGGTGATCTGCTCGAAGAGCCGCGAGCCGAGCTCGTCGTAGAAGTACTTCGGCGCCAGCTCCTTCGGGTCGGTCGAGAGGCCGGCGCGGACGTCGCGCGCCATCATCGCGGCGGCGTCGGCGTCGAGATGCACCTCGATCGCGATCACATCACCACGTCCTTCACGTTCCACTCCCTCGCGCTGATCATCACCGGCGACCTCGCTCACTCGCTCCACGTTCAGAGTCCCTCGCGCAGCGGATGCCGGCGAAGATCTGGCGGCGCTCCGGCAGGTCCCAGTTGCGGAAGCTCGGCCGCATCACGCTGGGATGGGTCGCCCAGGAGCCGCCGCGCAGCACCTTGTAGGTATCGCCGAAGAAGACTTCCGAGTACTCGCTGTAGGGGAACGCCTCGAAGCCGGGGTAGGCGAGGAAGTCCGACGAGGTCCACTCCCAGGCCTGGCCGACGCCGTCCAGGTCGCCGCTCGCCGCCTCCCACTCCTGCTCGCTCGGCAGCCGCTTGCCGGCCCAGCGGGCGAAGGCATCGGCCTCGGGCCAGGAGACATGGAGGACGGGATGGGCTGGATTGACAGGGTCGCGACCCGCCATCGTCGTCAGCACCCATCCCCCGTCGCCCCGCTCCCAGTACAGCGGAGGCGGCGCGCCGGTCTCCTCCATGAACTGGATATACGCAGCGTTGCTCACCGGAGTTCGATCGATTTCGAAGCTTTCGAGCGCGACCGTGTGCCGAGCTCGCTCGTTGTCGTAGGCGAAGCCCCGCTCAGGAGCCCCGATCTCATGGGCGCCTCCCTCAACGCGAACCATCTCCCCGTCGAAACCTCGATCTTGCGGCATATGCCCGACAAAACGAGATTTCGCGGCGGGCGGCGCGGCGAACGGCGATTCGTAGCCGTCGACCAGCTGGAGGAGCTGCAGCATCGTCTCGTTGTGCTGCAGCTCGTGGGCGAGCAGCATCTCGTAGACGAAGCCTTCGCGCAGCAGCGAGTCATCCGAGTCGGGACTGAGGTCGACCTCGTCGAGCACCTCGAGCGTGCGCTCGCGCACGTCGGCGAGGTAGGAGCGCAGCTCGGCGTCGCGCAGGATCGGCAGCTCGCCGCGGGTCCTGCGCGGGTTCTCGATCGCGTCGTAGAAGCGGCCGAGCTCGCCGTGTAGCGGCTCGCGACCGCCGATCGTCTGCACCAGCCAGAGCTCCTCGAAGTTGGCGATGTGGCCGAGGTCCCAGGCGAGGGGGCTGAGGATCGGCGAGTAGACGCGGTTGAGCTGCTCGTCGTCGAGCGGCTTGATCAGCTCCAACGTGCGTGCGCGCGCCTCGCCGAGACGCTCCGCGATCGCACTCTTGAAGCTCGACGTAACCTCGGTCGCGATCCGAAAACCCTAGCGAGGTCGGATCGCCGGCATGGGAACTCCCGGGGTGCAACGCGCTGACCCCTGGCAGGGGAGAGAACGTTGCACCGTGGGTTAGGGTGCTCGGCCGTGGAGATTGCAGGCAAGAGCGCGTTGGTCGCCGGCGGAGCGTCCGGGCTCGGCGAGGCGACGGCGCGAGCGCTGGTCGCGGCGGGCGCCGCGGTGACGATCGCCGACCTCAACGCCGAGAAGGGCGAGGCGCTGGCGGCGGAGCTGGGGCCCGGCGCCACCTTTGTCCAGGCCGACGTGACCGACGAGGCGGCGGTCTCGGCGGCGGTCGAACGAGCCGCAAGCCACGACGACGGGCTGCGCATCTCGGTCTGCTGCGCCGGGATCGGCTGGGCCGAGCGGGTCGCACACAAGGGCGGCCCCCACAACTTGGAGCTCTTCTCCAACGTGGTCAAGGTCAACCTGATCGGCAGCTTCAACGTGCTGCGCCTGGCGGCGGCCGCGATGAGCGAGAACGAGCCCGACGCGGAGGGCGAGCGCGGCGTCTGCGTCAACACCGCCTCGATCGCCGCCTACGACGGCCAGATCGGCCAGGCCGCCTACGCGGCCTCGAAGGGCGGCATCGTCGGCATGACCCTGCCGGCGGCGCGCGACATGGCCTCGCGCGGCGTCCGCGTCGTCACGATTGCCCCAGGGCTCTTCGACACGCCGCTGCTGGCGGCACTGCCCGAAGAGGCGCGCACGGCGCTCGGCGCCGGTATCCCCTTCCCCTCGCGCCTCGGCCGTCCCGCGGAGTACGCCCGGCTGGTCGGCCAGATCGTCGCCAACCCGATGCTCAACGGCGAGACGATCCGCCTCGACGGCGCTCTGCGGATGCCACCGAGGTGACGAGGAATGCGTTTACCCTTGCCACTGACAAACGCATTCCTCGTTGATTGGCCCTAGTCAGTCCCTTCCGCCTCCGGGTCGCGCCAGACCTTCTTGTGCCAGGGCGGGTGGATAGTGAAGTGGGCGTCGCTGGTGGCGGCGATCGGCTCCAAGGGGATCAGGTGGACGCGGTTGCGGGGCGTCATCCGCTCGATGCGGGGGATGCCTTCGGCGTTGCCCGCGTGGCTGCCGCCTGAGATGAGCAGGACGTGGGTCTCCGGCCCCCAGCCGTTCTCGGGACGCAGGCCGACCGCTTCGGCGATGTCCCTGAGCGGGCCGATGCCAGCGTCCGAGCCCCAGTTGGCGACGCTCTGACCGTGGTTGTAGCCCTCGTGGGACGAGGCGCGCTCGTCGACCGAGCCGTCGGGCCGGATCCGGAACTGGACGCTTTCCCAGTCGTCGCGGTGGTAGCCCGCGGCGCCGATGAGGCTGCGGAGGGTGGCGGAGTCGGTGTAATAGAGCCAGTACTGGATATAGAGGTTGCCGGCGCGTGCGCCCGAGCAGTTGGCGCCTTCGGCTTCCATCGCAGCGATCGCGTCCGGCCGGCAGTCGATCACGTGGGCGAAGGCGGAGACGGGCAGGCCGGCTTCGCTGTGGCGCACGTAGCCATGTTCGGCGCCGTCGCCGCAGGCCGTGCTGCGGCAGCGCCGGTAGTCGACCGGAACCGCGCGCGATCCCCGCTCGAAGAGCAGCGATGGCATGTGCCGCCGCACCAGCTCACCCACTTCGGTCCCGTAGGCGGCGATCAGAGCCGGCTCGTCGCCGTCGCAGCTGTCGGCCAGTGAAGCGGCGCAGAGGATCCGCGAGGCCACCGCGCGGGCGAGCGCGGTGCCGGGAACCCGCACCCCGGCAGCCACCAGGCCCGCGAGCAGCAGGGCGACGAGCAAGAGTAGGCCCACCCACTCGACCGTCGACTGCCCCCGCTCGTCTCGCATGGGACGACGCTAGGAGCGCCGCCTCTACGCGTGCGTGTCGAGTGCGCCGAAAGGCGCGCGGGAGGCGCTAGAGATTCTGGATCTCGGCGGCGATGTCGGCCGCGGCCTTCTTGGCGTCGTCGAAGAGCATCGAGGTATTGGGCTCGTAGAAGAGGTCGTTGTCGATGCCGGCGAAGCCGGGGCTGAGCGAGCGCTTGATCACGATCACCTGCTGGGCCTGATCGACCTCGATGATCGGCATCCCGGCGATCGGACTGTCGGGGTCGTTCTTGGCCGCCGGGTTGGTCACGTCGTTGGCCCCGACCACCACCGCGACGTCGGTGCGCGGCATCTCGGGGTTGATCTCCTCCATCTCCTTGAGCTGCTCGTAGGGCACGTCGGCCTCGGCGAGCAGGACGTTCATGTGGCCGGGCATGCGGCCTGCGACGGGATGGATCGCGTAGCCGACCGTGACGCCGCGCTTCTCCAGCTCGTCCGCCACCTCCTTGATCGCGTGCTGGGCCTGGGCGACGGCGAGGCCGTAGCCGGGCACGATCACGACCGAGTCGGCGTAGGCGAGCTTGATCGCCGCGTCCTGGGCGCCGATCGAGACGTGCGGGCGTTCCTCGGTGCTGCCTGCGGCGCCGCCGGCGGGCGCGCCGCCGAAGCCGGCGAAGAGGACGTTGCCGACCGAGCGGTTCATCGCCGTCGCCATCTCCATCGTCAGGATCGTCCCCGAGGAGCCGACCAGGGTGCCGGCGACGATCAGGGCGACGTTGTGCAGGGCGAAGCCGGCGGCGGCGGCGGAGAGCCCGGTGAAGGCGTTGAGCAGCGAGATCACGACCGGCATGTCGGCGCCGCCGATCGGCAGCACGACGAGGTTCCCGAGTACCGCGGCGGCAATCAGGATGCCGATGAAGAGCGCCTGCGAGGGATCGCCGTTGTTGGCGGCGATGTCGATGCAGGCGGCGAGAATCCCGATCAGCAGGGCGGCGTTGATCACCTGCTGGCCGGGGACCGACAGCGGCCTGGTCGGGATCAGGTCCTGGAGCTTGGCGAAGGCGATGTTCGAGCCCCAGAAGGAGACCGAGCCGACCACGGCGGCGAACAGCGTCGGGATCAGCTCTTCGAGCGGGATGTCGCCGCCGAGCGAGATGCCGTGGCGGATCTCCGACCAGGCGATCAGCGCGACGGCACCGCCGCCGACGCCGTTGTAGAGGGCGACCATCTGCGGCATCTCGGTCATCTGCACCCGGATCGAGGCGGTGACGCCGACGGCGGTGCCGATCCCGAGGCCGAGCGCGATCAGGCCCCAGTTGCCGATCCCGTCGAGCAGCAGCGTGGTTACGACCGCGACCGCCATGCCGACGGCGGCGATCATGTTGCCCTGCTTGGCCGTGGTCGGGTGGGTGCCGCGGCGCACGCCGAGGATGAAGAGCGAGAAGGCGACGATGTAGAGCGCGGTGGCGCCGTCGCCGCCCGGCTTGAGCACCGCCTCGGCGATCATTTGCCGCCCTTCCCGTCGTCCCCGGCCTTGGGTTTCGGCTTTTTGGAGAACATGCCGAGCATGCGATCGGTGACCATGAAGCCGCCGACGACGTTGATCGTGCCGAAGGCGATCGCGATCGTGCCGATCACGTACTCGAGCGGGTCGTTGGCGTAGCCGACGACGATCAGGCCGCCGAGCATGACGATCCCGTGGATCGCGTTGGTCTGCGACATCAGCGGCGTGTGCAGGGTCGTCGGCACCTTCGAGATCACCTCGAAGCCGACGAAGGCGGCGAGGACGAAGATCGTCACCTCGGTCATCACGCTCATAGGAGAACCTTCCGCTGTGCCTTAACGACACAGAACGAGGGAAAGGAACAGCGGAGCATTATTTTGCCGCCCTCTCGTTACGGATCTCGCCGCCGTGGGTGATGCAGGCGGCGGCGACGATGTCGTCCTCGAAGTCGAGGTTGAGCGCGCCCGCCTCGCCGATCAGCAGGCCGAGCAGGTTCTCGAGGTTCTTGGCGTAGAGCTGCGAGGCGGGCCGCGGCATCTCACTGGCCAGGTTGCGCGGGCCGATCACCTTGACGCCGTTCTCGACCACGGTCTGCCCCGCCTCGGTCAGCTCGCAGTTGCCGCCGGTCTCGGCGGCGAGGTCGACGATCACCGAGCCCGGTGCCATGCCGCGCACCGCGTCGGCGGTGATCAGCAGCGGCGCCGGGCGGCCGGGGATCGCCGCGGTGGTGACGATCACGTCCTGTTTGGCGGCGTTCTCGCCGAGCGCCTCGCGCACCTGGGCGTTCTCCTCGTCGGTGAGCGGGCGGGCGTAGCCGCCCTCGCCCTCGGCGTCGGGGATGAAGTCGAGTTCCAGCGGCCGGCCGCCGAGCGAGGCGATCTGCTCCCAGGCGGCGCGGCGGATGTCGAAGCCGGTGACGATCGCGCCGAGGCGCTTGGCGGTGGCGACCGCCTGCAGGCCGGCGACGCCGGCACCGAGGACGAGGACCTTGGCCGGCGGCACCGTGCCGGCGGCGGTGGTCATCATCCCGTAGAAGCGGCCCGACTCGCGGGCGGCGATCAGGCTGGCCGCGTAGCCCGCGGCGGCAGCCTGCGAGGAGAGGGCGTCCATCGCCTGGGCGCGGGTTGTGCGCGGGATCGCCTCCATCGCGAAGCTGGTGACGCCGGCCGCGGCCAGCGCCCTGTTGGTCTCGGCCGCCGTCCAGGGCGCCAGGTGGCCGATCAGGATCTGGCCGGAGTCGAGGCGGGCGATCTCGGCGGCGGAAGGGGCGGCGACGCGAAGGACGACGTCGGCGCCCCACGTAACCTCGCCCTCGACGACCTCGGCACCGGCGTCGGAGTACTGGGAATCGGGGTGGCCGGCCGCCTCCCCCGCGCCGGACTCGACCGCCACCGAGACCTTCTCGTCGGCGGCCAGGGACTTGACCACGTCGGGGACCAGCGCGACCCGGCGCTCCCCATCGGCGGTCTCTTTCGGCACTCCGATCTTCATAGGACGCGGCGGCGGAGACTATGCGATGAGCGCCGCCAGGCGCTGCAAGGTGTGCAGCTGCTGGCTGCGCTCGGCGTGCACCGGGGAGACGATCAGGCGGTCGATGCCGGCACCGCGGAAGCGCTCGACCCGCTCCGCCACCTCGGCCTCGGTGCCGACCAGCGAGGTCGCCTCGACGACCTCGTCGGGGACCGCCTCGAAGGCGCCGGCGCGATCGCCGTCCTGGAAGCGCACCTGCACCTCGTCGGCGACGTCGCCGAAGCCGAAACGATGAGCGAGGTCGACGTAGAAGTTGGTCTTGCGACTGCCCATGCCGCCGAAGTAGAGGACGAGGCCGGCCTTGACGACAGCCTTGGCCGCGTCGAGGTCGCCGTCGATCGCGACCTGCAGCGAGGGCGATACCTCGAGGTCGGAGCGCTGCCGGCCGCCCTTGGCGAAACCCGCCTCGAGATGCTCCCCCCAGGTCTGCTCGAAGGCATCGACGCTGAAGAAGATCGGGATCCAGCCGTCGGCGATCTCGGCCGCCATCTCGACCGACTTGCGCCCGATCGCGCCCACGAAGACGGGGATTTGGGACCGCTGCGGGTGGAAGTTGAGCTTCAGCGGCTTTCCCTCCCCCCCGGGCAGCGGCAGTTGATAGTGAGTGCCCTGGTGGTCGACCTTGTCCTCGCGGGCGACGATCTCGCGGACGACTTCGATGTACTCGCGGGTGCGGCCCCAGGGCTTGGCGTAATCGACGCCGTACCAGCCTTCGGAGACCTGCGGCCCGGAGGGGCCGAAGCCGAAGAGGAAGCGGCCGCCGGAGAGCTTGTCGATCGTCGCCCCGGCCATCGCCGCGGCGGCGGGCGGGCGGGCCGGGACCTGCATGATCGCGGCGCCGAGGTTGATCGTCGTCGTCTGCGGCGCCAGCCAGGCGAGCACGCTAACCACGTCGGAGCCGTAGGACTCGGCCGCCCAGACCGACTCGAAGCCGGCTGCCTCGGCGGCGAGGACGACCTCGAGGGCGTCCTCGCCGGCCGGGCCGATGCCCCAGTAGCCGAGGTTGAGTCCGAGCTTCAAAGCCATCCGGCGCGCACCCTATTGAATAGGCGCCATGACCGACGCGGCAATCGAGCGGGGCCTGACCAGCGCCACGGCGGCGAAGCGCCTGCGCGAGCTCGGCTCTCCGCCCGAGACCTCCTCGCGCTCGGTCTCCAGCATCGTCGCCGGCAACGTCTTCACGCTGTTCAACGCGATCATCGGCGCCTTCTTCGTGCTCGACCTCGGGCTCGGCCTCTACGCCGACTCGCTCTTCGGCCTGATCGCGGTGATCAACTCCTACATCGGCATCCGCCAGGAGCTGAAGGCCAAGACCACGCTGGACGAGCTCGCGGTCCTCGTCGCTCCCCACGCCAAGGTCGTCCGCGACGGCGCCGTGGTCAGCCTGCTCGCCGAGGAGATCGTCCCGGGCGACGTGATCGCGGTCGAGCCCGGCGACCAGCTCGTCGCCGACGGCGAGGTGATCCGCACGCGGGGAATGACGCTCGACGAGTCGATGCTGACCGGCGAGGCCGACGGCGTGCGCAAGGGCCTCGGCGAGCGGGCGCTCTCCGGCTCCTTCTGCATCAGCGGCTCCGGCTACTACACGGTAGACGCGGTGCGGGAGGAGAGCTACGCGGGGCGGCTGGCCGGCGAGGCGCGCGCCTTCCGCCATCCGCCCTCGCCGCTGCAGGACGAGGTCAACCGGGTGATCGTCGCCTGCGTCTACGCGATGGTGCCGCTGGCGGTGCTGCTGATCCTGACCCTGAAGCTGCGCAGCACCGGGATCGACGAAGCCGCCCAGACCGCCACCGCCGGGCTGGTCACGCTGGTCCCCGAGGGGCTGGTGCTGCTGATGAGCGTCACCTTCGCCGTCGCCGCGGTGCGGCTGGCGCGCAAAGACACCCTGATCCAGCAGATGAGCGCGACCGAGAGCCTCGCCGCGGTCGACACGATCTGCGTCGACAAGACCGGAACGCTGACCGACGGCGAGCTGCGGCTGATCGACACCGAGGTGGCGGAGGGGATCGACGTCAAAGCCGCGCACGCGGCCTTGGGACGCTTCGCGGCGAGCATCGGCGACCGCAACCGCACCCTGGAAGCGATCGCCGAGCGCTACCGGGGCGAGGCCGAGCGGGTCAGCGCCGAGGTGCCGTTCTCCTCGGAGTGGAAGTGGAGCGGCCTGCGAATCGGCTCGACCTCCTATGTGCTGGGAGCGCCGGACGTGCTGAGCGCCGCCGGCGCCCTGGCCCTCCCCCCCGGCCTCGCCCGCGTGCTCGAGCGGGAGACCGCCGCCGGCAGGCGCGTCGTCGCCTTCGGCGAATCGAGCGAGCCGCTGCCGGCCGAGCCCTCCGAGCAGACGGCGCCGCGGCTGGCGCCGGTCGCGCTGGTGGTCCTCGAGGAGACGCTGCGCCCGGACGCGGCGGAAACCGTCGCCACGATGCGCGAGCAGAACGTCGACCTGAAGCTGATCTCCGGCGATGCGCGGGCGACGGTGACCGCGGTCGCCAACGCGGTCGGGGTGCCGCCCGACGCCGGCGTGATCGAGGGCTCCGAGCTGCCCGACGATCCCGAGGGCCTGGCCAGGGTGGCGCTGGGCAACACCGTGTTCTGCCGGATCAAGCCCGAGCAGAAGCGCGACCTGGTCGCCGCGCTTGCCGCCTCGGGCCGCTACGCGGCGATGATCGGCGACGGGGTCAACGACGTGCCGGCGCTGAAGCGGGCGCGGATGGCGGTGGCGATGGGCTCGGGCGCGCAGGTGACCAAGGGCGTCGCCGACGTCGTCCTGCTCAAGGACGAGTTCGCCCGCCTGCCGCAGGCGGTCGGCGAGGGGCGGCGGATCGCCCGCAACATCCACCGCCTCGGCCGCCTCTACATGACCAAGACCGTCTACGCCGCGGCGCTGATCCTGCTCGTCGCGATCCCGGGCTTCGCCTTCCCCTTCCTACCTCGCCACCTCACCCTCGCCGCCTTCCTGACGATCGGCATCCCCTCCTTCGTGCTGGCCCTGGCGCCCTCGGACGGACCGCTGTACCGCGGTCGCCTGCTGCGCGCCCTCTTCGCCTTCGCGGTGCCGGCCGGGCTGGCGACGGCGCTCGGCTCGATCCTCTCCTTCTTCCTCGTCGACACCGTCTTCGGCGGCAGCCTCGAAGCCGGCCGAACCGCGGCGACGACGACGCTGATCGTGCTCGGGCTCAGCTTCGTCCTGCTGCTCGAGCGCGGCCCCGGCCGCGAGCACATCGCGATCCAGAGCTACATGCTCGCCCTCGTCGCCGGCCTCGGCGCCCTCTACGCGCTGATCCTCGCCGCCGCTCCGGTGCGCGACTTCTTCGAAATGGCCCTGCTCAGCGCGACCCAGTGGTTCCTCGCCCTCTTCGCCGCCGCGGTCGGCCTGACGATCGCCAGCGCTCTCTGGCGCCTGCCGCAGATCGAAGCCCTGGAAGCTCCGGTCAACCCTGAGCCTGCGGAGCCAATACGAACTGGCTGACGATCAGGTTCGCGGCTAGGCGCGGCTCCGCGCCCTCGCGGCGTCGCTCCATCCTCACCTCGATCACGACAGTGCTTTTGCCGGTGTGCAGGGGCTCGGCGACGGCGACGATCTCGTCGCCGAGCAGGGCGGCGGCGAAGACGTTCAGCTTCAGCTCGATCGTGGTGAAGTTGTGGCCCGGCGGGATCACGCGAAACGTGGCCCAGGCGGCGACGGTGTCGCCGAGGGCCGTCCAGACGCCGCCGTGTACGAAGCCGCCGGGATGGAGGTGGCGCTTGTCGACCTCGATCCGACCGCGCGAGTGCGAGTCCTCGATCTCGAGCGGCTCGATGCCCAGGTCGCCGGGAAAGCTCCCCGGCAGGAAGCCGCGCACCGACTCCGGTGTGATCAGCGAGCTGGGGTGATGCGGATCGGCCATGCGGCCGGGACCCTATTCGACCCCGAAGCCCTCGAGGCCGAAGTCGCCGAAGGGCTCGTCGCGGTCGCGCACGGCCTCCTTGAAGCCCGACTCGGCGGCGCGGCGGACGAAGCCGTGGCCCTCCTCGGTGTGACGGGCGATGCCGTCGAAGAAGGTGCCGAGCAGCTGCGTCTGGTGCAGGCCCTGAGCGTAGAGGCTCTGGTTGACCAGCATCTTCATCATCACCAGCTGGTTGATCGGCATCCGCGCGACCCGCTCCAACAGCCGCTCGAAGCGCTCGTCGAGCTCCGCCGCGGGCGGCGCCTCGGTCGCCAGCCCCCACTCCTCCGCCTGGGCGCCGCTCAGCGAGTCGCCGGTGAGCAGCAGCCGCTTGGCCCGCATCGGACCGAGCCGCGCGGCCCACATCGCCGTCGTCGGCGAGCCCCAGACCCGCGCCGGCGGGTAGCCGATCTTGGCGTCCGCCGCGATCACCAGGAGGTCGGAGCAGAGCGCCATGTCGGTGCCGCCGGCGACGCAGTAGCCGTGCACCTTGCAGAGCACCGGCTTCTCCGAATGAAAAAGGCTCATGAACCCCCGCACGTTGCGCGACATGAACTGGAAGTCGGTGACCGGGTCCCAGTTCGACTCGGGCGCATGGTTGGCGCCGATCACGGCAGGGTCGAGAGGCGACCCCGCCGGCGCCTCCACCCCACCAAGCTCCCTCATGTCGCCCTCGGCCGAGGCAACCAGGTCGTAACCGCCGCAGAAGCCCGTGCCGTTACCGGCAAGCGCGATCGCGTGAACCTCGGGGTCGAGGTTCGCCCGCTCGATGCAGGCCGCGATCTCGGTCGGCATCCGCGGCGTGATCCCATTCGCGCGCTCAGGCCGGTTCAGCATGATTCGAGCAACCGGGCCATCGACCTCGAACGTAACCGTCTCCACGCCCTCAAACTACCGCCGACGGGACGAAATCCCCACCTATGTCGGCGGATTTCGTCCCGTCGGCGGGCTGTTCAGACCCTTTCGACGAGCATCGCCTTGCCCTGGCCGCCGGCTACGCACATGGTCTCGATCCCGACCTGGTGGTCGTCGGTCTCCATCACGTTGAGCAGGGTGCCCATCATGCGGGCGCCGGTCATGCCGAAGGGGTGGCCGAGGGCGATCGCGCCGCCATGGGTGTTGAGCTTCTCCAGCGCGATGTCGCACTCGTCCATGATCGGGATCACCTGGGCGGCGAAGGCCTCGTTGAGCTCGACCGTGCCGACGTCGTCGATCGTCATCCCGGTCCGCTCGAGGACCTTCTTGATCGCGCCGATCGGGGCCACGCCCATGTACTCGGGCTCGTTGCCGTAGGTCGCCGCCGTGACGATGCGAGCACGCGGGGTCAAGCCGAGCTCCTTGGCCTTGGTGTCGCTCATCAGCAGCACCGCGGCGGCGCCGTCGTTGAGCGGGCAGGAGTTGCCGGCGGTGACGCCGCCGCCGCCGCCGAAGGACTCGGGCAGCTGGCTCAGCTTCTCCAGGGTGGAGGAGGCGCGCGGGCCGTCGTCCTTGGCGACCTCGGTGCCGTCGGGCAGCGTCACCGGGACGATCTCGCGGTCGAAGAAGCCGTCCTCCTGGGACTGCACGGCCAGTTCCTGAGAGCGCTGCGCGATCTTGTCCATGTCGGCACGGCTGACCTCGTAGCGTTCGGCGACGTTGACCGCCGTCTTGCCCATCTCGATGTAGGCGTTGGGCTGGCCGTCGTTGCCCTGCAGGTTGGTGTTCTGGTCGTCGGCGCCGGCGGGCTCGGTGCGCTCGTTGTAACGGCTCACCCACTCGACCCCGGCGGCGATGTAGACGTCGCCCTCGCCGGCCTTGATCGCGTTGCCGGCGTGGCGGATCGCGTCGAGGCTGGAGGAGCAGTAGCGCGAGACGGTGACGCCGTTGACAGTCTGCGGCAGCTTCTCGGAGAGCAGCGAGACGATCCGGCCGATGTTGAAGGCCTGCAGGCCCTGCGGCATGCCACAGCCGCAGAAGACGTCCTCGACCAGGGCGGGATCGAGGCCGGGGTTGCGCTCGAGCAGCTGGTCGACCGCGTAGGCGCCCATCTCGTCGGGGCGGAGCTGGGCCAGCGAGCCCTTGAAGGCGCGGCCGATCGGCGTGCGGATGGTGTCGACGATTACTGCCTCGGGCATGCGGGTCTCTCCTTGGAAGCGGGGGCGGGACGTGCGCGCAGCAGGGTAGTGGATTAAGTTAGTGGCGATGTCGCTGGACGGACTGCGGGCCTGGATCGGGGAGGTTGAGCGCAAGCTCAAGATGCGCACGCGCGTCTTCCTCGTCCTGGTCGCGATCGCGGTCGGCGGCGCCGGCGCCGCCATCTACCTCGCGGTCGAAGCGCAGAACGGCCAGGTCACCGAAGGCGACGTGCAGGCGCTTCAAGAAGACCAGACGGCGAGGATCGAAGCGCTCGAAACGCGGGTCGAAAGCCTCGAATCCGCAGGCAAGATCAAATAGCCGTTCGTGCCAAAAGGCACGAACTTCGCGCTCATCGTCCCCTTCCTGCGTTACATTCGCCGCAATTCGATCTCGCGTGCAATCGCGAGCTCTGCCGCTTAGGCAGTGAAAGGAGGGCCCCGATGCCCGAGGGTTACTGCGTCAAGGAGCGAAAGAAGGTCGAGATCAAGGACGCCAAGCAGGTGACGATGAAGAACGGTCGCCCGGCGATCCAGGGAACGTGCCCGGATTGCGGAACGAAGATCTTCAAGATCGGAAAAATGGAGTAGCAAGGCCCGCCTCTGGCCTGAACCCGTACCGGCGACCGCTCGTACAACGGGGCAGTCGTGATCTGCATACCTGCTCCAAGATCGGCCTGAGATGGCTTCCGGTGCTCTGACCCACGAGCGGGACGTGCGCGAGGCCTACGCGGCGCATGCGGCAGAGCTGTACGGCTTCGCGGTTCGCTCGCTCGCCGACCCGGGCCTCGCCGAAGAGGCCGTGCAGGAGACCTTCCTGCGGGCCTGGCGGGCCGGCGAGCGCTTCGACCCGCAGATCGGCTCGCTGCGCACCTGGCTGTTCGCGATCCTGCGCAACGTCGTGATCGACCTCGGCCGCGCCCGCTCGGTGCGGCCCGGCGTCGCCGAGGGCGGCATCGAGCCCTCGGTCGAGCCCTTCGACGAGGCGCTGCTCGCCTGGCAGATCGAGGAGGCGATGCGCAGGATCGGCGACGACCACCGCCGCGTCCTGGTCGAGACCTACTACCGCGGCCGCCCCTACGCCGAGGTCGCCGAGGAGCTCGGCGTCCCGGAGGGAACGGTGAAGAGCCGCGTCTACTACGGCCTGCGGGCGCTGCGGGTCGTGCTCGAGGAGATGGGCTATGAAGACTGAGAGCTGCCGCGAATGGCGCGAGTCGCTGGGCGCCTACGCGCTGGGACACCTCGGCGACGAGGAGCGGACCAGCCTCGAGGCCCACCTGGAGGGCTGCCCCGGCTGCCGCGCCGAGGCTCAGTCGCTGCTCGCCGTATCGCGGTTGCTGCCTCACGCCGACCCGGCTCACTTCGGCCCGGCACCGCAGCCGCCGGCCGAGCTGGGCAAGCGGATCGCGGCGACGATCGGCGCCGAGCGGCGTTCGAAGCGGCGCCGTCGGCGCTTCAGCCTCGGTCTCGGCTTGAGCGGAGCCGCGGCCGCGGCCGCCGCGGCCGTCCTGGCGATCTTCGTGCTCGGCAGCGGCGAGGGCAGCGGCCCCGAGCAGCGCGTCTCCTTCCGCTCCGTGCCGACCGGGGTGACGATCTCCGCCACCCTGCAGCCGCAGGCCTTCGGTACCGAGATCCACATGTACGTGAGCGGGATCCGCTCCGGCACCCTCTGCCGCGTCTACATGCGCGGGCCGGCGGGCGCCGACGTCTCCGCCGGCACCTTCCGCTACCGCTGGGGCGGCGACGCCTCGGCCGTGCTCAGCGCCGCGCTGGACCTCTCCCGCGCCAAGGCGATCGTCGTGCACGCCGGCAGCCGGACCTTCGTCGCGCCGATCGGCGCCGCCAAGACAGCCCTGCACATCCAACCCCACGAGGAGGAACAGACGTGAAGAAGACCTTTCCCGCGATCGCGCTGCTGGCGCTTGCCGCAATGGTGGCCATCGCCGGCTGCGGAAGCAGCAACAACAGCACGAGCAGCTCGAGCTCCGGCGGCGCCTACGGCTCGAGCAGCGAATCGACCGGCAAGCCCGCCGCGGCGAGCAGCGAAGGCGCGCCGATCACCGTCGGCACCGCCAAGGGAGTCGGCAAGGTGCTGGTCGACTCGGAAGGCATGACCCTCTACTACTTCCAGAAAGACAAGAAAAGCAGCGGCAAATCGGCCTGCTACGGCGCCTGCGAACAAGCCTGGCCGCCGCAGACGACGGAAGGTGCCCCGCAGGCCGGCGAAGGCGCCATGTCCTCGAAACTGGGCACGATCAAACGTAGCGACGGAACCACCCAGGTCACCTACGCGGGCTGGCCCCTCTACACCTTCGTCGAGGACAAGAAGCCGGGCGAAGACAACGGCACCGACAGCAAGGCATTCGGCGCCTCCTGGTACCCGCTACATCCCAACGGCGAAAAGGCCGGCCACTAGGAGCGCTTGCGAGCGGAGATCGAGGGTGGGACGAGCTCGCGGATCTCGGCCAGCAGCCGAACCGCGAGCTCTCCCGGCTCTTCGCCGGGCTGAGCCTGCCCGCCCGCGGGCTCGAAGAAGCGAATCCTGATTCGGGGGCGGCGGGGAAAGCCGGTGAGGTCCGACGTCCCCTCGATCGCGACGCAGACGAGCTTCGCCTCCGGAACCTCGAGCGCGAGCCGGCCGGCGCCGCTGCGCGCCCGCAGCACTTTGCCGCGCGAGCGCGTGCCTTCGGGGAAGACGCCGATGCAGGCGCCGCGCCGCAGTTCCTCGATCGCCCGAGCCAGGGCGCCGGCATCGCCCGCGCCGCGCTCGATCGGGATCTGACCCATGCCGTTGAGGATCGGGGCAAGACCGCGTACGTCCCAGAGTTCCGACTTGGCCAGCGCCTTGATCTGGCGCCGCCGGATCGCCGCGATCCCGACCATCACCGGGTCCCAGTGGCTGTCGTGGTTGCCGACGACCAGCACCGGCCCGCTCTCGGGCAGCACCTCCAGGCCTTCGGCCCGCAGCCGGCCCCAGCTCGCCACCGGCCGGCAGACCGCCATCGCCGTCCGGTACATCGGGCTCGGCTCCCTGGCGGGCTCGGCGAGGGGGATGTCGTCCTGCAATTTCGTCGCTGCCTCCATCGGGAAGGCACCGTAGTCGATCCGGGCCAGCTCGCCGTTGCGATCCGCCTAAGTGATCAAAATCACGTATTCGCCCCTCCCGGCAGTCGAAGGTACTCGTCTCGCTTTCTGCAAGCAGCGACCTTTCGTTCCCCCGGCTGTGCCGATCCCGACTATCTAAAGTGTCATCTGTGACGCAGAAGCCGCTCGAGCTGATCCTGGCTCGCAACCTGATGTCTGCGCTCTCGACCCCGGCCTTCCTGGTCGACGAGGGCGGGATCCTCGTCTTCTACAACGAGGCGGCCGGCGTCCTGCTCGGCAAGCGCTTCGAGGAGCTGGGCACGGTGGGCGCCGAGGAGTGGGGATCGCTCTTCGGGCCCTTCGACGATCGCGGCGAGCCGATTCCCTACGACGAGCTGCCGCTGGTGATCGCGGTGCGCGACGGCCACCCGGCCCACGCGGACTTCGCGATCAGCTCGGTCGACGGCACCCGCCACCAGGTCGAGGCCTCAGCCTTCCCGATCCTCACCGCGCACGGCTCGCGGGGGGCGATCGCGATCTTCTGGCCGGCCGGGTCGCGCAACGGAGCGGGGCACTGAGATGAAGGTCAAGCTCTGGGGCACGCGCGGCTCGATCCCCTCCCCGGGGCCGGAGACGATCCGCTACGGCGGCAACACCTCCTGCGTCGGCGTCACCCTCTCCGACGGCTCGATGCTGGCGCTCGACGCCGGCACCGGCATCCGCAGCCTCGGGCTCGCCCTCGCCGCCGAGCCGGCCCGCCTGCATATCCTCCTCACCCACCTCCACCTCGACCACATCCAGGGCCTGGTCTTCTTCGCGCCCGCCTTCCGCCCCCAGACCGAGATCGTGATCTGGGGCCCGGCCTCGCCGGAGGCCTCGCTGCGCGACCGCATCGCCCGCTACATCTCGGCGCCGCTCTCGCCGGTCGAGGTGCGCGAGCTGCCCTGCGACGTCTCCTTCCGCCACTGCCCGCAGACCGAGTGGGAGATCGGCCCGGCGCGGATCAGCGCCGCCTCGGTCGCCCACCGCGGCCCCACCCTCGGCTACCGGATCGACGACGGCGACTCCTCGCTCGCCTACATCCCCGACCACGAGCCCGCCCTCGGCGCCGACCTCGACGCGCTCGAGGAGGACTGGATCTCCGGCCTCGGCCTTGCCCGCGACGCGTCCATCCTGATCCACGACGGCCAGTACTCCGACGCCGAGTACCCCGACCACATCGGCTGGGGCCATTCCTCGCTCTCGCACGCGGTCTCCTTCGCCCGCCGCGCCGGCGCCGGACGCACCGTGCTCTTCCATCACGACCCGATGCACTCCGACGAGCAGCTCGACCGGCTCGGCGCCGAAGCGCGGCAGCGCTGGCTGGCGCTGGGCGGCAGCGAGGCGGGGATCGAGCTGGCGGTCGAGCGCGGCGAGTACGAGCTGCCCGCGCACGCGGCCAGCGCCGCCACTGCAAGTTAGGTACCTCGCAAACAGCGGTGGTTCACGCGGGCTCCGCGTCCCGCTACGCTGGCACACGGGATGTCGTCGACCTCTGGAATCGACGCTGCAGTCGAGAGATCCGATCTGGTCAGGGACGCGCTTGATACAGCGCGACGGGCGCATGCGGGCCAATTGCGGCGGGGCAGCGACGGGCATCCCTTCATCGACCACCCGGTCGCGGTCGCCGAGATCCTGCTCAAGCACCGCTACAACGACGACGTCCTCGCCGCGGCGCTGCTGCACGACGTGGTCGAGAAGAGCGATATCGAGCTGCCGGAGCTTCGCGAGCGCTTCGGCGACCCGGTTGCCGACCTGGTCGAGGCGATGACCGAAGACGAGACGATCGACCCCTACGAGGAGCGCAAGGAGGAGCATCGCCGCCGCGTCGCCGAGGCCGGCCCGGCGGCCCTGGCGATCTTCGCCGCCGACAAACAGACCAACGTGGCGATGCTGCGCGAGGCCTACGCGCTGATCGCCGAGGGCGTCAGCGACGAACTGGCCGTCTCGCTCGACCTGAAGATCTACGTCTGGGAGGCCGACCTGGAAATGCTCTTCAACGAAGCGGCCGAGATGCCGCTCACGGACGAGTTCGCCGACGAGATGGTCGGCCTCTGGGGCGACCGCTTCAGGGCCGTCGATTCCTCTCCAGACTAACGCGGCGCCGCAGCGGCAATACGTACCAGAGGGCGATGAAGGTCGACGCGGCGGCGAGGCCGGTGATCGCCGTGGCGATGCCGCCGAAGAGAACGTCGGTGATCAGGACGATAGCCCCGGTCATCGCCAGGGCGAGGAACGAGAGCCCGGCGATCGTGAAGCGGTTGGCGAGGAAGACGAGCTCGTGCTTCTGCTGCAGCCGGAAGGTGATCCGGTGATAGGAGGAGGGCGCGATCAGCAGCACGGCCGAGAGCGCCGTGCAGAGCAGGGTGGCGAAGTAGACGCGCTTCTCGAAGGCCGAGATCTTGGTGAAGTTCTGCTGGAACGGCACGGCGAGGAGGAAGGCGAAGAGGACCTGCACGCCAGGGAGGGCGACCCGCAGCTCCTGCAGCAGCTCGCCGAGGTTGCGATCGAGGCGCGCGTCCTCGCTCTCCTCGCGTCCTGACGGCCTCTCCGTCACCCCCTCACCATAGGCGACGCGCACACGGCCGTCGTCGTCTTCTCTGCGACACGTACTCTGCGACGCGTAGGATCCGTGTTGCTCGGCGGCGAGACGGTCGGGTCTATACCCCCAGGGGGTATTTGCTACGTTGCCTGCATGACCGACGTCCTGAGCACGATCGCCGAAGGCTTCAAGCAATCCCTCCTGATGGCGTACGAGGTCTGGTGGGCGCTCGTCCTCGGCTTCGCGATCTCGGCGATCGTCCAGGCCTGGGTGCCGCGCGAGAGGATCCAGGCGACGCTCTCCGGCGACGGGCCGCGCCCTATCGCCTGGGCCATCGGGCTCGGCGCCGCCTCCTCCTCCTGCTCCTACGCGGCGATCGCGATCGCCAAGAGCCTCTTCCAGAAGGGCGCCTCGGCCGCCTCCGCGCTCGCCTTCCAGTTCGCCTCGACCAACCTGGTCTGGGAGCTGGGGCTGGTGCTCTGGGTGCTGATCGGCTGGCAGTTCACCCTGGCCGAGTACGTCGGCGGCACGATCATGATCGTGCTGATGGCGGTGCTGCTGCGTGCCTTCGTCTCACCGCGCCTGGAGGAGCAGGCTCGCGCCCACGCCCAGGCCGCCGACGGCCACGAGCACGAGCACGACCACGGAGACGGCGAGGCGGCGGCGGGCTGGCGCGAGCGGGTCCTCTCGGCGGAGAGCTGGACCGGCGTCGCCCGCAACTTCCGCGGCGACTGGCAGATGCTCTGGAAGGAGATCGGGATCGGCTTCCTGCTTGCCGGCTTCATCGGCCTGCTCGGCAACGACTTCTTCAACGGCCTCTTCCTGACCGGCGCGCCGGGCTGGGTAAACGCGCTCGAGAACGTGATCGTCGGGCCGCTGATCGCCGTGCTCAGCTTCGTCTGCTCGGTCGGCAACATCCCGCTCGCGGCGGTGCTCTGGTCCGGCGGGATCAGCTTCGCCGGGGTGATGGCCTTCATCTTCGCCGACCTGATCGTGCTGCCGATCGTCGCGATCTACCGCAAGTACTACGGCTGGCCCTTCACGCTGCGGATCGTCGCCCTGATGCTGGTGACGATGATCGTCGCCGCACTCGCCGTCGACGGCCTCTTCAGCGCCGCCGGCCTGGTGCCGACGACGCGGCCCAGCCGCGACGACATCTTCGGCTCGGTGCAGCTCGACTACAAGCTGGTGCTCAACCTGATCGGAGTGGCCGTCTTCGTGGCGCTCTTCCGCTTGAGCAGCCGCGGCGAGGCCTCCGCGCCACCCTGCCCGGCTCACGCTTAGAGGCGGCGCCGCGGGGTATAGGCTCGGACGGAGTGCCCAGCCATGAGCTGACTGAACGGTCGAGTGCCGGGGCCTCGTCGGTCCGGTACGAAGGCGCGACCAAGCGCTACGGAGACTCCCCTGTCGCCGCGGTCGAGAAGCTGACGCTGGAGGTGCCCGCCGGGGAGATCTGCGTCCTGGTCGGACCGTCGGGGTGCGGCAAGACGACCGCGATGCGGATGGTCAACCGCACGGTCGAGATCAGCGAGGGCGACATCCTGATCGGCGAGCAGTCGGTGCGCGAGCGCGAGCCCGCCCAGCTGCGGCGGGAAATCGGCTACGTGATCCAGCAGGTCGGGCTCTTCCCGCACCGCACGATCGCCGAGAACATCGCCGCCGTGCCGCAGCTGCTCGGTTGGAAGAGGGAGCGCACGGCCGCCCGCACCGCCGAGCTGCTCGAGCTGGTCGGGCTCGGCGCCGAGCTCGGCGGGCGCGACCCGGCGCAGCTCTCGGGCGGCCAGCAGCAGCGGGTCGGGGTCGCCCGCGCGCTCGCCGCCGACCCGCCGGTGATGCTGATGGACGAGCCCTTCGGCGCGATCGACCCGATCAACCGCGAGCGCCTGCAGAACGAGTTCCTCCGCCTGCAGGCGGAGATCGGCAAGACCGTCCTCTTCGTCACCCACGACATCGACGAGGCGATCAAGATGGGTGACCGGATCGCGGTGATGCGCGAGGGCGGCAGGGTGGCCCAGTACGCGACCCCGGCCGAGATCCTGATGGACCCCGCCGACGAGTTCGTCGAGGACTTCGTCGGCGCCGACCGGGCGCTGAAGCGGCTGGCGCTGATGCGGGTCGCCGACATCGACCTCTGGGAGGCGCCGCTGGCCTACGTCGGCCAGCCGACCGCCGAGGTGCGGGCGAAGCTGGCCGCGCCGGAGGTCGAGGTCCCCTACCCGCTGCTGGTCGACGGCGAGCGCCGCCCGCTCGGCTGGCTCTCCGAGCGCGACCTGCGCGCCGACGTCGTGCCGAGCCGCCCCGACTCGCCGCTCGGCCCGCTGCTCGATCGCGACGACGTGATGCGCGACGCCCTCGCCGACCTGCTGCAGGGTGAGGCCCAGTACGCCGCGGTGACCGATGCCCAGGGCCGGATCGCCGGCGTGCTCTCGGTCGAGATCATCTCCGAGTTCCTCGGCTCGCCGCAGGCGAAGACCGAGGAGCACGGCGCGGTGGAGCGGCCGCATGGCTAGCCCGGCGCTGCTGGCGGCGGTCGGCGAAGTCGGCAAGGGCTTCATCCACGAACGCAGCTCGGAGACCCTCCCCTGCCAGGCGACCGGCAAGCTCTTCTGCTTCGACTGGGCCAAGGAGCACATCAACCGCTACGGGACCCCGACCCTGCAGCACCTGGAGCTGGTGGTCTTCGCCGTCCTGATCGGCTTCACGATCGCCTTCGGGCTCTCGCTCATCGCCCACCGGCACGCTTGGCTGCGGCCACCCCTGCTGGCAGGCACAGGAGTCCTCTTCACGATTCCCAGCATCGCCTTCTTCTTCCTCCTGCTGCCCTTCACCGGTCGCGGCCGCGACACCGCGATCATCGCCCTCAGCGCCTACACGCTGCAGATCATCTACCGCAACACGATGACCGGCCTCGCCAACGTCCCCGCCTCGGTCAAGGACGCCGCCCGGGGCATGGGACTGACCGATCGCCAGATCCTCTGGAAGGTCGAGCTGCCCCTGGCCACCCCCGAGATCGTCGCCGGACTGCGAATCGCGACGGTGAGCACCGTGGCGATCGCGACGCTCGCGGTCTTCGCCGGCGGCGGCGGGCTCGGCACTCAGATCTACGGCGGCGGCAACCTGGACTTCGCCACCAGCATCATCATCGCCGGCGGCATCGCGATCCTGATGGCGCTCGCCTTCGACGCGATCCTGCTGCTCGTTCAGCGCTCGACGACGCCCTGGAGAAGGGCGGCGAGCGCATGAACGCCGCCATCCATCCTCTGCCGGCCTCCCTTGGCGGGGCCTTTGAATTCATCTTCAGCCCACAGAGCTCCAACGTGACCGGCGGCAAGCAGGTTGGCGGCTTCTCGCAGGTGGTCGAACTCACCGTCACCCAGCTCGAGGTCACCCTGCTTGCCCTTGCCCTCTCGCTGGTGGTGGCGCTGCCGGCGGGCCTCTACCTGGGGCACCGCGGCATAGGTGAATTTCTTGCCGTGGGCATCGGCAACGCCGGCCGAGCGATTCCCGAGCTGGCGTTGATCGCCTTGATCGCCACGGCGGTGGGGGTCGGCGTCCTCAACCTCACGGTGGCGCTGGCGGTGCTGGGCGTACCGCCGATACTCACCAACGCCTATGTCGGCATTCGCCAGGTCGACCGGGCCACCGTCGATGCCGCGCGCGGCATCGGCATGACCGAGCTCGAAGTCCTGCGAAAAGCCGAGGTCCCGCTGGCGATCCCGACGATCTTCACCGGCATCCGCGGCGCCACCATCGCGATCGTGGCAACGGCGACGATTGCGCCCCTGGCCGGCGTCCTGACCCTTGGCGACTTCATCATCAACGAAAACGTCTACGGCACCAACGGCGTGGTGGCCGGAGCGATCCTCGTCGCCCTGCTCGCTCTCCTGCTCGAGCTCGGGCTCGCAACCCTGCAGCGTCTGCTCACCTCGCCAGGCTTGAAGCTGCGCGCTACCTGAGTCTCGTCCCATGCAAAACGACAAAGAGAGGAACCAAATGAGGTCCAAGTTCACTCGTCTGCGAGCGGCCGGGGCAGTGCTGCTCGCGCTATCCCTCACCGTCGGCGTCACTGCCTGTGGCAGCAGCGACAGCAGCAACGAAGAAAGCGAAAGCGCCGGTGCAATCGCCTCCAACCCGGAAAACGGCAAGGTCAGCCTGACGATCGGCTCGAAGAACTTCCCCGAACAGGAAATCCTCGGGGAAATCTACGCCCAGGCGCTGAAGGCGGCCGGCTACAAGGTGAAGAGCGACCTCAACCTCGGCTCCGAAACGGTGGCGCTGCAGGCGGTCAAGTCGGGGGCGATCTCAGGCTATCCCGAGTACGCCAGCACGGCCCTGACCTCCTTCTTCGGGCTCGAACCCGAAGAAGTCCCATCCGCCGCCCAACCCGCCTATGAAAAGGCCAAGGCGGAATTCGAAAAGGAAGGCCTGACCGCCTTCCCGCCAACGCCTTTCGCCAGCGCCAACGCGGTCGGCACGACGAGGAAGTTCGCCGAAGAAGAAGGGCTGAAGACGATCTCCGACCTCGAAGGCAAGTCCGAAAGCATGACGCTCTACGGCTCGCCCGAGTGCCGCCAGCGGATCGATTGCCTGGCCGGGCTGGAAAAGTACTACGGGCTCAAATTCAAGTCGTTCCATCCGGTCGACATCAGCCTCCGCTACAAGGTCCTCGAAAACGGCCAGGCCAATCTCTCGATCCTCTTCACCACCGATCCGCAGCTCTCGGCGGAGAAGGACAAGTTCGTCATCCTCGAAGACGACAAGCACGTCTTCCCGGCGGGCAACGTCATCTTCGTCAGCAAGCAATCGACCGCGGAATCGGCGGGGCCGGACTACGAAAAGACGATCGTCGAGGTGCAGAAGGGGCTCACCCTGGAAGTGATGCAGGAGCTCGACGCTCGGGTCGAACTCGAAAAGCAGACGCCTAAGGAAGCGGCGGCGGCGTACCTGAAGTCGGCGGGGTACACGGGCTAGGGATTAGGCGCCGGGGAGAGGGGGTTCGTCGGACAAAAGCGGGGAGTGTCCGCCGAACCCCCTCTCCCCGGCGCTTTGACGCGTGCCGGCGGGACTCCCGAAAATGTCAGGCCGCCGCCGCTTGCCCTTGCGTTTTTGCCGGCTCGCTTCGGGTGCGGATGCGGGCGAAGCTGATGTGGGCGGCCCAGGCGGCGGATAGGCCCGAGATTGCGGCTAGGAGCAGGGCGAAGCGGGGGTCGTAGGCTTGGGACAGCCAGCCGGCGAGGGGGCCGCCTATCGGGGTCGAGCCCAGGAATACGACCGAGTAGAGGGACATCACCCGGCCGCGCATGTGGGGGGCTACGGCGAGCTGGAGGGAGGAGTTGATCGTCGCGGCGAAGGTCACCGCGGCGGCACCGAGGGCGATCAGCGCCGCCACCTCGACGACCAGGTCCGGCGCTGCCGCGGCAAGCAGGGCGAAGGCGCCGAAGGCGAGCGCCGCTCCGGCGATCAGGCGCGGGCTGGTGCGGCCGTGGGAGCCGGTCACCAGGGCGCCCGCCACCGAGCCGACCGCCATCGCCGAGACCAGCGCCGCGTAGACGCCGGCGCCGCCGTCGAAGCTGAAGCGGGCGAGCAGCGGCAGGATCACCTGGAAGTTGAAGCCGAAGGTGCCGACCAGGGCCATCAGCGCCAGCGGCACCGCCAGCTCGGGCGTCGCCCGCACGTAGCGCAGGCCGGCGCGGATCGCGCCGCGCTCCGGCGCCGCCCGCGGCCCGCTGCGCAGCATCGCCGCATCCATCCCCCGCAGGGCGACGATCATCGCCGCGAAGGTGAGGGCGTTGATCGCGAAGCACGGCCCGACGCCGAGCCCGGCGATCAGCAGGCCGGCGAGGGCGGGACCGAGGATCCGCGCCGACTGGACGATGACGCTGTTGAGGCTGACCGCGTTGACGACGCGATCCGAGCCCACCATCTCGATCACGAAGCTCTGACGGGTCGGGTTGTCGACCGCGTTGACCGAGCCCATCGCGAAGACGGCGAGGAAGACCATCCAGGGCGCGACGACGCCGGCCTCGGTGACCGCGAAGAGGCCGATCGCCGGCAGCGCCATCAGCAGCTGGGTGACGATCAGCAGCTCGCGCTTCGGGAAGCGGTCGGCGAGCAGGCCGCCCCAGGCGCCGAAGAGCAGCATCGGCAGGAACTGCAGCGCTGTCGTCAGGCCGACCGCGACGCCGCTGCCGGTCAGGGTGAGGATCAGCCACAGGGCGGCAACCGTCTGCATCCAGTTGCCCGAGAGCGAGACCAGCTGCCCGGCGAAGTAGCGGCGGTAGTTGGGGACGGAGAGGGAGCTGAAGCTGCGCCGCAGGCCGGCACTCACCGACGCTCGTCCTCCAGGATGCGCTCGAGGACCTGCGCCGCCCGCTCCAACGCCTCGACGTCCTCGGCGGGCAGGTCGCGCATGCGGCGCGCCAGGTAGGCGTTCTTGCGGCTGCGAAGACGGCGCAGGCGCTCGCGGCCCGCGGCGTTGACGCTGACCAGGGCGCTGCGGCCATCCGCCGGGTCGGGGGTGCGCTCGATCAGGCCCTCGCGGTCGAGGCAGCCGAGCGTGCGGGTGACCGTCGGGCGCTTCACCCGCTCCAGCCTGGCCAGCTCGCTGGGGGTCAGCGGGCCGTGGCGCTCGATCGTCGCCAGGGCCGCCGTCGAGGTCGGGGTCAGGCCGCTCGCCTCGGCAGCCGCCTCCTGGCGCAGCCGGCGCGCCGTGCGCACGATCCCCATCCGCAGCCTGGCGGCAGAATCGGCGAGGGAGATGTCGTCGGCCTTTGGCGTCATTAGTTAGCGTCGATAATTAGTGTAGCAAACTAGTTTCGGGCTACAATATCCTGGCGATCTGGGCCTTGGCCGGAGCAAGGATCGCCGGCAGGCGATTCCGCTGGGAACCCCAGGCCGACATGGGCTGATTCACACAAAAGCGTCACATCACTGTGTCAATTGAAGACACTGCCTTACGAGCGGATTTTTGCGACTAGCATTGCCGCAGGAGGGTGATGCAGGCAGGTACCTGCAGATGGTTGACAACCAATCTGTCCGACTAACCATCGGATCCGGTTCGAGTCCGGCGCCCTCCGCAGTACATCCAAGGGAGCTGGTCGAGTCAGGTGGTACTCTCAGGAAGATTGGTTGTCAGCCATCTGCAGGTACCTGCGGGGTGGTTCCCCGCCAAGAGCCTTGACTCGACCCGCTCCGGCGGGTCCTGTCATTTCCCGGGGTGGTCTTCTTAGAATCCACCCTGGATGGCTGAGACGGCGCAGAAAACGATTACGGGGCAGCTGCAGTGGCAGGCGGACGCCTGCCGGATGATCGGCTCGCCGCTGTACGCCGGCCTGCTCGAACGCGCGACCGAGGATGTCCAGGCACTTGGGCCGACTTGGGAGATTTTGCGGGGTCACGAGAACGATCCGCGCTTCTCGGTTCTCGGCCTGCGCCTGCTGGGTGCCGTGAACCGAATGGTGCTGAGCGGCCGGGAGCCGGCTCTGGCCGACGCCTATCGTCACGGCCGCCTGCCGGAGGCGTGGGAGGAGCTTCGCGGCACGCTGTACCGCAACGCCAGCGAGCTGCGCAGCTCGCTCGAGCGGCCGGTGCAGACGAACGAGGTCGGCCGCTGCGCCGCGCTGCTCTTCGGCTTCCTCACCGTGGCCGCCGAGACACAGCTGCCGCTGCGGCTGCTGGAGGTCGGCGCCAGCGCCGGCCTCAACCTGCGCTGGGATCACTACGGCTATCGGGCGAACGGCTTCTCGTGGGGACCAGACGGGTCGCCCGTCGAGCTCGACTTCGAGCTCGACGGGAAGCCACTGACCTCATTCCCCACGGCGGTCGAGATCGCCAGCCGCAACGGCTGCGACGCGGCGCCGATCGATCCGAGCAGCGCCGAAGGACGCCTCACCCTGCTCACCTACATCTGGCCCGACCAGCACGAGCGGATCGCTCGCATGCGGACAGCGCTGGAGGTGGCCGAAGACGTACCCGCTCCGCTCGACCGTGAAGCCGCCGCCCCCTGGGCCCGCCGGATGCTCGCCGAACGAGCGCCGGGACAGGCCACGGTGATCTACCACTCGATCGTCAGCCAGTACCTGAGCGACGGGGAACGAGAGGCGCTCTTCGGCTGCATCCGCGACGCGGGCGAGCGCGCAGGCGCCGACGCCCCGCTCGCCTGGCTGAGGATGGAGCCCAACGACGATCGCGCCGACGTGCACCTGACCCTCTGGCCGGGCGGCGAGGACCGCAGGCTCGCCCGCGCCGGCTACCACGGCACCCCGGTCGAGCTGCTTTGAGGGTTTGACGTTAAGTAACTGTCACGTCACTGTGTCACCCCTCCGCAGATAGACCAATGGAGCGGGTCGAGTCGGTGGTACCCTCAGTCATGGGTGTCATCTGTGCGGAGGTACCTGCGGGGTGGTTCCCGCCTCTTCACCAGACTCGACCCGCTCCGGCGGGTCTTGTCGTTTCTGGAGCCCGCCGCGGTCTCGCTAGTAGCGGTAGTGGTCCGGCTTGTAGGGGCCCTCTACCGGGATTCCCAGGTAGGCGGCCTGATCAGCGGACAGCTCGGTCAGGTCTACGCCGAGGGCTGCCAGGTGCAGGCGGGCGACCTTCTCGTCCAGGTGCTTGGGCAGCACGTAGACCTGCTTTGCCTGGTACTCGGCGGGCTTGCTGAAGAGCTCGATCTGGGCGATTACCTGGTTGGTGAAGGAGTTAGACATCACGAAGCTGGGGTGGCCGGTCGCGTTGCCGAGGTTGAGCAGGCGGCCCTCGGAGAGGAGGACGATCGAGTGGCCGTCGGCGAAGCGCCACTCGTCGACCTGCGGCTTGATGTTGATCCGCTCCACGTCGGGGCGCGCTTCGAGGCCGGCGACGTCGATCTCGTTGTCGAAGTGGCCGATGTTGCCGACGATCGCGTTGTGCTTCATCCGCGCCATGTCCTCGGCGGTGATGATGTCCTTGTTGCCGGTGGCGGTGACGAAGATGTCGGCGCTCGCGACCACGTCCTCGAGCCTGCGCACCTCGTAGCCCTCCATCGCCGCCTGCAGGGCGCAGATCGGGTCGATCTCGGTGACGATCACGCGGGCGCCCTGGCCGCGCAGCGAGGAGGCGCAGCCCTTGCCGACGTCGCCGTAGCCGCAGATCACCGCGACCTTGCCGCCGATCATCACGTCGGTGGCGCGGTTGATCCCGTCGACCAGCGAGTGGCGGCAGCCGTAGAGGTTGTCGAACTTCGACTTGGTCACCGAGTCGTTGACGTTGATCGCCGGGAAGAGCAGGTCGCCGGTCGCGGCCAGCTGGTAGAGGCGGTGGACTCCGGTCGTCGTCTCCTCGGTGACCCCCTGGATCGCGGAGGCCACCCGCGTCCAGCGCTGCGGGTCCTCGCCGAGCGAGCGCTGCAGGGTCGCGAGGATGATCTTGAACTCGCCCGACTCCGCCGTCTCGGGGTCGGGAACGGCGCCCGCCTGCTCGAACTCGACGCCCTTATGGACCAGCAGCGTCGCGTCGCCGCCGTCGTCGAGGATCATGTTCGGCCCCTCGCCGTCGGGCCAGAGCAGCGCCTGCTCGGTGCACCACCAGTACTCCTCCAGGGTCTCGCCCTTCCAAGCGTAGACGGGCACGCCGGAGGCGGCGATTGCGGCAGCGGCGTGATCCTGGGTCGAGAAGATGTTGCAGCTGGCCCAGCGCACCTCGGCGCCGAGCGCGACCAGGGTCTCGATCAGCACCGCCGTCTGCACGGTCATGTGCAGCGAGCCGGTGATGCGAGCGCCCTGCAACGGCTGGGAGGCGCCGAGCTCCTCGCGGGTCTGCATCAGGCCCGGCATCTCGACCTCTGCCAGGGCGATCTCTTTGCGCCCGAACCCGGCGAGGTCGATGTCGGCGACTTTGTAGTCCTGCGTGGCGGTGCTGGTGGTCATCGAGTACGCGTCTCCTGGTCGGTTGCTTGCCAGGTCATGGTACGAAGCCTCCGGCGAAAGCGCCGCGAGGCGTCAGCGAGGGGGCACGGTCGAGCTTGGCACGGGCAGCTCGTAGCCGGGATACCCGATGCCCGCCGCAAGCCGCGCGTCCGGCTCGGGCTCGCCGGCGACAAGCCGCAGCCCCACCGTGCCCGCCCAGACCGGCAGGTCGTAATCGGCCTCCTCCTCAACCGGCCCGCCGGTCCGCACCTTCGCCGAGGCTTCGTCGAGCGGGATGCGCAGGACCGCGGTGGCGCGCAGCTCCTGCGCGCTCGGCCGGCGCACGTCGGCCCAGCGTCCCGGCACGAGCTTCTCGGTGAACGCCCGCAGCGCCCGGCCCTTGTCTTCCTCCCCGACGACCTCCTCAGCGCTGCCGAAGAGGACCACCGAGCGGTAGTTGACCGAGTGGTGGAAGGCGGAGCGGGCGAGCACGAGGCCGTCGAGCAGGGTGGCGGTCAGGCAGACCTCCGAGCGGCCGGCGGCGCGCAGCGTGCGGCTGGCCGACGAGCCGTGGACGTAGAGGAACGAGCCGATCCGGGCGTGCAGGGTCGGGATCACGACGGGGAAGCCCGCCTCGTCGATCGCGCCGAGGTGGGAGACGATCGCCTCGTCGAGGATCGCCTCGATCGCGCCGCGGTCGTAGACCGCCCGCTTCGGCACCCGGCGCACCCGAGTTCTTTGCCTGTTCGTCATCTGTTACAGTACAATCTACTTGTCTGAGTTGACACAGTACCGGATTTCTGGCCGGGGCACCGCGGAGATCGCCGCCAGCGTCGAGCGGGGGATCGAAGCGGGCGGGCTCGAGCCGGGCGACCCCCTTCCCACCGTGCGCTCTCTGGCGGCGGAGCTGGGGGTCAGCCCGACCACCGTCGCCGCGGCGCTCGCCGACCTGCGCTCGCGCGGCCTCGTCGTCACCCGGGCGCGCAGCCGCAGCTACGTCAGCTGGCGCCCGCCGATCGCCGGAGCCTGGTTCGGGCCGACGGTGCCCGCCGGAGCACGCGATCTGGCCGGCGGCAACCCGGACCCCGATCTGCTCCCGGACCTGGCGCCGTTCCTGCGGCGCATCGAGCCACCCCGCCGGCTCTACGGCGGCGAGCCCGTCCTCCCCGAGCTGCGCGAGCTCGCCGCAGCCGAGTTCGGCGAGGCCGAGATCGCCGCCGATGAGATCGCCGTCGTCAGCGGCGCTCTGGATGGAGTCGAGCGCGCACTGCAGGCACGGCTGCGGCCCGGCGATGTCGTCGCGGTCGAGGACCCCGGCTACGCCGGGCTGTTCGACCTCCTGCGGGCGATGGGGCTGGCGCTGCGACCGGTACCGGTCGACGCCAGGGGGATGACCCCCAGCGGGCTCGCCGATGCAATCGACGACGGCATCGCCGCCGTGATCGTCAACCCGCGCGGCCAGAACCCGACCGGCGCCTCGCTCGACAAGGAGCGGGCGCAACAGCTGCGCAAGGCCCTCAACGGCGCGCCGGACGCGATGGTCGTCGAGGACGACCATCTGGGGCCGATCGCGGGCTCAACGCGCCTCACCTTGACCGCCGGCCGCGAGAGCTGGGCCGCGGCCCGCTCGGTGGCAAAGTCGCTCGGCCCCGACCTCCGCCTCGCCGTGATGGCGGGCGACGCCCAGACGATCAGCCGCGTCCAGGGCAGACAGTCCGTCGGCCCGCAATGGGTCAGCCACCTGCTGCAGCGCCTGGTCGCGATGCTCTGGTCGGACCCGGGCGTGGCCACAACGCTCCAAAACGCCGCGGACACCTACGGAGAACGCCGCGAGCGCTTCATCGCCTCCCTGGCCGAGCGGGGGATCGAGGTCGAGGCCTCGGCAGGCATCACCGCCTGGATCCATGTCCCAGAAGAAGCCCAGATCGTCCAGGCGCTGCTCGAACAGGGCTGGGCTGTCTCTCCCGGTGCCCCCTACCGCCTGCGAAGCGAGCGCGCGATCCGGGTCACCATGAGCACTCTGAAAAAGAGCGAAGCGGACAAGCTCTCCGCGGCGATAGAGAGTGCAATGCGCCCTACCGAACACGCCCGCACAGCCTGAAGTGTCACGTAAACGTCAATTCACTGTGCCAATCGCACGACGACCATTTCTAAGACAAATTTCAACGCTAGGCTCGCCTGCAGGAGGGTTGAAGGAGACAGGCGTGCTCCAGGCGGCCGATACCCGCCATGTCCGACTACCAATCGGATCCGGTTCGAGTCCGGCGCCCTCCGCAAATGCCGCCGAGCAGTCGGGTCTGGCGTGGCACCCCTGGTAGCCTTCGGGTGGGTATCGGCCGCGTGCGGGGTGGTTCCCGCTTCAACCAGACTCGACCCGCTCCGGCGGGTCTTGTTATCTCTTAACTGGGCTTGCCAGTGAAGGCTCGTCTGGCGATCTGCCTGGGCATGGCAACCCTTCTTGCCGGCTGTGGCCAAAGTTCGGCCCAATCGTTTCAGGCCGAAGTCCACATCGCTCCGGTCGGCAAGACCAGGATCGCCTGGTACGAACGGGGGCAGGGTCCGCCGCTGGTGATGCTGATCGGAACCGGCTCGACGATGGCCGAATGGGACCCGGCGCTGCTGCGGCTGCTGGCCCGCGATCACCGGCTGATCCTCTTCGACTACCCCGGGGTGGGGCTGTCGGGGCCCTGGCACGGTGGCTCCTTCGACTCGCTCGCCACGGCGACCGCGGGCCTGATGAAGGCGATACGCCTGCGCAAAGCCGACGTCCTCGGCTGGTCGATGGGCGGCTTCGTCGCCCAGCGCCTTGCGGTCGACCACCCGGGGCGGGTCTCCCGTCTGATCCTCGCGGGAACCAATCCGGGCGGCAGCCGGACCGTGCTCAGCACGCCCGCTGCCCAGGCAATCGACAGCGAGCCCCACCCGTCGAACGCAGACATCCTGCACGAGCTCTACCCACGCGATCGCCAGGCGGAGGGTCGACACTTCCTGCGCCGCCTCGAACGCGCCAGCCAGAGCGGTGAAATCCCCGACGACTTCCACGTCCCCACGACGACCACTCGCGCCCAGGTCACGGCCGAGGACCCGTGGCTGCACAGCAACCGCAATTACCGCCAGCTCGCAGGCGTAGCCGCCCCCACCCTGGCTGCCGCTGGCGCCGAGGACCCGGTGGTGCCACCGGTGAACCTGCAGCGGATCGCCGCGCAGATTCCACGCTCCAAGCTCGCCGTCTTCCCCGGCGCCCACGCATTCCTCTTCCAGGAGCGCCGCCCGTTCACGCGAGCCGTGAACCGGTTCCTGAGCCGCTGAGCCGAGCCCCAGGCGCGACCTGAACAGGTAGGCGCCGGGGCGCTCGCGTCGAATATGCCTCGGATGGCCTCCGAGGCAGCAGAGCAACCGGTCCACTACGAGCCCGGGATGGACGCGCGCAGCACGCGGGTCGCCGAACGGTTGAACACGCCGATGCTGATCGCGGCGGCGCTGACCCTGCCGATGGTGGCGATCAGCGAGTCGCACCCGGGCGGCGTCCTGGAGGACGTTGCCCACCTGCTCAACTGGGTCACCTGGCTGGCCTTCGCGATCGAGCTGGTGGTGATGCTCGCCGTCGTCCCCGACCGCCGGGTCTGGCTGCGCCACCACCCGCTCGACCCCTTCATCGTCTTCTTCACCCCGCCCCTGCTCCCCCCCGGCCTGCAGGGCCTGCGCGTGCTGCGGCTGCTGCGCCTGGTCAGGCTGATGCGCCTGGCGCAGCTCTCGCGCGAGGTCTTCTCGCTCCAGGGGCTGCACTACGCGATGTTCCTGGCGCTGCTGACCGTGGTCGGCGGCGGCGCCCTCTTCGTCGCCTTCGAGAAGCACAGCCAGCACCTCAGCGACTGGGACGGGATCTACTGGGCGGTGACGACGATGACCACGCTCGGCTCCAACATCTACCCGACCACGACCGGCGGCGAGGTCGTCTCGACCTTCATCCTGATCGTCGGCATCGGCTTCGTCGCCCTGCTCACCGGCGCCTTCGCCCAGCGCTTCCTCAGCCCCGAGATCGCCGAGGTCGAGGAGGACTTGGAGACTGAGCAAATCTCAGCCGAGGCAATCGCCCTGCGCGAGCTGCTCGGCGTCCGCGAGCAGCTCGAGGCGCTCGAGGTCGCGATGCAACGCCTGGTCGACGAACGCAGCTCCTGAGCCCGGCGCTCAGCCCTCGCCGTCGCCGCGCTCGGCGATCTTCGCCTCCAGCTCGTTCATTACGCCGGGGTCGCGCAGGGTCGTCACGTCACCCAGCTCGCGACCCTCGGCTATGTCGCGCAGCAGCCGCCGCATGATCTTGCCGGAGCGGGTCTTGGGCAGGTCGGCGGACCAGATCACCCGCTTCGGCCGGGCCAGCTTGCCGATCCTCCCGGCGACGTGGTCGCGCAGCTCGGCGACCAGCTCGTCGCTTCCCTCGAGCTCGCCCTCGAGGGTTACGAAGGCGCAGATCGCCTGGCCGGTGTCCTCGTCGGACTGGCCGATCACGGCCGCCTCCGCGACCTTCGGGTGGGAGACGATCGCCGACTCGACCTCGGCCGTGGAGAGGCGGTGGCCGGAGACGTTGATCACGTCGTCGATCCGCCCCAGCACCCAGAAGTAGCCGTCGGAGTCGCGCCGCGACGCGTCGCCGACCAGGTAGGTCTCCCTGCCGAAACGCGAGAAGTAGGTCTCGACAAAGCGATCGTCCTCGCGGTAGAGGGTGCGCAGCATCCCCGGCCAGGGACGGCGCAGGACCAGCAGCCCCTCGCTCTCCTCGACCGGCTCGCCGCCCTCGTCGAAGACCGCGGCGTCGATCCCCGGCAGCGCCACCGTCGCCGAGCCCGGCTTGGTCGCGGTGATCCCCGGCAGCGGCGAGATCATGATCTGGCCGGTCTCGGTCTGCCACCAGGTGTCGACGATCGGACACCTTTCCCCGCCGATCACCTTGTGGTACCAGAGCCATGCCTTCGGGTTGATCGGCTCGCCGACGCTGCCGAGCAGGCGCAGCGAGCCGAGGTCGTGGCGGCCCGGGTACTCCGCCCCCCACTTCATGCAGGCGCGGATCGCCGTCGGCGCGGTGTAGAGGATCGTCACCCCGTAGCTCTCGACGATGTCCCACCAGACGTCCTTGTCGGGGTAGTCGGGCGCGCCCTCGAACATCACGCTGGTGGCGCCGTTGGCGAGCGGGCCGTAGACGATGTAGGAGTGGCCCGTCACCCAGCCGACGTCGGCCGCGCACCAGTAGACGTCCTCCTCCGGCTTGAGGTCGAAGACGTAGCGGTGGGTGTAGGCGGCACCGGTCAGGTAGCCGCCGGTAGTGTGCAGGATCCCCTTCGGCTTCGCGGTCGAGCCGGAGGTGTAGAGGATGTAGAGCGGGTCCTCGGCTCCCATCGGCTGGGGCGCGCACTCCGCGCCGGCGGCGGCGCAGGCCTCGTCGAACCAGACGTCGCGCCCGCCCTGCATCGCGCACTCGATTCCGGTGTGGCGGACGACGAAGATCGTCTCGATCGACTCCACGCCGCCGATCGCCTCGTCGACCTGCGCCTTGACCGGCGCCGTCTTGCCCTTGCGCCGCGCCCCGTCGACGGTGACCAGCGCCTTGGCGTGGGAGAACTCCATCCGCTCGCGAACGGCCTCGGCCGAGAAGCCACCGAAGACGACGTTGTGGATCGCGCCGATGCGGGCGCAGGCCAGCATCGCCACCACCACCTGGGGGATCATCGGCAGGTAGATCCCGACCACGTCGCCCTTGCCGATCCCCTGGTCGCGCAGGGCGTTGGCGAAGCGCTGGACGTCGGCGAGCAGATCGGCGTAGGTGATCTCGCGCTCCTCGCCCTCCTCGCCGCGCCAGAGGTAGGCGATGCGATCGCCCACCCCTGTCTCGACGTGGCGGTCCAGGCAGTTCGCCGAGGCGTTCAGCTTGCCGTCCGCGAACCATTTGTAGAAGGGAGGGTTGGAGTCGTCGAGGCCCTGGGCGGGCGGCTCGATCCAATCGAGCAGCTCGCCCGCCTGGCGCAGCCACCAGGCCTCGGGATCGGCCGCCGCCTCCTCGTAGACGGCCGGATCGGACCAAAGGGCCCGCTCGCGGAACTCTGCCGCGGGCTCGAAGCGCTCCACCTCCAGCAGGGCGCCCAGCTCCCGCTCCAGATCGGTCGATTGTGGTTGCGCTGCCATTTCGCTCTCCCTCGTTCAGTGACCCAGCGGCCGGACCGGCAGGACCGTCCGCCCGAAGGTCGAGTTGACGACCGCCGCAAAAGATGCATACCAGGCGGCCACCGCCGTCGCCAGCCCGAACCAGCCGCCGGCTTTAACGAGGCTGTCGGTTTCGT
The DNA here is from genome assembly GCA_036269215.1 of Solirubrobacterales bacterium. GTDB lineage: Bacteria > Actinomycetota > Thermoleophilia > Solirubrobacterales > 70-9 > VRUE01. The sequence goes on from DATASN010000033.1 coordinate 86,903, forward strand.
TCGCGTTGCCGATCCCGAGCAGTAGGAAGGTCACGGCAAGGAGGAAGAAGACGACCGCCACCGCGGCGTTGGTGCGCAGCGAGGCGACGAACATGTAGGTGGTGAAGATGCCCCAGGCGATCAGGTAGAGACCGACCGAGGCGCCCACGTTGGCTGCGGGGATGTCTCCGGCGAAGAAGGTCACCAGAGCCCAGTAGGAGAGCCAGAAGGCCCCGAACGAGGTGAAGGCGACGGCGCCGAAGGTGTTGCCGGTGCGGAACTCCCACATCCCGGCGAGGACCTGGGCGATACCGCCGTAGCCGAGCGCGAGGCCGAGCACGACCGGCTCACCCGCCCTGCTGACCAGGTCGGCGTTGAACATGCTGAGCACGAAGGTCGTCAGCGCAAAGGCGGCGAGGCCGAGCGGCGCCGGGTCCGCCGGCATCCACCCCTCGTGCCCCTGGGCCGCGCCGATCGGCTGCTGCCCCCCGTTTCCGACCGCCGACTCGTGCGCCCGAATCGATGCTGACTCCATGGTCACTCCTTCCCTCGCCCGCTCCGACCGGGCCTGTCCCGCCCGGGACACGGGAACTGCGCTGTCCTCTTATTACCCGCTTTGCACCGCCGCTACCCTGATCCGGTGCTTTTTCGGCAAGTCATCCACGAGGACCTCGGCTGCGCCTCATACCTGGTCGGCGACACCGCCTCCGGCGTCGCCGCGGTCGTCGACCCGCAGTGGGACATCGACCCCTACCTGCACCTCGCCCGCCTGCACGGGGTGCGGATCGAGCACGTCCTGGAGACCCACAACCACGCCGACCACGTCTCCGGCCACGGCCGGCTGGCCCGCGCCACGGGGGCAACGATCCACGTCCACGAGCTGGCCGCGGCCACCTACCCGCACGAGGCCTTCGCGGACGGCTGGACGCTGAAGCTCGGCGAGGGCGCGTCGATCGAGGCGATCCACACGCCCGGCCACCGCCCCGAGCACACCTCCTTCCTGCTCCGCGACGCGGCCCGCGGCGACGATCCCTGGGCGGCGCTGACCGGGGACTGCCTCTTCGTCGGCGACGTCGCCCGTCCCGACCTCGCGGTCGAGCCGCGCGAGGGCGCCGCCGACATCTTCCGCTCGCTGCACGAGCGGCTGCTGGCGCTGCCCGAGGGGACCGAGGTCTGGCCCGGCCACCTCGGCGGCTCGCTCTGCGGCAGCTCCGGGATCGACCTTAAGACCAGCTCGACGATCGGCTTCGAGCGCCGCCACAACCGGGCGCTGCGCTTCGAGAGCGAGGCCGAGTTCGTTGCCGACGCGGTCGCCACGACCGGCGCCAAGCCGCCCAACGTCGAGCACATCGTCTCGCTCAACCGCGGGCCGCTGGTGGAATCGATCAGCGCGCCGACCCAGCTCACCCCGCACGGCTTCGAGGCCGCGATCGCCGACGGCGCCCTGGCGGTCGACTCGCGCACCAACGAGCAGTTCGACGAGGCCCACATCCCCGGCGCGATCAGCGCCTCCGGCTACGACACCGGCTTCGCGACCAAGGTGGCGCAGGTGGTGCCGGTCGACGCCGAGCTGCTCGTCGTCGCCGCCTCAGACGGCAACGAGCTGGAGGCGGCCGAGCTGCTCGCCGCGGTGGGCCTGCGCGTGCGCGGCTTCCTCGGCGGCGGGATGACCGCCTGGCGCGCCGAGGACCGGCCGGTCGAGCGGATCGAGGCGATCGACCTGGCCGAGCTGGCGCGCCGGCTCGAGTCGGGAGACGGCCCGCGGGTACTCGACGTGCGCAACGCGGCCGAGTACGCCGAAGGTCACGTCCCGGACTCGATCCACATCCCCTTCGGCCAGCTGCGCGACCGCCTCGGCGAGCTGCCGCGCGACCACCCCATCGCAACGATCTGCAAGGCAGGAAAGCGCAGCGGCCTGGCCGCCTCGATCCTCCAGCGCGAAGGCTTCACGGGTGTGATCCACGTCAGTCGCGGCAACGCGGCGGCCTGGCAACCTGGCCGCTAAGGCCCTTAGTAGCCCGCTGGGTGGCGGGCTACGAAGCCTTCGGGGGAGTCCACTGGTGAGCTGTGCCAGCGGGGGCCGGGGCCGCCCACGGTGTCGAAGGCTAGGCCGGCGATGATCATCCAGGCGTGTTCGGCGTTGGCGTAGACGGTGATCCAGTGGCCCGGGCCGGGTTCTCCCCAGGTCTCCAGGCCGGTCGAGTCGAGCGGGCTTTCGAGGAAGCCGCCGCCGTGCAGGGCGAAGCTGACCGACCCCGAGCAATCGTAGCCCGAGTCTTCGAAGGAGCCGTGGCCGCCGCCCCATATATACGGGGTGGTGGCGATCGAGTTGGCGGCTTCGATCGCGCTCGCCACCGCGGCGGGTGCCGAGCTCGGCACGCTCGCCTGGCTTTCGGAGATGAATTCAGCCGCCTCGCCGGGGGTGAGCGGCGCCGGGGTGCCGGTCACCGGCGCGGCAGCGCCCGTCGTGCTGGCGATCTGTTCGGAGATCGCCGAAAGGTTGTTGCTCAGCGCTTCTTCGCGCGACTCGAGCGTTTCGAGCGCGCCCTGGCGTGCCGCCTGGGCCGACTTCAGTTCGGCGAAGCGGGACTCCGCTTCTTCGCGGGCCGCGGCGACTTCGCGCTCCTTGACCGCGATCGCGTCGCGGGCTTCTTTGATCTGCGCGCGCGCGGCCGCCATCCGCTTGACCGCGGCGCGGGCCTGGTTGCGCAGGCCCTTCACCCGGGAGGCGACCGAGTCGTCGTATTCCTGGACCCGGCTCAGGTAGTCGGCGCGGCTGCTCACTTCGGACCAGCTCGAGGAGTCGAGGACGACGTTGAGCATGTCGGGGCTGCCCGCCTCGTAGATCGCGACGAGGCGGTTGCGCAGGACGCCCAGGGCCCGCTGCAGGCGGGCGCGGATCAACGCCAGCCGGTGCTTGTCGGCGGCCAGCTTCGCGGTCGCGCTTTCCAGCTCGGCCTGCTTCGCCGAGAGTTCGGACTGAACGGCGGCCTGCTGGCGGCGCAGGGCCGAGACTTCGCCGATCATCGAGTCGATCGCCTTGTTCTGTTCGGCGATCGTCGCCGCCAGCGCGCTCTGACTTTCGCGCACGTGGCTGAGCTTGCCCTGAGTGCTCTGCAGCTTTTCTTCGAGGTCCTTCGCCGGGGCCGAGGCGACCAGGCAGAGGACGGCGAGGAGCAGCGCCGCGGGCAGCAGCAGCCGCCAGGAGTTACCGCGAAGGGGAGCGCGCATCGACGGCGCACGGTAGCGAAGACGGCGCCGAAATGTTAGGAATCGCTAATAACTTGCAACTTTGGTTGCAGAAACCTCTGCAAGAAGGAGAAAGTGGCCAAATGCAGAGCGATGTCGCACTTCCCCACCGTATGTGGCGGGAAGTGCGACATCAGCGGATCTAAGCGAGCAGCTTGGTCTTTGCTGCCTCGAACTCATCTGCCGATAGAGCGCCCTTTTCCTTCAGCTCGTTCAGCTTGTGCAGTTCGTCGGCGGGCGTCGTGTGGGCCTGTTCGCGGACGTAGGAGTCGAAGTGCTGCTTGGCCTCGGCCTGCGCCTTGATCGTGCGGTCGCGCATGCCGCTGCCGCGAGCGATCAGGTAGATCAGCGCGGTCAGGAACGGGATGAAGACCAGGAACAGCACCCAGGCCGCCTTCGCCCAGCCGGAGGTCTCGTGGTCGCGGAAGAGGTCGGTGAGGATCGTGATCAGGATCCAGATCCAGATCACGAAGAAGAAAACCTCGAAGGCTACGAGGAGGGCTTCTCCGATGTTGATGTCGGCAAAGGGCAAAGCGGCGTCCTTTCGGTGGTGGAATCGGGTGGGCGGCCAAACGCCGCGCTCACTTCTTCCGCACGCTACGCGCTGCACCTGCCCGGCGCATCGGTAATTTTCGCGATTTCCGATTTCCGCTGCGGGTTCTGCGCTCAGCCGACGACGATCTTGCCGTGCATGAAGGTGTGGATCGTGCAGTGGTAGCGAAAGGTGCCCTTCTGTTCGAAGCGCACCGCGAAGGAGTGGCCGGGCTTGATGTGGCCGCTGTCGAAGACGCCCCTGTCGGTCGCGGTGTGGGCGATGCTCGCCGAGTTGGAGAAGACCACCCTGGTGCCCTTGGCGACTTCCAGGGTGCCGGGGTGGAACTTGAAGTGGTTGATGTCCACCGTCTTCGAGCCGCTGGCCTGCGCGGGCCCCGGGGCCGCCGCGGGGGCCGCCTGACCGGCCAGCAGCGCGGCGGCGAGGGTCAGGCAGGCGACGATTCGCTTCATCGGCCCGGTCTACGCAGCGACGTCGGGCGAGGTTCAAAGGCGCTGCGAGAAAAGCACCGCGGCGACCGCGGTCGCCAGGTTGAGGCTGGAGACCCCCGCCCGCATCGGGATCGCGAGGCGCCGGTCGGCGCGTTCGAGCAGGCCGGCGCTGAGCCCGTGGCGCTCGGCTCCGAAGGCGAGGATCGCGCGCGGCGGAAGCGTCACGCGATCGAGGCCCTCGCCCTCGGGGTCGATCGCGACCAGCGGCCGGTCTCCCTCGGGAAGATCGTCCACCCGGGCCACGGGAAGGGCGAAATGCAGGCCGGCGGCGGCGCGCAGCGCATCGGGGTGCCAGGGATCGTTGCTGCCGGTGGTGAGGACGCCGGCGGCGTCGGCGGCGGCGGCGACCCGCACGCAGGCCCCCATGTTCCCCATCGTGCGCGGGTCCTCGAGCAGCACGATCGGCGCGGGGCGATCGGCGGACAGCGCCGCCCGCAGGTGGACTGGCGGGCGGCGGGCGATCGCGACGACGCCGGTGCGGGGGGCCTGGGGAACCATCCGGGCCAGCACCTCGTCGTCGACCGGGGCGACCCGCTCAGCCAGCGTGCCCGCCAGGTCAGGTGCCAGCTCGGCGGCCAATCGCTCCAGCTCCTCGCGGTCGGAGGCGACCGCCTCGATCAACTCGGCGCCGAAGCGCAGGGCGTGCTTGAGCGCGTGGAAACCCTCGAGCACCGCCAGGCTGCGATCGCGCCGGGCGGCCCGGTAACGCTGCACAAGGGCGTCGCTCACCGCCCCATCATGACTCGATTCAACAGGCCGAAGCCGAGCGGATGCTCTCGACGGCGGCATCGCCGTCGCCGGAGAGCGAATCGAGGAAGGGAGTCAGGTAACGGCCGATCACCTTGCCGTGCTGCTCCGGCCATTGCGGCTGCTCGCGGAGGCTGGAGGTCTCCCCGTGGCCCCCGAGCGGCCGCCCGTAGAGGTAGTGCGGCTCGCGGCCGGTCCAGAGCACGCCACGCAGCACCGGGTCGAAGGGGGCGGGCTCGAGCTCCGCTCCGGCCCCCGCGGCGATCGCTTCGGCGACGGCGTCGGCTTGCTGGGTGGCCAGGCCGCCCTGCTTGACCGGGAAGGTGGTGATGTCACCGGCCGCGAAGACCCGCTCGAGGCCAATCGCCCGGCCGTGCTCGTCGACGCCGATAAAGCCGTCCGGGTCGTGGGGGATGCCGGCGATCCGCCGTCCCTCCAGGCGCGGCAGGCTGATCACCGCGTCGGCCTCGATCTCCTCGCCGGGGGCGATGCGCAGGCGCCCGGCGTCGAACTTGACCGGATGGGCGCCGGCGATCACGTCGATGCCACGGTCGGCCAGCAGCTCTTCCATCTGCTCGCCGGCGCGGCGGCCGAAGATCCCCAGTGGGGTCTCCTCGGGAGTGACGACCGTGAGCCGGGTGCCGCCGAGGCCCGCCTTGGTCAGCTCGGTCGCACCGAGCAGCGCCAGCTCGTAGAGCGGCAGCGCCCAGCTGCGACCGCCGGCCATCGTGAAGACGAGGTTGCGCAGCCGGCCCGCGCGCAGGTCGGCGATCAGGTCGCCGACCTGGCCTTCGTCGGCGACGCCCCAGAAGGTGACCGCGCCCGAGACGGCCCAGAGCATCCGCACGCCGCCGGCGACGATCAGGTGGTCGTAGGGAATTCGCTCGCCGTCGCGGCTGACGGCGATCCCTCGCTCGGCATCCACCGCAGCGATCCCGTCGGCGTGGAACGAGGCGCCGCAGCGGGCGACGAGCCGATGCATGTCGTAGCGGAAGATCCGCGCCGCGCCGTAGGGCTCGCCCACCGCGAAGGGGCGGAACGCGAACTCCCGGCGCGGATCGCGTAGGTCGACCTCGACTCGATCGCCGGCGAGGTCGCGCAGGGCGAGAGCCGCCTCCACGCCGGCGATGCCACCGCCGGCGATCAGCACCCTCTGCTTCTCACCGGGTTGGCCGTCGCCTGCCATATACCGACATTAGGGCCGCCCGCGTACCGTTCCAACCGCAGGAATCCGCCGATCGGCTGCGGCTTTCCCACACGTATCCGCGCGGCGCCTCAAGCGGCGGCCGCGCCGCGCATGGCGGCGAGGGCGGCGATGACCTCGGCATCGGCGACCTGGGAGAAGTCCCGGTACCACTGGCCCACCCCCTGCAGCTGCGGCGGCGCGACCAGGCAGACGACCTCGTCGGCCTCCGCGCCAAGGCGGGCAAGCGAGTCGGGGGCACCGACGGGGACCGCGAGGACCAACCGTCGCGGCAGGCGGCGGGCGACCGCGCGCAGGCCGGCGGTGTCGGTGACGCCGGTGGCGACGCCGTCGTCGACGACGATCGCCGTCCGCCCCTTGAGGCGCAGCGGCAGCCGATCGCCCCGGTAAGCGACGACACGGCGCCGCAGCTCCTCGGTCTCGCGGGAGACGATCGCATCGAGCACGCCGTTCTCGATACCCAGCACGGCCAGCGCCTCGGGGTCGAAGACGCGGGTGCCGTCCTCGGCGATCGCGCCGATGCCGTACTCGGGGTTGTGGGGGGCGCCAAGCTTGCGCACGGCGACGATCTCCAGCGGCGCGCCGAGCGCGGCCGCGACCTCCTCGGCCACCGGGACGCCGCCGCGGGGCAGGCCGATCACCACGGGGTTCACGTCGGCCAGCGGCAAAAGCCGCTCGGCAAGCTGCCTGCCGGCGTCGCGGCGATCGGCAAAACGTGAGTGAAGCGATTCTGTCGTCATCGCTCGATTCTCTGCGCTGGGCGACGCGGATTCATCGGGGTATTACCCAGGAGTGTCTTCGGCTTTACCCCGATGGCAGAGCGCCGAAAGCGGACTCCGCCGAACTTTTGTATCACGCGTGATACATTACCCGTATGAGCGAGGTGAGCATTCGGGATCTGCGCAACCACGGCGGTGAGGTCGTCGACCGTGCGACCCGCGGTGAGCAGATCACGATCACGCGCTCGGGCAGGGCTGTCGCCGAGCTGCGGGCAGTGCGGCCTCCGCTTTCGGCTGAGGCCCTGCTGAACCGCTGGCACCGGCTTCCGGCCCTCGATCCCACCGCCCTGCGGGCTGACATCGACCAGCTGCTGGACCCGCAACTGTGAGCCAAGAGGCCCCGGCAACCTCGCGAGGCGTCCTCGACACCTCGACGGTCATCCTCCTGCAGCGCCTCGCCGACCCGAAGGCGCTACCGGCCGAGCCCCTGATCACGGCGATCACGCTCGCGGAGCTTGCCGTCGGCCCGCTGGTGGCCGAGGAGGAGAGCGAGCGTGCCACGCGTCAGGCCCACCTCCAGCAGGCCGAGGCCGATTTCGTCCCGCTCCCATTCGACGCCGGCGCCGCCCGCGCTTTCGGAGGAGTCGCCGCATCGCTGCGGCGCTCCGGCCGAAAGGTGGCCGCGCGCGCCTACGACGCGATGATCGCGGCCACCGCTGTCGCCAACGATCTACCGGTCTACACCTGCAATCCCGACGACTTCAGCGGCATCGACGGGCTTCAGGTAGTCGCCGTCCCTGTGCCTGCATAGTGCGGGTTGAGATTCGTAGAGCTCAGGTCTAATCGCCGCCGACTTCTTTGCGAAGGGTCACGGCGCCGGCAGAAGCCGGCACGGCAAGCGCCACCAGGGCGACCGCCGATATGGCGAGGGACTTGATTCTCATCTCGACTTTGCTTCCTTTCCTGCCGGGTACCGGAGTTTCTTGATTTGCTAACTCGACATCACCCTACCAGCTTCTGTACTTTATTGATCTGTTTACTAAGAAAGGCTACCCCGGCGGCCATGAACACGGAGGTTCCATTGCTCAGAAGAAGACTGTCCACGCCTCGCGCCGCGACCGCGGTCGCGCTGGCAGCGGTGCTCGCCGCGGCGAGCACCGTGACGCCGTCGTTCGCCGGCTCCTCGAAAGCCGGGTCCTTCATCACCAAGAAGGCGGCATCGCACGTCTACGTCTCCAACAAGAAAGCGTCGACGCTGTACCTGAAGAAAAAAGCCGCTGCCAACACCTTCGTGGCAAAGGCCGGCGCCCCGCTCCAGCCCGTGGCGGCGGTCGCGGCCGGTACCGCTCCCTGGTCCAGCGAAGCGACGGCGCCGGTATCGCCGCCGACCACCTACACCTCGTTCGGCATGCCCGGCACCGGCTCGGCGGTGATCACCTTCTCTGGCTCGGTCACCTGCACCTCGGCCAAACCGACGGTCGAACTCGCCTGCCCGATCCAGATCCTGGTCGACGGCACGTCGACCGGCAAAGTCAACTTCGCGCCGGCGACCGCGTCGTCCCCCAGCCCGGCGGCGATCGTCAACACGGTGATGCAGACCACCGTGCTCGGCAAGGGCGGCCACACGATCGCGGTCCAGTACGCCGGCGCCAAAAACGTCGTCTTCACCTTGAAGAGCTGGAGCCTCGCGGTCCAGGCCTACCCCCAACGCCCGGAACCCGTCCCCGCCGAAGCCACCAAATAGCCCCTCAAGGGAGCCGACGGGCCGAAATCCGGGACTGGGGCTCCGGATTTCGGCCCG
>DATASN010000034.1:0-56593 GCA_036269215.1 Solirubrobacterales bacterium
GCTCGATGCATTGACCACCCCCCAGGGTGGTCAATGCATCGAGCGGCGCGACTGAGGGCCCGGCAGCTCGAGCCGCAGCCACGGCTCGCGGCCGGCAAAGCGCTCGCGCACTGTGGCGCGTCGGCAATGATCGATCTGAGCGATGGGCTTGGCGGCGATGCCCTCCACCTCTCGAAGCAGAGCGGGGTGGCGCTGCGGATCGACGCGGGAGCAGTGCCGCTGGCTCGGGGCGCCGCCGAGGTGGCGGTCGCCGCCGGGTGCGATTCCTGGCAGCTGTGCCTCAACGGCGGCGAGGACTACGAGCTGCTGGCGAGCATCCCGCCGCAGCGCCTCGCGGAGGCGGAGCGGGCCGTGAGCGAAGCAGAAGGGGTCGAGCTGACCCGGATCGGCGAGGCCCTCGCCGGCAGCGGGGTCGAGATCAGGCTGCCCGGCGGCCGGCTTCTGGAGCCGGCGGGGTTCGACCAGCTCGCATGAAGCTCTCGCTGGTGAGCAGCTCCCGTACGCCACGCCGCTGCAGCATCGCGGCGGCGACGAGCGAGGGCTCGGGCTTGTAGTGGCCGGTGTCCACCAGGCTCTTCAACTGTCGTGGTTGCATCCTGCGCCTCATATCGGTCTCCATATCCTAGAACCTTAGTACTTGGTACTCGCACATCTGTCCATGAGCGGCGGAGATACCCTTCTTTCCATGCCAAACGGCTCGACCCGCATCCTCCTCGTCGACGACGAGCACTCGATCCAGACCCTGCTCAGCTACCCGCTGCGCAAGGACGGCTACCACGTCACCTCGGCCCAGGACGGCCGCGAGGCGCTGCAGCGCTTCGAGGAGGCGCGCTTCGATCTGGTCATCCTCGACCTGATGCTGCCCAAGCTCGACGGCGTCCAGGTCTGCCGCGAGATGCGGGCCCGCAGTCAGGTGCCGATCATCATGCTGACCGCGAAGGGCAGCGAGACCGACAAGGTCGCCGGCCTCGAGGTCGGCGCCGACGACTACATCACCAAGCCCTTCTCGATGCGCGAGTTCCGCAGCCGGGTCAAGGCGGCGCTGCGGCGCTCGCGAATGGCCGGCGAGCCGCCCGACGAAGAGGCGATCGACCACGGCGAGCTGAAGATCGACCCCGGCCGGCGCATGGTCACCCTGCACGACGAGGAGATCCGCGTCACCTACGTCGAGTTCGAGATCCTCGGCGCCCTCGCCCGCTCGCCCGGCCGGGTGCTCAGCCGCGAGACCCTGCTCGAGCACGTCTGGGGGGACTCCGAGTACCGCGACCCGCGCACGGTCGACGTCCACATCCGCCACCTGCGCGAGAAGCTCGAGGCCGACCCGAAGGAGCCCGAGTTCCTCTTCACCGTGCGCGGCGTCGGCTACCGCTTCAGGGAGTAGATGCTGCGCAAGGGGCTCACCCCGCTGGGAAACCGGATCGTCGTGATCTCGGTCGCGATCGCGGTCGGCACCGCGCTCCTGATCTACGTCTACACGGTCGCGATCGGCGGTTCCGCCAGCGGCCTCGGCGCGGTCAAAGGGCAGATCCTGGTCGGCGGCGCGATCGCCGTCCTCGTCACCGGTGCCGCCGGCCTCTACTACGCCAGGCTGGCGGTGCGAAACGTCCGCCACCTCCAGGACGCCGCCCGCAAGGTCGCCGACGGCAACTTCGAAACGCCGATCCCGGTCTCCTCGGCGGGCCAGCTGCGGCCGCTGGCGCGGACCTTCAACGAAATGCAGCGGCGCCTCGCCGAGCTCGACAGCGCCCGCAAGCAGTTCATCGCCAACGCCTCGCACGAGCTGCGCACGCCGATCTTCAGCCTCGGCGGCTTCGTCGAGCTGCTCGAGGAAGAGGACCCCAGCCCCGAGGAGCGGGCCGAGTTCGTGCACACGATGCGCGAACAGATCGAGCGGCTGACCAAGCTCACCGCCGACCTGCTCGACCTCTCTCAGCTCGACGCCGGCGCCGTCGCGATGAAGAACAGCAGCGTCGATCTCGGCACGCTCGCTCGCGAAGTTACCCGCGAGTTCGGGCCGCGCGCCGACCGTCACGGCTCGCGGCTTGAGCTGCGCACCCCGGATCAGCCGGTGATCGCCGGCGCCGATCCCGACCGGGTGCGACAGGTGATCCGTATCCTGCTCGACAACGCCCTCACGCACACGCCCGAGGGCACGAAGGTAACCGTGACCACCTACTCCGTCAACCGCCGCGCCGAGCTGACCGTCTCCGACGACGGCCCCGGCATCCCGCGCCGCGCCCAGAGCCGCATCTTCGAGCGCTTCTACACCGGCGACTCGGCCGGTGGCTCGGGGCTCGGCCTGGCGATCGCCCGCGAGTTGGCACAGCGCATGGACGGCCGGGTCGCGATCGCGTCGAGCAAGCGCTTCACCGCCTTCACCCTCGACCTGCCGCGGGCGCGGGCGGAGGCGCCGAAACTGCCCGCGGCGCTGCCGCCCAGGGCAACCGCATGAGATGCCGGAGCCTCTGGGCGAGCGCCGCCGTGGCGCTGGCGCTGGCCGGCTGCGGCGGCTCGGGCGGCGACGGTAGCTCCGCGTCGGCGCCCACCGCGACCGGCGACCGACCGGCGCCGCGGGTGATCGTCGAGACCGCCGAACACGGCTTCGACGCGGCCAAGGTCTACCGCGAAGCCTCGCCGGGCGTGGTGACGATCCGCTCGGTCTTCGGCAGCGGCGGGGGGGCGGCGGAGGGCTCGGGCTTCGTCCTCGACACCAAGGGCCACATCGTCACCAACGCCCACGTCGTCACCGACGAATCGGACGGCAGCCGCAAACCCGCCAAGGAAGTCTTCGTCGAATTCCCCGACCGCAACGTCGTCTCCGCCGAAATCGTCGGCTTCGACCCCTTCGCCGACGTCGCCCTGCTCAAGGTCAAGCCCGACGGCTTCGCGCTGCACCCGCTGGCGCTCGGCGACGACCACGACCTCGCCGTCGGCCAGCCAGTCGCGGCGATCGGCAGCCCCTTCGGCGAGGTCCACTCGCTCTCGGTCGGGGTCGTCTCGGCAATCGACCGCTCGGTCGAATCGCTGACCAAATTCCAGATCGAGGGTGCGATCCAGACCGACGCCTCGATCAACCCCGGCAACTCGGGCGGTCCCCTGCTCGACGCCGCGGCGCGGGTCCTCGGTATCAACGAGCAGATCGAGACCAGCTCCGGCTCCAACTCCGGCGTCGGCTTCGCCGTCCCGGTCTCGGCGATCAAGCGCTCGATCGCCCAGCTGGAACAGGACGGCGAAGCCGAATACGCCTACATCGGCGTCAGCACGCAATCGCTCTACCCGCAGCTGGCGCAGAAGCTCGGGCTCGACACGAGCTACGGCGGCCTGCTGGCCGAAGTCGTCCCCGGCGGCCCGGCCGACAAGGCGGGCCTCAGGGGAGGCGACGGCAACCTGCGCTTCCAGGCCGCCAGCTACCGCAGCGGCGGCGACGTGATCCTCGCGGTCGAAGGCCACAGGATCGTCGGCCCCGACGACCTGGCGCGCTACATCTCGGCCCACCAGCCGGGCGACAAGGTGAAGCTGGAGATCCTCCACGACGGCCGGCGCAGGGAAGTCGAAGTCACCCTGGGCAAGCGCCCGGGTGGTTGATCGACGCCTGACCGCCTCGGCCTGTAGAACTCCCGGATGCTCCAGGAAGTCTCCCTAGGCCAGAAGTCGCTGGCCGACTACACCCACATCGCCGGCAAGGAGACGATCGAACGGATCCGCGAGCTGGCCGAGCCGATGAAGGGTCACCGCGTCCTGCACGTCAGCGCCACCGCGTTCGGCGGCGGCGTCTCGGAGATCCTCTACACGATCGTGCCGCTGATGCGCGACATCGGCCTCGACGCCCACTGGCACGTGATCTTCGGCAAAGAGGAGTTCTACAACGCGACGAAGCTGCTCCACAACTCCCTGCAGGGCGCCGAGGAGACGCTGAGCGACGAGGAATGGGCGCTGTTCGACGAGATCAACGCGATCAACGCCGAGGGCCTTCAGGGCAAGTGGGACACGGTGATCGTCCACGACCCGCAGCCGATCGGCCTGCGCCGCGGCGCCCTCGACAAGGGGCGCAACTGGATCTGGCGCTGCCATATCGACCTCTCCGAGCCCAACCCGGCGCCGATCGCCCGCCTGCTGCCGATGATCGAGGAATACGACGCGACGGTCTGGCACCTGCCGTCCTACGTCCCGGAGGGGATCGACCACGGCAAGGACGGGGTCAACATCATCCCGCCGGCGATCGACCCGCTCTCGCCGAAGAACATGGCCTTCTCGCCCGACGACGCCGCCTTCGTCTGCCGCCAGTTCGGCATCGACGTCGACCGGCCGCTGCTGACCCAGGTCTCGCGCTTCGACCCCTGGAAGGACCCGATGGGGGTGATCGACGCCTACCGGATCGTCCACGAGCAGATGCCCGAGGTGCAGCTCGCCCTGGTCGGCTCGATGGCGACCGACGACCCCGAGGGCTGGGAGTTCTTCCAGCGCACCTTCGAGTACGCCGACGGCGACGACGACATCAAGATCCTCAACAACCTCAACAACGTCGGCGCGATCGAGGTCAACGCCTTCCAATCGCAGTCCGACGTCTGCCTGCAGAAGTCGATCCGCGAGGGCTTCGGCCTGACCGTGACCGAGGCGCTCTGGAAGGGGCGGCCGACGATCGGCGGCAACGTCGGCGGCATCCCCCTGCAGATCGAAGACGGCGAGAGCGGCTTCCTGGTCGATTCCCCCGAGCAGTGCGCGCAGCGCTGCCTGGAGATCCTCGCCGACCCCGAGCTGGGCATGCGGCTCGGCCGCGCCGGCAAGGAACACGCCCGCCACGAGTTCCTCTCGCCGCGCCTGCTGCGCGACTGGGTCGAGCTGCTCGCCGAGCTCGACACGTAGGTCGCTGTTAACGCACCGCCTCGCGCAGCTCGGCGATGTCCTTCAGCTGCTCGTCGACCCAGTCGCCGGGGTTGCGCGAGAAGACCAGCTCCTTGAGGTGCTGCGCCCGCAGGCGCCGCTCCTCGGGGTCCATCGTCAGCGCCCGGTAGATCGCGTCCGCCTGCTCCTGGATGTCGAAGGGGTTGACCGAGAGCGCGGAGTCGGCCAGCTCCTCGTGGGAGCCGGTGTTCTCGGAGAGCATCAGCACCCCGTCGCGGGTGTTGACCGCCGGCGCCTCCTTGGCGACCAGGTTCATCCCGTCGAAGAGCGAGTTGACCATCAGCAGGTCGAAGTGCTTGTAGCGGGCGACCGCCTCGGGGAAGTTCTCGTAGATCTTCAGGTCGATCGGCATCCAGTCAGTGCTGCCGTGGCGGTGGTTGACGACGGCGACCAGGGCCTCGATCCGCTCCAGGTACTCGACGTACTCGGGGACGTCCTGGCGCGAGGGCTGCAGGTGGGCGATGAAGGTGACCTGTTCGCGGAACTCGGGGTGCTGGCTGAGGAAGACGTCGAAGGCGGTGAAGCCGCGCAGCACGTTCTTCGAGAGGTCGGCGCGGTCGACGCGGATGATCAGGTGCTTGCGGCGGCGCTCCAGCACCTCGCGCTCGGCAGCGGCGACCTCGGGGGACCCGGCGGCACGGCGCAGGCGCTCGGCGTCGATCGAGAGCGGGTAGGCGCGGGTGCGGGTCTCGCCGCCCGCGTGGCGGACGAGGCCGAGGTCGTAGTCGACGTCGGCCTCGAGCAGTTCGTCGCAGCAGCGCAGGAAGTTGATGCAGTAGTGGCCGGTGTGGAAGCCGATGATGTCGTTGGCGAGCATGCCGCGGAAGATCGCCTCGCGGATCCGGCCGGGCAGGATGCGCCAGCTGTCGGGCTGGGACCAGGGGATGTGGACGAAGTGGTGCAGGAAGGCGTCCGGCCGCTCGGTGCGGATCATCGCCGGCGCCGTGTAGAGGTGGTAGTCGTGCAGCATCACCAGCGGCCGCTCGCGACCCTCGATCTGGCCCAGCACCGCGCCGGCGATGTCGCGGTTGACCGCCTGGTAGCCGAAGTCCCAGGCGTCGAGCTCCTCCTGGCGGATGTCGGGGGCGTTGGAGAGGTCCCACAGGTAGTGCTGGATGAACCAGAGGATCGGGTTGGCGATCACGTTGTAGAAGCGGTCGTAGGCCTCGGCGTCGCTGCCGACCAGCAGCACGCGGTAGTCGATCTCGTCGATCGAGATCTCCACCGGGCCGCCCCGCTCCTCGGAGACGGCGACGTCCTCGTCGGTCATCGCCGAGGCGATCCAGAGCGCGTCCCGGTGGGAGACCAGCCCGGAGAGCGCCGTGACCAGCCCGCCGCCGCCGCGCCGCACGGTCCGCTCCCCCCCCTCGTCGCGCTCGAACTGAGCCGGCCCCCGGTTGGAGACGATGATCAGTGGGTCACTGTCAGGCACGACGCCCAGACTACCCGCAGCCAATTTCGTAAACCGCGGGGGAGAACTCAGCCGCCCAAAGCCTTAACTACGTATGAGTCTGCGGATCCGCTGGTCCCAAGCCGGCCTGGCCCTCCTCGCCGTCGCCGTATTGCTCCTTGCGGTCCGCGTTGCGCCAAGCCTGCTGAAGCCGCCTGCGCCGCCACCCGTGCCGGCTGACGTTGGCCTGCCGCACATAGACACTCGGTTGCGACCACCACCGAAGCCTGCGCGGCATCGGCGACATCTCGGGCGGGTGGTGTCGGGTGGGGGTGGTCGGCGCCGCGCGGAGGCTGCGGAGGGGAAGGCCTCGCCGCGCCGAGCGCAACATCCCGGCCCCCGGAGCAGCGCGCAGCGCAAGCCGAGTACCCCCACCCGGCGACAGGACCCGCCCGCCTATACGCCCGAACCCGCCCCCGAACTTCCCCCACCCACGCCGACCGCGCCCGACGACGGATCGTCGGAGTTCGCCCCGCACTAGCTATAGTCCCTCGCCGCCTTGGCAGCCCCACGCGAATACGAGCTGGTCCTGATGCTGGACCCAGGCCCCGACGAGGCCGGTCGCGACGTGCTCGCGCAGGACGTTCGCAGCCGGATCGAGGCCAAGGGGACGCTGAAGCACGAGAACAAATGGGGCCTGCGCAAGATGGCCTACGAGATCGACTCGCGCAACGAGGCCGACTACCGCTGGTTCCGCTTCGAGGCGCCGGTCGAGCTGCTCGACGAGCTCGGCCACAGCCTCAAGATCGCCGACGGCGTGCTGCGCTTCCGCATCTTCAAAGTGGACTCCGAGGCGCCGGTAATGGTGCCGCCCGCCGTGGCGGCGCCCGCCCACGGCGCCTCCCGTGAGCGCGGTCCGCAGGGCCCGCCCCCTGTCGCAGCTGCCGCCGAGGACGAGGCTCCGGCCGAGGCACCCGCGGAGAGCGTCGCCGAGGCGCCCGTCGCCGCCCCCGCCGAGTAGCCGCCGACGGGCCTCGGATACGCCTATATGGCGTGTTTCAGGCCCATCGGCCGGTATTTGTGCGGAGATTGCGGCCCAAGGGGGGAGAGTTTGGCCGGCTGCGCTCTTAGACTGGAATCCAGACAACGATTCGGAGGAGTTGAGAGCTGTGGCAGCGTCAAATGTGAACGTGGTGGTCGTCACCGGAAACCTGACCCGCGATCCGGAGCTGCGCAGCACGCCGGGCGGAACCTCGGTCTGCAAGCTGCGCGTGGCGGTCAACAGCCGTCGCAAGGACGGTCAGACGGGCGAATGGGTCGACAAGCCCAACTACTTCGACGTCACCGTCTGGGGGGCCCAGGGCGAGAACTGCGCCAACTACCTCTCCAAGGGCCGCCCGGTCGCGGTCGAGGGTCGGCTCGACTGGCGCGAGTGGGAGAAAGACGGCGTCAAACGCCAGAGCGTCGAGATCATCGCCAACTCGGTCCAGTTCCTCGGCTCGCGCGACGGCTCGGGGGGCGGTGGCGAGGGCGGCCAGGGCGGCGGCTTCAGCCCCAGCAGCGACGTGCCCGCCGATGCCACGGACTTCGCCGGCGCGGCGGCCGGCGGCGGTGGGGACGACGACATCCCCTTCTAGGTCTGTAGGATGGCCAGCCCGTATGGCCAGAGCGAATGACTCAGGAGCGGCAGCACCCCGGCGCGGCCGGCGCGACGACCGCATGCGGCCGCGCAAATACACGCGGATCAACTCCGAGGCGGTCGACTACAAGGACCTCAACCTGCTGCGTCGCTTCCTCTCCGACAAGGGGAAGACGCGCGGCAGGCGCGTCACGGGGCTCTCCCGCAAGCACCAGCGCCAGCTCTCGGTGGCGGTGAAGCGCGCGCGGGAGATCGCTCTGCTCCCCTACGTCGGAGAGCGCTGATGACCCAGGCCATCCTGCTCGAGGACGTCGAGGAGCTCGGCCGCCGTGGCGAGCCCGTCGACGTCTCGCCGGGCTACCTGCGCAACTACCTGATCCCTCGCAAGCTGGCCGCCAAGGCGACGCCTGGCGCGCTGGAGCAGGCGCAGCAGCGCCGGGCGGCGGCCGAGAAAGCCGAGAAGACCCGGGCCGAGCGCGAAGAGCAGGCCGCCTCGCTGCTCTCCAAGACCGTGCTGACGATCTACCAGCGGGCCGGCGAGGACGGCAAGCTGTTCGGCTCGGTCGGCGCCAAGGAGATCGTCGAGGCGATCCGCGACGCCCGCGACCTGCGCATCGACCGGCGCAAGGTCCGCCTCGAGCAGCCGATCCGCGAGGTCGGCACCCACATGGTCGAGATCGAGCTCGCCGACGGCGCCGTCGCCTCGGTGAAGACGATAGTCACCGAGGAACGCTGAGCGACCCCGCGTTAGGCTGCGGGCCATGGGCTCGCCTCGCCTGCCGACCCGCCTGACCCGCCGTGCCAAGGCGCGCACGAGGCTGGGCTGGGCGCGCTCGGAGCGGGCCACCGTCGGGCTGGCCACCGTGGCCCTCGGAGGCGCGGGGGTCGTTCTCGCCGGCCAGTTCGGCCGCATGCTGCAGCGCCGCTCGCACCAGCACGCCGACGGCGAGGGCCTGGTCGAAGCGGCCCCGGCCGCCGCCCTCGACACGGTCGGCGTCGCGGTCAGCGGCTACAGCGAGGCGCCGCGAACCGAAACGGTCCTCTTCAACCTGCTCGCCGGCTTCCTCGGCTCCTTCGCGATGGTGAGGATCGCGACCTGGGGCATCCGCGACGAGTGGTGGCCGTTTCGCAACGTCAAGGTCGGCGGCCGCCACATCCACCACTTCGTCCCCGGCATCCTGATCGCCTTTGCCTCCGGGACGACCGCGTTGCTGACCGACGACGAGGCGCTGGAAGAGCGGCTGGCGGTGACGACCGGGGTGGGGATGGGCCTCACCTTCGACGAGGCGGCGCTGCTGCTCGACCTGCGCGACGTCTACTGGACCCGCCAGGGACTGCTCAGCGTCCAGCTCAGCCTCGGCGCCACGGCGATCCTCAGCATCGCGATCCTCACCAGGCGAATGCTGCGCCGCGGCGAGCGGCGCCAAGAGGCGGCGGGCCTGATCCCGCCCGCGGACCCGCACGGCCCGCGGCGTCAGGGATAAGGAAAGGGCGGCCAGTGGCCGCCCTTTCTTCCCCTTTTCGTCCTGAGATGAAGGTGTTCGTCAGCCCTTCGGGGTGCAGGAGCGGACGAAGTCGCCCGTCAGCTTCGAGCCGTCGGAGAAGATCGACGTCGCGTGGGCCTGCAGTTTGCCGTCGGGACACTGGGCGAGGAAGTAGCTCTGCTTCTTGCCCTTGTAGGTGAAGTCGCGGTGGAAGGTGAGGCTGAATTCCTTCACCGAGCCGTAGCCACCGGCGATCTTCGGGATCGTCGCCACCGATTTCAGGCCAAAGCGACCGTTATGCACTTTCGAGATCTTGACCGTCGTGACGACAGCAGCGGAGACCGGCGCCGACAGGTAGGCGTGAATGTAGATCGTCGTCTTGCCGCCGCTGGTGCCGCCGTTGAAGGCGAGCAGTTTGCTTTTGGCGATGAACGGCCGCTGTTCGGGGAATTCGACTTCGACGTTGGTGATGCCTTTGCCGATAATCGCTTCCTTGCAGATCGCTTCCGCATGCGCCGTGTCCTGCGCCTGCAGTTTGCCCGAGGTGCAGGCCGGCACGCCCTTGGGGTTGATCGCGCCGTTCTTGTCGGTTTCGACGATCACTTCTTTCAGCGCCGGGGCGTGTTTGCCGTCGATCGTGGCGATCTTGCCGCTGACGTTCAGCGTGATCGGCGCCAGCTTGTTCTTCGGCAGGGCCGTCGGGCTGAAGCCGCCGTTGAGTTCGAGCTTGAGGTTCCCCGCCTGGATGATCGTCGGCGGGTACGTCTTGGCGATGGCCATCCCGCCCACGACGACGGCGAGCATCGCCCCCAGGGCCAGTGTCTTAATCAAGCGCTTGCGCATGTGTCTATCTCTCTCCTTTGCGGCCTGGCCGTCACAGCCCCGACCATCGAAAGCCTTGGTCTATCCCTCCAATGCCCAAATTACCAGTCTCGCAATCTAGATAAACCCCGGCATTCACAGAAAAGAGCGGCTTAACAGGGCGGAGGCTAGCGCTCGAGCATCGAGAGACGGGTCCGCTCGCGCTCCTGCGCGGCCCCCTCCGGGCCCAGGAACGGCAGCGTGATCCAGAACATCAGGTCGGGCAGACGGCTCGGCAGCCGCGCTGCGGCTCCGTGCAGGATCTCGCTGTAGAGGAGCTCGTTGATGCCGCCCGCCAGCGAAAGCGCGGTGATCCCGGGCAGCTCGACCGAGGTCTCGGCCCGACCGGCATCGAGGAATCCGGTGAACTGGCGCAGCGCCGCGTCACGCCGGGCCAGCGCTTTCGGGCCTGCGGCAAGGACCTCGACGATCGCGAAGCGGGCCTCGTCGGGGTGCTCGGAGAGGTGCTTGAGCAGCTCGCCGAGACCGGCGGAGACGCGCTCCGCCCAGGGCGCCCCGGGCTTGGACTCGAATCCTTTCGCGGTGTCGCCCAGCAGGTTGCCGAGCAGGACGTCGTAGGCGGCGAGGAAGCAGTCCTCCTTGCTGGAGAAGAGTTCGTAGAACGTCTTTCTCGACACTCCGGCGACGCCGATCACGTCGACCACGCGGGTCTCCGGGTAGCCGCGCTCGGAGACGACCTCGATCATCGCCTGGAGGATGCGGTTGCGCTGGGATTCCGTCACGGCCTCCCGCGGCAACCCGTGCCGGCCCCTTGGCAGCCGCTCGCTCAGCCTAGCCGTGCGTCTACCTGAAGCCACCCCGAGACTGTAGTGCAGAAACCTGCCCCGCGCGACTTCTGTACCCCGCCGTCTCCCGGAGAACGGCTCGGATCAATACAATCCATGCGTGGTTCGGGGAGGGATACGGGCGATCGCTGTAATGGCCGCGACGGCGCTTGCGGCGCTGCTGCTCGCCGCCTGTGGAAGCTCCGGCTCGAGCTCGGCCGGCAGCTCGACGGCGAGCGAGGCAAGCTCGCAGGGCAACGGCTCACAGGGCGGGTCGCAGGCGCAGCAGAAGGGCGGCAAAGGCGGCGGGTTGCAGGAACGGCGGAGCACGGCCACCCACAATTCCAAGACCTACACGACCAGGGAAGTCTCGGTGCCGCTGAAGGTCTCGGGCGGCGGCTCGGCCCAGTTCCAGACCAAGGGCGGCGATAACAGCGTCCAGGAATTCGGCGAAGAGGCCGCCGAATCCGAGCTGCAGGAAGCGGCGGAAGCCGTCCACGGCTTCTACGTAAAGCGAGCCGAAGGGGACTGGAAGGGCGCCTGCGCCTACCTCTCGAAGGCGATGCTGGAACAGCTCGAACAGCTTGCGGCGTCTTCGACCGAACTCAGCGACAAGCGCTGCCCCTCGTTCCTCGAAGCCTTCACGAGCCCCCTCTCGGCGGCCGAATGGCGGCAGGTGACGACGGTCGACGCCGGCAGCCTGCGCGACGAAGGCGAACAGGCCTTCCTGATCTACTACGGCGCTCCCGGGAAAACCGTCTACGCGATGCCGCTGAAGCAGGAAGAAGGCGCCTGGAAGGTCGGCGCCTTGTCGGGCGACGCTCTCAACTGAGGCCGGCTCAGTCGCGCCAGACGATCTGCTCGCGGCCCGGACCGACGCCGACGAGGCGGATCGGGACGCCGGCGAAGTCGGCGATGTAGTCGAGGTAGGCGCGGGCCTGCGGCGGCAGGTCGGCCTCGCTGCGGCAACCGGTGATGTCCTCGTCGAAGCCGGGCAGCTCCTCGTACTCGGGCGTGGCCGAGTGCAGGATCGACTGGTGGTAGGGGAAGCTGTCGAGCAGGGCGCCCTCGCGCGAGCGGTAGCGGACCGCGACCCGCAGGGTGTCGAGGCCGCTGAGCACGTCGAGCTTGGTGATCGCCAGCGAGGTCATCCGGTTGAGCCGCACCGCGTAGCGCAGGGCGACCAGGTCGATCCAGCCACAGCGACGCTCGCGGCCGGTCGTCGTCCCGAACTCGTGGCCCTTCTCGACCATGTGGCGCCCGACGTCGTCGTCGAGCTCGGTCGGGAAGGGGCCGGCGCCGACCCGGGTCGCGTAGGCCTTGGCGACGCCCCAGACCTCCTCGATGTCGGTCGGGCCGATGCCGGCGCCGACGCAGGCGGCGCCGGCGATCGGGTTGGAGGAGGTGACGAAGGGATAGGTGCCGTGATCGAGGTCGAGCAGGGTCGCCTGGGCGCCCTCGAAGATCACCGTCTTGCCGGCGTCGAGCTTGTCCCAGCAGAGCTTCGCCGTATCGGCGATGTGGGGCTCGAGCCGGTGGCCGTAGCTGACGTGCTCCTCGGTCATCGTGTGCAGGTCGATGCGCGGATCCGGCGCGTCCTCGATCGCCTGTTCGACGCTTTCGCGGTCGCCCTCGCCGGCCTCCTTGCGCAGCTTGCGCCGCTGCACCGAGAGCTCGCGCAGGGCCTGTTGCTTGGGCTCCAGCGCGGTGCGGATCTTGGTCCGCAGGATCTTCTCATCGAGCAGGTCCTGGACGCGGATGCCGAGGCGCAGGGCCTTGTCGGCGTAGCAGGGGCCGATGCCGCGGCGCGTGGTCCCCAGCGAGAGCTTGCCCAGCTTCAGCTCGCCGGCGGTGTCGAGCAGCACGTGGTAGGGCATGATCAGGTGGGCGTTGGCGGAGATCTTCAGGTTGCCCATCTCGACGCCGCGGCGTCGCAGCCCGTCGATCTCGCCGAGCAGGATGCGCGGGTCGAGGACGACGCCGTTGCCGATCACGCAGGCCTTGTCGGAATAGAGGATCCCGGAGGGGATCAGGTGGAACTTGAACTCCTCGCCGTCGCGGACGATCGTGTGGCCGGCGTTGTTGCCACCCTGGAAGCGGACGATGGCGTCCGCGCGCTCGGCAAGCAGGTCGGTGACCTTGCCCTTGCCCTCGTCGCCCCACTGGGCGCCGACTATTACGAGTCCCGGCATGACCGGGGCATTGTGCCGGGTCGGCCGGCTATGCGACCTTGCCGTAGCGGCGGTCGGCGCCGAACAGCGGCACCTCGTCGCAGATCTGGCTCAACCGCGAGACCGTTCGAGTGCCGATCTGGTCCTCCAGCTCCTCGTGGGGAAGGTTGGTCGTGACAAGCACCGAGCGCTCGGCCTCGTAGCGCTCGTTGATCAGCGCGTAGAGCTGCTCAAGCACCCAGTCGCTGCGCTTCTCGGCGCCGAGGTCGTCGATGTGGAGCAGGTCGACCGAGGTCAGCCGCTCGAAGAAGGCGAGGTAGGAATCGCCGCCGGGCTCGGAGTCGTAGGTGCGCCGGATCCGGGCGAGCAGCTTCGGCAGCGAGTAGATCGCGACCGAGCGGCCCGCCTCCAGCGCCGCCTTGGAGACCAGCATCGCCAGCGTCGTCTTGCCGGTGCCGGTGTCGCCGAAGAGCCAGAGGCCGCGGCCGGCGTCGAGGCGCGCGTCCAGCTCCTCGACGTAGCGGCGAACCTCGGCGACCGCGACCCTGGTCTCCAGGTCCCGCGCCATGTCGGAGACCGGCGGGCGCTCGAAGGAGACGCCGCGGTAGCGCGGCGGGATCACCGAGGCGACGCCGCGCACCCGGCCGTGCTTGAGCCGCTGGGCGCGGCACTCGCATTCGCGGGCGACGTCCTCGGGGCCGAGGATCCAGCCGGAGCCGTCGCAGACGCCGAGTGGGCAGGCCTGCTCGCGGAACGGTTCGCTGCGGGGCATGGCCGGCATCAGAACTCAGGCCCCACCGAAGCCGGGTCCTCGAGCGGCGGCCCCTCGCCGGCGGGCTGTTCGATCGGCTGCTCCTGGCCGGCGAAGTCGGCGAACTTGGGGAAGCGATCGAGGAAGACGAGCTTCGGCGTGCCGATCGGGCCGTTCCTATGCTTGGCGATGATCAGGTCGGCAAGGCCGTCCGGCTCGTCGTCGGGATCGCGGTAGTAGTCCTCGCGATAGAGGAAGGCGACGAGATCCGCGTCCTGCTCGAGATTTCCTGATTCACGAAGGTCGGAGAGCATCGGCTTTGGCGGATGGCGCTGCTCAGGGGCACGCGAGAGCTGGGAGATCGCCAGGACGGGCACCTCGAGCTCACGAGCGAGGATCTTCAGCCCGCGGCTCATCTGCCCGACCTGCTCGACCCTGTTTGCGCGCGGATCGTCGGAGCGCATCAGCTGCAGGTAGTCGACGATGATCAAGCCCAGCCCGCCTCGGTCCTGCTCCTGGGCATGAAGCCGCCGGGCCTTCGCCCGCAGGTCGAGCACGCCGAGGTCGGAGGAGTCGTCGAACCACAGCGGCGCCTCCTCGAGCTCGTTGCAGGCCCGCACCACCTTCGGCCAGTCCTTCGAGGCAACCTGCCCCTTGCGCAGCTTGTCGCCCGAGATCCGCGACCGGCAGGCGATGAACCGCTGCGCCAGCTCCACCTCGGACATCTCCAAAGAGAAGAACGCGACCGGCATGTTCCGCTTCACCGCGACGTTTTCGGCGATGTTGGCGACGATCGCGCTGTTGTGGACGATGATGTCGTCGGCGACGAAGTTCCGCAACCCGGGCACGTCGAGGTCGTAGGTCTCTTCTTCGCCGACATACTCGACCGACTCGACTTCGTCCCACCAGATGTCGGAGTCGCACAGCTCCTCCAAGGCGGGAGAGGCGACCGCCGTTGTCAGTTCGCCGACCAGACCACGCGAAGGCGCCCGAGTCCCAACGTGCCAGTTGTGGTTGCGCGGGCGACCAGTCAGCTCACTGACGTCGGCCCAGGACTGCTCGCCCTTGGCAAGAAGGATGTCGTCCCAGATCTCTGGCGGCAGCGTGTCGGTATTTGTCGAGCGCGGCGAGGCGGCGAGCCGCTCCAGAACCTCGACCTGCTTTCCCTCCTTGCCGGGAACCGAGATCAGCTCACAGAATCTGCGGAGGTCATCTTGCGCGGTGATCCGGACCTCCCTGGCCACCTTCCCTGTCCCGTCGTAAACAGGGCGCTTCAGAGTCCTGATCTTCGCCACGATGCCGAGGCGGAGCAGGAGGTGCTGAACGTCATGGGCAAGCCGCTCACTGATCGTCGTGTAGCCGATCTGGGCCAATCGGTCGCTGCAGTACACGTGCCCATCGCAGGCGTACATGACTCCGAGAAAGCGTGCGATCTGCTCGTCACAAAGGCCAAAGACGGCCTCGGGGACAAACTTCTCCGCGGATCGTCCGATCGAAGCGTTGGAGGCGAGCACGGCGAGCCGCACGACCTCTGAATCCAGAAATTCAACCGCCTTGGCTGGTCTCGGGAGGCGACGAGGAACCGCAACCCTGGCACCCGGTTCGACATCGCCCAGTTCCGTCCACCCAGAGCTGGTCAGCACGGGGTGGTTTGCCGTGGCCTCCGTCCATCTGCCCAGACGCGTGGTTAGCCGATAGACCTCCTTACGGCCGTTGCTCTCTACCGCCGCGACCTTCGCGGGCTTCATCTTGAGGTCGAGGCCAAGCGACGCGACCCAAACCTCCTCGCCGCGACGGTGCGCCGTGAACAGCTCGTCCACTCGCCGGCGAACACCCGTGATAGGGTCGTACACCATACTTTGTGCGGATTGGCACTTTCCCATTGCAGGCCTTGCAGCGACGATGACCAGGTTGCCCGGCTGAAACCCCCCCGTGATCGCATCGATATCTCGAAAGCCCGACGGGGTACCGGTCAACTCCAGCTCACCGGTTGAGAGCTTCTCCAGGCGGTCGACCTCGTCGTGGAGGATCTCCGAGAGCAGGCGGAAGTCGCTCGCCTGCTCTTTGTGGGCGACGTCGAAGAGCAGCTTCTCCGCCCGCTCGGAGAGCTCGCGCGGTTCGCCGTCGCGCTCGTGGACCCAGCCCTGGATCTCCTGACCGGCGCCGAGCAGGCGGCGCAGGAGGGAGTTCTGCTGGACGATCTCGGCGTAGTGCTTGGCGTTGCCGGCGGCCGGCACCTTCGCCGCCAGCTCGGAGACGTAGTGCTTGCCCCCCGCCTCCTCGATCTGGTTGCGCTGGGTCAGCGACTCGCTGACGCTGAGCTCGTCGACCGGCTTGGAGGCCGCGTAGAGGTCGTGGATCGCGGTGAAGATCGCCGCGTGCTTGTCGAGGTAGAAGTCGCCGGCGTTCAGCTTCACCTCGTCGATCACCCGGGTAAGCGTCGGCTCGGCGACCAGCATCGCCCCCAGCACCGATTCCTCCGCCTCGATGTTCTGCGGCGGGACGTGGGCTGTGGGAGGGGAAGCCATCGACTTAGTTAAGGGCCGGAGGCGGCGGAACCGCTCCGTGGCTCCAGCAAATCAGAGGGCGGCGACTCCCACATCCGCCCTCCCTGCAAAGTCGGCCGAAAGAAATCTGAGGCGCTATTTGCTCTCTTCGTAGTAGTGCTGGTAGGACGTTGCCGCGCCGCTCCTGCCGACCGGGTCGAAGGGGGGCTGCTGGATGCAGCCGGGGGCGCCGATCGACGCCGAGTCGCTCTGTTCGCCGAAGGCGAACTTCTTCAGCCTTTCGAAGAAGGTCTGTGACAGTTTTTCGTTCTGTTCTTCGATTTCCTGTGGGCTTGCGTCTGGTTTGTTGAAGATCTTGGTGTGTTCAATGCGCGCCTTGAATACGGGATTTTTGGGAGTTTCGGGGTTGAGCGTCGCGGTCACCCCCGTGCCGCAGCCGTTTGTGTCGAAACTGGGCAGCCCCGTCGCGAGGGCCTTCGCGGCCAGCGGCTGGGCGTAGGCGTTGGTCCGGCTCGTCTTGGTCGGGCTCGGGTAGGTCGCCAGCGATTCCGGGTTGAACGGCCCCATCGCGCGCAGGTAGTGGACGTTTTCGCCGGCGGCGTTGGTGGGCAGCTTGGCGTTGGAGATCGAGGCGACGTTGGCCATCGTCGCGCTCAGCTCGTGCTTGTAGAGGCCGAGCCCGGTGACGATCGGGTTGAGGTTGCGAAGGAACGGGTCGACCGCCCGCAGCAGCGGCGGGAACTTGTCGCGGAAGAGCCTGCGCAGCGCCGGGAAGCCGGTCGGGGCGCGGGCGATCACCGGTTCGAGGCCTTCGAAGAAGCCCTTCGCCTGCGGCGCCAGCTTGGAGAGCGCGATCAGGGTCGGCGAGAGCTGTTCGGCGACCGGGACCAGCTGCTGCATCACCGGGTCGGAGCTGACCGAGAAGGTCTTCAGCCGGTCCAGGGTCAGCCTCGACTCGTCCTCGAAGGTCGGGAAGGCGCGGAAGAGCGCTTCGATCTGGCGGTCGCGGGCGGCGGTCGTGCTGAAGACCGCGTTCGAGTTGCGGATCAGGCCGGCCAGCTCGCCCTGGCGGCCGCGCAGCGCCCGCAGCGAGGTGGCGCCGTTGCGGAAGAGCTGCTTGACCGCGAGCCGCTGGCTGTCGAGGACGCGGAAGAGGTGGTCGAACTGGGTGAAGGCCGGTTCGAGCTCGCCGAAGGCGTAGGAGAGGTCGGCGCCGCGGCCCTCGATCGCGACCGCGGCTTCCTGCTGCCAGGTCTGGAAGGCGGCGCGGGTGCGCGGGTTGAAGGTGCGGAAGATCTCGTCGAGCTGGACCGATTCGGCGATCTGCGCCTCGGGCAGGGTGCCGCCGTCGGGGAGCACCGGGCCGTTGCGGTTCCCCGGCGTCAGTTCGACGTAGGTCTCGCCGAGCAGCGTCTTGGTGCGCAGGATCGCCCGCGTGTCGCGGGGGATCGGCCCGTACCTGTCGTCGATGTCCACCTTGGCCAGCGCCTGCTTGCCGTTGGGGGCGACGACGATGTTCTGGACCTTGCCGACCGAGACGCCGGAGATGCGCACGTCGGACTGCTGGGCGAGCTGGGTCGCCTCGTTGAAGGGGATCTCGATCTCGTAGGGCTTCGCCTTGAACGGCGTCGGCCCGCCGAAGGTGATCCAGAGGAAGAGCAGGATGCCGAAGCAGGAGAGCGCGAAGCCGGCGATGACGAGGAGCTGGGTCGTGCTGGGGGCGCGCTTGCTCATTCGGTCCCCGGTCCACAGCCAGTTGCTTCTGGCGTTTTTTTAGACGGAGGTATCGGCGGCAGTTCGCCTGCGCGCGGAATGTTCGAGCCTCGCAGAACGGTCTGGATGTACGCTTTGCCCGCGGCGATGCCGTTGGCGAGTTCGGTGCCGTTGCAGGAGATCATGATCAGGCCGCGGCCGACCAGGCCGGCCGGGTCTTCGAGGTTGAAGGTGGCGTTGGTGTCGTGGTTGAGCCAGGGCAGGTAGAAGAGGTAGCTCTGCTGAGCGCCCTTCGGCTTGTAGGCGAGCTCGTTGAGGAAGCTGTTGAAGGCGCCGAGCGCGTCGCCGAAGCTGCGCACCGACTTGCTGAAGGGGGCGGAGCCTTCCTTGGCGTGGGTGAGCACAGGGCGGGTTTCCCGGGTGAAGGGGCGGATCTGGTCGCGGATCGGCACGGTCGTCTGTTCGAAGAACCTGCTGTTCGCGTGCAGCGCCGGGCCCAGCGCCTGCGCCTGCGGGATCAGGCCGAGCAGGGCCGGGCGGGCGGTGGTCGAGAAGCGGTTGACGCTGGCGAAGGCCGCTTCGGCGGCGCTGAGGCTGGAGGGGAACTCGATCAGCGTCTGCTGAATCGACTGCTGCTGGTTGGCGAAGTTGCCGAGCGCTGCCCGCGAGGCGGTGACGAAGCGTTCGATCTCGGAATCGTGGTTGCCGAGTTCGGTGGTCAGCAGGCCGAAGTCGTGGATCACGCGGGCGAGGGCGACGCGGCGCCTGGCCACGGCCCGATTGAGGTCGGCGACGTAGTGGGAGAAGGGCTGCAGGCGGCGCAGCGCGCCGGAGAGCTGGTGCCCGCGCCCACCGATGCCCTGGGCGCCGCCGGCGACGAGCAGCTGGATGTACTGGCGAGTGTCGGCGTCGAGGGTGGCGAGGAAGGCGTCGAGGTTGACGTTCGGTTCGGTGCGCGAGAGCGGGAAGTTGTAGCCCGCTTCTATGTGGCCCCTGCCGCTGCCCGGATCGACCTCGACGACCATGTCGTTGAGGTTCGTCTTCGGGCGCAGCAGCAGGCTGGCGTTGGGGTGGATCAGCTCGAGGTACTTCGGCTCGATGTCCATGCCGACGACGGCGTGGCCGTCTTCGAGGTTGACCGAGGTGACCTTGCCGATCTGGATGCCGGCGACGTCGACGGCCTGCCCCTGCCCGGGCGTCACCGCCTGAGCGGTGGTGAAGTCCCCCGTGACGTGGGCGAATTCTTCGCCGACGAAGGGGACCCAGGAGGGCAGCGAGGCCTTCTGCTGGGTGAAGATCCAGAGCGTCATCACGACGCCGAGCGCGATCAGGACCGCGATCGCGACCGTGTCCTTGCTGCGCCCCCTCGCCTGGCGGCTGAGCGAGTTGCGGAAACGGCGCCAGCGGCTCACTTTCGGAGTCTCGCTCATGGGCTCACCGCCGCGGGGCTGGGCGCTCCGACCTGGCCGAGTGGGCCGTTCACGTCGGGAACCGGATTGCTGTCGCAGCGCACCTTCGGCTTCTTCGGCGGCGCGCCGCCGAGCTGAGGCTGGGTGCCGAGCGGCGCTGCGATCGTGTGGGCGAAGTCCTGCCTGTCCGTGCTCAGGTTGCCAAGCGGGTTCTTCTGTTCGACCAGCACCCCGCCGCCGCCCGGCTGCGTGCGCAGGAAGGTGCCGTTGCCGTCGAAGCTCGCTCCCCAGCCGGAGAAGTCGGCGAGCGCGTAGAGGAATTCGCGGTAGTTGGGACCGCCGGTGCTGAACTGGTCGTCGATCGTCTGGTTGCCGGTCGGGACGAGCACCTTCGTCGTGCAGAGGCTGATCCGGTTGAGCTGCGGCAGCGCCACCGCCTTGCCGGCCTGCGCGGCCCCGGCGAGGCCCGGGGTGCCTTCGCGCAGCAGCCTCGCCGTGCCCCCCGCCTCCTTGCCGGAGAGCAGCGGGCGAGCCTGTTCGATCCAGGGGCGACCGGCCTTGATCCAGGCCGGCAGTTCGGCCACCGAAGGGGTCAGCTCGATCGCCCAGGCGCGCAGCGGCGGCAGCGAGCTGTTGAGGCTGACCAGCGAGCTGTGGAAGCTCTTCAGCGTCGGCGCCAGGCGGTGGATCGTCGCCGAGAGGTTCGCCGACTGCGAGGCGAGCGCGCCGGTGAAGACGTCGAAGTTGACGATCAGGCCCTTGAGGTCCTCCTCGTGCCTGGCCAGGGCGCCGAAGGTGCGGCCGGCTCCGGCGACGACCTTGGAGAGGTCGTGCGGCTGGGTGCCGAGCAGGGCATTGGTGACCTCGGCGCTGTAGCGCCCCGCGTCGCCGCCGTAGTGGAAGGCGCGGTTGAGCGCCTGGGCCGCCGTCTTACCCTGCACCTCGGGCAGCTGGCTCCTGTCTTCGGCGGCGTTCGGCTTGTGGGTGAGCGCGGTTCCGTAGCTCTCCAGCAGGTGGCTGAGGTCGGCCCGGACCGGCGCCTGCAGCGCGCTCAGCACCTGGTCGATCTGGACCCAGGTGGAGGTGTGGCTGACCGGGATCGTGTCGCCGCTGGAGAGTTCCGGGGCGCTCGGGCTGCCGGGCGAGAGGTCGACGAAGAAGTTGCCCTCGAGGAAGATGCGCGGCCGGATCGCGGCGAAGGCGTCGGCGTGGATCGGCCGGCCCTGGCCTTCGACCGTGAAGGTGACCGTGGTCGCGTCGCCGTCGCGTTCGGTGGCGATCACGGCGCCGACGTTGACCCCGGCGATCCTCACCGGCGAGTTGGTCGAGATGTTGACCCCGTTGCTGAAGGTCGCCTTCAGCTCGTAGCCGTAGCTGGTGAACGGCACGTGGCCGGTGAAGGCCAGGTAGGGCCCGACCGTGAAGACGAGCAGGAAGATCACCGCGATCATCGCGTTGCTGGGCCGCCACTTGAAACGGCCGCTCTTGGTCGCTCCGGCCCTGGTGTCGCGCTCCGGCAGGCGTCCCATTACTTTTCTTCCCCCAGCTGCTTTTTCGACTGGCCGGACGTTTTTATGCCGTCGTTGCGGGGCGTGTTGCCGATCCTCGTCACGCCGGTTTCGTAGTGCTCGTTACCGGCTTCGCACTCCTTCGGCTGCCCGGGCGCGGCGGTGTTCGGGTAGGGGTTGGAGTGCAGGTGGTTGAGCGCGTCGCTGCTGCTGCCGTTGGCCGGTGCCGAGGCCGGGGCGCCCTCGGAGTTGGGCCCTTCCGGCGGCTCGAAGGTGATCGCGTTGAACCAGCCGCCGAGGCCGTTGTCTTCGCTCGAGGCGCTGGCCAGGTTGTTGAGGGTGATGCTGAGGTAGTTGCAGGTGGTCTGCGCCGGGGCGATGAAGCGGATCGCCGGTTTGAGCAGGTTGTTCGTCTCGGTCAGCAGGTCGAGGCCGTTGAAGACCCCCGGCGCCTGCTGGAAAGCGAGCAGGGCGTCGGCCGTGGGCGGCAGCTGGGCGTTGAGGGCCGGGGAGGCGTTGAGCACCGGGATGCCGGTTCGCAGCGCAGCGGCGATCGTCGGCGAGGTGTCGGCGATCGCCTTCGCGCCGGGTGCCAGCGCGGTGAAGAAGCGTGCGGAATCGTGCAGGAAGGGCCGCAGCGCCGGCAGGTCGACGATCGCCGCATCGAGCGTCCTCGGGCCCTTGGAGATCGTTTCCTGGATGAAGGGCCGTGAGACCCGGGCAAAGGCGGCGAAGGTGCGGTCGAGGGCGGCGAACATGCTCGCCTGCTGCTCGGCGACCGGGGCCACGGTGGCCGAGAGGCTCTCCAGGGCGCGCCAGAATTCACCGAAGCCGGTGCTCGGCGCGACCAGGTCGCCGAGCGCGGGCTGGCTGCTTTCGAGCAGCAGGCGCAGGGCGACGAAGGCGTTGTTGATCTGCGGCCCGCGGCCGGCGAGGGCGTTGCCGAAGCCGGCCAGGTTGCGCTGGATCGCGGTGCGGGTCTTTTCGTCGAACATGTCGAAGAACTGGTCGATGTCGACCGGTTCGGGGTGCGCGGCGGAGAGCGGGATCGTTTCGCCGGCGGCGAAGCCCCTGTGCGAGTCGCCGGGGACGATCTGCAGGTACTTGAGGCCGAGCGGGGATTTGGGCCGGATGATCATCGTCGAGTTGACCGGCAGCGGTTCGACGTTCTTGTCGAGGCTGAGGCTGAGCTCGGCGGAGACGCGGCCACCGGCTTCCTGCACCGGGACCACGGACTTGATCACGCCGACCCGGGCGCCGCCGATCCGCACCTCGTTGCCTTTGACCAGGGCGTTGGCGTTGGGCACCCGCGCCTTGAGGTTGTAGGTGGAGACGAAGGGCAGGCCGTTGTTGGCGTTGTAGGCGAGGAAGACGGCGACGATCACGACCAGCACGGTGACCGCGCCGACGATCACCGGGCTGCTCGCCACCCCCTGTATGCCGCCGCGATTCCTCATGGGCCGAGCAGGTAGTCGAGGAGGGCGCGCTGCCGCGGAGCGGGCAGCGCCGAGCTTGCCCCGAGCCGCCGGCCTTCGCCCAGCTTGGGGGAGGCAGGGGCAGTTGGCTTGGAGGGCGCGACGGCGCTTGCCGGGGCGCCGCCGGGGGCGGTGGTGCCGCCGGCCCGCTTCGCTTCTTCTTCTTCGAAGAAGGCGCGCAGGTCGGCGCCGCTGAGCGAGGAACTGGCCGCTTCGGGCCCGGTGAACTTGGCCGAGCAGCCGCTGGCTTCCTGCTCGTATTCGAGGCAGTTGGTCAGGGTCGTCAGCAGGCGGGTGAAGTGACCGTATTTGTCGAAGCCGTTGTTGGCCGCGGTCGTGTTGTAGATCAGGTCGACGAGGCCGTCGAAGCCCTTCGTTTCCCTCGTGCTTTCGAGGAATTCGGCCAGCTTGGTCGTCGGTTCGGCGCCCGAGCGGGCCAGTTCGCGGGCCTTGATCACGACCGGATCGACCCTGCGGAAGGTCGGGCCGGAGAGTTCGGCGTTGACCCCGAGCGACTTCAGCGAGACGGTCGAGGCGGCCGAGAAGGGCGTCAGCAGGCGGGTCGCTTCGGTGAAGGAGGGAGCCGCCTTGCCGAGCTCGGCGAAGACCGGCGTGGCGGCGTCGGAGAAGCCCTGCAGGCTGTGCATGGTGGTGCGGAACTCGCGCAGGAAGGCGGGGAACTTGCGCAGCGAGGCTTCCAGGTCGGCGCCGCGTTCGGAGCTGGCCTGGGCGGCGGCGCCGGAGTTGGCGAGGAAGCCGGCGACGTGGGCACGTTCGCGCGAGAGCGGCCCGAGGATCTGCTCGGAGTCGGCGGCGAGCTGGGTCAGCTGGTCGCGCTGGCCGTTGAGGATGCCGAGCAGACGGTCGATGTCGCGCAGCGCCGGGTTGGCCCGCTTGACCGCCGCTTCGATGTCGGCGCCGCGACCGGCGAGGCCGGCGCCGAGTTCGTTGAAGATGAGGCGGAAGCGCTGCGCATACGGAAGTTTGTTGATGTCGTTGATCAGGTCAGGGTCGACGCTGGTGCTGTTGTTCTCCAGCGGCAGCAGGTGCTGGCCGGCGCCGGGTTTGCCGGAGGGGACCTGCTTCAGCGCCGGCGCCGGGGAGGCGCCGGGGGCGCGCGGCACGGTCGGGCGGCAATCGACGAACTTCTCGCCGATCAGCGATTGCGGCCGGATCAGGCAGGAAGCATCGCTGCGGAAGTCCTGGAAGCCGGGATCGGTGATGTTCATCACGATCACCGCCTTGCCGGAGATCGCCCGTTCCCTGCCGCCTTCGTAGCTGTCGACTTCGCCGGGCAGGGTGACGCCGACCGATTCGATTTCACCGACGTTGGCACCGGCCACCCGGACCTGCTCGCCTTTGACCATGAAGCCGCCGTTGTCGAAGATCGCCCGCACGAGGTAGCCGCTGCCGCTGCCGCCACCCGAGGAGATCAGCACCACCGCGACGATCGCCGCCGCGACCAGCGCGCCTATGACCAGTGTCCTCCTCATCGGCCGGGTGGCGAGTCCGCCGGGTTGCATTCGGACGTGGTCACGCCGGAGCCGCTGTGGGGCGGTTCGACGAAGGGGTTGGAGCCATCGCCCGCGGAGGGGGCGGCACCGCCCGGACAGCGCCGCTTGACGCCGGCCGAGGTGCCGAAGGGGTCGTACTGTTCGCTGGGCGCGATCGGTTCCAGGCTGCGGGAGCCGCCGTTGTACTTGAAGAGGTTGAGGTCGGTGAGGCTGGCGCGGACGTAGTGGCCGTTGCCGTCGTAGGGCGCGCTCGCCTGGCCCAGCTTGGCGAAGCCGTTGAAGAGGTCGGGCGTGTAGGCACGGATGAAGTTGAGGTTGGGCTGGAAGGCGGAGATCGCGCCTTCGGCGTGCGGGAAGGCGCGGCCCGCCCGCTGTTCGACTGCCGGCAGCGTCGCGAGCAGTTCCGCCGTGTCGTTGGCGAAGCCCTTGCGCCGCACGGTCAGGCGCAGGTTCTTGAAGACCGGCACGGCTTTCGAGAGCACCGGGCGGAATTCGGCGAGGAAGGGAGCGAGTTCCTTTGTCGCCGTCTTCGTCGTTTCGATCAGCGGTTCGACGTCATCGAGGGCGGCGCGCAGGTTGACGAAGGTCGTGTTGGCCTGGCGGAAGGTCGGCGGCAGCAGCTTCAGGCTCTGATCGAGCGCGGCGTTCTGGCTGGCGATCGCGCCGAAGGCCGCGTTGGCGTTGGAGATCGCGCTGGAGAGCTCGGTGCCGCGTTCGGAGACCGCCGTGCCGAGCCGGCTCGAGCTGACCAGGAAGCGGGCGAAGAGGTGTTCGTCGGCGTTCAGGTCGTGGACGAAGGCGCCCGCCCGGTTGAAGCCGACGCCGAGGTATTTGAAAGTGCTGTTCGCAGCTTTGCCGGCTCCGGCGTAGACCCCCGCGTTGCCCTTGATGAACTGGGCGAGACCGCGCCGGACCGGGGGCGGGAAGGTGTTGAAGAACTGGTCGATGTCGACCGGCGTCGTGGTCGAGGCGAGGCCGAGGGTGGCGCCTTCGTCCAGGGCCGGGCTGCTGTTCGGGCCCGGGCTGATCGAGACGTAGTGGTTGGCGACGCCGGAGAGCGACGTCGCGCGGATCGTCGCCGTGGTGCCCTCGTGCAGTTCCTGGCTGACGCTGACCACGACCTTGGCGAGGTTGTCGTCGGTCAGCTCGATGTTTTCGACCGAGCCGACCGGCTGGCCGCCGATCAGCACCTGGTTGTCGGGGACCAGCTGGCTGGCGTTCTGGAAGAGGAGGTTGTACTTGTGTTCGCTGCCGCCGTTGAAGATCACGTAGGCGAGGGCGATGACCGCCACGGCCAGGACCGCTATGACAGCAATCCGCACAGGGGTGACCCCCCGGCTTTGTGCCGAGCCTTTTTCCTCGCCTGAGGGATTGGCAGCCACGGATCGTCGCTTGCGGTTCCCCGGCCTCCGATCCGGCGGAACGGCGCGAGAATCGTATCCGAGCGGCCCGCTGCCACGCACGGACCGAGCAGGGACTTAACTGGAATTCAACGCGCTACTCTGGACCTGCGGGGTGGTTTAAGGACCTGGAGGCGCTTGGCAAAATCGAACAGGAGTGGAACGCCAATGCGCAAACGTCTGACCCTCACCGCCGCGATGGCCGTCGCCGTGGCCGTCACGGTCGTGACAGCCGCCGCTGCTACGACATCGCCGGTGCTGAACGGCCCCGACGGCAACACCCAGAGCATCGCCGTCAACATCACCCCGCAGAAGCTCTCGAAGAAGGCCGCGGAACCGGTCACGCTCAACGTGGCCACCGCTACGTCGACGACCAATCCCAAAGCCAACAACGGCGCGCCGGTTCCGGCGGTCGAGGCGATCGTCGACTTCCCCAAAGGCGTGACCATCTTCAACAAGGGCTACCCCACCTGCGATGCGGGCCTGCTGCAGAACACCTCGACCGAAGCGGCCCTCGAAGCCTGCAAAAAAGCCAAGATCGGCAGCGGCGTCGGTACAGCCGATCTGGTCGTCGGCGAAAAAATCTTCCCGGTGACGACGGCGATCACCGCCTTCAACGGCGTCCCCGCCGCGGGCAAGCCGGTGATCCTCCTGCACACCTACAGCCAGTCGCCGATCCAAACCACGCTGGTCTTGGTCGGCACGGTGACCAACCTCAACAAGGAAGGCTACGGACCGCGTCTCGACGTGGTCATCCCCTTGATCGCCGGCGGCCAAGGCGCGATCACCAGCTTCCAGGCGAAGATCTTCAAGACCTTCAGCTACAAGGGGAAGAAGCGCAGCTACGTCAGCGCCACCTGCCTCTCGAAGAAGCTGAAGTCGCGCGGCCAGTTCGTCTTCAAGGACGGCGAATCGCTGACCCCGACGCTGACCGGGAAGTGCGCCCAGAAGCCGTGAGGGGGTGAGATAGGGACGGCGCTCAGACGTTGAGCCGCGGCAGCACCCGCTCCAGCGAGCGGGGCAGCCACCAGACGCGATCGCCGATCAACAGCATCAGCGCCGGCAGCAGGACGATGCGCACGACGGTGGCGTCGAGAATCACCGCGACGGTCAGCCCGACACCGAGCTGGCTGACCGTCGCGATCGGCGTCGCCGAGAAGGCGATGAAGACCGCCAGCATAATCACCGCGGCGCCGGTGATCACGCGTGCCGTCTTCTCGAGGCCGAAGGCGATCGCGGCGGCGTTGTCGCCCTCGCGGTCGTAGTGCTCGCGCATCCGCACCAGCAGGAAGACCGCGTAATCGATCGAGAGGCCGAAGACGATCCCGAAGATCATCGTCGCCCCGACCGCGTCGACGTAGGTGCGACCGCCCAGCGGCCAGCCGTCGGGCACGTTGGTCAGCAGGGTGAGGATGCCGAAGGCGACGCCGACGGTGACCAGGTTGAGGCCGACCGCGATCGCCGCCAGCGGCAGCGCCCGCAGGACGAGGATCAGCACGAGGAAGGTGGCGAGGGTGATCGCCGCGACCACGTAGGGGATGCGGTCTTTGGTCACGCGGCTGTAGGTGTTGAGGGTGGGCGGCCCGCCGGCGACTCCGGTTTCGAGGCCGGCTTCCCTGCCGAGCGCGGCGGCATCGTCTTCGAGCTTCTTGTTGAGCGAGATCGAGCCGGGGGAGTTAAAGCCGTAGCGGGAGAAGACCGTGATCGCCGTCGCCTGGCCGCCGCCGTTGAGGTCGATCGCTTCGCCGGCGCGTTCGTGCAGCTGGCCGCGCGTCCCGTCGAGGGCGGAGAGGACGAAGTAGCCGGAGTTGAAGATGCCGGGCGAGGTACGGCGCAGGTTGGCGGCGCGGCGGTTGAGGTTTTCGCTCTGCGACTGCACGCGGACCTCGATCCGGCGGGTGCCGGCCTGCAGCGGGTAGGAGCGGCTGAAGGCTTCGCCGAGGCCGCGCTGGAGTTCGGTCGTGCCGCCGGTGAGCTGGGTGAGGCCGTCGGCGAGTTCGCTCACCTGGGGGACGGCTTCTTCCAGTTCGCCCGCCGCCTGCTTGTTTTCGCGATCGATCTTGGCCGCCGTCTTGGCGACCTTGTTGCCGGCCTTGGAGATTTCGTAGAGGCCTTCCGAGAGCTTCTTGGCAACCGAGGCCAGGCGGTCGATGTGAGCCGTTTCGGAGGTGATCCAGCGCGAGACTTCCTGCGCTTGGTTCGAGTCGTCGAGCAGGCGCGCCTGCAGCGCGGTGAGCTCGGCCGGCAGGCCGGCGTATTCGGCCTCGTAGGGCTGGCCGCTGGCGGGGTCGGTGCCGCTGACCGCCGCCAGGGCCTTGCGGACCGCTTCGAGAGCCGCGGCGTAGTCGGGGTCCGACTTCCCCGAGGTCATCCCTTCGAGCTGTTTCAGCGCCGTCGCCAGCTGTTCGTCGGCGGCCTGTGCCGCGGCCTGCAGCTGGGGCGTCTTGACACTGGCGTCGTTGAGCAGTGTTTCGTGGAGCTTTTCCGAGCGCCGCAATGCGTTGTTGCGGAGGTTGAGGCTGATGTCGGGCAGGTTGAGCTTCAGCACCAGGCCCGCGGTGGCGGCCCTGGCCTCGGCGTTGGCCAGCTGGCGGGTCCCCTTAGCGAACTTTTCGAGGCCGACGACGGCTTCCTGGGAGCCCGCGGCGGCCTTGCCCAGGCCCGCGGAGATCGCGATCGCTCCTTCTTCGGCCTTGCCGGAGCCCTCCGCAAGCAGCCCGGCCCCCGCCGCGGCCTGCGAGAACCCCGAACGGAACACGGCGACGCCG
Source organism: Solirubrobacterales bacterium (assembly GCA_036269215.1). Classification (GTDB taxonomy): domain Bacteria; phylum Actinomycetota; class Thermoleophilia; order Solirubrobacterales; family 70-9; genus VRUE01. Next base: position 28,278 of record DATASN010000034.1, read on the forward strand.
TTGGCGACGCGGCCCAGGTTGCGGCTGAGCCGGGCGACGTTGGCCAGCGGGCCGACTTTCCTGTTCGAGGCGAGCACGCCCGAGAGCCCCTTGCGCAGCGGTTCGACCGCGCGCGCGACCTGTTCGGGACCGACCACGCTCTGCACCCCCGGCGTCGCGGCGATGCGCCGCTGCCAGCGGCTCAGCACCGCCAGTCGCTGCGGTTCGGCGATCGTCCCTTCCCTGGTCGCGGCGATAATCGTGAACGGCGCTTCGTATCCGGCGCCAATGGCGTTTGAGATCAGTTCGGCGTCCTGGCGGGCAGGATCGTCGTGGGGAAGCTGGCCGATGCTGAAGGGGCCGGTTTTGAGCGCGATCGCGGGTGCCGCCAGGACCAGCACGACCCCGCCGATCACGGCTGCGACCGGCGCGGGGCGGCGGAGGGCGGCGGAGACCACCGTCATCAGCACCGAGCGCTCCCCGTTCGGTGCTGGACCGATCCGCCAGCGATCGATGTTGGGGCCGAGCAGAACGAGCACCGGCGGGCCGAGGAGGGTGGCGACGACCACGGTGAGCACGACGACCATCGCCAGGGTCCCGGCCAGCGAGGCGAGCAGTACGCCGGGCACGACGAAGAGGGCGACGAGCATCGAGAGGACGAGGGTGCTGCCGGCGAAGACCGTGGTGCGCCCGGCGGTGCGCCGGGTCGCCCAGGCGGCATCGATCGGATCGGCGCCGCTGGCGAGCTCCTCGCGGAAGCGCGAGACCATCAAGAGGGCGTAGTCGACCCCCAGCGCCAGGCCCATCATCGAGCAGACGGTGAGCGCGAGGGCGCTGACGTCGAACCAGTGGGTGGCGATCGCGAGCATGCCGCGCGAGGCGAAGACCGCGATTGCGCCGAAGCCGAGCGGCACCCCCGCGGCCACCGGCGAGCGGAAGACGAGCAGGAGGACGATCAGGAGGATCGGCAGCGCGACCAGCTCGGCGTGCTCGCCACCGCTGATCGACTCGTCCTGGACCGAGCGCAGGAGGGTGGCGAAGCCGGTTTGGGTCGCCTGCACCGGCGGGCGGATGTTCTCTTCGATCAGTTCGTCGACGGCCGGCACCTTGTCGTTGACGGCCGCGTCGAGGCCGACGTGGAAGTCGGTGATGATCAGGGCCCGACGAGGGCTGGGCCGCAGGCGCCCGACCGTGCCCCGGTCCCAGGGCGAGAGCGTGGTGACCTTCGGGTCGCGGCGCAGGGCGCGGATCAATTCCGGGCCCTGCCGGTCGATCGCCGCGGGCTTGCCGCGCAGGAGGATCACGAAGGGCGCGGTGTTGCCGAAGTACCTGCTCAGCATCCGGTTTGCGCTGTGCACCTTGGTGCCCTGGATGTCGAGCGAGCTCGGCGTCAGCCTTCCCTCGAGGCTGAAGCCGAAGGCGACGAGGGCCAGGACCAAGGCGAGCCCGATCGCAAGCGTCCGGCGTGGATGGCGCAGCATCAGCGGCGGGCGAGGGTCTCCCTCACGCTCAGCGCGCGTGTCGTCGCTCTGCCCCCTGCTCCTCCTCACAGGCACATGCGTAGTTTGGCGGTCCGACACCCGGAGCGGGGGAAATGAAACAGAAGACTCTGTTAAGGACGACCTCCACCGATCCGACTTGATTGGAGCGCTAGCCTGCTTGGGGGAGGAGATCTTGAAGCGGCTTCTGGCAAGCGGAGCACTGATCGTCTGCGTCCTGCTCACGGGCGGCGCCAGCGCTGCGCTGGTCAAGACCGGCAACCTGGTACTGACCGCGGACGGCGGCTTCACGCCGCGGGACCTGCCGCGCCGGGCGTTCGCCCCGATCGACTTCGAAGGCCACGCCGACCTCAAAGCGGTCGGCGGCGGCGTCCCGCCGCCGCTGCAGCAGCTGGAACTCGAGTTCGACCGCAACGGCCGGCTCAGCACCGCCGGGCTGCCGATCTGCCAACCCTCGCAGCTGGAAGAAGCAACGCCCGCGGAAGCGCGCAACCGTTGCCGCGAGGCGATCGTCGGCACCGGGCACGTCGGCGCCCTGATCGCGCTGGGGACAGGCGCGCCGACCGCGGTCAGCTCGCTGATGACGCTCTTCAACGGGCCGCCCCGGGAAGGCCACCCGACGGTCATCCTCCACGCCCGCACCACCGTGCCGGCCGTCCAGACCTTCGTGATCACGATCCCGATCGAAGAACGAGGCGGGCTCTACCGCTACCGGGCGATCATCGACGTACCGCCGATTGCGGGCGGCCTCGGCTCCCTCACCCATCTCGATGTCAAGGTCGGCCGGCGCTACCGCTTCCGCGGAACCGAACGCAGCTACGTAGCGGCGCGCTGCGGCAGCGGCATCTTCCGCACCCACGGGCGCTTTACCTTCGCCGAAGGCCTGATCATCTACGGCGAGGTTGAAAAGGCCTGCAGCGTCCGCTGAGCACCGCGCCTTCCTATACTTGCCCGCCGAGGGCCGCTAGCTCAACTGGTTAGAGCAGGAGCCTCTTAAGCTCAAGGTTGAAGGTTCGAGTCCTTCGCGGCCCATTCCTATTCGCCGAGGGAGCCCCCGGTGCCGCCCAGGCCGCTGAGGGGGTTTTCCAGGGCTTCCTTGCGCTGGCTGCCTTCCTGTTTGGCGATTTCCTTCTTCTGGGTCTGGAACTGTTTGCCGCGGGTGCGGTATTCGGCCATCTGTTTGCCGACTTCTTTGGCTTCGGCCTTGGTCGCGGCCCCGGCTTCCGCTTCCTTGGTGGCCTTGTCGCCGGCGGCGAAGTCGCCGGCGTAGAACTCGTAGATCGCCAGGTTGGTCAGCGAGTTGATGCTGGGCTGCGCTTCGGCGGAGATGCGCTGGGTCGTCGCCGCCTTACTGATGTTGGCGACGGCTTCTTCGAGACTGCGCGAGGTTTCGGCGAGGCTGAAGTATGTGCGCGACATCAGCAGCGCCGTCGACGGGCTCGGTTCCTTGGTCTGCTTCAGGTATTGGCTCCAGGCTTCGGCCGCGCGGGTCAGCTCTTCATGGCCTTCTGGCGTGTACACGGTGGTGCCGGTTTCCGGATTGACTTCGGTGGCGCCGTTGCCGGCGGTGATCCGGGTGCGGGCCAGCGAGAGCAGCAGCGCCTCGTTGGTCGGATCGCGACGCAGCTTGGCTTCGGTGCGTTCGGCCTGTTCGTTGAGGATCGTCGTGCCGCTCGTCGTGCCGCTGGTGCCGAGCAGGGCGCCGATGTTGAACGGCCCGACGACCAGGAAGAGGCTGGCGCCCATCAGCAGGGCGAGGATCGCGTAGACGACCCGGACGACGTGTTTGCGCCGTCCACGGGTGTCGAAAACCAGCCGTCGTTCGCCTTCCGCCAACTCGATTCACCGCTCCTGGATTGAGGGCCTTGCCATTCCTCCCGCGGCCTTCGGCGTACCGAAAGCCCGAGCGATCAAGATACTCAACTCGAAGAGGACAAGCAGCGGCACCATCTCGATCAGCATCGAGATCGGGTCGACACCGGGCAGGGCGGCGGCGACGATCGCGATCACGAGGTAGGCATAGCGGCGGTTCTTGGTGAGCTGCTCGACCCTGACGATGCCCAGGCGGGTCACGGCGAGGATCGCCAGCGGGAGCTGGAAGACGAGCCCGCAGCCGAGCATCGTCGTCGAGAAGAAGCTGTAGTAGTCGCGGGCGCGCACCTGGACGTTGAACTGGGTGTCGTTGAAGCCGAGCAGGAACTTGACCGCGGCCGGCATCACGACGAAGTAGGCGAAGGCGACGCCGGCGAGGAAGAGGATCGGAACCATCAGCAGGATCGGCACGATGACGCGCCGCTCGCGCTCGCTGAAGGCGGGCAGCACGTAGGCGTAGGCCTGGTAGAGCAAGATCGGCAGCGAGAGGATCAGGGCGCCGTAGGTGGCCACCGTCAGCGTCGTCGTGAAGGCCTCGGTGACGCCGAAGGTGAGCAGCTTCTTGTGGTCGCTGGGCAGCGGGCCGTTGGCGATTTCCAGCAGCAGGTGGTTCTGCCAAAAGCAGAGTCCGAGGGCGACGCCGAGAACGACCAGGCAGACGACCAGACGGGTGCGGAGCTCGTCGAGATGCTCGACGAGGGTGAGGCGATCCTCGTGGGATACCGACCTCATGCGAGCCATCGAGGCCTGTCCTCAGTGGCGATCGTGGGCGACCGGCTCGCTCTCGGCGCCCGCATCCGGCTCGGCCGGGGGCGCCGGAGTGGCGGTCGGCGGCGGCTCGATCGCCTCGGGGCGCTCCGGCTCGTGGCTCTCGCCGCTGATCGAGCCGCGGAACTCGCGGATCCCCTTGCCGAGCGAACGGCCCAGCTCGGGCAGGCGTTTGGGTCCGAAGACGATCAGGGCGATGATCGCGACGATCGCGAGCTCGAAAGGTCCGACGTTTGGCATCGACCAATGGTAACGCTCGCCCGGCGCGATCGAATCGCAGCGAATTTGGCGACGGGCCTACTCGATAATTGGGTTTTGTCGGCGTGCCGCGGAAAAGTGCGGATTGAGTCGGCGTTTCGCGGGTTCGATAAGGCAGCAAATGCGAGACGCGACCTCCAGTCAGACCAAGACCGCGACCGGGCTGCACGTCTGCCCGAGCTGCGCCTCGCCGCTGGTCCAGCCGACCTGCTGGGAACAGGCCGGCGACCGCGGGCACTGGCGCCTCTGGCGGCGCTGCCCGGAGTGCGGATGGCACTGCGACGAAGTCCACGGCGAGACCGAAATCGACGCCTTCGACGAGGAGCTCGACTTCGGCACCAGGACGCTCAGCGACGTCCTGAAAGCGCTCGAGCAGGAGAACATGCAGTTCGTCCTCGACACCTTCGTCGCCGCCCTCGACGCCGATTTGATCAGCGCCGACGACTTCCGTTAGAAGGTCAGCTGTAGCGCTGGACCACGCCGTCGGCGACGATGTCGAGCAGGCGGCGGCGCTCGGGGTCGAAGCCGGCCGCGTCGAGGGTCGCCTTTGCCTTGGCGACCATCTCCAGTGCCCGGGAGCGGACCGCCTCGAGCGCCCCGGTCGCGGCGATGCGGTCGCAGAGCCGCTCGGCGGCGGGCGGATCGAGGGCGCGCAGATCGACGTCACGAAGCGAGGGCTCGGCTGCGGATGCGGCGATCAGCGGCAGCGTGACGGTGCCGTCGAGCAGGTCGGTGCCGCGCGCCTTGCCGGTCCGCTCGACCGGGCCGGCGACGTCGAGCACGTCGTCGAGGAGCTGGAAGGCGAGGCCTATCTCCGCGCCGAAGGCACCGAGGTCTTTGACGTCCGCGCCCATCAAGCAGGCGCACTCGAACAGCTTCGCGGTCTTCAGCCGGCAGCGCTCGAGGTAGCGCTCCTCGGCAATGCCGATCTCGAAGGCGTCGTGGCGCTGGAACAGCTCGCCGCGCGCCAGCGCGACCGAGGCCTCGGCGAGGAGCGCGACCGCGCGGGCGTCGCCGTGCTCGGCAAGGAGCGCAAAGGCCCGTGAGAAGAGCAGGTCGCCGACGGCCGTCGCCCGGCCGCGGCCCGAGGAGGCGGCGACGGTCGGCCGGCCGCGGCGCAGCGGTGCGGCGTCGAGGACGTCGTCGTGGACGAGGGTCGCCATGTGGACCAGCTCGATCGCCGTTGCCGCGCGCACGGCCCCTTCTCCCCCGTCGGTGCCGGCGCAGAGCAGGACCAGCAGGGGCCGCAGGCGCTTGCCGCCGGCGGCGAGGGTGGCGGCGGCGTCCCCGGCCAGCGGCTCGCCGCCCCAGCGGCTCTGCTCGCGCAGCTGCTCCTCGACCTGTGCCAGCCGGGCGGGCAGCCAGCGGCTCGACGCGTCGAGGACCGCCGTCACCGGCGGCGGAACGGAGGAGCGGCGGGTCACCCGAGGACGCCGCTGTGGATCGCGATGATCCCCCCGGCGAGAACCGTCCAGCGGATTTGCTCGAGCCCGGCCGCGTCCATCAGCTCCGCTAGCCGTCGCGGGCCGGGGAAGCTGCGCACCGACTCGGGCAGGTAGGAGTAGGCCTCGACGTCGCCCGAGAAGCTGCCGAGCAGGGGCACGATGCGGTCGAACCAGAGCGAGTAGAAGATCGAGAGCGGCGGCCGGGTGGGCTGGGTGATCTCGAGCACGACGAGACGCCCGCCGGGCCGCAGGACCCGGGCCATCTCACGCAGGCCGCGGTCGAGGTCGGCGAGGTTGCGGACGCCGAAGCCGACCGTGACGGCGTCGAAGCGGCCGGCGTCGTAGGGCAGCGAGAGCGCATCCGACCACTCGAAGCGGACCGCGTCCGCATCGCGAGCCCGGGCCTTCTCGCGAGCCAGATCGAGCATCGGCTCGGAGAAGTCGCAGCCGACCACGCGGCCACCGGGCGCCACCCGGCCGGCCAGCTCGAGCGCCAGGTCGCCGGTCCCGCAGCAGACGTCGAGCGCCGAGTCCCCGGGGCGTAGCTGCGCCCGGTCGGCGGCGCGCTGGCGCCAGCGGTGGTGCAGCCCCGCGGTCATCACCGAGTTGAGCGCGTCGTAGCGGCCCGCGACGCGGTCGAACATGCGGTTGACCTGCCCGGCGAACTGGGCGGAATCCCGGGAGGGCTTAGTCGAGTGAGGAGAGGAAATCGGCGAGCTCGTTGAGCTTCTTCGGCGGCAGGTCGCGGAAGGAGGGCATGATACCGGGGCCGATTTCCACCGAGCGGATGATCGCCGCGCGCGGGATCCGCTGGGCGATGTGGGTCAGTTCGGGCCCGGGGCCGTTGTTGCCGTTCTCTCCCAGCTTGTGGCAGGCGAGGCAACCCGAGCCGGCGACGACCTCCTTGCCCGGTTCGTAGCGCTTCGCGACCTTCATGTCGATTTCGGTCGGCGAGCCTCCGGTCGCGCCGAGGAAGGTGAGGTAGGCCATCGCCGCGATCGTGATGCAGCCGGCGGTGGTGGCGATCGGACGGCGCACCGGGTTGCGCTCCGGGCCGCGGTCGTAGAACGGCAGCAGGATCAGCAGGACCATGCAGACCGTGGGAATCCCGATCGTCGCGATCGGGACCAGTTCCGGCGGCTTGATCACGCGCAGGAGCTCGAAGAGGAAGAAGAAGTACCACTCCGGGCGAGGCACGTAGGTGGTCGTGGTCGGGTCGGCCTTGGGCCCCTGCTCGGCGCCGAGGACGACCGACATCAGGATGATCACGCCGACGACGATCAGCATCATCGCCGAGTCCTTCAGCACCGCGTAGGGGAAGAAGGGCTTGCCCTTCTTCTTCAGCAGCTCGTACTCCTCGAGATATGCCTGCTTATCAGCGGGCTTCATGAGGCGGGAGACGCTCCGTTGCCCTCGACGCCCGCGTCAAGCTGCGTGGTGGGCGAGGCGACCTTGGGCTTGCCGGCTTTCAGCCACGGCGGTGCGGTGGTGCCGAGCTTTACGACAAGGTAGAGGTGGGCCCCGATCAGGGCGATGATCGCGCCGGGGAGGAGCAGCATGTGGATCGCGTAGAAGCGCGACAGGGTGGTCGCGCCGAGCTCGGGCCCGGCGCGCAGGAAGTCGCTCAGGTAGGGGCCGACGACGGGGCCGGTGCCGTTGATGTTGATACCGACCACCGAGGCCCAGAAGGAGCGCTGGTCGAACGGCAGCAGGTAGCCGGTGAAGGCCATCGTCATGGTCAGGATCAGTAGCACCACGCCGATCACCCAGTTGAGCTCGCGCGGGTACTTGTAGGCGCCAAAGAAAAAGGTGCGGCCCATGTGCAGGAAGATCAGGATCACCATCACGCTCGAGCCCCACTTGTGCATCCCGTGGACGAGCTGGCCGAGGAAGACGTCGTTGTTGATGTGGGCGATCGAGGCGTAGGCCTGGGTAGTCGACGGCGTGTAGAACATCGCCAGGAAGACCCCCGTGATCGCCTGCGAGACGAAGGCGATCAGGGTCGCCGAGCCGAGCGTGTAGAACCAGTTGGTGCCCTTCGGCACCTTGCGGTAGAGCATCCCGGTGAGGAAGCCCGAGGCGGCGGTGCGCTGGTCGACCCAGGCGAGCACGTCGGCGGGAGCGTCCTTGGCGCGACCGCCGAGCCGCTGCGAATCCGAGGGCCGCTCCGGCGGGGTTGTCTTCAGGTCGGCGGGAGCCGGGCCCGTGGCGCCGTTGCCCTCCCCCGGCTTGGCCGGTTTGCGGAGCGGTGCTGGAATCAGGGAATCGAGCTTCATCGCTGCCTAGCGCCTAGCTGCTCGGCGGTGGGAAGGTGGACGGACGCGGCGGGTACAGATATTCCCAAACCCCGCCGGTGAACTCGCCGGGGTCGCGGGCACGGACCGGTTCCAGCTGCGAGGTGACGCTGTAGCGCGGGCCGAGCTCGACCTGGCCGTTGCGGACGCGGGTCTGGAAGTGGTCGAGCGGGCGGACCGGCGGACCGCCGATCCGCTTGCCCTGGAAGTCGTAGACGCCGCCATGGCAGGGGCAGATGAAGTTTCCCGCCGCCTCGACGAAGCGGACCGGGCAGCCGAGATGGGCGCAGCGGTTGGAGACGGCGACGAACAGTCCCGGCTTCTCGCCGAGCTGCTTGGAGCTGCGGCGCACGTAGGCGGTGGTCTTGCCGGCGTCGCCGATTCCCTCGGTTTCGGTGAAGACGACCTGGCGATAGGTATCTTCGACGAAATCGCCCACCGGGCCGACCGCCTCCCAGCGTTCCTTGCCCTGATGGAAGATCGGCGCGACCGCGAAGCCGACGGCGGGCAGGACGATCGCCGCGCCGGCGAGGCCACCGATGCCCTGGACGGCGACCGTGAAGGCGCGCCGGCGCGTCATCGACTCGCCCTCGAAATAGGCGGGCGGCAGGGGCTGCGGGCGCTCCGGCCGACCAGCCGCCTCGGCCCCGTTTTGCTTGTCCGTCTCGTCGCTCAACAGCTCAACCTCAAGAAGTGGGAAGTCTATTTGACTCGCGTCGCATCCGGGTCGCCGTGGTCGGCGCCGCCGACCGAGAGGGCGGTCGAGCGCCACAGGCCGGGGACCTCGTCCTCGCGCCCCTCGGCGTGCAGCTGGGCGCAGCGGCCGATCAGCTGCGCCAGGGCGGCGACGGCCCTGCCGTCGCCCAGCGCGGCAAGTCGCTCGATGCCGAGCGCGTAAAGATAGTCGCCGGCGAGCAGGGCCAGGTCCTCGTCGTAACCGCGCAGCAACCTTGGCTCGCCGTAGTGCAGCAGGTAGCCCTCGCGCACGGCCTCGACCACGAACGCGTACTCCCCCGGCGCCGCCGAGCCACGTTCGCCGAGGGCGGCGAGGAGACCGAAGACAGGCCGCTCCGCCGGCTCGACCACGTGCTCGGAGATCGGCGTCTCCTCAGCCCGCAGCCGGGCAGCGAGCGCGGCGAGCGCCCGCTGCGGGTCGGCCCTCACCCGGAACCCCAGGTGCAACGTGCTGTCCCCCTGCGGGGGGGAGAAAACGTTGCACCCCTCACTGGAGGGCCTCTTTCAGCGACCCGGCGGCGGCTTCGAGTGTGCGGTCGATCGCGGCCTCGTCGTGGGCGAGAGAGACGAACCAGGCCTCGAACTGGGAGGGCGGCGGGTAGACGCCCCGCTCCAGCATCGTCCGGCAGAAGCGGGCGTGGGCATCGAGGTCGCAGGCGGCTGCGCCGGCAAAATCGGTTACCGGCGCCCCGCTGAAAAAGAGGGTGAACAGGCCCGGCGCGGCGGCGACCTGGAGGGGACGATCCTCGGCGAGAGCCGCGAATCCAGAGGCGATGCGGTCGGTCAGCCGGCCCAAGCGCTCGTAGGAGGCGTCATCGAGCGCCCGCAATGTGGCCAGGCCGGCGGCGGTTGCCAGCGGGTTGCCGGAGAGCGTTCCCGCCTGGTAGACGTCTCCCGCCGGCGCGACCCGCTCCATCAGCGCTCGCGACCCCGCGTAGGCCGCCGCCGGCAGGCCGCCGCCGATCACCTTGCCGAGCACGGTCAGGTCGGGCTCCACCCCGTGGAGCTGCTGGGCGCCGCCGCGGGCGACCCGGAAGCCGCTGATCACCTCGTCGAAGACGAGCAGGGCGCCCGCCTCCGCGCTGGCCGAGCGGAGGAACTCGAGGAAGCCGGGGGCGGGCGGCACGACGCCCATGTTGGCGGCGATCGGCTCGGCGAGCAGGGCGGCGACGGGGTGCTCCGCCAGTGCCCGCTCGACCGCTTCGCGATCGTTCCACGGCACGACCACGGTGCCGGCCGCCTGGGCGGCCGTGACGCCGGGGCTGGCCGGAATCGCCAGCGTCGCCAGGCCGGAGCCGGCCTCGGCCAGCAGCCCGTCGGAGTGGCCGTGGTAGGCCCCGGCGAACTTGACCACCACCTCGCGTCCGGTGGCCGCCCGGGTCAGCCGCACGGCGCTCATCGCCGCCTCGGTGCCGGAGCTGGTCATGCGGACCATCTCCGCCGAGGGGACACGGGCGACGACCTCTTCGGCCAGCTCCACCTCGGCCTCGGTCGCAGCGCCAAAGCTGGTCCCCCGCTGTGCAGCGGACTCAACTGCAGCCACCACTCCGGGATGGGCATGGCCAAGGATCAGCGGCCCCCAGGAACCGACCCAATCGATGTAGCGGTTGCCGTCGACGTCGACCAGCTCACAGCCCTCCCCGCGCTCGACGAAGAGCGGCTCCCGCCCAATCTGCCCCATCGCCCGCACAGGGCTGTTAACTCCCCCCGGAAGGACCCTCACCGCCCGCCGGAACAGCTCCGCCGAGCGCTCCTGGCTAGGAATGCTCTTCCTCCCAGCGACGGTAGTCGTCGGTGAAGTAGTGGAGGCGGATCTTCTTGTACTCGGTTGAGGAGTAGAGGGTGGCGCGATCGTCAGGGCCCATGCCGCACTCCTCCGCGATCGAGTCGAGGATCGCATCGCACTCCTGCTTGGAGCGGCCGTGGGCCATGGTGAAGACGCTGTAGGGCCAGTCCTCGTAGGTCGGCCGCTGGTAGCAGTGCGAGATGCCGCGGAAGGAGGCCATGCGACCGCCCATCTCCATGATCTCCTCCTCGGGCACCTTCCAGACCCCCATACCGTTGGCCGAGAAGCCGGCGCGGCGGTGGAAGAGGATCGCGGCGACGCGGCGCAGCAGCTTGCGCTCGATCATCCCGCCGAGCTGCTCGAGCAGCTCGGCCGTGCTCATCCCCAGCGCGGCGGCGGCCTCGTCGTAGGGACGCTCGACCGCGGCCATCGGGCCCTGCAGGGCGCGGATCACGGCGATGTCGTGCTCGTCGTAGGGCTGTGCCTCCAGCTCCCGCGGCAGCGCGGCTTCGACCGCGGCGGCGAGCGCGTCGGTGCCCTTCTCCATCTCCAGGTTCATGTTGATCTTGAACAGGGTCAGGGTAGGCAGCTCGCGCATCGACTCGGCCCCGGTCTCGCGCATCAGCACCTCCAGCGTGCCGGCCAGGCCGAGCCTGGAGTCGGGCGGGGTGGCGATCGTGAACCAGAGGTTGAAGTCGTGGGTGCGCAGGTAGTTGTGCGAGACGCCGGGGTGTGAGTTGACGACCTGGGCCGCGCGCTGGGGGTGCTCGGAGTCGACCTTGGCGGCGACCAGCATCGACTCGTAGCCGAGCGCGCGGGTGTCGAAGATCGGCGTGATCTCGCGGATGATCCGCTCGTCGAGCAGCCGCCGGGTGCGGGCGAGGACGTCGTCGAGCTCCAGCCCGGCCTCCGAGGCGACGAGCGCGAAGGGCTCTGGATCGAGCGGGAAGCTCGACTGCAGCAGGTTCATCAGCCGCTTGTCGGCCTCGTCGAGCGGGATCGCGGCGCCGTCCTTGCGGGTGCGGGCCTTCGACTGCGGGACCTTCACCGAATCCACGGCGCGGCCTCCTTCGCGTAGTAGGTGACGATCGCGTCGGCACCGGCGCGGCGGATCGAGGTCAGCGTCTCCAGCACGGCGGCCCGCTCGTCGATCCAGCCGCGCTCGGCGGCGGCCTTCAGCATCGAGTACTCGCCGGAGACGTGGTAGGCGGCGAGCGGCGCGCCGGTCGCCTCCTTGACCCGGCGGACGACGTCGAGGTAGGCGGTGGCGGGCTTGACCATCAGCATGTCCGCGCCCTCTTCGAGGTCGAGCTCGGCCTCGCGCACCGCTTCCGCCGCGTTGGCGGGGTCCATCTGGTACCCGCGGCGATCGCCGAACTCGGGGGTCGAATCGGCGGCGTCGCGGAAGGGGCCGTAGAGGGCGGAGGCGTACTTGGCGCTGTAGGCGACGATCGGCACGCCGGCGTAGCCCTCCTCGTCGAGCTGGTGGCGGATCGCCCCGACCCGGCCGTCCATCATGTCACTCGGGGCAACCGCATCGGCGCCGGCCTCAGCGTGGGAAACCGCCGTTTTCGCCAGCAACTCAACGGTGATGTCGTTGTCGACCTCCCCATCTCGAACGAAGCCGCAATGGCCGTGCGAGGTGTACTCGCATAGACAAACGTCAGTGATCACCGTGAGGTCGGGGTGGGCCTCCTTGAGCGCGCGGACGGCCATCTGCACCACGCCCTCGTCGTCGTAGGCGCCGGAGCCCGACTCGTCCTTGGCGGCGGGGATGCCGAAGAGGAGGACAGTGCCGACACCGGCGGTGGCGATCTCGGTTGCCTCCGCGACCAGCTCGGAGATCGAGAAGCGCTCGACGCCGGGCATCGAGTCGATCTCCTCACGGACGTTCTCGCCGGCTGTCACGAACAGCGGCTGGATCAGGTCTGTGGGGCTTAGGTTCGTCTCTCGGACGAGGGCGCGCAGTGGCTCGGTGCGCCTGAGACGACGCATGCGTGTGGCGGGAAACGGCACTGGGGCGAGTTTAGGGGAGAGGGCAGTAGCGTTCGACCCGTGGAGGCGACGGGACTGGTCAAGCGCTACGGGGAGCGCGAAGCGTTGCGGGGGGTGAGCCTGAGCACTTCTGCCGGGGAGCTTGTGGCGGTGATCGGGCCCAACGGCGCCGGCAAGACCACGTTGCTGTCGATCCTGGCGGGGATTTCCAGGGCCGATGAGGGTGAGGTGCATGTGCCGCAGGGGGAGGTTGGCTGGGTTCCTCAGCAGGCTGCTCTTTACCGGCGGTTGACCGTCGCGGAGAACCTGATGCTTTTTGCTCGGCTTGAGAAGCATGCGGATCCCAATGCCTCCATGGAAGAGATGTTGGAGCTGACCGGATTGAAGGAGCGGCGGGGGGAGATCGTCGCTCGCTTGTCGGGGGGAAACCAGCAGCGGATCAACATCGCCATCGGGCTGCTGGCGCGGCCCTCGGTGTTGCTGCTCGACGAGCCCAGCGTTGGGCTCGATCCGCGGCAGCGGGCTCGGCTTTGGGAGTTCGTCTCGGCCCTGGCGTCCGAGGGCGGGACGACGGTGATCTTCTCCACCCATGACATCCAGGAGGCGGAGCGCTATGGCGGCCGGCTGCTGGTGCTCGCCGACGGCGAGGGACTTTTCGACGGCTCGCCGGACGGGCTGCGCGAGGCGGTGCGCCGCGAGGCGCCCGAGGCCGCCGACCAGGACTTCGAGACCGCCTTCGTCGCCTTTCTCCACCACCGCGGGCACTGATGCGCTGGCTGCTGCTCAAGGACCTGCAGATCCTTCGCCGCTCCCCCCTGCAGGCGTTCCTGCTCGTCGCTTACCCGGTGCTGATCGCGGTCCTCGTCGGCTTCGCGATCTCGCGCTCGCCCGAGAAGCCTCGGGTCGCCTTCCTCAACGACGTGCCGAGCGACTCCAGGGTCAGCGTCGGCACCACCCAGCTGCCGAAAATCGGCGTCAGCAACCGCATCTGCGAACGGGTCGAGTGCGTGCACGTGAAGAGCCGCGCGGAAGCCGTCGAAGAGGTCGGCTCGGGCGACGTCCTCGCGGCGCTGATCCTGCCTGGGAACCTGGTCGAACGGATCAACTCGCTCTCCACGCCCAGCCCCAGCACCCCCCAGGTCGAAGTGATCGTCAACGAGGAGGACCCGGTCAAGGCGCGCCTCGTCAACGACCGGATCAACGCGTTGCTGACCCAGGCCAATCTGGCGATCGCCCGCCGGATCGCCGCCGAAGGCGGCAAATTCATGGGGCTGATCCTCGACGGCGGCAACTTCAGCGTGCTCGGCCAGACGATCCAGATCCTCGGCCTGCACAACACCGCTCGGATCCTCGCCGCCCTGCGGCCGGCGCTGCCGCCCGGCCCGCTGCGCGACTCGCTCGACCAGGTGCTCAGGTTCACCACCCTGACCCGGGCCAACCTCGGCACCGCGGCGACGCTGCTCACCCGCCTGACCCAGCCGATCGCGGTCAGGAAGCAGGTGCTCAACGCCTCCACCCCACCGCTCGAAGTCTTCGCGATCGCCGTCGCCGCGACCTTCACCCTCGCCTTCGTCACCGTCCTGCTCGTCGCCGGCTCGCTGGCCCTGGAGCGAGAGGAGAACGCCTTCCCCCGGCTGACCCGCGGGCTCGTCTCGCGCTCGGCCCTGCTCACCGAGAAGGTCGCGCTGGGGGTCGCCGTCGGCCTGGTCGTGACGCTCCTGATGCTCGCCGGCCTGTCGCTCTTCGTGCCCCTGCACTGGAGCCGCATCGGCCTCTGGCTGGCGGCGATCGTCGCCGGGGGCGCCGCCCTGGGGACGGCCGGCGCCGCGCTCGGCGCCGCCGCGCGCGAGGTCCGCGCCGTCTCGCTGCTGGCCTTCATGGTCACCCTGCCGGTCGCCTTCCTCTCGCTGGTCCCCTCCGGCACCGTGGGACCGGCGCTCAACGGGGCGATCGACCTGATCACCGCCCTCTTCCCCTTCAAGCCGGCGCTGCAGGCGATGACCGGCGCGCTCGACCCCGGTGGGCCGAGCATCGCCGCGGCGCTCGGGCACCTGGCGATCCTGATCGTCGCCTACGGCCTGCTCGCCCGCCTCGCCCTGCGGCGCTTCGCCGCGGTCTAAGCGGTCGGGCCGGGCCGGCGCGCCAGCGTCGCGGTCCGCGAGTCTGCCAGCGCGGGGTCGGTGACGTTGGCGAGGACGAACTCCTCGATGCCCTCGGCCGGGCAGCAGGCGGCCCTTACGTATTCCAGCACCTCGGGCTCGCTCATCGAGGGAAACGTCCTGTCTGTCGCCTGCACGGCGGAGAGGGCGACCTCGGAGCCCTCGACGAGCAGGCAGCCGTGGCGGCTGAAGTAGGCGGAGAGCCTGGTCACCGCCTCTCCGCTCTCGGGCCGGCACTCGACGCCCTCGAGCCTCACCGCTTCGTAGTTGGGCTCGGTGGCCGAGACGAGCACGACCTGCTCCTCGGTCATGTAGGTGACGTGCACCCGGGCAGCCGTCCCGGGGCTGCGCTGCAGCGTCGCCGGCACCGCGCCGTAGGGAGAGATGTGGGCCGAGTAGACGACGTCGAAATCGCGCAGCCAGGCCGGGACGACGAGGACGGGATCGTCGCTGAGCGAGAGCTTGTGGGCCAGCGCTCGGGGCGCGGCGTTGGAGCCGTAGGCCAAGACGGGTACGCGGCTGCTCCACTCGATCTCGATCTCAGCGGGATCGAGTGTGGCGTGACCGCGCTGGACGAATGGATGCGATGGCACCGGGTACGGGTAGCCCATCGCCCGCTCCAAGACATCGCTGCGCTCTCTCAAATCTCCACCTTCGCGCAATATCGCAGATAGGGTCAGATGACCATGGTGGTGCTATTCATCGGCGATGTGGTGGGCGGGCCCGGGCGGCGCGGGCTGAAAGACGCGATGCCCGGGCTGTACGAGCGCTTCGCGCCGGAGCTGGTCGTCGTCAACGGCGAGAACTCGGCGGGCGGAATGGGGATCACCGAGAAGACCGCGAAGGCGCTCTTCGACGGCGGCGCCGATGTGATCACGACCGGCAACCACGTCTACCGCCACCGCGAGGTCTACGGCTTCCTCAACCGCAGCGACCGCGTGGTGCGGCCGGCGAACTACCCCTACGCCAACCCCGGCCGCGGCTACACCGTGGTCGAGGTGGGCGGGCGACGGGTCGGGGTGATCAACCTCAGCGGCGCGATCGGGCTCAAGGTCGCCCGCTCTCCCTTCCACGAGGTCGACAGCATCCTCGAGAAGATCGACTGCGACTTCTCGATCGTCGACTTCCACGCCGAGGTGACCAGTGAGAAGGTGGCGATGGGCTGGCATCTCGACGGGCGGGTCGCGGCGGTGCTGGGGACGCACACCCACGTGCCGACCGCCGATGCGCGGGTGCTGCCGGGGGGGACGGCGTTCATCTCCGATGTCGGGATGACCGGGTCGCGGACGAGTGTGCTGGGGGTGAAACCGGAGCTGATCCTCGAGTCGATGATCACTCAGATGCCGGTTAAGTTTGAGACTGCCGAGGAGGACGTCTGGGTGATGGGGGCGGCGGTTGACGTGAACGACCAAGGACTCGCCGACTCGATTACACCTGTGATGGTGCCTGCTCCTATTACCCCGTAGGCGGGTAGGACATCCGGCACCACTCCCCGCTCAACTTTTTCGATGGAGAGCCTGCGGCTGGCCGTGGGTGTGAGCGCCGAAAAAGTACAAGCCGCGGGGAGCGGCGCCGGATGTCCTTTCCAGGGACGCCATGGCTACGAGGAGGAGGGGGTAGAACCACACTATGTAAAGGTAGAACCAGTGGTGCATTGTCAGCTGCAGGCCGATCAGGAGGGCCGCACCCAGCGCTGCCACTTGTGTGAGCTTCTTCTCCTTGGGGCGGAGGGAGAAGAGCAGGGCAAGGGCGGCGACTGTGGCCAGAATGGCTATTCGCAAGGGTTCGAGGCTGGGGGCTTGGCCCCAGATGCTGAAGGGTGACTCGCGGCCGGCTTGATAGCTGATCGTGCGGTCGTAGAAGGTGTGTAGGCCTGGGTCCATTGCCGGCCAGAGCATTACTGCGACTGTTACTGCGGCGAACGAGAGGACGAACCTCCACCGCCTCTCTCCATAGGTTGCGAGCATCGGTACCAGTACTGCTGGGGCGAACTTGGCGAAGGTGGCTAGGGCCACCATCGCTCCTCGGGCTGCTGGCCTTGCCAGGAACAACAGAGTGGCAACCAGAAACATCGCCACGAGGGTGTCATTGGAGTTCGAGAGGAGGGCGTAAGCCGTGTAGGGGTAGGCGGCCCAGCCGAAGGCGAGGGTCGCGGCGAGTTTGTTTCCTTCCGGGCCGGGGCGGATTCGGCGGCCGAGGAGGATTAGGAGGGCGAAGGTGGCTAGATCGAAGAAGACCGCGGCGCCGTGGGCGGCGGGTAGGTCGTTCCAGGTGCCCGACCAGGGCCAGATCCGCTCGAAGGGGACGTAGGCGTAGTAGTTGACCGGACCGTAGGTGTCCCCCTGGGAGACGTCGCTGGGGAAGTTGCCGTAGATCGGTTCGCCGTGGGAGATCCGGTCGGCGCCGACCACGCCCGCGTAGCCGACGTCGATCGCGCCCGAGTCGGCCATGTTGAGCCCGACCCTGAAGCCGATCAGGAAGAGGGCCGCGACGAGAAGCCAGGCGGCCGGCCAGGCCGGGCGGAGCCCCTCGCCCCGTCCGCGCAGGCCGATCCACAGCGCCCGGGCAAAGAGGTAGACGAGCGGTATGTATTGGAGCGGCACCGAGACGCCGATTTCGGCCCGGTTGAAGAAGAGGTTGGAGACGCCGAAGCCGAGCAGGAAGACGAGGTCGAGGTTGGCGACGCGGCGCAGGCGCCGCCAGTCGACCAGGCCGAGCAGGAAGATCGCGCAGAGGGGCAGGAAGACGTAGGGGGCGTTGAGCTTGTGGCCGAAGGCGCCGGAGTAGCCGCGGGCCATTTTCCAGGCCACCTGGTAGCCGGTCCACGATTCGCGCACGCGGCCGGTCTTCGGATCGACGACGACCAGCGCCACCTCCTTTTCGGCGGCGAAGTAAGCCACCTCCCAATTGCCGTCGACCTTGCCGGCGCTGTGGGTCAGGGCTCCGTTCTCCCGCCGCTCCTTCGCAACGTTGGAATCGCGGTTGGCGACCCTGATCGCCTCAGCCGGCGTGATCTCTGCCTGCGCGGCAGACGGCAGGCAGAGGAGGATCGCGAGGAGCGCTGCTGCGATCCACCTCATAGGCCGAAGTGCTCGAGCACGACGGGGGCGACGTCGCGGAGCGTCCACTGCCGGCGCGGATCCGGATCGCCAGGGCCGCAGCCGACGAAGAGCAGCGGGCCGAGCGAATCGCCGGCCAGCAGTGAGCCGTGACTGCCTCCGCCGGCGTGGGAGACGCCGCCCCAGTCGACCGCCTCGTATCCCTCCGCCAGGGAGAGGACGAAGTCGCCCGCGTGGGGCCCGGCGAGCGCCGACCAGACTCGGGCGAGCGGGTCGGGGTAGGCCTCGCTGCGCAGCCGACCGTGCTCGATCGTCGCCTCCAGCACGGTCAGGTCGCCCTCCACCCGCCAGCGTCCGCCGCGGAGATCGGCGACCCCGGTGCCGGGTCCGAAGCTGAGCCGCCGGTCGCCACATTCGATGACCGCCACCGCGTCGCTTCCCGGGGTACCCGGCTCGTCCCGCCGCAGCGGCGCGCCGCCGGCTGTCTCCATTCGGCAGACCAGGTCGACGCCTTCGATCTCGCTCAGTGCCCGGCGGACCGCGTCTGGATCGGCGCGATCGCCCTCTCCCGGCAGCAGGTAGACGTGCGCGGCGCGGCCGGTCGGGCTGACCGCGAGCTGTGCTTTTCGCGGTTCGGACTCCGACGGCTGCAGGACGGACCACTCGCGGCCGAGCAGCTCCGCCAGCGGCAGGCCGCGGCGCACCTCTGTCTGCGCGTGGTCGGCGAGCAGGATCACCGCGTAGCGGTCGAGGAGGGCGTCGAGGCCGCCCGCCGCCTCGACCACCTTGCCGAAGCAGTGGTCCGCCTTGGCGATCGACTCGACGCTGGCCCGGGGCCCGAAGCGGTGCGAGTAGTTGTCGTTGTCGGGAAGCGAGAAGAGCAGGAAGTCGAAGTCGTCGTCGGTGATCAGCTCCGCCGCGCAGCAGGCCGAGTAGCCGTCGCGGCTGCCCGGTATCGAGGTCGACTTGCAGGGGACCTCGCGGCTGGCGTAGAGGTCGCCGTAGAAGAGCTCGCCCGGCCCCCAGGTGTGGTGGCGGAACTTGAGCCGCGTCGCGTCGACCGCGCGGCGCAGCAGGCCATCGAGCGAGACCTGGTGGCGGTGGCGGCCGCGGTAGATCAGGAAGGGCGTGCAGGCGGTACGCAGGCCGGCATCGTCGAGCCGCTCGAAGAGCGTCTCGAGCGCGGGGTTGAGGTGGGCCAGGTTCATGTTGTAGACGAGGTCGTAGAGGGTGCGGAAGACCCCGAAGGCGCGGCTCGCCTCGAGCGAGGAGCCGTACTCGACGTAACGCCGCTCGAGCCGGTGGTACCAGTTCATGCCGCTGATCCAGTGCCCCTCCGCGCCGGCGCCGCCGACCATCTCGGCGCAGGCGACCGGGGTCACCGAGGGGAAGCTGGAGACGCAGTCGCCGACCAGGGTGCCGCGCTCGAGCAGGGCGGCGAAAGTGGGTGCGCGATCCTCGTCGACCGCGCGCAGGAGCATGTCGGTGCGCAGCGAGTCGACGTAGGTGAGGATCAGCTTCTTGGCGGGCACCAGCGCATCATCCTCAACCTCGGTGGTGGCCGAAGGCCTTCCCCGGTAGGGGTTCCACTTAACTTTTCCGGTGTGGACGCGTCTGCTGACGCCGCGAGCGACTGCCGGAAAAGTACAAGACGTTCCACCCCTACCGGGGAAGGCCTTAACGCAGGACGCGTAGGCCAGCGTGTTTGCGCTGGGCGCGACGGCGGCGAGAGATAGCCAGCCAAATGAGCGCAGCTAGGACCACCAGGACGGCGGGCTTGAGCAGGAGCGCGATCGCTAGGACGATTAGAGCGGCTACTGAGACGAGGAAGCCGAGCGCGCCTCCGCCGCCGCCCTCGCGCCGGCCTGCTCCGCTGACCACGTCGCTGACCACGAGACAGGCGAAGACGGCGCCGATCAGGCAGACGATTGCGCCGGCGGGCGTGCTGACGTCGACGCTGCCGGCGAGCAGGAAACCGATTACGAGGGCAATCACTCCGGCCAGGATCGTCATCCGCCCGCGGGCCGAGCCGTGGGTGCCGGTGGTGCCGGCAAGCATCCCGATCGCGATGCCGATACCGAGCTCGAGGCAGATGCCGGAGAAGGATCCCACCGCGAAAACCTAACTCTCCCGGCGGCTCGGTGCCGATCCGCCACACTATTCAGATGCCCGAGCCGCCCCACAGGCGCCGCGCCCACGCCCGCAGCAGCGACCTGGAGCGCTACGCCGGTCTCTTCGCCGCGCGAACCCAGGTGATGCGCTCCTCGGCGATGCGCGACCTGATGGCGGTCACGGCGCGCCCCGAGGTGATCTCGCTCGCCGGCGGGCTGCCCGACACCTCGACCTTCCCGCCGCAGGCCTTCGCGGCGCAGATGACGCGGATCGCGCAGGAGTCGGCGGCCGAGGCGCTCCAGTACGGGCCGACCGAGGGGTTCGGCGAGACCGTCGACTGCATCGTCGAGGTGATGGGGGCCGAGGGGATGCTGCCCGACCCCGAGGACGTGATCGTCACCACCGGCGGCCCGCAGGCAATCGACCTGCTCTGCAAGACGCTGGTCGATCCCGGCGACGCGGTGATCTGCGAGGCGCCGACCTACCCCGGCGCGATCCCGGTCTTCTGCAGCTACCAGGCCGAGACGATCCAGATCGAGTGCGACTCGGAGGGGATGCGGATCGACGAGCTCGAGGCGGCCCTGCAGCGGCTCGACGGGGAAGGGCGGCGGCCGAAGTTCGTCTACTCGGTCCCGACCTTCCAGAACCCGGCCGGGGTGACGATGTCGCTGCAGCGGCGCCGGCGCCTGGTCGAGCTCGCCCGCTCGCGCGAGCTGCTCGTGGTCGAGGACAACCCCTACGGATTGCTGCGCTTCGACGGCGATCCGCTGCCGCCGCTCTACCAGCTCGACGGCGGCGACTTCGTGATCTACATCGGCACCTTCTCGAAGATCCTCTCCCCGGGCATCCGCCTCGGCTGGGCGGTCGCGCCGCCGCCGGTGATGGAGAAGGTCGTGCTCGGCAAGCAGGCCGCCGACCTCTGCACCTCGACCCTGACCCAGTACTTCGTCCGCGAGTACTTCGCCGAAGGCCGCTGGCGCGAGTACATCGAGAGCCTGATCGAGATCTACCGCGGTCGCCGCGACGCGATGGTCGAGGCGCTCGGCCGCTACTTCCCGCCGCAGGCGACCTGGACCGAGCCCGACGGCGGCCTCTTCATCTGGGCGACGCTGCCGGCCTATATCGACACCGGCGACCTGCTGGCGAAGGCGCTGCGCGAGGACGTCGCCTTCGTCCCCGGTCAGGCCGCCTACGTCGACGGCCGGGGCCGCAGCTCGATGCGGCTCAACTTCTCGGCTGGCGACGAGGACGAGATCCGCGAGGGAATCCGCCGCATCGGCAAGGCGATCGGAGAGCAGGTCGAGCTCTACGGCACCCTGACCGGACAGCAGCCCGCGGCGCCGGGGCGGCCGCGGGAGGAGGGCGGCGATGCCGAGAATGTAGTGCCGTTCCGGAAGGCCGAGGGCGCTTGAAGGTCGCGGTACTCAAAGGCGGTCGCTCGCTGGAGCGTGGGATCTCGCTGCGCTCCGGCGCCCGGGTCGAAGACGCCCTCGGCCGCCTCGGTCACGAGGTGCTGCCGCTGGAAGCCGACGGCGACCTGGTCAAGCGGCTGGGCGACGAGCGGCCCGAGATCGCCTTCATCGCCATGCACGGGCCGGGGGGCGAGGACGGGACCGCCCAGGAGCTGCTCGAAATCCTCGGCATCCCCTTCACCGGCCCCGGCGTCGCCGCCTGCGCGCGCTGCATCGACAAGGTGATGGCCAAGCACGAGCTGCGCTCTGCCGGGATCCCGACGCCCGACTGGTTCGCCTTCAACGAGACCGCCTTCCGTGAGCTCGGGGCCGCCGACGCGCTCGGTGGGCTCGAGGAACGCCTTGGCTTCCCGCTGGTGGTCAAGCCGAGCCGCGGTGGATCGGCGCTGGGGATCAGGTTCGCCGAGAGCTGGTTCGACGTCCCCGAGGCGCTGGTCTCCGCCTTCAGCTACGACGACCGGGTACTGCTGGAGCGCTTCCTCGACGGCCGCGAGCTGGCGGTCAGCGTGCTCGGCAAAGAGCCGCTGCCAATCGTCGAGGCGATCCCACGGGCGGGCGACCGCTACGACTTCGAAGCCCGCTACGAGATCGGCCGCACCGCGTTCGTCTGCCCGGCCGATCTCAGCGCCGCCGAGGCGGCCGCCGTCACCGAGATCGCGCTGGGCGCCTACGAGACCCTCGGCTGCTCGGGCTTTTCCCGCGTCGACCTGATCCTCGCCGCCGACGGCCCGCAGGTGCTCGAGGTGAACGCGATTCCCGGCCTCACCGACACCAGCCTGCTGCCGCAGGCCGCCGAGGCGGCGGGGATGTCCTTCGAGCGGCTGGTCGAGCGGATCCTCGACCTGGCCCTGGCGCCGGCCGGAGCTTAGGAGTCCTCGCCTTTGGCGAAGTCGTCCGGGCTGACCTCGTCGAGGAACTCTTTGAATTTGTCGACGACCTCCTCGGTGTCCTCGACGTCGTGCTCGAACTCGATCGCCGACTCCTCGATCACCTCCTCGTCGGCGAAGATCGGTGCCGAGACGCGGACGGCGAGGGCGAGGGCGTCGGAGGGACGCGAGTCGATCTCCATCTCGGAGCCGTTGATCGAGACCGTGATCGAGGCGTAGAAGGTGTTGTCGCGCAGCTCCGTGACGGAGACGCGCTCGCATTTCGCGTCGAGCTGCTCGAGCAGGTCCGAGAGCAGGTCGTGCGTCATCGGCCGCGGCGTCGAGGCCCCCTGCAGCTTCATCAGGATCGCCGCCGCCTCGGGGTGCCCGATCCAGATCGGCAGGAACTTATTGCCGTCGACGGTCTTCAGCAAGACGATCGGCTGCTTGCCGACCATGTCAAAGCTGACGCCGTAGATCTGCATCTGTTGCACGAGTGGGCGATCCTGGATTCGAACCAGGGACCTCGTCCTTATCAGAGACGCGCTCTAACCAACTGAGCTAATCGCCCGCAGCTAGGCGAAGGATAGCGGCGTGGAACCAGTTGTTGAGAGAAGCGCTCGCCATGAGGATCGGGGTCCTTCGGGCAATCGCGCGGCGAAGTTGGCCTCGGCGGGCTCGTGCCCTAACTCAAGCTCGCTGATAGGTTCCCGCCGTGTCGCAGTCAAAGATTCCCAGCCTCGCGACGATCACAGACTCGCCGGACCTACAGCCTCTGCAATCGCTTCAGCGGCCGTCGATCGAGTTGCCTGCCGGCTACGAATATGGCGTGACGCGGGGAGCAGATCTTTTCATGCAGTATGTGTATCCAGGGTGCTTTCGAGAGATCGTCACGGCGTTGGACCGCCTGCAATTCAAGGTGGCCGACATGGTTGCGGCCGGTGGCAATCGGAGCAATCTTGCCAAGTCTTGGGATGACGGGCTTAAGGAACTGGGGTGGGGGAAGCGCAATGTCACCATAGCGCGGCTTGTCGACAATAAGTACATCAGTAGCGCCCGATCCCACGAGATCGACATGTTCAAGGGCAAAGCTAAAGACCAGCCGTATCCGGGAATTGCTGTTGAGCTGGAGTGGAATAACAAGGATCCATTTTTTGATCGCGACCTCGGCGCATTTGAGATGCTTCACCTACAGGGTGTTATTGGCGCAGGGGTGATTGTTACGCGGGGTCCCGAACTGCAACGTCTTATTAAGAATGTGATTCCAGGAAGAGAGAAGAAATCGGGTGACTACAACCTAAAGTACGGCGAATCCACCACTCACTGGCGCAAGCTCCAGGACCGAGTGGAGCGCGGCGGGGGTGGATCCTGCCCATTGTTTCTTGTCGGAGTTGAGCCTGATCGGTTTGATGGCGCTAGCAAAATACGCAGGGCGCATGAGCAGTTCCAGAAAGTGGCAGGTAACAGTGCCGGGGTTAGAGAGTTTCATTCGCGTATCTTGCGAGCAGGCGCACTATGACCCTGTGAAAGGGATCCTGACCGAATGTATCCAGCGGTGACTTAGCGGTGCCTCGTCCAGGCAGCATTCCGGCGGACATCGTGGCTTGTCTCAAGGCTCGCCAGTCTGCGGTAACGATCCAAGAGCTTGTCGACTACCTTGATGGCGTTCGTCGTTTTCAGGTGCCCCGCCATTCGGTGCGATCTGCCCTATACCAACATCTGAACGGACAGGGCGAGGACCTCTTCACCCGCAAGGCTCGTGGCCGATACTCGCTAAAAAGCTGAGGCCTCCGATTTCAGGATGCCTTTTTCTGAGACTCAGGGTGCACTGCAACCGAGAGCTCATCCCCCCATTGGAGCCAGCCCGGACGGCTGTGGCGAGCAAACAGCTCCAGATATGGGCCTGAGGAACAGGCCTCAATAATCTCGTAAAGCTGCTCCGGCTTACGTGAGTGCTCACGCTTTCGCTCTGGGAAGAGATTGACTTGGCGTCTACCTGGAGCCAGAGTTCGACGTGATCCCTTAACTCCAAAAAGTACAAGCTCGGTCACATTGCGGAAGTAGAAGCCAACACCTCGACCGTCGGGTCCTCCGTCCTTGCGCACCTTGAACCACACCAAGTTTGTCTTGTAGGTAAAGCCCCAGTCCTCCATAATTTTCAAACCCTCAGCAAGCAGCGCGTTTGGCACCCACAAATAGAGATGTGCCCCGTCACCAACAACGTCTCCGACAGGCAGTTCGCCAATTTCATCGAAGCTCATCGTTCGGTAGCGTGCAAGCCTCAAATGCTCGGGTGCCACCTTCCCGGTTCGATTCTGAAAACGCCAGGGAGGATCAGCGAGGATTGTCTCGAAAGTTTTCCCCCGCGAGAAGGAAAGAAGAGACTGGTTGGCAACGTCATTCACAATAGATCTATTAGATCTTTGCAGATGACTCGGCCGGAAAACTCCATTTGCTCATCGGGCATCCCTCGTTCAAGGGATCGGGAAGATTTCCTCTCCCCCCACTCGACAAACATTGGAGTGGGTGCGCCGTTAAGAGTACGAAGAATTCGCCGAGTGCTGCGGCTCAGCGGCGGCGGGAGAGGCTCCTGGCGAGGGCGAGGGCCTGGTCGAGATCGTCGAGGCGGATCTCGACTGAGATCTCCCCTCCCCTTGACCTCAGCTTGACCTCATGGCCAAGTGCGGACTCGAGCTTGTCGGCGGCGTCCCGCATCGCCGCCGCCTCTTCCGGTGCCGGCTGGCGCCGGCCTCCCCCGCTGCTCTTTGGCTGGCCGGCCAGCTTGGCCCGGTTCTCGGTCTCGCGGACCGACCATCTCGCCCGAGCCGCGTCGCGGGCGAGGCGGCGGCGAACGTCGTTTCCCTCCGCCGAGAGCAGGGCCTTGCCGTGGCCCTCGCTGAGCTCGCCCGCCTCGAGCAGGTCAAGCGCCTCGTCGGGGAGGTCGAGTAGCCGGATCAGGTTCGAGACCGCGGGCCGGCTGCGGCCGACACGGCGGGCAAGCTCCTCCCTGGAGAGGCCGAGCTCGTCGACCAGGGCGGCGCAGGCGCGCGCCTCGTCGACCGGGTTGAGGTCCTCGCGGACCATGTTCTCGATCAGCGCCACCTGCAGGCGCTCGGCCAGCTCCTGGTCGCGGACCAGCGCCGGGACCTTCGCCAGGCCGGCCTTCTGCGCGGCGCGCCAGCGGCGCTCGCCGGCGATCAGCTCGTAGCTGCCGTCGGGGAGGGGGCGGACGAGCAGCGGCTGGACGATCCCGTTTGCCTCGATCGACGAGGCGAGCCCGCCGAGCGATTGCGGATCGATCTTGCTGCGCGGCTGGTTCGGGTTCGGCTTGATCAACTCGATCGGCAGCTCGTGCAGCTCGCCCGCCTCGGCTGTCGCCGCCTCCGGCAGGATCGCCGCCAGGCCGCTGCCGAGGCCGCGCTTGGTCGCGCTAGCCACGCCCGACCAGCTCCTCGGCAAGGGCCCGATAGGCCGCCGAGCCACGCGAGCCCGGGGAGTGCTCGGTCACGGGCAGGCCGTGGCTGGGCGCCTCGGCGACCCTGACGCTGCGTGGGATGACCGTCTCGAAGACCATTTCAGGGAAGTGCCGGCGCAGTTCCCGCTCGACATCCTGCGCCAGGCGGGTGCGCTCATCGTGCATGGTGACCAGGAGACCCGACACCTCCAGCGCCGGGTTGAGATCGCGGCGGATCGTGGCCAGCGTGTCGAGGAACTGGACGAGGCCCTCCAGTGCCAGGTACTCGGCCTGTACCGGCACGATCGCGCGGTCGGCGGCGGTGAGCGCGTTGACGCTGACCGGGCCGAGCGAGGGTGGGCAGTCGAGCAGGGTGTGGGCGAAGCGCTCGCGTACCGGCCCGAGGCGCTCGCGCAGGCGCGTCTCCGAGCCCTCGATCCGCGGCAGCTCGACCGCGGCGCCGGCGAGGTCCCGATTGGCGGGAACGAGCCAGAGGTTGTCGGGGCCCGCCGGCCGGGCCGCCTCGGCGACCGAGACGTCGCCGGTCAGGCAGTCGTAGGAGGAGGGGTGCATGTCGCGCTCTCCTCCGAGCGCGACGGTGGCGTTGCACTGGGGGTCGAGGTCGACGAGCAGCGTCTGGGCACCCGAGGCGGCAAGGCAGGCAGCGACGTTGACCGCGGTCGTCGTCTTGCCGACTCCGCCCTTCTGATTTGAGATCGCGTAGACGACGCCCATGCCTGATGGAGACTATTTCGCGCGAGGAGTGAGGGCCGGTCCGGCCCTCACTCCTCATCCGTAGGGGCGCTTCTTTGCCATGCCCGGACGGCGCGGCAGCTTCTGGGGCGTGGGGCCGATCTTGCGGAGCATGTGCAGGTGGCGATGCTCGCTGCCGGCGTAGGGACCGACGTGGCGAATCTCTTCGGGGCGCATTGCCAGAGATTCGTCGGCGTTCGCCAGTTGGGTCTCCTCGTCGGCGTCGCGCTTGCCCTTCCAGGCGACCAGGACGCCGTTTTCTTCGAGCAACGGCGAGGCCAGCTCGGCGAGGGTCGAGAGGCGCCCCACGGCGCGGGCCGTGACAGCAGCGTAGGACTCGCGGCCTTCGCCTTCGGCTAGCCGCTCCGAGCGGGCGTTGATGACTCGGGCGTTCTTGATCTCTGCCTCGTCGATCGCGTGTTGGATGAACTCGCACTTGCGCCCGACCGACTCGATCAGGTCGACTTGGGCGTTGGGCAGGGCAACGGCCAGCACAAGCCCCGGAAACCCTGCTCCAGAGCCAACATCGGCAATCCGCCGTGCCGTCCCCAGCTGCTCGAATTCGAGCCCGGTGAGGCTGTCGGCAACATGAACCCGCCAAGCCCGCTCCGGATCGGTAACAGAGCTAACCGACGCCCGCTCAGCCTCCAAAAGCTCCAAGACGCAAGTGATCGTCGCCCTCTGCTCCGGGCTAAGGGAATGTCCCGGTAGGGGTGGAACGTCTTGTACTTTTTCGCCGCCAACCATGGTCCGTAAACGCAAGCGCAGCTCGAAAAAGTTAAGTGGAACCCCTGCCGGGACATTCCCTCACTCGGCCACCAAAGGAGCGACGACCACGCACCGATGCGGCTCGTCCCCTTCGCTGTACGTCTCCACCCCCGCCCGCTCCTTGAGGTGCTCGTGCACGACCCGCCGCTCCTGGGCGCTCATCGGGTCCATCTCGACCGTATCGCTGCCATCCAGCGCCTGCTCGGCGGCCCGGTCGGCTCTCGCCGTCAAAGTCTCCCGGCGACGCTCGCGGTAGCCGGCGGCGTCGACCACGACCCGCTTGCGCTCGCGCACTCCCCGAAAAGCCGCCTGGTAGGCGAGCAGCTGCAGCGCATCGATCGTCTGCCCCCGCTTGCCGATCAGCAGCCCGTAGTCCTCGCCGCCGTCGATCGAAGCGGTGATCCGACCGTCGTCCTCGACGACGTCGACCTCTCCCTCCAAGTCGAGCTCGTCGAGCACCCCCTCAACGATCTCCCGAACCCGCTCCGCAGGCTGCTCCGGCCAATTAGTCTCTCCGCTCACACCTGCACCCTATTCCAGCCAAGGATCAAGAGGGGGTCGGGCACGACCCCCCTCCTACCGCCGCTTCTTCTTCTTTTTTGGCGGTGGAGGTGGCGCCTTCAGCGCCATCGCCTCGGCAGGCGTAGCCACCTGCGGTGCCGGGATGATGCGCTGGATCACGTACTGCTGGCCCATCGTCCAGAAGTTGGTCGTGATCCAGTAGAGGATCAGGCCGGCCGGGAAGTTGATCACGAAGGGGACGAAGATGAAGGGCAGCAACATCATCATCGTGCGCTGGCTTTTGTCGGCCGTGACCGACATCACCAGGCCGGAGACCAGCTGGGTCCCGACGTACAGGACGAGCAGGGTGATCAATTCGGCGCCGTGCGCCTTCGCGGTCAGGTCGTTGATGAAGAAGAAGGCGGCTTCCGAGCCGCAGTGGCCCGCTTCGCAGCCGATATCGCTCGGCAGCTCGTGACGCAGGACGTAGAAGAGGGTGATGAAGACCGGCAGTTGCGCGATCAGGGGGATACAGGAGGCA
>DATASN010000035.1:0-33196 GCA_036269215.1 Solirubrobacterales bacterium
CCCGCCGCGGCTCCGGCGGGTTCCAGCGGGGGGTCGGCTGGGGGACCGGTGACTGCGGGGGTCGGGCCTGTGTCGGAAAGCTGTGAAGGCGATGAATACGTGATCGCGATTACCTTTCTCGACGAAGGGTCGACGGAAGAAGCTCCCGTCGACATCGTCCTCAAGCGGCTCAGCGAAAACGGCACTGGCGACGAACTTCAGCTCGAAGGCGATCTTGGCGACGCCCGCGCCCTGGCCGCGACGCTTGAAGGGGAAGGGAACTGCGTCAAGCTTGAGATCGCGCGGCCCGAAGAAGAAAGCGTGGAGGAAGTCCCGGGGGCGAGTGAAGAAGCTCCGGGAGTGCGTGGGGTTAGCGAGGAAGTGCCTGAATCGGGCGACGAAGTGGTCGAGCCCGCGGCTCCGATTTCTCCCTGAGTCGCGATGAGGGCGATGGTCCTCGAGCGGGCGGGGGAGCCTTTGCGGCCCGCCGATCTGCCCGATCCGCGGCCGGGGGTCGGGCAGGTGCTGATCTCGGTTCGCGCCTGCGGGGTCTGCCGCACCGACCTACACATCGTCGACGGCGACCTCGAGAGGCCGAAGCTGCCGCTCGTCCCGGGCCATCAGATCGTCTGCACGGTGCGCGAGGCCGGAGAGGGGGCGGAGCGCTTTGCGATCGGCGATCGGGTCGGGGTGCCCTGGCTCGGCTGGACCTGCGGCGAGTGCCGCTACTGCCTCGGCGGCCGCGAGAACCTCTGCGACCGCGCCCGCTTCACCGGCTACGACCTCGACGGCGGCTACGCCGAGCTGGCGGTGGCGGACGAGCGCTTCTGCTTTCCGATCCCGGAGGGCTACCCGGACGAGCAGGCGGCGCCGCTGCTCTGCGCCGGCCTT
The DNA here is from genome assembly GCA_036269215.1 of Solirubrobacterales bacterium. Classification (GTDB taxonomy): domain Bacteria; phylum Actinomycetota; class Thermoleophilia; order Solirubrobacterales; family 70-9; genus VRUE01. Next base: position 871 of record DATASN010000035.1, read on the forward strand.
ATCGGCTACCGGGCGCTGCGGCTGGTCGGCGATGCGGATCGGATCGGCTTCTACGGCTTCGGCGCCTCGGCTCACATCCTCTGTCAGGTCGCCGTTCACCAGGGGCGGCGGGTATTCGCCTTCACCCGCGAGGGCGATGAGGAGACGCAGGCGTTCGCGCGCGAGCTGGGCGCGGAGTGGGCCGGCTCCTCCGACCAGCGGCCGCCTGAGGAGATCGACGGGGCGATCGTCTTCGCCCCCGCGGGCGAGCTGATGACGGCGGCGCTGCGGGCAAGCGCCAAGGGCGCCCGGATCGTCAGCGCCGGCATCCACATGAGCGACATCCCGAGCTTCCCCTACGAGCAGCTCTGGGGCGAGCGCGTCCTCGGCTCGGTCGCCAACCTGACCCGCCGCGACGGCGAGGAGTTCCTCGCGCTCGCACCTCAAGTCCCTGTCCGCACCGAGGTCGAGTTGCGCCCTCTCGAGCAGGCCAATAGGGCCCTCGACTCGATCCGCGACGGCAGCCTCAAAGGCGCCGCTGTGCTCATCGTCTAACGGAAGAGATCCTCGTCGCGCGGGCGGCGGAGGGACGCTGCACCGGGGCCGTTATCGGGGATGACGAAGCGGTCGAGGCCGCGGACGATCACTGCGGGCACGCGGCTGTCCTTGCTTCGGGCTAGGTCGGCCGCCGCCGCGGCCTCGTCGGCGATAGCGATCTGGGTCGCTTCCAGCTTGCGGCCGTTGGCGTCGGAGCGGCCGCGCCAGTCGTCCAGCGGCTGCAGCCCGGCACAGCCGATCGCTACCTCAACCTGCCCGAGTCGCCAGGCACGCCCGAAGCTGTCGGTGATCACGACGCCGATGGTGGGGGGGAGTTCGGCGCGGATGCGGCGGGCTGAGGCGTCGGGGTCTTCGGGCAGCAGGCAGACCGTGTCGGGCTCTGACAGGTTCGACGTGTCGATGCCCGCGTTGGCGCAGATGAAGCCGTGACGCGTCTCGGTGATCAGGACACCGCGCTCGGCGCGCAGCACCTCGGCGCTCTGCTCGAGGATCAACTCGACCAGCGCCGGCTCCTTGCCGAGCGCCGCGGCGAGCTTGCGCGCCTCGGTCCCCGGGAGCACGGAGGAGAGGCGGCGCACCTGCCCCTCGGCCTTGGAGACGACCTTCTGCGAGATCGCGACGACGTCGCCGTCGAGCAGCTCGGCCCGGGCGGCGATCAGCTCGCCGAGCTTCGTTCCCGGCTCGATCTCGGGCAGGCCCTCGACCGCGAAGACGTGCAGCTCGCTCATATGCCGAGCACCTTGGCGGTCCGTTTCGCTCGGCCGCGGTGGGCCTCGAGCTCGCGGGTGAGGGCGACGACGTCCGCGGGCGTGTCGAGGTCGAGCGCCAGCGAGGGCAGCTCCTCGACCGCGAAGGGGACGCCGGCTTGGCGGGCGGCGGCGACGTGGCGGGCGCGGCTTCCCTCGCCGAAGGCGGGGCGGATCGCGTCCGGGGGTGCGAGCGCCAGGGCGTTGGTGCCCGTGCCGTGGCGGTCGGGGACGATCGCGACGTAGCGCTCCGGCATGCCGGTCAGCAGCCGTTCGAGCTCGCGAGCGTCGAGCAGCGGGCAGTCGCCGGGCAGGAGGACGGCGCAGCCCGCGCCCAGCTCCCGCGCGCGGGCGACGCCGGCGAGGGCCGCGCCGGAGTGGCCGCCCTCGTCGGGGTCGGGCACCAGCTCGGCTCCCGCCGCCGCTGCCAGCTCTTCGGCCCGCGGCTCGCCGGTGACGACGATCGTGCGCTCGACCGGGCGGGCTTCGCCGATTGCCTCGAGCACGTCGGCGAGCATCGCCGCGACCAGCTCGGCCCGCCGCTCGTCGTCGATGCCCGCCGCGAGGCGCTGCTTCGCGGCGCCGAAGCGCTTCACCGGGAGTACCGCGGTTGCTTTCAAGCCTCGACGAGGCTAGCGGCGTAGTCGAGGACGGTGCGGGCCACCCGCGCCCGCCCGGCCGCTCCCTCCATCAGGGTCGGCGCGGCGAGGGTGGGGATCTCGGCCGGCGGCGGATCCGGGTCGTCCTCGTCGACGACCATCGCGTCGATCAGGCCGGTGTAGAGGGAGGCGACGCCGGCGGCGGTCGAGGGCCGGCCGAGCGCCTGCATGAAGCGCTCGGTGGGTCCCTTGACGACCTGGCCGGCGACGAACGGGCTGACCGCGACAACGGGGGCGGCGGAGGCCGAGATCGCTTCGGTCATGCCCGGCACGGCGAGGATCGGGCCGATGCTGATCACCGGGTTGGAGGGGCCGATCACGATCGCCTCGGCCCAGCGCAGCGCCTCCAGCACCGCGGCGCTCGGCTCCGCCGCCTCGATCCCCTCCAGCTCGACGCCGTGGACCTCGGGCTCGCCGCGGTCGACGATCAGGTACTCCTGCAGGCCGCGCACGCCTGCGGTCGTCTGCACCCTGGTCCGCACCGGCGCCTCGCACATCGGCAGCACCCGCGCCTCGACCTCGAGCGCGCGGGCGATCTGGGCCTGGGCGTCGGTCAGGCTGCCGCCCTCGTCGAGGAACTGGCGGCGATAAAGGCAGGCGGCGAGGTCGCGGTCCGAGAGCCCGAACCAGCTCGGGGCGCCGAGCTTGGTCAGGCGCTCGAAGACGGTGAAGCTGTCGTCGCGCAGCCCCCAGCCGCGCTCCTCGTCGATCTCGCCGCTGAGCCAGTAGGTGACGAGGTCGGGGTCGGGTGAGACGTGAACGCCGAGCGCCTCGATGTCGTCGCCGGTGTTGGCGATCACGGTCAGGTCGGAGCCGATCTCCTCCTGCATCCCGGCAGCGAGCTTGGCGCCCCCGGTGCCGCCGGCGAGCAGCGCGACCCGCACGCCTACTCCCAGTGGTCGCCGTCGGGGAGGCCGGTCAGCCGGATCCCGGCGTGGGCCTTGTAGCGCGTGTTGACCGAGATCAGCATCGGGGTCAGCTGCTCGACGATCCGCGCCATCTCCAGCGGCCCGGCATTGACCGCGCGCAGGCCTCCGATCATCTCGATCAGCCGCGCCACCCGCGCCTTGTCGGCCTTGCGATCGCCGCAGACGAGCACGTCCTCGCCAAGCTCGGTTCCCGGGTTGCCGAGCGTGGGCGCGCCGACCGTGTGCAGCGCGGCGACGACCGTGACACCCTCGGGGACCATCTCCTGCGCCTGCTGGGCGGCGGAGCCCTGCCAGACGCCGAGCGAGCGGGTCGCCTTGCCGCTGACCGCGGCGGCGAGCGGCACGGTGCAGTCGACCAGGATCTGTCCCGGCTGCAGCGCCTCGCGCAGGTTGTTGAGGTTCTCTGACTGATTGCGGAAAGGGACGGTGAGGAAGACGATCTCGGCGCGGCGGGCGGCGTCCTCGTTGAGCAGCCCCTCGACCGCGGCGCCGGGCACCTTCTCGCGCAGGCGCGCCGCCGCTTCCTCGGCGCGCTCCGCCGAGCGCGAGCCGATCGCGATCGCCGCCCCGGCCTGCGCCCAGCGCAGCGCCAGGCCGGCGCCGAGCGCGCCGGTGCCTCCGACGATCGGGATGGTGGGGGTCTCGGTCACGAGCGCGCCAGTCTATGCTCACGCCCGATGCGACTGGAGGGACGAAAGGCCTTGGTGACCGGCGGCGCCAGCGGGATCGGCGCCGCGATCGCCGCCCGGCTGGCAGCGGAGGGGGCCGAGGTCTGGGTCGGCGACATCGATGTCGAGGGTGCTCAGCGGGTCGCGGGCGAGGTCAACGGCCACGCGATCGAGCTCGACGTGACCGAGCTGAAGTCAGCCAAGGCGGCCATCGAAGCGGCGGGGACGCTCGACATCCTCGTCAACAACGCCGGCACCGACGAGTTCGGCTTCTTCACCTACACGACCCCCGAGCAGTGGCAGCGGGTGATCTCGATCAACCTCGGCGGCGTCCTCAACTGCACCTACGCCGTGCTGCCCGCCATGCAGCAGGCCAAATACGGTCGCATCCTCAGCATCTCCTCGGAGGCGGGCCGGGTCGGCTCCAAGGGCTCGGCCGTCTACTCGGCCGCCAAGGGCGGCATCGTCTCCTTCATGAAGGCGATCGCCCGCGAGAACGCCCGCTACGGGATCACCGCCAACTCGATAGCCCCCGGCCCGATCGAGACGCCGCTGCTGATGGGCGCCAAGGAGTTCGGCGAGATCGGCGAGAAGGTGATCGAGACGATGAAGTCGGCAACGCAGATGGGCCGCCTCGGCCAGCCCGAGGAGGTGGCGGCCGCCGCAGCCTTCCTGGTCTCCGACGACGCCACCTACGTAACCGGCGAGACCCTGGGCGTAAGCGGCGGCCTGGGCATGGTCTGAGCAGAAATTCTCGCAATTAGCGGCTTCAACGGGGGAGAGATCACGCCGCTCGATGCATTGACCACACTGGAATGTGGTCAATCGATCGAACGGCGAGTGATGGAGGGTTTTGGGCCCTTGCGCGGCGACAGCATGGGGTGGTTTCGCGGAAGCAGTTGATTGAAGGCGGGTTCAGTTCTCGAGGGATCGAACATCGACTGTCGCGTGGGCGGCTGCATCTGGTCAGGTCGGGTGTCTACGCCGTTGGGCGCCCCGACCTGACGCGGGCCGGCAAATGGATGGCAGCTGTCCTTGCCTGCGGGCCTGATGCGATGTTGAGCCACCGCAGCGCGGCGGCCCTTTGGGGCATCGGCGCCGAGAGCGGCGAGGTGGAAGTCACGGTTCGCATCGCTTCACCTCGACGCCGTGCGGGTGTTCGTGTCTATCGCCGTCCTACATTGGCCGATCGTGACGTAATCGAGCGCGACGGCATCCCCGTCACCGGTCTCGTGCGGACTTTCGTCGACCTCGCCTCGATCCTGAGGCCTCGGCTCGTTGAGCGATCCGTCAACGAAGCGGATCGACTCGACCTGATCGACCCGCCCACTCTGCGCCTCGAGCTGCAGCCGCATCGCTGTGAGCCTGGGGTCAGGCCGCTGCGCAACCTGCTCGACCGTCGCACGTTCCGCCTGACTCGCTCTGAGCTGGAGCGGCTCTTCCTGCCGCTCGCCGACCAGGTTGGTCTCCCCTCGCCCATGACGAAACAGTGGGTCAGTGGCTTCGAGGTCGACTTCTTTTGGCCGGACCTCGGCTTGGTCGTCGAGACAGATGGGCTGCGCTATCACCGAACCCCCGCCGAGCAGGCACGCGATCGGCTCCGTGATCAAGCGCATACGGCCGCAGGGTTGGTCAACCTCCGCTTCACGCACGAGCAGGTTCGCTACCAGCCCGAGCACGTGCGGTCGACCTTGCTCGCCGTGGTAGACCGCATCGAGGCCAGGCGAAGCGCCTAAGCTGCCGAGTCGTGATGGCACTGCCCAGCTCAGTCCGCATCCGCGAGGTTGGGCCTCGCGACGGGTTTCAGAACGAGCCGGAGACGATTCCGACCGCGGAGAAGATCCGGCTCGTCGACATGCTCTCGGCGACCGGGCTGTCGCGGATCGAGGTCACCTCTTTCGTTAGGCCCGAGGTGATCCCTCAGCTCGCCGATGCCGAGCAGGTGCTGGCCGGGGTGCAGCGGCGAGAGGGGGTTGCCTTCTCCGTCCTGATCCCGAACGAGCGGGGGCTGGAGCGGGCGCTGGCGCTGCGCGACCGCTTCGACGAGGTCAACGTCTTCGTCTCCGCCTCTGAGACCCACAACCGCAGGAACGTCAACCGGACGATCGAGGGGTCGCTGAACGGGCTGGAGCGGACGCTGGAGGGAGCGCGCGAGGCGGGGCTGCGCTGCGAGGGTGTGATCTCGACCTCCTTCGGCTGTCCCTACGAGGGCGAGGTGCCGGTGGAGCGCGTCTTCACGATCGCCGAGCGGCTGGCCACCTCGGGCTGCGCCGAGATCGGCTTCGGCGACACGACCGGGATGGCGAATCCGCGCCAGGTCGGCGAGTTCTTCGCCGCGGCGCGAGAGTGCCTCGGCGGGGTCGAGCTGACTGCCCACTTTCACAACACCCGCGGCCAGGGCCTTGCCAACGTCCTCGCGGCGCTCGAGCAGGGCGTCGACTCCTTCGAGTCGAGCTTCGGCGAGCTGGGCGGCTGCCCGGTGCCGCCCGGCGCGACCGGCAACGTCGCGACCGAGGATGTGGTCTCGATGCTGCACGAGATGGGGATCGAAACCGGGATCGACCTGCCGGCCCTGATCGGCGCTTCCCGCGAGGCGCAGAGCGGCCTCGGCCGGGCGCTCGGCTCACACGTGCTCACCGCGGGGCCGGTCGACTGGCATCGAGCTGCATCGAATTCTCGTTCCAGCGGGTAGAGAATTTGATGCAGCTCGGATCGTGGGGCTGGTCCGAATAGGCTCCCGGCCGTGAGCGATTTCGTGCAAGCGTTGGAGGCCGCCCTTGCCGGGGGGCCGCAGCGCCACCACGAGAAGACAGCCGAGCAGGGCAAGCTGCCGGTGCGCGAGCGGGTCGAGCGGCTCGTCGATCCCGGCTCCTTCGCCGAGGAGGCGGCGCTGGCGAACTGGGACGTGGAGGGGCTCGGCGCCGATGGCGTCGTCACCGGCCTGGCCACGATCGACGGCCGCCGCGTCGCCCTGATGGCCAACGACCCGACCGTCAAGGCCGGCTCCTGGGGCCCGAAGACGGTCGAGAAGATCCTCCGCGTCCAGGAACGGGCGCTGAGCCTGCAGGTGCCGATGATCTACCTGGTCGACTCGGCGGGGGCGCGGATCACCGACCAGGTGCAGATGTTCCCGGGCCGCCGCGGCGCCGGCCGCATCTTCCACAACGAGGTGCGGCTCTCCGGTCAGGTGCCGCAGGTCTGCCTGCTCTTCGGGCCGAGCGCCGCCGGTGGCGCCTACATCCCCGCCTTCTGCGACGTCGTGATCATGCGCGACGGCAACGCCTCGATGTACCTGGGCTCGCCGCGGATGGCGGAGATGGTGATCGGCGAAACGGTGACGCTGGAGGAGATGGGCGGCGCCAAGATGCACACCGGCGTGTCCGGTTGCGGCCATTTCCTGGTCCGCAGCGACGAGGAGGCGATCGACCTCGCCAAGCGCTACCTCTCCTTCATGCCGGGCAGCTGGCGGGAGCAGCCGCCCGCGACGCCCGCCGCCGAGCCCGCCTCGCAGACGCCGATCGCCGAGATCGTGCCCGAGGACGAGAACCGGCCCTTCGACATGCAGCAGCTGCTCGACTCGCTGCTCGACGCCGGGAGCTTCCTGCCCGTGCACAGGCGCTGGGCGAAGGAGCTGATCGTCGGCTACGGGCGGCTCGACGGCCGCGCGATCGGCATCGTCGCCAACCAGCCCCGCTACACCGGCGGCGTGCTCTTCGTCGACTCCGCCGACAAGGCGGCGCGCTTCATCCAGACCTGCAACGCCTTCAACCTGCCGCTGCTCTTCCTCGCCGACGTGCCCGGCTTCATGATCGGCGCCGCGGTCGAGCGCCAGGGGATCATCCGCCACGGCGCGAAGATGATCAGCGCCGTCTCCGAAGCAACCGTGCCGAAGATCTCGGTGGTGGTGCGCAAGGCCTACGGCGCCGGCCTCTACGCGATGGCCGGGCCGGCCTTCGAGCCGGACTGCTGCATCGCCCTGCCCAGTGCCTCGATCGCGGTGATGGGGCCGCAGGCGGCGATCAACGCCGTCTTCTACAACCAGATCCAGGCGATCGACGACGAGGCGGAGCGCGAAGCTTTCGTCGCCCAGAAGCGCGAGGAATACGCCGAGGACATCGACATCCTCCACCTCGCATCCGAGCTCGTCGTCGACGCCGTGGTCGAGCCCGCCGATCTACGCGCCGACCTGATCAAGCGTTTCGCCCTGGCGGCGAACAAGGATCGGGGCTTCGCCGAGCGACGCAACCCGGTGACGCCGGCCTAGCGCTCAGGCGTCGAGCGTCCCGGCCAGCTCGACGAAGTAGTCGAGAGCTGCTGGATTGGCGAGCGAGTCGCGGCTTGCCGCCTTCTCGGGCGGCGTGCCCATCAGGATCCGCTTCACGGGAACCTCGAGCACCTTGCCGCTGAGAGTGCGTGGGACTTCAGCGATCGGGAAGACCTCGTCGGGGACGTGGCGCGGCGAGCACTGGCTGCGCACCCGGCGGGCGATCTCCACGCGCAGATCGTCATCGAGCTCGGCGCCCTCGCGGAGGACGACGAAGAGCGGCATCCAGCCGTCGGTCCCAGGCCGGGGGATGTCGACGACGAGGGCGTCGACGATCTCGTCGAGGCCGAGCACGGCGCGGTAGATCTCGCTGGTGCCCATGCGGATGCCGGAGCGGTTGATCGTCGAGTCCGAGCGGCCGTAGATGATCGCGGTGCCGCGCGAGGTGATCTCGATCCAGTCACCGTGGCGCCAGACGCCGGGGTACTGCTCGAAGTAGCTGGCCCGGTAGCGGCTGCCGTCCTCATCGCCCCAGAAGCGGACCGGCATCGAGGGCATCGGCTCGGTGACGACCAGCTCGCCGACCTCGTCGATCACCGCGTTGCCGGCCTCGTCCCAGGCCTCGACCGCGGCGCCGAGCGCCCGCCCCTGCAGCTCGCCGCGGTAGACCGGGAGCAGGGCGACGCCGCCGACGAAAGCGGTGCAGAGGTCGGTGCCGCCGCTGGTCGAGAAGAGCCAGGTGTCGGCGCCGAGGTGCTGGTAGATCCAGTCGAAGCCCTCGGGGGAGAGCGGCGAGCCGGTCGAGCCGACCGCCTTGAGGCGGCTGAGGTCGCGCCCCGCTGCGGGCTCGACGCCGGCCTTCATGCAGGCGGCGATGAAGGAGGCGCTGGTGCCGAACATGGTGATCCCGGCGTGCTCGGCGAGGTTCCAGAGCACGCCCATGTCGGGGTGGCCGGGGTTGCCGTCGTAGAGGACGATCGCGGCCCGGGTCAGCAGGCCCGAGACGAGGAAGTTCCACATCATCCAGCCGGTCGTGGTGAACCAGAAGAGGCGGTCGCCGGGGTGGGCGTCGACGTGGAGGTGGAGCTTCTTCAGGTGCTCGAGCAGGATGCCGCCCTGCGACTGGACGATCGCCTTCGGCAGCCCGGTGGTGCCGGAGGAGTAGAGGACCCAGAGCGGGTGGTCGAAGGGCACCCGCTCGAAGTTGAGCTCCGCGCCCTCGCCGGAGGTGAGCAGCTCTTCCCAGCGGGTCGCGTCGCGCAGGGGGGAGAGGTCGGGATCGGGGTCGAGGTAGGGGAGGACGACGGTGCGCTCGAGGCCCGGCATCGCGGCCTGGATCTGGGCAAGCGTCTCGCGGCGGTCGAAGTCCTTGCCGCCGTAGCGGTAGCCGTCGACCGCGAAGAGCACCTTGGGCTCGATCTGGGCGAAGCGGTCGATCACGCTGGCCGGGCCGAAGTCGGGCGAGCAGCTCGACCAGACCGCGCCGATGCTCGCGGTGGCGAGGAAGGCGACGATCGCCTCGGGGACGTTCGGCATGTAGGCGACGACGCGGTCGCCGTGCTCGATCCCTAGGTCGCGCAGCCCGGTGGCCACGGCAGCGACCTGGGCGCGCAGCTCTCCCCAGCTCAGCTCGCCGAGCTTGCGCAGCTCGGAGGCGTGCAGGATCGCCGCCTCGGCGTCGTCGTCCTTGCCGGCGAAGACGTGCTCGGCGTAGTTGAGGCGGGTGCCGGCGAACCACTCGGCGCCGGGCATCGCGCGGCTGCCGAGCGCGCGCTCGGCCGCGCCGTCGGCCTGGACGTCGAAGAAGTCCCAGGTCGAGGACCAGAACCCCTCCAGGTCCTCGACCGACCAGCGCCAGAGCTCGTCGTAGGCGTCGAAGCGCAGGCCGCGCTCGGCCTCGAGCCAGCGCATGTACTCGCGCAGGCGCGAGCGCTCGACCAGCTCGGCGGACGGCTCCCAGAGCTTCTCGGGCGCCGGCTGGGTCACACGGCGGCCGCTGAGCTTGCCGCCTGCGCCAGGTCGAGCTCGTGCGGGTCGTGCGAGCAGAGCATGCGGACCTCGTCGCCGTGGCCCGCGGCCAGCTCTCGAAGCCGCTCCTGGTTGGCCCGGCGCTGCTTGCCGTCGGCCGCGTTGAGCAGCTGGAAGAAGCGCAGGCCGGGCGGGCAGCTGGGCGGCGTGGCGACCTCGTCGTGGTGGAAGTAGGCGTCGCCGCAGTGCAGCAGCCAGCCGTCGTCGACCCTGATCGCGACGCCGCTGTGCCCGTGCGAGTGGCCGGCCAGAGGGATCAGCAGCACCTCGGTGCCGAGGTCGGGCAGGATCCGCACGCCCTCGAAGCCGAACCACTCGTCGCCTTCGACCTCGTGTCGGACCCAGCGCGGGTTGTGCTTCCAGTGGGCGCCGAGGTAGCGGGGGCGGTCGCGCAGGACCGGGTGCAGCGCCGCCTCGAGCTCGCGCCCGAAGATGTGCACCTCGGCGGCGGGGAAGTCGGGCAGCCCGCCGGAGTGGTCGGGGTCGAGGTGGGTGGTGACGATCTGGCGCACGTCCGAGGCGGCGAAGCCGAGCCCCTCGACCTGCTTCAGCGCGGTCTCGCCGATCTCGGCGCGCGGCCGCATCAGCGCGAAGACGGGGCCGAGCTGGCGCGGATTGCCCACGTCCTCGATCCCGAAGCCGGTGTCGAGCAGGACCAGCCCCTCGTCGCTCTCGAGCAGCAGGCAGTGGCAGACGATCCTTGCCGGCTCGAGAAGGCCGCCGGTCCCGTTGATCAAGCGCGCGCTGTGGGGGCACAGCGTGCCGCAGTTGAGGTGATGGATGCGCATGCCGCGAGCCGCAGTCTATTCCGGCTCAGTCGATCGAGCGACGCTCAGGAACTTCGTCCGCATTCCGTCTATCGTTCCAACGGCGCCGGAGTGGTGGAACGGCAGACACGATTGACTCAAAATCAATTGCTCGCAAGGGCGTGCGGGTTCGACTCCCGCCTCCGGCATCGCGGCGTTCGACCCCTCGAGGGCGAGGGGTCAGGCCGGCAGCGGTGTGCCGTCGTCGGGCGAGGCCCCGGCGCCGTAGTCCTCGCCGGAGCCGATCGGGCGCTCCTCCTCGACGTGCCAGTTCTGGTTGAAGCCGTAGAGGGCGGCGGCGATCAGGACCAGCTGCAGGATCGCGAGGATGATGACCAGCAGGCCGATCAGCGGCGAGGAGATCAGCCCTTCGTCGAAGCCGGCCTTGTCGCGGGCGAACCAGCTGTCGGCACCGACCGCGCAGAAGATCGCCAGGATCATCGAGAGGGCGGCGGCGACGGGCAGGATGCCGCGACTCCAGCGGAAGACGAGGAAGGCGAAGAAGGCGTAGAGCGCCGCGTAGATGAAGCAGACGATCCCCATGCCGCCCCCGCCGGTCATCAGCGAGAAGCCGGTGATCGTCACCAGGAAGGCGATCGCCGAGGTCGCCGCGAGCAGGAAGACGAGCACGAACTTGGTCGTGATCGACCCAGCTTTCTCCCGATTTGGCCGCCACAATTCGTAGCCAGGCCTGACCTCTCCAACCGCCACACCGACGATCATAGAATCTAAGCGCGACAATGCGGCATTGGTCGCGCGTTAAGCCCTAGATTGGGCAGCCACGCGGGCGTGATGAAATTGGTAAACATGCCGGCTTTAGGTGCCGGTGCTCGAAAGAGCTTGGGGGTTCAAGTCCCTCCGCCCGCATCGTGATCTCCGGCCGGTGCCCGCAGCGCGATCCGCGCGGCTGCCCGGCTAGCATGGCTCTCCTCGGGGCAGTGGCCCAACTGGCTAAGGCACCGGTCTCCAAAACCGGCGATTCCAGGTTCGAGTCCTGGCTGCCCCGCTATCAGTGCTCTCATCGAACGGTTGCGTCCCGCCGACGACACAGTAGCCACAGCACTCGCCCAGCGTGAAGCCAAGAACGCCAAAGTTCCTGTTATGGCGCCAAAGTGGCGCTACAATGACTCAAGAGGTCCAGGGCATGCCAAGCGTCCAGATCAAGAACGTCCCCCCGAAGGTGCATCGGGTGCTGCGCAAGCGGGCCGCTGCCGCGGGGCAGTCAATGCAGGAGTACCTGCTCATCGAGCTCACCCGCCAGGCTGAGACGAAGACGCTGGAGGAGGTGCTCGACCGAGCGGGTGGTCGCGCGGGCGGCTCGCTCGGCTTTGACTTCGCTGTCGAAGGCCTCCGCGACGACCGCCGGCGCGCGGTGTGATCGTCGTCGATGCTTCTGTGCTCGCGCCAGCGCTAGCCGACGATGACGCCGACGGCGACCGGGCCCGTGAGCATCTGCACGGCGAGCAGCTCGTGGCGCCGGAGCTGGTCGACCTTGAGGTCGTCTCGACCCTGCGCCGCGCCGCTCGGGCAAGGAGGCTTGACGAGCGCCGATCCGCTCAGGCTCTCACCGATCTCGCGGCGCTTCCCCTTCGGCGCGTCCCGCACTTGCCGTTGCTCGCCCGAGTTTGGGAGTTGCGCGACAACCTCAGCGCCTACGACGCCTCCTATGTCGCGCTCGCCGAGTCCCTCGGCACGGTGCTCTTGACGGCCGATGGAAGGGTGAAGCGGGCGGTGGGCATCCGCTGCGAGGTCGTTGTCCTCGGCTGAGGTCTGAGGCCTACGAGCGGACCGCCGGTAGCAGCCCGCGAGGTTTCTCCGCACTCAGTGTCGGGTAGGAACGCTCATTCTTATATCGATATGCTCCGAGTTTCCGGAGCGAACGACGGTCCACGGGCATTACGAGCATCGATCGCAAGTACGGAGCGGGCCGTAATCCGGGCGCATAACCAAGGAGGCAGCCGTGGCGGACAGCACCAGAAACCTCGTCGGCGTCGATAAACGGTTGTTTGCCGAGCCCGGCCCCGGCCCCGACGAGACATCGTTTCGTGTGAACAACACGAGCGAGGAATACTACGAGTCGGCCTACTACAAAAAGCACAAGAAAGACGTGCAGCCGGTCCCGAAACCCCGCTCGACCCCGCCGCAGATCAAACTCGACGACATCGTCGGGCCGGATGTCCTCGGCCCGATCGAAACGGCAAAGCGGCTGAGCTTTCACGCGGTTGGCGATACCGGAGCGGCAAAGGTCAACCGCAGCCAGAAGATGGCGACGGCGATCCTGCACGAGGCCGGCGTTGCCGACGCGATGTCCGGCGACCTCGGTTCGCCCGAATCACCGGCGTTCTTCTTCCACCTCGGTGATGTGATCTACAACTTCGGCGAGGGGCAGTACTACTACGACCAGTTCTACGAGCCCTTCCGCAATTACGATCGGCCGATATTCGCGATCCCCGGGAATCACGACGGGGCGGTCTTCGGGCCGAGCGAAGACACCCCCACGGTCGAGACCCTGACGGCGTTCCTGCGCAACTTCTGCGCGGCCTCGCCCGGCTCCGCCGAGGATGCCGCCGGGCTGATGAGGAGCACGATGACCCAGCCGGGCGTCTACTTCACCCTCGACGCCCCGTTCGTGTCCGTAATCGGCCTCTACAGCAACGTCCTCGAGGGTCCCGGCGTGATCTCCTCCCAGGGCGGCTTATTCCCCACCGTGGGCGACGAGCAGCTCGAATTCCTCAAGGCCGAGCTGAAGCGATTGAAGCCCGAACGCGATGCCGGCAAGCGGGCCGTTCTCATCGCCTGTCATCACCCGCCCGCATCGATCGACTCGAAGCACGGCGGCAGCGAAGGGATCGACGCGGACATCGATTCGGCCTGCGGGGACGCCGGCCTCTGGCCCGACGCGGTGATCTCCGGCCACGCACACCTTTACCAGCGCTTCACCCGCAGGGTGGAGGGTCGCGAAATCCCGTACGTCGTCGCCGGCGCGGGCGGCTACAGCGCCACCCACCCCGTACACGCCGTCAAAGCGCCGGCGACCGACGGCGAATACACCCTGGTGGCCGACCCGATCGTCTCCTTCGGCTACCTGACCGTGACCGCGGACATCGGCGTCCAGCGGCTCACGATCGCCTACAAGCCGATCGATTCCACGGTGGCCGGCGAAACCGTCGCAGTCGACCTGAAGAAAGGGGTGCTCGTCTAGACCGTCAGCGCCGCGTCGGCTTCAGCCCGATCAGCTCGTAGTAGCCGATCAGGTAGAGGCGGCGGCCGTCGGAGACCATCGGCGTGTAGCCGGCCTGCTTCAACTCGAAGGTCCTGCGGTGGGTGCGGACGTCGATGCCGATCGCCTCGCGGGTCTTGAAGCTCGAGGTGTAGACGGTGTGGCCGATCACCGTCGCGGTGCCGGGCACCGGGCCGCCGACCGGGTAGCGCCACTCCTGCCTGCCGGTGAGGGCGTCGAGCGCGTAGAAGTGCTCGTCGTAGGAGCCGATGTAGACCGTCGGCGGAGTGCCGGGGACCCTGGCGACGGCGGGTGAGCCGTAGACGAAGTTGCCGGTCGGGAAGGACCAGTCGACCTTGCCGGTCTTTTCGTCGAAGGCGTAGATCGTGCCGTCGTCGCGGCCGGCGTAGACGCGGCCGAAGGCGATCGCCGGGGAGGAGTAGAAGCCGCCCTGCCCGAATGGCGGGACCTTCGAGGTGTTGGTCCGCCAGATCAGCCTGCCGTCCTTGGCGTCGAGGCAGAACATGCCGCTCTCGTAGTCGGCGACGAAGACCCGGCCGTCGTGGAAGCTGGGGCTGGCTTTGATCGCGCCGGGCGAGTTGAACTGCCAGAGGATCTTGCCGTCGGAGGCGCGCACCGCGACCACGTTGGTCCCGTCGGTGCCCAGGTAGAGGGTGCCGCCGACCGCCATCGGCGAGGATTCGAGGTGGCCGGCGAGCCTGCGCGTCCAGACCGGCCTGCCGGTCTTCGCGTCGACCGCCTGCAGGTCCCCGTCGACGTCGGCGAAGAAGACCTTGCCCTGGTGGTAGACCGGCGCCGTCACGTCCGTCGGGATGCCGGAGTCCTTCGGGTTGGGGTTGCGTTCCCAGAGGACCCTGCGGTCGCTCAGCCGCACGGCCTTGACGTTGCCGTACTTGTTGACGACGTAGGCGATCCCGTTGGCGACCGCGGGCGGGAACTCGATCAGCGCATGCGTGTTGATCGACCAGGCTTCGCGCAGCGGCGGATCGAGCGCGCGCCGTGGCGGAGCGGGCAGGTAGTGCGTGCGCTCCGGGACCCGGCCGAAGAGCGGCCAGTCGACGAGGGCTCCGGCGGCCTTGCCCGTCGACGCTTCGCCGGTGGTCTCGCCGGACGACCCGCCGCAGCCGCCGAGCGCGAGCGCGCCGGCGACGATGACGAGTATGCAGGCCAGGCGTGTCCGTGAATGGCTGTTCATCGATGGCATCCGCATCGGCTTCTGCCAAGGGAACTTGAGCGGCGATGCGGTGCCGGACCAGGCTTCTAGGAGAGCGGCGGACGAGAATCGAACTCGCGTCATCAGCTTGGAAGGCTGAGGCTCTACCGTTGAGCTACCGCCGCGCGGGATTCGTCAGAATGTAAGGCAGCCACGGGGAGTGGCGCAGTCTGGTAGCGCACTCGGCTGGGGGCCGAGCGGTCGCAGGTTCAAATCCTGTCTCCCCGATCTCGTGAAGGGCATGAAGAACGAGAAGAGCGGCTCGAAGGAGGGAGGGGAAGGGGACTCCCCTTCGCAGCTGATCGACACGAGAATCGAGGAGCTGGGCGATTGGCGGGGCGAGACGCTCGCTCGGGTCCGGAGCCTCATCAAGCAGGCCGACCCCGAGGTGGTCGAGGAGTGGAAATGGCGGGGGGTTCCGGTCTGGTACCACTCCGGAATGATCTGCACCGGCGAGACTTACAAGAATGCCGTGAAGATGACCTTCGCCAAGGGCGCCTCGTTGGAGGACCCTTCAGGCCTCTTCAACTCCAGCCTTGAGGGCAACACCAGGCGCGCCATCGATTTCCACGAGGGCGAGGAGATCGACGAAAAGGCGTTGATGGCGCTGATCCGCGCCGCCGTGGCGCTGAACACCTCCTCCGCCGGCTAGGTTTTCCGCGGCATCGGGCCTACGCCTCCAGGTGGGCCGCCAGCTCGAACTTCTCGACCGAGACCCGCTCGCCCATTCCTCCGCCGGGAGGGCTCATCGAGTTGAGCGTCTCGTCGCCTTGGCGGTAGTCGTCCTCGGTCTCGAACAGGGCGACGGCAAGCGCCTTGCCGGCTGTCGTGTCGTGCAGGAGGAGGAGGCGTTTCGCCGGTACCCCGGGCGGCGGCCCTTCATCGGCCTGATCGCGAATTTCGGCGGCGGTCTTCTTCAGCGTCTCGGGGTCTGCACCTTCCCAGCGTACGACTCTTGCGAACATCTCGACCTCCTTCGTTCGACCTTGAGAGGTCGAGCTTATCTCCGCGTCGCCGCCGCGAGGTTAAGAACCCGGTCGGGATGCAGAACCTCGCAGATCCTCGAGTAGATTGACGAATCAGCCTGTAATCGGTTCGACCGGAAGGAACGCGATGAAGACCTATGTGATCCGCCGCGAGAAGGCCTGGCAGAGCCCGGAGGAGCTGGAGGCCGCCGCCGGGCGGTCGAAAGAGGTCGCCGAGAGCGACTTCCCCGACGACATCCGCTGGATTCGCAGCTACGTGATCGGCGAGCCCGGCGGCACCCTCGGCACCGTCTGCATCTACCAGGCGAGCGGAGACGAGGCGGTCCGCGATCACGCCCAGCGGGTCGGGATGCCCGCCGACGAGATCCTCGAGGTCGTCGACACGGTGGTCATCCGGCCGGACCCCGAGCCGGAGGCGGCCTCGGCCTGATCAAGCCCCGATCCGCGCATCGAGGCGGGTAGATTCCGGCGATGCCCAACCGCCTCAAGTACGTCGATCCCAATCGACCGTCCGGCCTGTTCAGGCGCGCCTACGCCGCGCTTGCAAACACGCGCCTGGGGCGATTCATGTCGGTCCACGTCGTCTGGAAGCTCGATCCGTACCTGATGCGGGCAACCCGGGGCCGCCTCGGGATGGGGCTGATCATGCCCACGGCGCTGCTCGAAACCAGGGGCGCGAAGAGCGGTGCGCTGCGGTGCAACGTGGTCATCTACTTCCACGACGGGGAGCGGGTCACGATCGTCGCTTCGAAGCTCGGCCTCCCCAATCACCCGGCCTGGTTTCACAACCTCCGGGCCGACCCCGACGTCAGGTTCGGCGGCGTCCCCATGCACGCGACCGTGGTCGCCGACGAGGCTGAGCGCCGGCGGCTCTGGACGCTCGCCGACCGCGTCTTCGCGCCCTACGCCGCGTACCGCCGCGAAGCGGCGAGGGCGAACCGGACGATCCCGATCGTCCAGCTCACCGCGCGCGAATCGGTCGCCGCCGGGTAGCCGCGTCACAGCTTCGCCTTCAGCGCCTCGGCCTCCTTGGCGAGCTCGTGCTCGACCCGGTCCATCTCCCTGCTGCGCTGGTGGAAGAAGGCGCCGAAGGAGCCGGCGAGGGTGGCGACGACGGTGATCGCGTAGATGTCGAAGAAGAGCTCGAGGACCTTGCCGGGGTTCGTCTTCGGGTTGGCTACGGAGGACGCGGTGAGCAGCTGGGAGGTCGAGAAGAGGAAGGCGTCGAAGACGTTGTGGATTTCGGTGCCCTGGGCGTGGCGCTCGGTGAAGTAGACGATCACCGTGCAGATCGCCGCGAAAACGGCGGTTGCGAGGAAGATGATCGACAGCCGCCGCCGCAGGTGGGCGTGGGTCTTGCTCGAGCCCTGCGCCACCGCGATCATCTCGCGGCGCGCGTGGTTGACGTGGCTGCGCCCGCTCATCGCGAGCATTATGAGCCGCCGCGGACCGGAATTCCCGCGCCGATGGTGTATACGGGTGCATGCCTTCCGACGGCAGCGGGCTCGAGGACTTCGCCTCCTACGCGACCTCGCGCGGCCTCACCCTCGAGCCCGGCGTGCGCCTTCCCCGCACGACCCCGCTGCTCGCCGAGGGGGAGCTGCGCAGCGTCGACGCGGTGATGAGCGGTTGGCTGGCCACCTACGTCGAAGCGCAGATCGCCCTCGTCAGCCGCGACGAGACGACCACCGACGCCGAGGGGGCGGAGACCAAGGGCGAGGCGCACTTCACCGTTGCGGTGACGCACGTGCCGAAGGCAAAGCGCTTCGTCCCCTGGCTGCTCTGCCACCGGGTCGAGGACGAGCACCTGCTCGGCAAGGCGGCCGACGCGCTGATCCACGGCAACGACCGGCTTGACCTCGAGAGCGCTGAGCTCGACCAGCGCTATCGCATCTTCGCCTCGCCGCAGAGCGACGGCGTCTGGCTGCACGAGCTGTTCTCGCCGAGCTTCATCGTCTTCCTGCTCGAAGGCGCTCCCAAGGGGCTGTCGTTCGAGTACGTCGAGGGCACGCTCTGCGTCAGCCTGGTCGGCCGCCGAACACTTGCCGAGGACATCGATGGCCTGCGCGACGCCACCGTCGACCTCGTCGCCCGCATGCGCGAGGAGATCCGCGAGAGCCTCGGCAAGGCCCGGGGCCGCGCCGCTCCGACTCAGCCCGGGTTCCCGCCTCACGCATAGTGGTACGCCAGCGCGCCACGCGGACATCTATCGCCTCCGCATGGCGCAGCTCCAGATAGGTCGATGGTCCTCGTCAATGCGGATTGGATCGAACTCATCGGGACAATCAGTGTTCGGCTGATCGAGGTGGATGTGAGCCCGGCGGTCTAATGAGATATGTCCTTGGGCATCTGGCGGGACTGGAGATTGAGTCTCCAGCCCCGCCAGGACAATGGAACTACTGAATCAGCTGGACAAACCGAAGCCGGCGAAGGTGCAGCCGCCGGAACCTCCGATATTGACTCCGACAGAAGCCAGGCCGGTGAAATACGCCGACTTGTCTGCCGTTAGCGCTGCGAACGTGCCGTCGTATGGATCTGCGAGCTCTGCTTCGGGGGGTGTGGCTTCGGCTTCTTCCTCTAGGGCCGGCTCGTCGGTGCCGGGGTTCAATGGGCCTCCTGAGCCAGAGTTGCTGTACGAGGTCCAGTAAGCCGGGACGGAGCTGCGGAGGTAGGCATCGCCGACGATTTCTCCACCGCTCGACCAGCATTTGCCTACCAGGCTGAGTGGTCCGTCCGTGTAGAGGGTGACGGAGTTAGCGTCGGCTGCTGAGCTGCCACCGGGCGCGATCGTTGTCCTGAAGCGAGTCAGGCCGTTGAGGCTCGCAGCACTCGCAGCGCTTGTCGAGTTCGTGGCGTTGACGGCGTTTGTGGCATTCGTCGCACTGGGAACGGTTCCGAGCTTCGCCAGGTTGATCTGCTTTGCGGTCAACGTGTGCTTCTTGAGCCGGTTACCGGGAATCGATCCTGTCTTGATCGTCTTGCCGCTGATCTTCGAAGCCGCGTAGACGGTTCCGCTCAACGCGACGAACAATGCCAAGACGCTGATCACCAGTGCAGGCGAGGGACGGCTGAGATGCAGCTGCTTCATATGTACCTCCAGATTGGGTGACGATCCCCATCTTTCGGCGGGTTGTCGGGCAATCCTTTCGGCCGGCGTTACACCTCTGCCGTCGCTGCCCCTGTCAATGAGGCGACGAGGCGAACACTCTGCTCGATCGCGGGCTCTGGGAGGCCGGCGAAGCCGAGGACGAGGCCGGGTGGGCCCCCCGGCTTGAAGCGGTGCAGGGCGAGGCCCTCGAGGCCGACGCCGCGGCCGGCGGCGGCGGCGACAAGGGCCGCCTCGTCGACCCCGTCGGGAAGCTCGGCGAGCTCGTAGAGACCGGCGGCGCCCTCCGCGACCCGGGCCGCGGGAAGGTGCTGCGCCAGCGCCTCCATCAGGGCCTCGCGGCGGCGCTCGTAGCGCAGGCGCATGCGGCGCAGGTGGCGGTCGAGTTCACCACGGGCGATGAAGTCGCGCAGTGCGAGCTGACCGATCGCCTCCGAGCCGCGGTCCTCGATCGCCTTGACCGAGATCAGCGGCCAGCCCAGCCACGACGGAGTGAGCATCCAGCCGAGTCGCATTCCCGGCACCAGGCGCTTGCTCGCCGAGCCGATGTGGGCGACCCGCTCCGGCGCTAGGCCCTGCAGGGCCCCAACCCGGGTGCGGTCGTAGCGAAGCTCGGAGTCGAAGTCGTCCTCGACGATCAGCCGCTCGCCCTCCTCGGCCCACTCGATCAACGCCGCCCGTCGCTCGCTGCTCAGCACCCGGCCGGTCGGGAACTGGTGGGCGGGGGTGACCACCACGGCGGCTGCCCCGGTCCGCGTCAGCGCCTCGACCCGTATCCCCTCGTCGTCGACCGCCACCGGCACCACCTCGAGCCCTGCCTGCTCGGCGATCAGGCGGTGCGCGTGCCAGCCGGGGTCCTCGATCGCGATCCGCTCGACCCCGCGGCCGCGCAGCCAGCGGGCGATCAGCGAGAATCCCTGGGCGAAGCCGGTGCAGACCATCACCTGCTCGGGGTCGGCGGCGGCGCCGCGGACGCGCCCGAGGTACTCGGCGAGCGTCTCGCGAAGCGCCGGCACGCCGCGCGGGTCGGGGTAGTCGACGGCGTCGATCGGCGCCTGGCGCCAGGCGGCGCGCAGCGAGCGCAGCCAGCGGTCGCGGGGAAAGCCGGCGAGGTCGGGCAGGCCCGGGTCGAGTCGATAGGCGAAGCTCGGCAGCAGCGATGGTGCGGGCTCGCGCGGCGCCGGCCTCCTCACCGAACGGGCAACGCGGGTTGGCGCGCCCTGGCCGGCGAGCAGGTAGCCCTCGGCGGCGAGCTGTTCGTAGGCCTCGCTGACGACACCGCGCGAGACCCCCAGTTCGGCGGCGAGGCCGCGCGTGGAAGGCAGCCGCGCCCCGGCGGCGAGCCGTCCCGCCCTGATGTCGTCGCGAATCGAGCGCTCGATTTGTTCGTGCAGCGGCGCGTCGCCGCCACGATCGAGCTCGACCAGGAGGCCTGGGCCGCCAGCTGGTCCTGTCAAATGCCCCATTACTGGCACTGTATAGCGGACCAGTCTGTCCGTACGATGATCTCACGATGAAGCTCGGCAAGGGAGAAAGCGAGGCGTTGCGATGAGTCGGATCACGGTCGTTGGGGGCGGCATCGCGGGGCTTACCGCAGCCATCGCAGGCGCTGAAGGTGGCGCGTCGGTTCGCTTGCTCGAGGCCCACGAAGAGCTCGGCGGGCGGGCGCGCAGCATGGGCGGTCCGTATAAAGCGAACTTCGGGCCGCACGTGATCTACAAGGACGGCCCGCTTTGGGATTGGCTCGCCGAGCGTGATCTCCTGCCGCCGTTCTCCGGTCCGCCCTTGGCGGGGATCCGCTTCCGCTGGCAGGGCGAGGTCCGCCGCACGCCGCCGCTGAGGACGGTCCCGGCGGTGCTGCGCCTGCGCGGCCGCGAGGCTCCGGTTGGCCAGGACTTCCGTGGCTGGGTCGCGAGCCACGCCGACGAGCGCACCGCTGCGATGCTCTCCTCCGCCGCCGGCGTCTACACCTTCCACCACGATCCCGGCGAGCTCTCGGCCGCCTTCGTCTGGAAGCACTCGGTCCGGGTCCTGCTCAGCCCGCCGCCGACCGCGCGCTACCTGACCGGCGGCTGGGGCGGGCTGATCGCGGTGCTGGAGGCGCGGGCGCGGCGCCTCGGCGTCGAAATCGAGACGGCCCGGCCGGTCGAGGAGCTGCCCGAGCCGCCGCTGATCCTCGCGACCGAGCTTAGTCAGGCCCGGGAGCTGCTCGGCGACGAGTCGCTGAGCTGGCCCGCCGGCCACACCGTCTGCATCGATCTCGGCATCGAGCACCGCCGTGGCGACCCCTTCGTAGTTTCCGACCTCGACGAGTCAGGCTGGATCGAGCGCTTCAGCGCCGCCGACCCGTCGCTTGCCCCGCCGGACGAGGAGCTGGTGCAGGCGCAGATGCCGGTTCGCCCCGGCGAGGGGGCCGACCAGGCCGCGTTGCGGCTGGAGCGCCTGCTCGACGCCTCGTTGCCCGGCTGGCGCGATCGCGAGAAGTGGCGGCGCCGCCAGGTGATGGTGGGCCGCACCGGGCCACTTGACCGCCCCGGACAGAGCTGGCGCGACCGGCCAGCGGTCGACCGCGGCAACGGCGTCTACCTCGCCGGCGACATGGTTGCGGCTCCCGGCCTGCTCTCCGAGGTCGCCTGGGCGAGCGCGGTCGAGGCCAGCCGGCTCGCCCTGGCCGCCGCCGGCAGCGAGCGCCCCGAGCTGAGGCGGGTCGCTTAGTCGATTACCGTCCCCGACAGTGCCCGCGACCAGTGCCGGGATTCTGCTCTTCCGCCTCGCCGCCGAGGCGATCGAGGTGCTGCTCGTCCACCCGGGCGGGCCGTACTGGAGGAACAAGGACCTGGGCGCCTGGTCGATTCCCAAGGGCGAGGTGGAGGACGGCGAGGAGCCGCAAGCCTGCGCTTTGCGCGAGCTGGGGGAGGAGTTGGGGACGAAGTTTTCTATCTCGCCTGCGGAGCTGATCGGCCTGGGGTCGGTGCGCCAGAAGGCCGGCAAGGTCGTGCACTGCTGGGCGGTCGAGCGGGACTTCGACCCGGCCGACCTGCGCAGCAACACCTTCACGATGGTGTGGCCACCGCGCTCGGGCCGCGAGCGGGAGTTCCCCGAGGTCGACCGCGCCGAGTGGTTCGGGCCCGACGATGCGAGGGGGAAGATAATTCCCGCCCAGGGGGTCTTCCTCGATAGGTTGAAGGCAGGATGACCGAGCCGCACGATCCTTCTTCCAAGGCTCCGCCGCCCGGCGACGGGCCCTCGGGGCGTCCACTGCCGCTCTCGGTCCGGCTGCTCGGCGCCGGCGTTCGCAGCGCCCGCTCGGTGAGCAAGGCCGCCGGGATCGACCGCGCCGCCGAGGAGGCGATGGTCGCCGCGGTCGAGAGCGAAGCCGTCGAACGGGCGATCGCGCGGGTGCTGCAGGGACCGGCGGTCGAAGAGGCGATGAACAGCGCTTTGGAGAGCGACGCGGTCAAGCACGCGCTGATCGACGCCCTCGACAGCGAGATGGTCGAGGAGGTCTGGCGGCGGCTGCTGGCCAGCGACGAGGCGCAGCGGCTGGTCGAGCGGATCGCCGAGGCGCCGGAGATCCGCGCCGCGATCAGCGCCCAGAGCATGGGCATGATCGAGGACATCGGGCACACGATCGGCAACGGGACCCGGCGGCTGGACGGCGCGGTCGAGCGGGTCGTGAGGCGGATCTTCTTCCGGCGCCGCCGCGCCGAGCCGACCGACCGCGCCGGCGCGGTCACGCGCGGCCTCGCCTTCGGGCTCGACCTGCTGATCGTCAACCTCGGCTTCTCCGGCCTGGCCGCGGTCGCCGCGTTGATCGCCTCGGCCTTCACCGGCAACGGCAACGGCGTCTCCGGTGCGGCGCTTGCCGCGGGCACGTTCCTCTGGCTCACGCTCGGCGGCCTCTACCTGGTCGGCTTCTGGTGCCTGGCCGGGCAGACGCCCGGAATGCGCTTTCTCGGCATCAGGCTCGACCTCGAGGAGCGCGGGCTGCGCTTCGGCCGCTCGCTCAAGCGCCTGATCGGGATGGCGCTGGCCGCGATCCCCTTCGGGCTCGGCTTCCTCGGCATCCTCTTCGACGAGCGGCGCCGCGCCTGGGACGATCGGCTCAGCGGTACCGACGTCGTCTACGAGGGCAACGACCGCAAGCGGGCTCCCTGGTCGCGCCTCGACGCTCCCGAGGTTGCCGCGGCCGCTGCCGCGACGACGAAGGCCCCGGAATCCCGGGGCCTTCGGTCACAGCGCGTGGTCGGCTCCTCGCCTAGCTAGAGACGCCTTCGGGCCCCTCGGCCAGCTTGTAGATGATGATGATCGAGAGGGCGAAGATCGCCAGCGACCAGAACGGGTAGGCCGGGATCGAGAGCAGCGCGGCGATCGCGTTCAGCGAGCCGATGAAGATGCCGAACCAGCGCCCGAACTCTCCCCCGGAGAAGAGCGAGAACGCGGCGACGAGCTCGAGCACGCCGAGGATCAGGATGATCCAGCCCCAGGTATGAAGACCGCTGAGTATGTAGGTGGCGTTTTCGGTGAAGAACTTCGAGTCGCCGATCGCCGCGATGCCGTAGATGATGTTCAGGACGCCTGCGACCAGCAGCAGTACGCCGGCGAACACCCACCAACCGCTGAGTGTGCTCTCCTCGTTCATGCGCAACCCTTTCGTCCGCAATTAGGCAGTGAACACATGCGGCGAGCCTATTCCAGAAGAGCCGCCGATTTCCTGCTCTGGAGCGATTTTTGCCGTTCCGGCCAACGGTTCGTCGCGGCGATGATCAGAACGCCTCAGCGACTTTCCGCGGCGCTTCCGTAGTCTCCACGGAATGGACGTGGTTCGCACGCCGGAGGAGAGTCTGCGGGGATTGCCCGACTTCCCCTTCGAGTCGAGCTACCGCGAGGTCGGCGGGGTGCGGCTCGCTCACCTCGACGAGGGCGAGGGCAGGCCCGTCGTCTTCTTCCACGGCGAGCCGACCTGGTCCTACCTCTGGCGCAAGGTGATCCCGCCGGTGCGCGACGCGGGCTACCGCTGCATCGCCCCCGACTACGCCGGCTTCGGCCGCTCCGACAAGCCGACCGACCTCGGCTGGTACACCTACGACCGCCACGTCGAGCTGATCGCGGGCCTGCTCGAGGAGCTCGACGTTCGCGACGCGACCGCGGTCGTCCACGACTGGGGCGGGCCGATCGGCCTGCGGCTGGCGGTCGAGCACCCCGACCGCTTCTCGCGCCTTGTGATCATGGAGACCGGCCCCTTCACCGGCCACCAGCGGATGAGCGACGCCTGGCTCAAGTTCCGCGAGTTCGTCCGCGACAACGCCGACGTGCCGGTCGGGATGCTGGTCCGGGGCGGCTGCAAGGAGGACCCGGGCGACGAGGTGATCGCGGCCTACGAAGCGCCCTATCCGAGCCCGGAGTCGAAGGCCGGCCCGCGCGCCTTCCCGCTGATCCTGCCGACCGAGCCCGACGCACCCGGCGCTGCCGAGGGCAGGGCGGTTGCCGATGCGTTGCGCACCGACGAGCGGCCGACTCTCGTGCTCTGGGCCGACTCCGATTTCATCCTGCCCTTCTCGGTCGGCGAGCGGGTGTCGGAGCAGCTCGGCTTTCCGCCGCCGCGAAAGATCGAGAACGCCTCCCACTTCCTGCAGGAGGACGCCGGGCCGGAGATCGGCCGGATCATCGCCGAGTGGCTCGGCTGACCGCCGCGCTCAGCTCCTCTCGGCTGCGATCGGCGAGCAGCCGGACCCGACGCGGCGCGCCCTCGTCCTCGACCCAGGTGACCGTTCCCGGCCAATAGGGCCCCGGCGGAGAGCCCGGGTGGTGGAAGGCGTCGGCGAAGACCCAGCTGCCGGTGTTGTGGAGTCGGCCACCACCGGGCAATCGCCACTCCGCCTCGCCCTCGCCGGGGCCGGCGCGGTGGGTGTGGCCGGTGATCGTGTGGGCAGCGTCTACCTGCAGGCGCCGTGCCATCTCGGTGGCGGCGGCGATTCCGCTGCGGCCGATCGAAGCGGGAGAGAGGCTGGGGTCGAAGCCGGCGCGGAAGAGGCGGTTGAGCAGCCAGACGCTGCTCGGCACAGCGGCTTTGATCGCGGCCTTGACGGTGGCCCGCCGGGCCCGGCCGCCGCCGCGGTGGCGGCCGGAGATCGAGCGCCAGGCGCGCTCGGATGGCCGCGTCGCGGCGAAGGCGATGCCGGCCTCGGCGAGGCCGAAGAAGAGGCCGTAGAGAGGGCGCAGGATGCGCTCGTAGTCTGCCGGGGTGGCGGGATCTGGCGGCCGACCGGCGGCGCGCATGATCGCAGCGGCGGCGACGCACTCCATCCGCGGCAGGCTCATGTGGCAGTCCATGTAATGGCCGTGGGTCGCGTAGACGTCGTCGCGCAGCCAGACGCCGGGGTAGGCGATGCCGAGCTCGGCATCGCCGAGCCAGGCGGCGATCCGGGTGGCGGGCTCGCCGGCGGGCAGGGCACGGTGCTCGAGCCCGAGGCCGCCGCCGCCGAGGGCGACCTCTTCGAGCAGCGGCTCGGCGAGGCGGTGGTCGTGGTTGCCGGGGACGAGCACGACCCGGCGGCCGGCCATCGCCTCGCCGAGCTCCTCGAAGAAGGGGCGGACGATCTCCAGCACCTGGGCCAGCGGCAGCTCGCGCAGCTCGAGCACGTCGCCGAGCAGGACGAGGCGCTCGGCGCTGCGGATCTCGTCGAGCAGGAGGCGGCGAATCGCCGGGTCCCGTCCCAGGTCCTCGCCGCTGGCGCTGCCGAGGTGCAGGTCGGAGACGATCGCGGTGCGCATCGCGGCCCAAACTAGCGCTGCAACGCGCTGACCCCCTGCCAGGCGGGAGGCACGTTGCAGCTTCGGCTGGCTGGGCAGCCAGTTCTCAGGCTAGACTTTGCGGATGGCCGGACTCAGCGAGGAGCGCCTGGCGCCCGTCAACGGCATCGAGATCGCCTACCAGGAGGTTGGCGACCCGGCTGGAGAGCCGCTGATGCTGGTGATGGGGCTGGGGACGCAGATGCTGGGCTGGGACGAGCGCCTCTGCGTGCGACTCGCCGGCCGCGGCTTTCGGGTCGTGCGCTTCGACAACCGCGACATCGGCCGCTCGACGATGCTCGACGCCGCCGGCGTGCCGAGCCGGCTGGACCTCTTCCTCGGCCGCCGCGAGGGCGCCGCCTACCTGCTCTCGGACATGGCGGCGGACACGGTCGGCCTGATGGACCACCTCCGGATCGAGTCGGCGCACGTCGCCGGCGTCTCGATGGGCGGGATGATCGGCCAGACGCTGGCGATCGAGCACGGCGAGCGGGTTCGCTCGCTGGTCTCGATCATGTCGAGCACCGGCAGCCGCCGGGTGGGGACGCCCTCGCTGAAGGCATTCGGCCTGATGCTGGCCGAGGCGCCGCGCGATCGCGATGGCTACGTGGAGCGGATCCTGAAGACCTTCGAGGTGATCGGCTCGCCGGCCTATCCGACCGACCGCGAGGGCCTGCGCCAGGTCGCCGGCGAGATGTACGACCGCTCCCACAACCCGCGCGGCATCCTGCGCCAGATGCACGCGATCACCGCCTCGGGCAACCGCACCCCGGCCCTGCGCAAGCTGAAGCTGCCGGTCAGCGTGATCCATGGCACCCGCGACCCGCTGATCAGGCCAAGCGGCGGCCGCGCCACCGCCCGGGCAATTCCCGGCGCTCGCCTGCGCATAGTCGAGGGCATGGGCCACGACCTCCCCCGCGACCTCTGGCCGATCTTCGCCGACGAGATCGCCGACACGGCATCGCGAGCGGGCGGTAGGGCCCCGGCCGCCCAGCCCGCCTGAGCCTTAGCGCTTCGGCCCGACGAATTGGTCGGGCCTGGAGATGTCGGCCTTGCACGAGTCGTAGACAGACCTAGCTAGGCGGAACAGTGGTCCAGTGAAGCTCGCCGATTTCAGGCATCGCAAGGAGAAAGGCTTTTCATGCGGCTGAGAGGATTCGAACCTCCACGCCCTTTCGAGCAATACGACCTGAACGTATCGTGTCTGCCAGTTCCACCACAGCCGCGGGGAGTCTGCAATTTACCGATTGCTCGCCGGCAGGTTGCCAGAGTCGTCTCTCGAACAGATGTTCGTAACCCTAGAAGCCACGCTCGGATACCGCGGCGCAGAAAGCGATCCGACGGATCGCTAGAATGGCGCCCCCCACGCCGCTATCGTCTAGGGGACTAGGACGCCGGATTCTCAGTCCGGAAACCGGGGTTCGAATCCCCGTAGCGGTACTGATCCTGACGGTGGTCGAACCGCGGACAAAGAGAAAGACGGGTAGATCTCCGAGCGGCTGACGACCCGGATCTCATCGACCATCGACGCCAGCAGCGCCTTGCGGGTTGGGGCATCGCCGCCGTCGATCACCTCGCGCACCTCGGCTTGGAGTAGCGCCAGGTCGTCGTCGGTGAGCGGCTCGCGCTCGTCCGGCTCCTCGGCCGCCAGCTCCTCCTGCCGGGCTTGGAGACCGTGCAGCCGCTCGGTCAGCTCGCCGATCCGTGGGGCGCAGGCGGACTCGGGCATGGTGCCCTCCTCGAAGGCGCGGAAGTAGCGGTCAAGCGACTCGCCGGTGCGGCGCAGATCGCCGTCGATCCGCTCCAGCTCAGCCACCCGCTTCGGCTGCTCGGCGTCGATCTCGGCGAAGGCTTCGGAGATCGCCTCGCGAACCAACGGCTCTTGTTCGAGCACGGCGAGGAGCTGCTGGAGAATCGCCTCCTCCAGCTCGTCAGCGGGAAGCCGATCGGCTTCGCACACTTTCTTTCCGTAGCGCTGGCGGGAGAAGCACACGTAGTAGCGGTAACGCCCGCCGTTGCCGTGCGCCGCCGCGCCGAGGTACTGCTTGCCGCAGCCGGCGCACTTGACCAGCCCGGTGAGCAGGTACGCGGACTGGTTGGATCGGCGCAGCGCCTTGTCCTCGGTGCGGCCCCGCAGAACCTCCTGGGCGCGGTCGAAGAGCACCTCCTCGATCAGCGGCTCGTGCGGTGCCGGGTGCTGCTTGCCCCGGAAGGAGATCTCGCCCAGATAGGTGCGGTTGCGCAGGATCGCGAGCACGGCGGGCACGTTGAAGGGCTTGCCCTTGCGGGTGCGAGAGCCGCGCTCGGTCAACCACTTGGCGAGTGCAGAGGAGCCCTCTTGGCGCTCGGCATAGCGGTGGAATATCTGCGGGACCACAGAAGCCTCAGCCGGCTCGGGAACAAGGAAGCGACGGTCGCAATCGAGTCGGTAGCCGAAGGGGATGTTGCCGCCAACCCACTCGCCGCGTTCGGCCTTACGCTCCATCCCGGCGACGGTGCGCTCGACGATGGTGGCGCGCTCGAACTCGGCGAAGACACCGAGGAGCTGCACCATCATCCGCCCGGCCGAGCTGGCGGTGTCGAAGGGCTCCGTTGCCGAGCGGAAGAGCACCTCCGCTGCATCGAGCCGCTCGAGGATCTGGGCCAGCCCGCGCACCGAGCGCGAGAGGCGGTCGACGCGGTAGACCAGAAGCAGGTCGAAGCGCCCGGCCTCGGCCTCGCTCAGGGCCCGTTCAAGGCCAGGGCGCTCCAGAGTCGCCCCCGATGCCTGGTCGGTGAAGCGGCGAACGATCCGCCAGTCCTCCTGGCTCTTCGCATAGGAATCGAGCCGGATTGCTTGCGCCTCCAGCGAGTAGGGCTGGGTCGCCTCGTCGGTCGAGATTCGGGTGTAGGTGGCGATCTTCATCGTGGCCTCCTCGGCTTGGCTTGTCTTGCCGGACGTCGATGACACCTCGACGCGCGCAAGGAGTCAAGTCCGCCGCCGGCGAGGTAGTCGCGGTAGAGCACGCGCAGGGCGCCGTGGAGCCGGTCGGCTCGCTCGCCGCTGCGGCGGACGAGGCGCGCGGGACGGATGCCGAGCCGATCCGGCGCTTCGGAGTGGCCGCCCCCTTGATTGCCGCCGCGCCTCCTGGCCGAGCCGCTCGACACCGCGATCAAGGTTCGCTCCCCTCGTCAGTGCCCGGCTCGATCTCCGCCAGCGCTCGACCGCCGCAGTAGTGGCAGCGCGCGGCGACGTCGTAGCGGACGCCGCGTTCGCGGCTCGCCCACTCGGGGTCGGGGTAGGCGATCTCCGCGCAGCCGCGACAGAGCCGCAGCGCGCGACAGTCGATCTGATCGAGGAAGGCCTCCGGCCCGTTGCGAAGGCGGGCGGCGATGCCCTGAGCCTTGGAGAGCCGCCGCGCCTCTTTCTCTCGCCAGGCCAGGTAGCGCTCACGCAGGCGCTCCTGCTCGGCGCGGGAGTCGCTGTCGCGCTCGGCTTCGGCCGAGAGCCCGCTCAGCTCGTAGTCGCCCAGCAGCTTGCCGTCATAGAGGCGCTGGCCCGCCCTGCCCAGCGCCGGTCCTTCGCCGAACCGCTTTGCGAGGTCATCGACGCGATCGAGCTGTTCGGCCCGGTGGTGCTCGGCGAGGGAATGGAACGCGTGCCGCTCCTCGGCGTTCGGCTCTCGCTCCGCGAGCTGGACTCGGAGTGGGTCGGCGAACATCGCGCCGAGCGCGCTCAGCGCCTCGCGCTCGATGCCGTCGAGCGTGCCGTCCCGCTCCAGCGTGATCGCAAGCGCCGCTGCCGCTGGGCGGCCGAGGCGCTCGCTGTCCCAGTCGCGCTGCCGCCACGAGCGAAGGTGCGAGCGCAGCGCCTCGGGGTCGGAGCGCAGCCGCTCGCGTTCAGCTTCCTCGCGCTGGCGCTCTGCCTTCGTCCGGGCCAGCTCTTCGTCGAACGGCCGGCGTGCCTCGCGCAGCGCGGCGAGCAGGTCGACGGCTCGCTCGTCCTCTTCGTTGAGCAGCCAGCGAGCCTTGGTCGCGCAGGACCGAAGCCGCCGGGCGAGATCGCAGGCGCAGGTCAAGAGCAGCGCATTGCGCCCCAGCTCCCTGCGCATCGCGGCGAGGAAGGAGCGGGCACGCTTCTCGGTGGTGGTGAGGAAGAGAAGGGCCGGGCAGAAGCGGTGGCGCTCGCGCCAGGCTTCCGCCTTCGCGTACTCGGCGTAGCCCGCCGCCTTCTGCTTGAGGCGGCGGTGCGACATCGTCCCCATATCCAGCTCGACGAAGGCGAGCAGGCTGCGCTCGTCGGCGTCGGCGATCTCGATGAAGGCGTCAGGGGCGATGGCGCGGTCCTCCCGCTTGATCCAGGTGGAGAAGGGCTCCCGGGCCTCGGCCTCGCGCTCGAAGCGCCTCAGCGTCACCTCGGAGGGCAGCGTCGTCTCAAGCGCCACGTAGATCTCGCTCAGCCCGGCGGCATGGGCGAGGAACAGCGGGTTGGGCTCGCGCCGCTCGCCTCCACGCGGCGGCGGTCCTCCGGTGACGATCGCCTCGCCCCTGCGAGTCGGCCAGAGGTGGTGCGGCGCCGAGCCCCGTTCGCGGTAGGGGCGACTGCGCCCGGCGAGCCCGTGGCGGGCGAGCCGGGCGCAGCGGTAGCGCAGCGTCCTGGCAGCAGTCTCGGGGTTGATCGCAGCGACCTGGGTCTGGGTCAGCACCCGGTGGGAGGCGAGGAGATCGAGGATGCGCAGATCGAGATCGGAGAGTGCCGGGGTCCGCGCCGAGCAGCGGGAGCGGCGAGCGCCAGCGCGTGACGGTCGGCCCTGGGTCAAGCGGCCTCCAGACGCCAGGAGACGGCCGCTGTCGGCGAGCGCCGCGCCGCCCCTACGATGCCGCCGCCAACGATGGCGGCGAGCCGTGCGCGCCGGTACGGCGCTGAGCCGCTGCTGCCAGCGCGGAGGCGAGGAGCCGTTGTGTCGCCAGCGCCGAGGCGATTGCGCACGCGCCAAGTGCGATCGGTGCGGCCGAGGCTGCGAGCGAGCGTTGCGTAGCCGGCGCGGAGGCGATGGCGAAGGCGCCGAGTGCGAGGGGCGCGAGCAGGAGTGCGGCGAGAGGCACAGGATCGAGATCGAACCACCGTCAATTGACTGCGAACCGGGTGGGTAGAGAGTCGGGCGCGCGAGTTGAGCCGCGATTCCGCGCCACCGTGCGAGATCGTCGCCGCGGCAGCTTGCCAGTCGGGGTCTGGGCGATTGGCAAGGTCGGGACGGACACGCTCGATCTGTCGTTCGTCCGCTCCGGTCGTTCGATTTTCCTTCATGCGTTCGTCTCCTTTGCTGTGAGGCGGGTGCATCGCGCTTGGCCTCTTGTGAATAGGTCTCTGCCTACAAGTCGGCGAATGCACGGCTTCGCCAGGTAGTGTCGGACGGCGCCCCGGGCATACGCGCATGCCCTGGCCGTCGAGATCGCCTTCGCTTCGAGAAAGGCCCCATGTACCTACAGAGCAGGCAGCAGCGAAAGTGGACAGTGATTCGCAGCGATTTTTAGATTCGGTGCCCACATAACTACAGAGGGAGTAGCGGCAAAAGTGGACCCCTCGATTCCAAGCTCTCTCTAAGGCTCTCATGCCTAACAGGGCAAGAAGCAGCCAAAGTGGTCCCCCCTGAACCCCCCTTGTGTGACGAATCCGACATTTCTCCCCGGGCCGGATTGGGAGCCGCGGCGGTCCTACGGAGAGGCGATCTCGTCCTCGGAGACGAGGTACTCCGCCGGCCCGGAATGCTCGACCCAGCCGGGGCGCCAGGTGACGCCGCTGACGAAGTCCCCGACCGAGGTGGAGTAGGTGCCGGCGAGGCGGATCAGGACGTCGAGGCTGGGGACGTATTCGCCGCCCTCGATCTTGTCGAGCCTGGAGCGCGTGAGCGCGGCGCGCTTTGCCGCCTCCTTCTGATCGAGGCCGGCCAGCTCACGGGTGCGGTAGAGGTTGTCCGCGAACCGCGCCATTGCCTTGAAGGGGAAGGGCATCTTGGAGCGCGAGCCTGCCGTCATCGGGAACCGTTCGGCGTCTCGATCGGGACAGGGCGATCCGCCGAAGCCTCACCGGGGCTCTTGGGCGCTCGGCCGTCCCGCTCGACCACCTCCCACGATCCCGGCTCGACGATCTCGTAGCCGGGCTTCCATTCCAGGCCGGCGACGAGATCGTCGAGCGCTACGCCGAGGCTGCCTGCGATCCGCAGCGCGGTGTCGACGCGCGGCATCCGCTCGCCGCGCTCCAGCAGGCTCACCTCGGTGCGATGGATCGAGGCGCGGAAGCTCAGCTCTTCCTGGGAGACGTCTGCCCCCTCACGGCAGCGAGCGAGGTTCTGGCCGAAGCGGACTTTCATC
>DATASN010000036.1:0-23816 GCA_036269215.1 Solirubrobacterales bacterium
CGCGGGCAGTAGGGGACGACCTTGTGGCCCTCGTAGAGGCGGCCCTCGTCCCAGAGCCGTTTCAGCGACCAACAGACCGACTCGATGTAGTCGTCGTCGAGGGTGACGTAGGGATCGTCGAGGTCGATCCAGAAGCCGATCCTCTCGGTCAGCTGGTTCCACTCCTCGACGTACTCGAAGACCGACTCGCGGCAGCGCTGGTTGAACTTGTCGATGCCGAGCTCCTCGATCTCCTGCTTGGAGGAGATGCCGAGCTGCTTTTCCACCTCGATCTCGACCGGCAGCCCGTGGCAGTCCCAGCCCGCCTTGCGCGGCACCCGGTAGCCGCACATCGAGCGGTAGCGCGGGTAGACGTCCTTGAAGACGCGGGCGAGGACGTGGTGGGAGCCGGGCCGCCCGTTGGCGGTCGGCGGGCCCTCGTAGAAGTTCCAGATCTCGGCGCCCTCGCGCTGGGCCAGCGAGCGCTGGAAGACGTCGCGCTCCTTCCAGCGCGCCAGCATGCGCTCCTCGAGCTCGGGGAACGACTGCTTGGTGTCGACGGGGCGAAAGCCGGGCATGGACGGGTGATTCTAGGAGTGGGTAGGCTCTCCGCCGCATGCCGCTCTACGACCTGAACGGAAAGGTGGCGCTGGTGACCGGCGCCGCGCGCGGGATCGGCTTCGAGACGGCGCGCCAGCTGCACATGCGCGGCGCCTCCGTCGCCGTCGTCGACATCGACGCCGGCGAGGCGCGCGAGGCGGCGGAGCGGATCGGCGACCGGGCGATCGGGATCGCCACCGACGTCACCGACCACAGCGCGGTGATGCAGGCGGTCACCGAGACGGTCGAGCGCTTTGGCGGCCTCGACGTCGTCGTCGCCAACGCCGGCATCGCCCAGAAGAAGATGGCGACGGTGCGCGGGATCGGCAGCGAGGAGTGGGAACGGGTCTTCGAGGTCGACATGCTCGGCGTCTGGCGCACCGTCCGCGCCGCGCTGCCGCAGATCGTCGAGCGCAAGGGCCACGTCGTCGTCACCTCCTCCGTCTACGCCTTCGTCAACGGCGTCCTCAACAGCCCCTACGCGGTCGCCAAGTCCGGGGTCGAGTCGCTGGGCCGCTCGCTGCGGGCCGAGCTGATGCCGCTGGGGGCGAGCGCCAGCGTCGCCTACTTCGGCTGGGTCGACACCAAGCTGGTCCAGGACGCATTCGAGAACAACGGCGACCGGATGCAGCAGAACCTGCCCGAGTTCCTCAAAAAACGGATCACGCCGGCGCAGGCCGGTGCCGCGGTGGTGCGCGGGATCGAGGAACGGGCGCCGCGGATCTTCGCTCCGAAGTGGTGGCGCTACGTCTCCGCCCTACGCGGCATCCTCAACCCCTTGCTCGACCGCCGTTTCGAAAGAGACGCGGCGATGACCGCGACGATCC
The DNA here is from genome assembly GCA_036269215.1 of Solirubrobacterales bacterium. Lineage (GTDB taxonomy): Bacteria > Actinomycetota > Thermoleophilia > Solirubrobacterales > 70-9 > VRUE01. The sequence continues at coordinate 1,407 of DATASN010000036.1, forward strand.
GCGAGGTAGAGGCAGAATCCGACGAGCAGGGCGCGGCTGCGGTCGCTGCGGCCAACGGCTGACGAATTAGCGGCCCCATAGGGTCATCAACTCGTCGACGGATCAGCGGCTCAGGCGCTCGAGCAGGATCAGGACCGATTCGTAGCTCGCGCCGGTGGCGCGGCTGAGGCCGATCTCGCAGGTTCGGTTGCTGGAGAGGTGGGCGTCGAATTGGCGCCCGGCGAGCTCTTCGGCCTGGGGACGGGTCGCGGCGGCGGTGAGCTCGGGGTGGGAGATGCCGCGGTCGCCGGCGAAGCCGCAGCAGGTCGCGGACGGGGCGACGTAGACGTCCTCGGCGAGGGCTGTGGCGAGCGAGCGAAGGCGCGGCGCCAGGCCCATGTGCCGGGTGGCGCAGGTCGGGTGGACCGTGGCCGAGCCGACCTTCTCGCCGACCTCGAGCCAGGGCAGCAGGCGGTCGTGCGCCCAGGCGACCGAGTCGAGGATCTCGAGCCGCGAGAGCCGCTCGGCGTTCTCGCCGCTGAGCACCCCGTCGCCGGGTTCGGCGACGCCCTGTGTGCAGGAGGCAGCATCGATCACGACCGGAAGCGCCCCCTCGCCGCTCCACTCCCAGAGGCGCTCGACCATCTCGTTGGCCTTGTGGCTGTGGGCTGCATCGAAGCCCTTCGAGCTCCAGGGCATCCCGCAGCAGCTGCCGAGGACGTCTGGTGGGATCCAGACCGGCAGGCCGGCGCGGCGCGAGACCTCGACCAGAGCCTCGACCGGCGAGCCGCCGAAGATGCGATTGGTGCAGGAGGGGACGTAGACGGCAGAGGCGCCTTCGTGCAGGGTCATCGGCAGCTTCGTCGCGGCCGGGGGTGGCAGCGCCCGGCCTCGCCTGGTCAGCCTGGCCGGCGGTCCTCCCAGACGCAGGGCGGCGCGGGAGGCCCCCTCCGCCACGCCCCAGCGCTTGGCCACGCCCAGCGCAATCCGCTCGGCGCGCGGCGAGTGACGCTTGGCGCGCAGCTCCTTGACCAGCTTCCCGGTGTCGATCCCGACCGGGCAGGCGAGCTGGCAGGAACCGTCGGCGGCGCAGCTGTCAAGCGCCTCGTAGCCGAACTCGTCGAGCAGCGCCTTCTGCACCGGCGAGCCCGCTGGCTGGCGCGCCATCTCGCGGCGCAGGACGATCCGCTGCCGCGGCGTGGTGGTCAGGTTGCGGCTCGGGCAGACCGGCTCGCAGAAGCCGCACTCGACGCAGGTCGTCGCCGACTCCTCGATCGCGGGGGTGGTTTTGAGGTTGCGCAGGTGGACGCCGGGGTCGCGGTTGAGGACCACGCCGGGGTTGAGCACGCCGTCGGGGTCGGCGAGCCGCTTGACCCGCCACATCAGCTCGGTCGCCTTCTCGCCCCACTCCCTCTCCACGTAGGGGGCCATGTTGATCCCGGTCCCGTGCTCGGCCTTGAGCGAGCCGTCGTACTTGCCGACGATCAGCTCGACCAGCTTCGCCATGAAGGCCTCGTAGCGCTCCAGGTCCTCCTGCTTGGCGAAGTCCGGGGTCAGCATGAAGTGCAGGTTCCCGGCCGAGGCGTGGCCGGCGACGCCGGGCAGGAAGCCGTGCTCGCCGAGCAGCGCCTGCAGGTCGCGGGCCCCCTCCGCTATCCGCTCCGGGGGCACGCAGACGTCCTCGACGATCAGCGCCGTGCCGGGCAGGCGCAGGCGCCCGATCAGCCCGTGCAGGCCCTCGCGCACCCGCCAGGCCAGCTCGATCTCCTCGGCCTCGCGGGTGAACTCGATCGGCTTGATCGTCTCGTGGCCGGCGAAGATCTCGCCCGCCTTGGCGACGTAGTCGTCGAGCCCCTCGTCACCGTCGGCGCCGTACTCGACCAGCAGTACCGCCGACTCCGGCGGCAGCTCCTTCCACTCCTGCGGCGCCCCGACCATGTTCCAGGCAGCGGTGATCAGCGCCGGGGCGACCATCAGCTCGACCGCGGTGGCGCCGCTGTCGACCAGGTCGCGGACCGGGGCGATCGCCTCGTCGATGCCGGGGAAGTGGACCCAGGCGGTGGTCGTACATACCGGCAGCGGCACGGTCTCGAAGACCGCCTCGGCGACGAAGGCGAGGGTGCCCTCGGAGCCGACCGCGAGGCGGCGGAAGATCTCCAGCGGCTCGTCGGCGTCGAGGAAGGCGCAGAGCCGGTAGCCGGTGGTGTTCTTGATCGCGAACTTGCGGCGGATTCGCTCGCTCAGCTCGGCGTCGGCGCGGATCTCGTCGTGGATCGCGGCGAGGCCGGCCGCGAGCTCCGGCTCCTCGGCGGCGAAGCGCTCGGCGGCGCCGGGGGCGGCTGTGTCGATCGTCGTGCCGGAGGCGAGCACCAGCGTCATCGATGCGACGGTCGAGTAGGAGTCCCTCGTGACGCCGCAGCGCATCCCGCCCGAGTTGTTGGCGATCACGCCACCGACGCAGGCGATGTCGGTGCTGGCCGGGTCGGGGCCGAGCTTGCGGCCGTGCGGAGCCAGCACCCGGTTGGCGTGGCCGAGCACCGTGCCGGGCTTGACCCGGGCCAGCGCTCCCCCCTCCTCGACCGCGACGCCGCCGAAGTGGCGGCGCACGTCGACGAGGATGCCCTCGCTCTGGCCTTGGCCGTTGAGGCTGGTGCCGCCGGCGCGGAAGGTGACCGGGATGCCGGAGCGGCGCCCGTAGGCGAGCACCTTGGCGACGTCGCCGGCGTCGTGCGCCATCACCACCGCCTGGGGGAAGAGACGGTAGGGGCTGGCGTCGGAGGCGTAGCGGACGATGTCGCCGGCGCGGACGAGAACGCGGTCGGCGCCGAGCAGGCGCTCGAGCTCGCCGCGCAGCGGCTGGGCGACGCCGGCGGCGATCCGGTCGGGGGCGCGGTCGGGGGATGGCTCGGACGGCGGCGAAGCGAGCTTTTGCCCCAGCAGCGCCATCGCCGTCGCTAGAAGAGGGACATCCCCGGAGCCACCGGGACTTCGACCAGCTCGGGTTGCGAGGAGGCCAGGGCTCCCGCCAGCGCAGCGCTGACTTCGTCGCGGTCCTTGACCCGGTGGGCCGCGATGCCGTAGCCCTCGGCCACGGCGGCGACGTCCAGCTTCGGCAAGTCGAGCCCCGGCGCCCCCTGCACGCCCTCGACCTCGGCGAACCACTTGAGGATCCCGTACTCCTCGTTGCGAACGACGAGGAAGGTGACCGGCGTCCTGTAGGCGACGGCGCTCCAGAAGGCGCTGACCGCATACTGGACCGAGCCCTCGCCGATCACGCAGACGACGGGGCGATCGGGCTGGGCGAGCTGCACGCCGACCGAGGCGGCGAGGCCGAAGCCGAGCCCGCCGCCGGCCGCGAAGTAGTAGCTGCCGGGCCGCGAGAGGCGCATCTGGTTGCGCAGGGCCAGGGTGCTGGTCGGCGACTCGAGCACGACGATGCCCTCCTCGGGAAAGACCTCGGCGAGAGCGGAGTGGACGGTCGAGGGGTTGAGCGGGTCGCTGGGCGGGATTTCCTGCGGGCCCGGGTTCGGCTCGGGCGCCGGGCGCGTCGACTCGGGCAGGTCGGCGAGCAGGGACGCCAGGGTCAGCTTCACGTCGGCGACCAGGGCGTCGCCCATCGGCGCCCGCGCCGCCTCGTCGGGGTCGCTGGTGATCGCGACCAGCTCCGCCCCCTCGGGCAGCAGCGGGCCGGGGATGTAGGGGTAGTAGGGGAAGACCGAGCTGCCGACGACGAGGATCAGGTCGTGACCCTCCAGGGTCTGGCCGACCGGGCCGATCGCCGGCGGCAGCACGCCGCGGAAGTTGGGGTGGCTCTCGGGGAAGCCGAGCTGCCCGCCGCCGGTCGCCGGCGTCGCCCAGACCGGCAGGCGCTGGCGCTCGGCGAGCGCGACGGCGTCGTCCCAAGCGCCGGAGGCGTCGATGTCGGGGCCGGCGACCATCACCGGGTTGGCGGCGTTGCTGAGGCGATCGGCGAGGACGCGGACCGCGGCCGGATCGGCGGCGGCGCGGCCGTCGACCCGGCGGGAGATCGTCTCGCGGGCGTCGGCCTCGTCGACCTCGGCGTACCAGTCGTCCATCGGCAGGGAGACGAAGACGGGGCCCTTCGGCGGCAGGCCGGCGAGGTGGGTGCCGTGGGCGAGGGCGAGCGGCACGTCCTCGGCGCGAGCCGGCTCGTAGGACCACTTGACCAGCGGGTGCGGCATCCGGATCGCGTCGCGGTTGGTCAGGTTCGCCTGCAGGGTGATCTGCGCACGCGCCTGCTGACCGGCCGTGATCAGCAGCGGCGAGTGGTTGGCCTGGGCGTTGAAGATCGCCCCCATCGCGTTGCCGACCCCGGGCGCGGTGTGCAGGTTGGCCACCGTGGTCTGCCCCGAGGCCTGGGCGTAGCCGTCGGCCATCCCGACCACGACCGCCTCCTGCAGGCCCAGCACGTAGCGGAAGTCGGAGGGGAAATCGGCCAGCATCGGCAGCTCGGTCGAGCCCGGGTTGCCGAACATCGTCGTCATCCCCTGGGCGCGGAAAAGGTCGAAGCTGGCCTCTCGAACGGTCGTCATCCGGGCGCAACCCTACCGATGAGTTTCTGTTCTCAAGGGAACACCCCGCGAGACCGATAGGTGAATCCATGCCACGAGAGGCCGACACGGCGTCGCATTTCCCACTGGATAGCGAAAGGAAGTACGACCGCTCCGACGATCTGGCGGGGCGGGTGAGCCGCGCCCTGCTCGCCCTGACGGCGGTGCTGGCGATCTGCCTGCTGGCGGTGAGCTCAGCCGAGGCCGGCCCTCCCACGACCCGCGTCGCCCACGCCGCCGGGGAAATCGTCCCGATCCCGGCCGCGGTCCCGCACGAAGAAGGCGACATGGTCGACAGCCGCATCGTCGGCGACCTGCGCTGGATCGCCGCCCGCTTCCCGATCTACGTCACCGACGGCTACTCCGGGCCGTTGCCCAGCGGCGAACACGTCGGCTGCGACAACTGCCACGTCAAAGGCTCCGACCACTACAACGGGCTCGCCGTCGACGTCGTGCCCCTGCACGGCACGAGCGGCAAATGCGATGCCACCTGGACCGGGATCACGCGGCTGGCCGAATGGGCCGAGCCGGTCCAGAACCAGCCCCTGCCGCCCTTCCGCTGGGTCGGCTACGAAGGCGACGCCGGCCACGGCTGCGGCAACCATCTCCACCTCTCCTGGAACCACGCCCCGGCCGTCCGCTACCAGCTCGCCGAATGGGTCGAAGTCTTCGCCACCGGCGGGCCGGCCGCGAAGCAGCCGCGCAACCATCGCCCCGAGGCAAAGCCGAAGGCCCCGCCGGGGCCTGCGGGCGGCATCTCCACGGTCCGCTCGGGCGGCCTCTCCACCCACGGCGACTGAGGCCTAGGAGGGATTAGCGAAACTCGTCACGCCGCTCTGGGCGCGGGTTCGCTGGGGTGGCCGATTCATGGATACCTCGCTTTCGGGGCAGTTCTACCCCAGGGGGCCGCTAACTTGGTTCGGTGGGATAGACCTTGTGATTCGGGTCCCACCAAACGACGTGGAACGTTCGAGCTTTGCGGAAGCCCCAAAGTCGCCGCTTGCTGCCGAGGCGGAAGCGGAACAGCTCGTCACCAAACCTCTCCGCGAGCTTGCGGCGCTCGGCATCCTTTTTGGCCTTTCGCGTAATGCCCTTTAGTTCTTGGGCGTGGTGCTTCCTGTGCCCACCACTCGTCATCCCTTCGATCTCGCGCCAAGTCGCACCCGTGATATCGCAGAGGAAGTCGACCAGTTTCGACGCCTCTTTGTCAGAGGGCCTAAATTGCCAGGCTTCTTTCGTGGCGCGGTCTGCGTAGCGGAAGCAAAAGATCGGCGTCTCGTCCTGTGACGAAGCGGGAGGCGTTGCCTTGGCCTTCCTCGTGGCAGCTTGGACAGCCGCATCCGTCTGAACCTTGGGTTTTTTGCCCATGGATCAGGCGGAGGCGTCGAGCGCAGCCCAGTCGATCTCCTCGACAGGCTTTGCGTCAAAGTTCGCATCGAGCCAGGCGTAGTAGCTCTGCATGTCCCCGTGCTTGATGACGCGATTAGACGGCGTCGTGGGATCGAGGCCCTCGCGGGCGTTTTTCCACGGCGACTCGTTGTGCGTGAGGACGCTGAGCTGCCGACCGGAGAGCTGGCCGTAGCCAGCAAGAACCGCGTCGACCGTTTCCTTCTCTGCCTTCGTGAGCCTCGCTCCGCTTCCCTCCCGCCATCGCGACACCGAGTACTGGGTGCGATGCAACCGGTAAAGCTCCCGTACGACCGGGCCGTTGGCCCAAGCCTCGATTTTGGCGGTGAAGAGAGGCTCTTCATTCCACGCCAGATGCCACGCCTGCGAGTAGTAGGCGAGCTTTTGGAGCTTCCAGGTGGAAATGCTCCCCTGTTTGTAGAGGATGTAGGAGGCTACGTCGTGGACGGAGGCCATCAGGCCCTCCTGTGCAGTGTCGTCGGGTGCAGAGCGACCGTTTGGTCAGCTCCAAGGCAAAGATTAGCGGGCGAGCCAGATTGCAGAGCGATCTGACGCGCCTGGTGAACGTCGTTCATGGCCTCCCCCAGGTCGATGACATAGGCAGCCTATCCAGATTGGCTGAGCAAAAACCAGTCGGGAGTGTTTCTTAGGAAACGGCTGAATCCCGCAATTACGAGTTTCCCCTTTCTAAAGCGGTTTCCGACCGTAGGGATGGAGGACGCGCTACCCTCAGCCGATGTCTTCAGACCAAATAGAGCTTTGGGTGGCAGTCCTGAGCTGCGTCCTCGCCCTGGCGACCCTGTACTTCGTCGCCAAACGGAACTTCGGTTAGACGGAACCCACCCTCGGCGGCGACTATGCTGGGATTTACCTTTGGTGGCCGCCGAAGTAGAAGCCAAGGGCCGCGCCTGTGAGCGCGATAAGCGGCGAGAGGATACCCGCAACTAGATCCTTTGTTGTGCCTGCGTCGAGGACGCCCCCAGCCGTGAGGCCGATCAGAGCGAGCGAAATGACAGCCACGAGGCCCACGAGGCTGAAGGCGAGCCAAGAGCGTGTCTGCTCGCGACGAGGGAGCGGGTTGTACTCGTCACCAACCCAGAGCACCCGCTGGGGCACCTGAAATGGGCCACCGTAGGGAGCGGGGTCGTGTTCCGTCCCGCCCGGCTCGTCGCCCTTACCTCCTTCGGCGGAGTTGGCCATAGCGCTGCCCGATTATAGGCTCGCCGGCTTGAAAATCAGCTCGCGCAACGAGCCGTTCTTCTCCATGAGGAGCTTGGCACCCTCGTTGGTCTGCTCTTCGATGAACTTCTCGTTGAGGATCGCTTGCTTTAGGGCTACCTCGGGCGTGACGTTGTTCCGTCTGGCGATCTCGACCAAGGTTTGGGCCGTCTCATCGCTTAGCACGTAAGTTTCGCCATCTATGTCAATTTTGATAGACACGCCCGATCATTAGCGTAGCGCGCGGACGGCATTAGAGGTGGTCAAAACTCGTTAAGAACCCCAATTTGGGTCCTATTGGCTTCTTGCCTCGATGGCGGCGGGGAACTGGCTCAGATGTTCGACCAGCCTCAAGTTGGTTTTCCGTCCGACCCAACCTGTAGTTTTTCCCATTAGAAAGCCAAAAAGCGACCCCCGCGACGTTGAAGGCGTCCGGGGGTCAGGACCAAGGAGATTGTGGCTCCGTGGCCTCGACAAACGTAGCAGGGCGCTCGGCATCCGCCGAGCTTGCGGGACTCCTCGACTCGCCCGAGATAGGGAAGTTGATCGCGGACCTCGAAGCCACCCGCTGGACGGGTCGGCCGGGGTACCCGATCCGGGCTATGGTCGGCTTGGCGCTGACGAAGTCGCTGTATGCGATGCCGACCTGGACGAAGACCGTCGCCCTGGTCCGCGAGCACTCGGCGCTGCAATGCGCGCTCGGCTGCGAGGGCAACCCGCCGAGCGTCTACGCCGCCTATCGCTTCGCCGAAAAGCTCCGAAAACATGGCGCGATGGTCGAGCGTTACATCGACGGCGTGATCGCAGGGCTGCGCTCCAAGCTGCCGAGCTACGGCCGCGACCTCTCCATCGACGCGAGCGATATTCCCGCCTACGCGAACGGCCAGCGCTACCTCTCCAAGGGCGGGAAGGAACGCGAGCGCTACTCGGACCCCGACGCTTCCTGGGGGCACCGCTCCGCTGTCTCGACGCGCAAGGGCGGCGGCTTCTACGGCTATCGGCTTCACGCGGCCGTCTGTTCCTCCACCGGCCTCCCGATCGCGTGGGGAGTGGAGACAGCGAAGGCCAACGAATCGCGGTTCTCGGCTGCGCTGCTCGACACGGCCCGCCGTCGCGGGCTGATGGCGGCGACGGCAGCAATGGACAAAGGCTACGACATGGAGCGGGTCTACTCGGAGTGCGCCGAGCGGGACTGCCTGCCGATCATCCCCTTGAAGGAAACCGGAGCGGTGAAGGCGGGGAAGCACCTGCCGCCGTCCTGCGAGCACGGCACCTGGGTGTTCGCCGGATCGGATCGCAAGCGCGGCGCGTCCAAGTGGCGCTGCCCGACCGGCGAGTGCAAGCCCGCCTCGACCTGGATTGCGGCCGACCGGCTCCACCCCTTGGTGCCGCGAGAGACGAAGCGCTGGAAAGCGATGTATCGCAAGCGGGCCTCAGTCGAGCGGGAGTTCGGCCGCTTGAAGAACGAATGGGGATTGAAGCCGCTCCGCGTTCGGGGCTTGGAGCGGGTGCGGCTCCATACCGACCTGACCGTGCTGACGAAGCTCGCCTGCACCCTCTCGCGGGCGCGGGCTATGCCTCCTCCGCTTCGAGCCTGAAACTGCCAAGGCGCGTCCGGCCCGGCTCCCATTCGAGGCCGTCCAAAAGTTCGTCGGCGCTGACTCCCAGCGCTCCGGTGAGCTTGACGAGGGTGTCGATTCGGGGCAACCGTTCGCCCCTCTCAATCATCCCGACTGCCGTGCGGTGGATCGAAGCGCGCACGGCCAACTCTTCCTGGGAGAGCTTGGCCAGTCTTCGGCAATATCGGAGGTTGGCCCCGAACTGCTCCGCCACGCTCATGGGAGTTCGAGCCGCTCGAAGTGAACGGCGGCGGCGGTCGGGGAAATCGCGTCACCATCGCGGGTCAGTAGACCGACGCTGGCAAGAGCGTTCACGGCGCGCTCCATGGCGTCGTGTCCGCCCAACTGGCGGGCAACGACGGGAATCGTGAGGGGCTTTGGGTGCGCGTCGAGAATGAGGGCGAGAACGGCCCTCTGGGTAGGCTGGTCCTGCATGGGAGCTGATACCTCCTGTGCCGGGCCGGGGGGCGTTAGCGCGCCGCCCCGGCCATTTCGTCTACGGAATACGCCGACCGTAGACTCAGCTACAGATGCTTGCCAACCGTTTCGCTACTCGTTTCGCCAATCCCTCCTAGGATGAGCGGCCGATGCGCCGCCTGCTCCTCGTCCTCGCTATCGGCTTCGTCCTCGCCCTCACCGGCTGCGGGGAACCGAGCGACACCACGCCGATCGCCTGCCGAGAAGGGACCGGCGCCTACCTCACCGCGCTGAGCAAGGCGCCCGGCCCCGTGATGGTGCGGAGCGAGACGCCGATCGGCGAATGCCTGGTGGAGAACCAGAAGGCGGGCGACCTCGCCACCGTCGGCACGGCGATGGTTGCCGCGGCGACCAGGCTCAACGCCGAAGCGCGAGCAGAGCCCGGCGACGACGCCAACCTGCGGCTCGGCTACCTGCTGGGCGCCGCCGAACGCGGAGCCGAACGCACGAACGGCATCCACGCCGACCTGATCCGCCGCCTCGTGGCCGCCGCCCGCTACAGCCCCGACGACCGACCGCTGCCACCCGCCTTCCTGCGCGCCTACCGCGAAGGCTTCGACGCCGGCAGGGCGCGCGGCTGAATACGCTGAAGGGACAACGACTTCGATGGAGGCACGGACGTGACTGAGCAGCTCTGGGGTGGCGAGACCACCAAGGCCGTCGACAACTTTCCGGTTTCGGGCGAGCGCGTTCCCGTTCCGGTCGTCCGCTGGCTGGGCCGGCTGAAGGCCGCCGCGGCGCTGGTCAACGGGGAGCTGGGCCAGCTCGACCCGGCCGTGGCCGAGCGGATCGCCACCGCCGGCGATGCGGTCGCCGCCGGCGAACACGACGACCAGTTTCCGATCGACGTCTTCCAGACCGGCTCCGGCACCTCCTCGAACATGAACGCCAACGAGGTGCTCGCCAACCTCGCCGGCGACGGGACCCACGCCAACGACCACGTCAACATGGGCCAGTCCTCCAACGACGTCTTCCCCTCCGCCGTGCACCTGGCGGCGCTCGGCGAGGTGACGCACGACCTGCTGCCGGCGATGGGCGGCCTGGAGGCGGCGCTCGAAGCCAAGGCCGCGCAGTTCGCCGACGTGGTCAAGGCGGGCCGCACCCACCTGATGGACGCCGTCCCGGTCACCCTCGGCCAGGAGTTCGGCGGCTACGCAGCGCAGGTGCGGCTCGGCGTGCAGCGGGTCGAGGCGACGCTGCGCCGGGTCGGCCAGATCCCGCTCGGCGGCACCGCCACCGGCACCGGCCTCAACACCCACCCCGAGTTCGCCGCCCGGGTGCGCGAGAAGCTCGCCGGCGAGACCGGCCTCGACATCTCCGCCCCGCTCGACCCCTTCGAGGCGCAGGGCAACCGCGACGCCCTGGTCGAGCTCTCGGGCGCGCTCAAGGTCTACGCCGTCTCGCTCAACAAGATCGCCAACGACCTCGCGCTGATGGGCTCCGGCCCGCGCGCCGGCCTCGCCGAGCTGCGCCTGCCGGAGTTGCAGAAGGGCTCCTCGATCATGCCCGGCAAGGTCAACCCGGTGATCCCCGAGGTGGCGATCCAGGTCGCCGCCCAGGTGATCGGCAACGACGCCGCGATCACCGTCGCCGGCAGCCAGGGCCAGTTCGAGCTCAACGTGCGGGTGCCGCTGATCGCCCGCAACCTGCTCGACTCGATCAAACTGCTCGCCTCCGCCTCGCGCCTGCTGAACGAGAAGTGCGTCGCCGGGATCGAGGCCAACGAGGAGATGACGACGCGCCACGCCGAGGCCACCCTGGCCACCGCAACCGCGCTCAACCCCCACATCGGCTACGACCGCGCCGCCGACATCGTCAAGACCGCGGCCGAGTCGGGGCGCTCCCTGCGCGAGGTCGCCCTCGAGCAAGGAGTCGAGCCAGCGGTGCTCGAGGAGGCCCTGGACCATCGCCGCATGGCTCGCCCGCACGAGTAACTGAGTCGCCGTCAAGAAGCGCGACGGGACCTAGCCGCCTCGACCAGGCTCTCGGCGCGGCGCCAGGCGCGCTTTCGCTGGTCGGCGGTAACTGCCGGAGCTCCGTATCCCGCTCGCGCCTTCATTTGCAACAGCGCCCGCAAATCGCTTCCCAACTGCCGACCATCGGGCGGAACACTCGATAGCTCGGCGATGGCCTGAAGATGATCCTGACCCTGCACGTAGTACCCAAGGGCGGAACAGCAGATCACATCAGAGGCCGCGATTCCCGCATGCACACACAGCGTTACCAATGCGTCGCCTACGTCCTCCTCGTCATCGGCGAGGTCCCTGACCATGCCGGCAACGCGGAGGAACTGCTCGGCCTTGCGGAGTCGGCCAGCGACGACTGCCTCATCGCAGTCCGTCAGCCGAGTCCGAGCCATCACCCGATTCCCTCCTCGATCAGACGCCGAAGCGAATGTCGCGACCCGTACAACTCGATGCCCTCGGCAAGGGCACTTTCGAGAACAGAGACAACCGCCGCATCGCCCAGCTCGTCCTCCGAATATTCCAGGATTCGAGTTTCGTTGCCGGTCCAGGCAGTCGCAAGATCCTCAAGGAGGCCGAGTTGCCCACGCCACTCAGCGCTGTCTTCGCCGGTCTCGGGGGACCTGACCACGAGGATGTCGAGATCGCTAAGCGGGCCGGCTTCACCACGGGCGACCGAGCCGAACACCATCGCCCAGCAAGGCGGCACATCCCAAGCCGAGATCGCACTGCGGAGGCGCTCGAAGAGCTGTACGCGCAGGGTGGCGAGGGCCTCGATGTACGGAGCTGCCAGATGATCCCTATTGAGCCGGTAGAGGTTCGCCTGCCCGGCGCGGCGACTGCTCACCACCCCCTGCGCGACCAGTCGCTCGGCGGCGTTGCGGACCCCATTCTCCGATCCACTCCGAACCATGCGATGGATGCGACGCCCACTGAACTCGGCATCGGCACCGGCCAGGACGGCCAGTACATCGCCATCGAGCGTGGGTGTCACAACGGTCAGCGGTCGCCTGAAGTCCATTATCTATCCCCATAATAGTAGGGATATACGCACTTTTATGAGGTTTCAACCCTGCAGCGTGACGAAGCGCTCCTCGGTCAGCTCCTGGACGGCGAAGGCGGGGCCCTCGCGGGTGTTGCCGGAGTCCTTGACGCCGCCGTAGGGCATCTGGTCGGCGCGGAAGGTGGGGACCTCGTTGATCAGGACGCCGCCGAATTCGAGGGTTCGGGCGGCCTCGAGGGCTCGGCCGACGTCGCCGGTGAAGACCCCCGCCTGCAGGCCGAACTTGGAGTCGTTGGCCATCCGCAGCGCCTCGCCGAAGTCGGTGTAGCGGTCGACCGTCGCCACCGGGCCGAAGATCTCCTCGCACCAGACCTTGGACTCCCGCGGCGGCGATCCAAGCAGGGTCGGGGCGAGGCAGCGGCCCTCGTCGACCAGCTCGCCGCCCGAGAGCAGCTGAGCACCGGCGTCGACCGCCTCCTCGATCCAGTCCTTGACCCGGTCGCGGTCGCCGCCGCTGATCAGCGGCCCGACGTCCGTCTCCGCGTCGAGCGGATCGCCCACCGTCAGCTTCGCCGTGTTGGCGACGAGGCGCTCGGTGAACGCGTCGGCAATGTCTTCCTGGACGAGGATCCGTTGGATCGAGATACAGCTCTGGCCGGCGTGCGAGAAGGCGTGGATCTGCGCCTTGTCGGCGGCCGCCTCCCAGTCGCCGTCGGAGTGGACGATCAGTGGCGCGTTGGAGCCGAGCTCGAGGTTGACCTTCTTGTGCGGGACGCGACTGCGGATCCCCCAGCCCACCTCTGCCGAGCCGGTGAAGCTGAGCGCCCGGGTAAGCTCGTGCTCGACGATCGCGTTGCCGACCTCCGAGCCGGGGCCGGGGATGACGCTGAGCCAAGCCTCCGGCAGGCCCGCCTCGAGCAGGATCGCGGCCAGCTTCAGCGCCGAGATCGGCGTCTGGCCGGCGGGCTTGAGCACGACCGCGTTGCCGGCGGCGATCGCCGGGCCGAGCTTGTGGGCGACCAGGTTGAGCGGGAAGTTGAAGGGGCTGATCGCGCCGACCACGCCATAGGGCACGCGCAGCATCACGCCGAGCTTGCCCTCGCCGGCCGGGGAGGCCTCCATCGGCACCGTGCCGCCGGTCAGCTTGCGCGCCTCGGTCGCCGAGAAGGTCAGCGTGTCGACGCAGCGGGCCGCCTCGACCCGGGCCGTCTTCAGCGGCTTGCCCGCCTCGGCGGCGATCGTCAGGGCGAGGTCCTCGACCTGCTCGCCGACCAGCCCGGCGGCGCGGTCGAGCACGGCGGCGCGCTCGTGCTGGGGGAAGCCGGCCGACTCGAAGGCCGCCTGCGCAGCGATCGCGGCGCGGTCGACGAGCGCGGTGTCGCCTTCGGCGACCCGGCCGACGACGGTCCCGTCGTAGGGGCTGCGCACCTCCCCCCACCTGCCCGTCTCCAGCCACTCGCCCGCAGCGAGAAGCTTGTGGTCGACCGCCTGCACCGTCTGCGTTGCCATTCGAGGACTCCTTGGTCGCTTGATTTCAGCCTAGAGCAGGCCGCGACTCGCGCGAGGCGAATCTGTTGGTCCAGAGATGGTCGCCACCCGCCGCACAGCCCTGCGAGCCCTGCTCGCCGCCGCACTCGCGACCCTGGCCCTCGCGCCGGCGGCCGGGGCGAGCGTCTCCTGGCTGGTCAAGGGGCACGGCTTCGGCCACGGCGTCGGGATGAGCCAGTACGGCGCCTACGGCTACGCCCGCCACGGCAAGGGCTACCGCTTCATCCTCGCCCACTACTACTCGGGGACGACGATCGGGCAGGTGACGGGAACGCGGATCGTCCGCGTCCTGCTCGACATCTCCGGCGGCGACGTCGGCTTCAACGGCGCCACCAGCGCCTGCGGCGAATCGCTCGACCCGAGCCGCAGCTACGAGGCCCACCGAGACGGCTCCGCCGTCAAGCTGCGCAGCTCCGCCGGTCAGCCGCTGGCGGCGTGCGGCCGCACCCTGCGCGCCGCCGGCAACGGCCGGGTCGCGATCGCCGGGGTCGGCACCTACCGCGGCGCGCTCGAGGTCGTCCCCACCGAAAGCGACCCCGGCTCGCTCAATGTCGTCAACGCGCTGCCGGTCGACCAGTACGTGAAGGGCGTGATCCCCAACGAGTCGCCGCCCTCCTGGCCGCAGGCCGAGCTGCGGGCCCAGGCCGTGGCGGCGCGCTCCTTCGCCCTCACCGTCGACGTCGGCGGCAACGGCTTCGGCCTCTACGACGACACCCGCAGCCAGGTCTACGAGGGTCTCGGCAGCGAGACCGCCACGACCAACGAAGCGGCCGACGCGACTCGGGGACAGGTCGTCACCTACGGCGGCAAGATCGCCGAGACCTATTTCTCCGCTTGCTCCGGAGGCCACACCGAGAGCGTCCAGAACGTCTTCTTCGGCCCGCCGGTCCCCTACCTCGTCGGCGTCCCCGACCCCTACGACTACTACTGCCCGCTGCACAGCTGGACGCTGAAATTCTCAGGGCCCGAAATCAGCGCCAAGCTCGGCGGCTATCTCGGCGGCGCGCTGAAGAAAGTCGTCATCACCCAGCGAGGAGTCTCGCCCAGGATCATCTGGGCGAAGCTCTACGGGACGAGTGGTGTGACCAAGATCCGCGGCGACCAGCTTGAGTCCGCGCTAGGCACATACAGCGACTGGATGACGTTCGAGAAGGTCGCCGGCTAACCATCTGCGTATGGCTGGATCGGTATCCCGTGGTCGGTCTCACGCATGCCGAACTCATACGCGGCACCGGCGTTAAGGGTCAGCTTGCGGGCCGGCTGAGCCGGGCGTTCGACCGTCAGCTCGAGGTCGGCGACCGAGCAGTTGAGCGTGTTGTGCTCGGGGCCCTTGGGGTCGGCGTAGATCCAGGCCACGAAGTCCTTCTTCGGGGCCGAGACGCGGCCGCGGACGATTATGTCCCTGCCGGGCAGGGTGAACTCGCAGGCGGTCGGCGTCGGCTCGATCGATGCCGAGCCGATCTTGCCGAGGCCGCCGAGGCGGTGGGCCTCGCCGTCGAGGACGAGCATCCCCGAGGGCAGCCACGGGGTCGTACGGCGGCCGAGCTTGACCCGGGCGGCGCCGGCGTCGAAGTAGGTGCCGGGGGAGTCGGCGAAGCCGGTCCCCTCCAGCCAGACCCAGCGCTCGGCGTGCTCGCTGCCCCAGTTGTGTCCGATCATCCCGGGCCAGTCGTCGAGGGCGATCTCCTCGCCGTCGATCTCGAGCCGGCCGCTGAAGCGCGCGTCGGGATACGGCGCGACGAACTTGGTCTTGGGAACCGGCGCCTCGTAGAGCCAGTCCGCCGGCAGGTACTTACAGGGCTCGGCGTCGCCGGCGAAGGTGAGGTCCCAGCCGGCGCTCAGCGCCTCAGTCTCGATCGAGCCGCTCGCCCGCCCCGGGCCGATTTCGGCCTTGGCGACCTTGATCCATAAGCCGACCGGGGCCGACAGCTGCGCGGCGGGGACGGTCGCCTTGGTCGCCCGCGGCTCCTCGGCCTCGCGGTCGAAGAGGACGAACCAGATCGAGCCGTTGGGCTCGGCGCCGGGGCGCTTGTGCACCGTGTGGCGGATCCAGATCCCCTGCCCGCCGCCCGGCCGGCAGGCCTTGACGTAGAAGCTCTCGTAGTGGCCGCGCTTGGCGGCGACCTTCGGAAACTGGGCCCCCTGGTCCATGCCCCAACCCTAGAGCGCGAGATCGAAGCGGGCTTAAACCTTGATGGTGACTACATCGCCATCCTGGACGACGTAGTCGCGGCCCTCGACGCGGAGCAGGCCCCTGTCGCGGGCGGCGACGTAACCGCCGCAATCGACCAGCTCCCTCCAGCCGATCGCCTCGGCCTTGACGAAGGCGTCCTGGATCTCGGTGTGGATCGTCCCCGCCGCCTCCCAGGCGGTCGAGCCGCGGCCGAGCGGCCGGGCGACGGCCTCCTTGTCCTCGCCGGCGGTGAAGAAGGTGATCAGGTCGAGCAGGTCGTAGGCGGCGCGGACCAGACGGTCCAGGCCGGAGCCCTCGACCCCGTAGGACCCGCGCATCTCCTCGGCTTCGGCCGGGTCGAGCTCGGCCAGCTCGCCCTCGATCCGGGCGCTGACCGCGACCACGCCGGCGCCGATCGCCTCGGCGTGCGCCTTCACCTCCGCCGGCGTCTCGGCGTCGCCCTCGTCGACGTTGGCGACGTAGAGGATCGGCTTCGAGGTCAGCGCCTGCAGGTTGCGCGGGCCGTGGGCGGCGGCGTCCGGAACGGGGATCGAGCGGGCCGGCTTGCCCTCGGCCAGCGCCACCACCACCTTCTCCAGCCAGTCGCGCTCGGCGATCGCCTCGGCGTCGCCGGCCTTCGCCCCCTTGCCGACCCGGTGCAGGCGGCGCTCGGCCTGCTCGTAGTCGGAGAGGACGAGCTCGGTCTCGATCGTCTCGATGTCGGCGAGCGGATCGACGCGGCCGTCGGGATGCGGCACGCCGGAGTCGGCGTGGCAGCGGACGACGTGGCAGATCGCGTCGGTCTCGCGGATCGAGGCGAGGAACCGGTTGCCGAGCCCCTCCCCCTCCGAGGCGCCCTTGACCAGGCCGGCGATGTCGTGGAAGGCGATCGTCGCCGGTTCCAGCTTCGAGCTGCGCACCGTCTCGGCGACGCGCTCGAGCCGCTCGTCGGGCACCTGGGCGATCGCCACGTTGGGCTCGATCGTCGTGAACGGGTAGTCGCCGGTCTGCGCCCCGCCGCTGGTCAGCGCGTTGAAGAGGGTCGACTTGCCCGCGTTGGGCAGGCCGACGATCCCGACCTTCATCGACCCGGCCTCATAGCGAGAGCGGCACGATCAGGCCGAGGGCGATGCCGAGCACGGCGCCGGCGAGGACGTCGGACGGATAGTGCATGCCGAGGTAGGGACGACCGAGAGAGAGGGCAAAGGCGAGGACGAAGGCGAGCGCGCCCCACGAGTCGACCCGGGTCATCGCGGTCGCCACGGCAAACGATGAGGTGGCGTGAGCCGAGGGAAAGCTGAGCGAGCTGGGTGCCCCGCCGAGCGGCGGCAGCCCCTCCAGCACCGGCCGCGGCCGCTTGACGACCAGCTTGACCGCGTAGTTCAGCGCAATCGCGATCGGCGCCAGCAGAGCGCAGATGAACCAGGCTTCGCCGTTGGAATCCGTCGCGGCCAAGACAAGGAGGCAGAGCACAACCCAGATCCCCCCGTTGTTCCCGGCCTTGCCCAAGGCTTTCGCAGCCCTCTCCATTCCAGACGAGTGCCCGTGGGTTCGCATGACTCGAAGCAACTTGAGATCGGCGCTCTCCATCGCCGGGCAGGATAATCCGGCTTCGATGCCATCGGTTCCCGGCTACACCCATACCCCCGGCCACCACTGCGGCAGCACGGCCCTTCGCAACCTCCTCGCCCACCACGGCGTCGAGATCAGCGAGGAGATGGCCTTCGGGCTGGGGGCGGGTGCCTGCTTCTACTACGTCGCCCTCGAGGACGCCTCGCCGACGCGCTGGTTCAACGGCCGCACCGCGCGTCTGGAGGAGAACTTCGGCGAGCTGACCGGCGCGGCGCTGCAGCTGCGCACCTTCGAGCAGGGCGACGGCGACGCCTGGGAGGCGGCGCGAGCGGAGGTCGACGCGGGCAACCCGGTCCTGCTGCTCACCGACCTCTACTACCTCGACCACTACGGCAACTCGGCCCACTTCCCCGGCCACGCCGTGGTCCTGGCCGGCTACGACGAGCAATTCGCCCACCTCTCCGACACGGGGTTCGAGAAGCTGCAGAAGACGACCCGCCTGGAGGACCTGGATCGAGCGCGCCACAGCGGCCACCCCGCCTACCCCCTCTCCGGCCACATGTTCACCGCCTCGGGCGCGATCGGCCAGGAGCAGCTGCGCGAGGCGATCCCGGCCGCGATCGAGCGAGCGGCCAAAGCAATGGTCGAACCGGAGTTCGGCGAGTTCTCCGGCCTCGGCGCCGTCAACCGCCTCGCCGAGGAGGCGGGCAGCTGGCCCGAGGCGACCGAGGACTGGCAATGGTGCGCCCGCTTCGGCTACCAGGTAATAGAGCGCCGCGGCACCGGCGGCGGCGCCTTCCGCCTCATGTACTCCCGCTTCCTCGAGGATGCCGACCGCCCCGAGGCCCCGCTGGCCGCCGAGGCAGCGTCACGTTGGACCGAGCTGGCCGAAGCCTTCCGAGCCGCCAGTGAGAACGACGAGCCCGAGCCCGCCCTCTGGCGGGAGATCGACACGGCCGCCCATAAGGTCGCCGAGACAGAGAACCGCCTCTGGACCGCGCTCGCCAGCGCGTAGCCCGTCCCACGCCCAACCCAAGAAACCTTGGGTTGCGGGACAACGCTCAGACTCCCCCGGTGACGGAGAGCAGTGCATGGCACTAGTCAACGGAGAGCCGTGCGAAGTAGCCGAACCAGTTGCCGGAGTGCTCGGTCCAGCTGAGTCCGGCTTCTCCAGCCTGCAGTTTGAGCGCGGATTGGGTGGTGAAGTGGGGGTCGCCGAATAGCTCGCCCACGATCAGGCGGCCGTCGGGCTTGAGGACTCGGGCGATCTGGCGCAGGGCGGCCACCGGGTCGGGGATCTCGCCGAGCACCGCGGTCAGGACTACGGCGTCCATCGAGTCGTCCTCGTAGGGGAGGGCCGTCGCATCGCCCTGGGTTGGGACCACGTTGGTCAGGCCCCGCTCGGCGGCGCGGCCGGCTGTGTGGTCGAGGAACTCCTGCTGGAGGTCGAAGATCTCGATCCTGCCCTCCGGACCGACCCACTCGGCCATGTCGAGCGTGTAGTAGCCGACGCCGGGGCCGATCTCGAGGATGCGCTCGCCCGGCTCGGGGCGGAGGACCGAGCGGAGGCGGTCGCGGGTGATGATCGGGTGCGGCGCTTCGACCCAGAAGCGCTGGCCGTAGGGGCAGGCCGAGGGATTCTTGCGCCACCAGAGGGCGGCGCCGAGGACCGCGGCGCCGGTCAGCCCGAGTGCCGTCCTGATCCGCATCGGATGCCTACGTCTTCTGGGAGAAGCCGACGCGGTGCTCGCCCGAATCGATTCTCAGAAAAGAGACCTTGCCGAGGTAGATGGCGAGGGTGCCGTCCTCGGTCTTGACGTCGTGCCAGCCGCCCTTCTCGAGCTGCTTGCGCAGGTCCTTCAGCTCGTCGTCGGTGAGCCTCACCGAGACGACCTGGCCACCCTCGAAGCCGATCTCCACTCGCTGCGCTTCAGCCATCAGTGCCCTCCTACTGCCGGTTCGACGATCTCGGTCAATACGCCCCCAGTGGAGCGCGGGTGCAGGAAGGCGACGCGACTATCGCGGATTCCTACCCGCGCCTCGCTATCGATCAGCTCGATGCCGGCGGCCACCAGGCTCTCCAGGGTCGCGTCGATGTCATCGACCGCATAGGCGACGTGGTGCAGGCCCGGGCCCTTGCGAGCGAGGAACTTGCCCACCGGCGTCTCCGGTCCGAGCGGCGCCAGCAGCTCGACGTGGCCGTCGCCGACGTCGAGCAGGACCGCCTCGACGCCCTGCTCCTCGACCGTCTCGCGGTGGCCCAGCTCCATCTCGAAGCTCTTCTCGTAGAGATCGATGCCCGCGTCGATGTCCTCCACGGCGATGCCTATGTGGTCGATCCGTCCGAACACGAGGCGGCAGTCTACGCGCCGTTCTCGGCGCGTAGGATCTCGGCCAGGGCGGCGACGCCGACCTCAAGCTGCTGCGGCGTCGGCTCCTTGGTCGCGATCAGGCGCTGGATCTCACGCCCAGGCGTATGGAAGGCCTCGGCCAGCGGGTCACCGTGGTGGCGGTCGCTCCAGGCGAACATCTCGACCGCGATCGAGGCGCCGGCAAGGCCGACAACCGCGCGGGCGGCCGGGCTGGGTCGGTCGACCAGACGCTCGAGCGCCACCGTGCCGCCGGCGGAGAGCAGCATCATCGGCGCCAGCAGGTTGGAGCCGCAGCGGTCGTGCTCCTTCGGCACCCCGGCCGGATCGTCGACGCCCTGCTCGTAGGCGGCGATCGCCTTGTGCTCGACCCCGTGGTAGGCGGCCAGGTCGCGGTCGAGCAGGGCGACAATCGCGGGCGCCGCGCCGATCGCCTGCACCGCCCCCTCGCGCAGGGCGGAGCTGCCGAATCGCCTGCGCAGCGCCGCGGTAGCGACCAGGGACCCAGCGATCGCAGCGATGACCCGCCGATCCTCGAAGGGCAGCCGCGCCGACGGCATCCGCCGGCGCACCATCGGCAGCACCGCCAGCGCATCGGCCAACCGCAGCGGCCCGCGCAATCCCGGCAGCCGCGCCGCCAGCCCCGGGGCAAGCTGCGGTTTGGGCTCTGAGGCAACTTCCACGGAACCGTCAGGACGGCGCACAGCCGCAGCCCAATGCGTAGGGCCATGAATAAGCAAGCCATTGCGCAAAGCCATCCCGCCGAGTCGCAGCTTCTCCGAAGCCATGCACGGACGATAGAGGAGTCAGCACGCGGTGATGGCGCCATCGCAGGCGCCGTCACCGTCCCCCCTGACTCCCGTTTAGGTCCCCGCCGGAGGCCCCCAGTCCAGGCCTCCGGCGGGTGTGTCGGCTCTCCCTGGCTCTAGCTTGGAAAGCCGACCTTTAAAACACCGCCTCGCAAGGAAGTTGCGGTTGCATCAAGCGCCGCGGATCTGCTTTCGCAGAGCCTCGAGGCGCCGACCCAGCTCGGCCTCGAAGCCCCGGTCCGTCGGCATGTAGAAGCGACGACCCTCGAGCCCTTCCGGCAGCAGCTGCTGGTCGCTGACCCCGCCTGGCTCGTCGTGCGCGTAGCGGTAACCCTCGCCGCGGCCGAGGGTCTTGGCGCCGGGGTAGTGGGCGTCACGCAGGTAGTCGGGTGGCGTCTTGGCGCCGTGCTCGCGCACCTCGGCCCGGGCCGCGGAGAGCGCCCTGTAGGAGGCGTTGGACTTCGGCGCCAGCGCCAGGTAGACGGCGGCCTGGGCGAGGTTGAGGGCGCACTCGGGAAGGCCTACCCGGTCCACGGCACGCGCCGCCGCGTCGGCGACGAGCAGCGCCTGCGGATCGGCGTTGCCGATGTCCTCGGAGGCGAGGATGACCATGCGCCGGGCGATGAAGCGCGGGTCCTCGCCGCCCTCCAGCATCACCGCAAGGTAGTAGAGCGAGGCGTCGACGTCGGAGCCGCGCGTCGCCTTGATCCAGGCCGAGACGAAGTCGTAGTGGCGGTCCCCCTGGCGGTCGTAGTCAAGCGCCTTGCGCTGCAACGCATCCTCGATCGCGGCCACGTCAATCGCTTCCGACTTTGACCCACCTCCACTGTGGTCAAAGTCGGAAGCGCGCTCCAGCGCGGAAAGGGCCACCCGAGCGTCCCCTCCGGAGCGATGCGCCAGCATCGCCAGCGCCGCGTCCTCGACCGGCGGCGGATCGACGAGTCCGCGCTCCGGATCCGCCAGCGCCCGCCGCAATAGCTCCTCCACCTCCCCAGGCTCCAGCGGCCGCAGCTCATAGATCTGACAGCGCGAGAGCAACGCTGAATTGACCTCGAAGTAAGGGTTCTCCGTCGTAGCCCCGATCAGCGTCAGCAGCCCCTCCTCAACCGCCGGCAGCAACGCATCCTGCTGCGCCTTGTTGAACCGATGGATCTCGTCGAGAAAGAGCACGGTAGGCCGCCCGCTCCCCGCCCGCCGCTCCCGAGCCCGCTCGATAACCGCCCGAATCTCAGCCCGCCCGGCATTGACAGCCGACTCCTCCTCAAAAGCCCCCTCCGCTCCGACAGCGGCAATCCGAGCCAAAGTCGTCTTCCCAGCCCCCGGAGGCCCATAGAGAATCGAGCTATGAGGATGCCCGGACTCAATGGCAACCCGCAACGCTGATCCCGGCGCGAGCACATGCTCCTGACCAACGAGCTCGTCGAGGCTCCGCGGCCGCATCCGCACCGCCAACGGCGCATCCGCAGCTGGAACCTCGGACTTGGCGGTTCCGCCTGTATCGAATAGCTGATCGGCCACTGCCGCTGAGTATGACCACGAGCAAGGCCGGCTCCGCGCTGTCCTCAAGCAGGAGAAGGTGCGCCTGTCGTAGGTGCCGGGGAAGGTCTCGGGAGTGCCTCGCGAAGCGGCCCCCGGCAAGGTGATTCTCAGCCGCGAAGCGGCTCCAGTTTGGTGAGCGAAGCGAACATAGGCACTCCCGAG
>DATASN010000037.1:0-114149 GCA_036269215.1 Solirubrobacterales bacterium
GCAGATGCCGAGCACCGGGATCTCGCTGTAGCGGAGGATGTCGTCGCAGACGCAGAAGTCGTGCCAGCGCCCCGGCGTCCCCGGCCCCGGCGAGAGCACGATCGCGTCGAAGTCCCAGCGCTCCAGCGCCCGCCAGGAGACCGCGTCGTTGTCGACCACGATCGGCTCCTCGCCGGAGACCCCCGCCAGCAGGTGGAAGACGTTGTAGGTGTAGGAGTCGTGGTTGTCGACCAGCAGCGTCCTCATCGCGTCGCCTCCAATCCGAGGCCGCGGGCGCCCTGGGCCAGCGCCGCCTGGATCGCCTCCTGCACGTGCGGCTCGCGGTCCTCCTCGACGTACCAGCGCGAGAGGTGAGCGACGTATTTGGCCAGCGGGCTGACGTCGAGCCGCTCGACCGCCTGCTGCAGGTGGCGCCGGTACATCTCCGACTGCACGACGGCGAAGCGGTAGTCGGGGTCCTGCGCCGGCTCGGCCGCCGCGGCGCCGGAGCCGTTGCCGTTGTGGGCGCGGGCGCGGGCCAGGTCCCAGCCGAGGCTCTGCTCGGAGCGCAGCAGCTTCTCCGGCTCGAAATCGAGCGGTTTGGTGTTGGTGTGCATGAGGAAGTAGCCGAGCGCCACCTGGGGCACGATCGCTTCGGCGGCCGGGTGGCGCCGGCGCACCCCGGCGCGCTCCTCCTCGGCCTCCATCGCGGCGTCGATCCACTCGGCCAGCTCGTCGATCAGCAGCGCGTTGCGCTTGCTGGACGAGACCGACTCGCTCTGTTTGGAGACCATCCCGTGGAAGACGTCGTGGGCGGGATGGTTGATCTCGGCGCCGGCGCCCTTCTCCATCATCGCGTCCATCAGCTGGCGCCGGCAGGTGACGTGGGCGACCCACTCGAGTCCGCAGACCTGAATCGAGGTCGTGCCCTCGAGGCCCGGCGCCGCCATCCAGTAGGCGAGCGCCCGCATGTGCTGGGTCGGCAGGCCGTCGGCGCGCAGCAGCGGCATTTCCTCCAGCTCCTCGCGGTCGGTGAGGTAGATCACGGCGCCGTCGGGGCGGCGCTGCAGCATCCCGTGCTCGAGCCCGAGGTTCGACAGCTCTGCGACCTCGGGCAGGAAGTCGGACTCGAAGAAGACCCGGTCGAAGGAGATGCCAAGCCGGGCGAGCGTCTTGCGCTGACCCGAGATCACCCAGGCGCGGGTCTTCGACCAAAGCTCGATCGCGTCCTGATCGCCGTCGAGGACGCGCTGCAGCAGGTCGTCGGCGCTGTCGTGGTGGACGTCGACCTCGCGACTCAGCGAGGTCGCCGGGTTGTCGTCGCGCCCGGTCAGCGAGGGCCCGGTCTTGACGTACTCGGCGTAGCAGGCACCGACGAAGTGATCGCTCTTCTCGCCCCCGCCGGGCGAGGACTTGGCGTGGCGACCGCTCGCCACCACGCCGGCCATCGCCTCGCCCATGCTGCGGCCGACGTCGCAGATGATGCTGCGCCGCTCGACCCTGCCGCCGGCCTCGGTCAGCGCCGAGCCGAGCGCGTTGCCGAGCGCCAGGTTGCGCAGGTGGCCGATGTGCAGGGCCTTGGTCGAGTTGGCGTCCCAGAAGTTAAGCGCGAAGCGGCGGCCGGCGGCCAGGTCCGCGTGCGGCGAGCCGGCGGCCTCGCCCGAGGTGAGGGCCGCGCCGGTGGCTTCGACCCAATCGCCGGAGAGCCGTGCCTGAACCTGGCGCCCGCCGCGGTCGATGCCCTCGACCCAGGGCTCGCCCTCGATCCGCTCCAGCGCCGCGATCGCGTCGGCGTCCTCCCGCCAGCCCTTGACCCGCGGGACCAGCATCAGGTCGAAGCCCTCCTGGGGCTGGTAGGGAGCGCGCGCCGCCCAGAGGGGGCGCTCCCGCTCGCCACCCTTGGAGATCTCGTCCAGTTGGTCAAAGAGATTGTTCGCCATAGCCGGTCACCGGTTTCGTTGGTCCGATGCACCAGCCGGGGCTCGAACCCGGATCTCCGGCTTTTAAGGCCGGCCCTTTGACCGATTAAGGCACTGGTGCGCTATGGGTGGGACTCCTCCCTCAGAGTCCCGGGGCTCCTCCCGAGCCCGCAATCTCATCGATCGCTCCAGAATTCCCGCGCATCGTAGCAACTCCGCGCGTACCAAAGGACGAACGTTCGTAATCCGGCTCCGTCAGTACGCGGGAGTACCCGGCGCTGCGGCTTCGTCGATTGCGCCCGCCCAGACCTCGGCGAGAAATGACGCCAGCTCGGCGTTCAGCCGCTTCGGGCTGAAGCGCCACTCGAGGATCGAGTTCGCCACAACCAGGCGGGCGTTCTCCAGCTCCTCGGCGAGCATGCCGGAATCGCTGAAAGGGTGGACGGGGTCGCGTGCGTGACCGACGATCAGCGCCCGCTGCTTGATCTGCCGGCGCTGCTCGCGGTGCGGCGCCGTCTCTCCCAGCAGCAGTCCCTCGAGGACGGCGCCGGAGGGGCCCGGGCGCTGGCGCACCCAGTCGAGGCCGATGTCGACCAGGTAATTGGTGCGGGGCACGAGGGAGGTCAGCCGCGAGACCAGCTCGAAGGCTGGGCGGCCGACGCGCAGGCCGAGCAGGACGGGAGTGAAGGCGCCGGCCACAGCCGGCAGGGCGTTGTCGAGCACCGGCATCTCGATGAAGAGCCCCCGCACCCGCTCCGGGTCCCGCGTCGCCAACTCCAGGGCGACGTTGGCACCCAACGAGGTGCCGCCGACGATCGCGGACGGCAACTCCAGGTGGTCGAGCAGCGCTACGACCTGGCGGGCGAACAGCGGCATCGAGTAGAGCCGCAGGTCCTCGGGCCGGTCGGATTGCCCGTGCCCGAGCAGGTCGACGCAGATCACCCGGTTGCCCCGCCGCGCCAGCGCCGGCCCCAGCTTCTCGTACATGCGCCGGTTCATCAGCAGCCCGTGGACGAGCACGAGCACCCGCTCGTCCTCCCCGTAGGAGCTGTACTCGATCCTGTGGCCCTCGTAGAGGAAGTCGCCCATACGTCGATCTTGACAGCGCTCAGCGCAGAAGCGCCGCCGGACGAGCAAGGGCCGCCCGGAGGCGGCCCTTGCCGAGAGTGCAAGAAACGAGCGCGGAAACGACGGCCGGGTGGGACAACGCCCGGTCTCCCTTTGCTCGCCGGTGCCCGGGTTGGATTCCGCCGGGCTGCCGAGACAACGTGCGGCGCCTAGCGGCCCTGCACCTCCAGTGTCCCCTGAAGCATGTGACTCAAAGTAGGACCACCTCCTTTCTCTGGTCGCATGATTGAAGCAAACTGCCCAGTCGCGCTCTGCCGCCGGCTCAAGCGTCCGGGTGGATCTCCTCGTCGGCCTCGCCGGATTCGGCGCCCTCGGCCTCCTCGGCCGGCCGGACGTCGCGGTCTGGAAAGCGGTGTTCGTCGCCATGCTCTGCGATGTCCTCGAGCTTCTTCTCGGCCAGCTCGAATCCCTCCGACTCGCCCTCGCCGGACTCGATCAGCGGCTGCTGGGCGGGGTCGTCGCTGTCGCGCGGCGCCTCTCCCCCGATCTCCCCGGCCTCGGCGGCAGCAGCCTCGGCCTCTTCCTCGATCAGCTGCTCGTCGTCGCGTCTCCGATCGGGCTCGTCCATGTCGCTCCATCTCGTCAGCTCGTTGCCAGGGTCCACCCAAAGCTAGCGGTTGGCCGTCGGCGAGCCCGCCCGAACCCAGACGGGCGTAGAGTGCCCGGCGAATGAGCCCCTCTGCCGGCGGCGTCGCCGTCGTCACCGATAGCACCACCTACCTCCCTCACGCGCTGATCGAGCGCTGGGGGATCGAGCAGGTGAGCCTCTACGTGGGCTGGGGCGACGAGCGCAAGCCCGAGGCCGAGTACGACCTCGATTCCTTCTACGCGAAGCTGCGCGGCTCCGACGACCTGCCTTCGACCTCGCAGCCTTCGGTGGGCGACTTCCTCGCCGTCTTCGAGCCGCTTGCCGGCGCCGGCCGCGACGTCGTCTCGGTGCACATCGCCGGCGGCCTCTCCGGCACCTGCGAGAGCGCAACCGAGGCAGCCCGCGTCGTCGCCGGCAAGGGCCTCCCGGGGCGGGTCGCGGTGGTCGACGGGCAGACCGGAGCCGGCGGGCTCGGCTGCCTGGTCATCGCCGCCGCCCGCGCCGCCGAGCAGGGCTTGGCCCGGGACGAGGTGGTCGATGCGATCCACCGAGCCCGCGAGGGCCTCGACATGTGGTTCTGCCTCGACACGCTCGAGTACCTGCGCCGCGGCGGCCGCATCGGCGCCGCCCAGGCCCTGGTCGGCACGGCGCTGAAAATCAAGCCGATCCTCACCTTCGGCACGGAAATCACTCCGGTCGGCCGCGTCCGCACCCGCAAGCGCGCGATGCAGCAGATGGTCGGCTACCTGCACGAGCTGCGCGACCGCGGCGCCGGCGAGTGGTTCGTCCAGCACGCCCAGTCGCTTGGCGACGCCGAAGCGCTGGTGTCCCAGGGCACCGAGATCCTCGGCGGCAAGCCCCTCTTCTGCACCCAGGTGGGCCCGGTCCTCGGCGCCCACCTCGGCTCCGGAATGCTCGTCGGCGGCACCGGCTGCGCGCCGTCCGGCAGCTGAGCTCTAATTAAAGACCCAAGCCGATAAGCCAGTCCTTGATGCGCTCCGGCAGGTCGCTGTTGAGAAGCGCCTCGAATTCCTCAATCGCCCAATGCACCTCGTCTGCGGTTACTTCGCCATAGACGTGCGCAACGCCGTTGCGAGTGCGGTTAATCGTGGTCAGGACCCGCCTCTCGACGGGGTGAATGACTCCTGCCTTTTCAAGAGCCTTGTAGTGGGTCGGAGCCTGTGTCTTCTTCAGCGACGGATTGATCAGACCGTCAAGAACGGCCCCAGTTTGGACCGTCGTGTTGAACTCGCCGACGCCGACGAGAAACGCTAGGAGCGCCGTGTCGCATTGGTTTCGCTCTGGGACAGGAGCGTCAAATGCGTTTCGCCAATCCGCCTTGTCGAAGTCCGGCGGGAACAACCCCATCCCGTGACGAAGGCTCGCGGCTTGTTCCTGGAGGTCTTCCAATGCCGTACGCGCCTCATCGAGCCAGGAGTCGCGCTCGACTTCCGTTACAGACGCCTGCTCTGACCGAGCTTGGCTTTCTCCGCCCTCGCTCAACTGCTCGAGTCCCCCAAGGAGTCAAGCGCGGCTCTGGCCGTCCGACTCTGTTCGGTTCGTCTCGCCTCAGCTTGTCGCTTCAGCTGGTGACGCCGATTGCCGATCTTCTTCCAGGTACCATCGCGATCAAGCACGGGTCGACCCTCCTGCAGGACTGTGTAGAGGAAGGGGGCCTTGGTTCTGGCCTCTGACCACCGAACCACCTGAACCTGGCGCCCAAGGCCATACTCGAGCCGGGCCTCTAGCTGCGCGACATCCGCGATCGAGTCGTTGTCGAGCTCGATGAGAAGATCAATATCGGAATGCTCGGTCTCGGCACCTCGAGCAACGGAGCCGAACAGGACAGCCGTTCGAACATTCGGCTCAGTCCGCAAAGCCATCCGAAGTCCCGAGAGAACCGGCCAGTGGTCGAGCAGGTACTCCATCTCGCCCTCGTCGATCTCGAAGCGCCGCGGGCTTGGGCGCCTGCCCCTCAAGGCGCCAACCTCAACCGCCCGGCGCAGGCTTCGCTCATCCACTCGCAATTCTCCGGCGAGCACCTGCAGCGTTCCCGTGCCCCTAGGCATAGGCCTCAGTGTAGAGCTCGTATGACCGTTATGTCCAAATTCGTGTGTCCGCTATAGAAGGCGCGCCATCCTCATCGCGTCAACCTCTCATCGGTTCAGGGCATCAGGGCGCGGACGATCTTGGCCGCGGGCCAGACCTCGCCGATGCGCGCGACCGTCTCCCCCGCGTAGAGGGGCCCGGCCTCGACCAGGTTGGCCGGCCCGTCCTCGGTAGCCCCGATCGGAGTGAGCAGGCGGCTGCCGGGGCGCTGGGCTCGGGCGAGGCGCAGCTGAGCACCGCCGGGCATGAAGCGGGCGCCGGGCGCCGCGAGGCGGTTCAGGGCGCGGTTGAGCCTTGGGCCGCGGGCGTCGCCGGCGAGCCGGCGCTCGGTCGCGGCGTTGCGGACGACGCGATGGGGCGCCGGCCAGCCGAAGCCGAAGAGCTCGGTGAGGACCGTGTCCGCGGCCTCCAGCGCACGCTGCTTGTAGAGGGGATGGGCACGGCTCTCATCGCTGAGCAGGAAACGCGTCCCGGCGACGGCGCCGCACGCCCCTGCCTCCAGCGCGCGCTCGACGTCGCCGCGCTCGGCGATGCCCCCCGCGATCAGGGTCGGATAGCCGGCGGGCAGGACCGTCCTGACCTTCTCGTGCAGCTCCAGCGCCGGTGCCGTGCCGCGCACGTGCCCGCCGGCCTCGACGCCCTGGACGACGATCGCGTCGGCCCCGGCGGCATGCGCCGAGCGCGCCTCCGCCACCGACCCGCACTGATGCATCCAGACGCCGGGAGTCCGCCGCCGCGGAGTACCCCAGAAGGTGACCACCGCGTCGGCTCCGGCGGCTGCCTCGAACCAGCTGCGCCGGGCGAACGGCAGCAGCAGATTGACCGCGATCGGCGCCGCGGTCAGCTCCCTGGCGGCGGCCAGCTGCCGTTCGATCGCGGCCGCGCCGTTGACCGCGATCGTCCCCAGCCCGCCCGCCTCCGAGACGGCGGCAGCCAGCTCGTGCCGGCTCAGCCCACCGCCCATGCCCGCCTGGACGATTGGGGCCTGGACGCCGAGGCGCTCGAGAATCGCTGCCATCCCCACCGATCTTAGGAGCGGGCTGACAGCGGCCCCGGGACGCCCCCGCATTTGCCGCCGCAGCGTATGCGAACATATGTTCCCATCAGAGATTAGGAGATGAGATGCCCCAATTCGACGCATACGAAGACCTGGTTGGAAAGTGGCGCTGGCGCCTGCTCGGTACCGACGGACGCACCGTGGCCACCGCCGGCGAGTCATTCGCCTCGCACTGGCACGCTCTGCGGGCGGCCGAAAACGTCCGCGGCGCCGCGGCGGCGGCTCAGATCTCCAGCATCCCCGCCGACGGCGTCAACGACGCGCTCGGCGAGATCATCGACCGCGAGCTGGCTCGAAGTTAGCTCGTCCCAGCACGATGCGCCCCGACCCTCGGACGCTTTCCTGGTCCCGCCTCCCATCCTGCGCGGAGGAGGCGGGACCGGTGCGCTCTGCCTGCTCAGCCGTCGCCGATATCGATCGACGGACGATGCCGGCCGGGAACCTGGCCCGGAGCCAGGATCCTGAGTTCCCCGGGATAGGGCCGCCGCCAGCCGGTGGCCGAGTACCAATCGAGCCGGTTCAGCTGCTCGGGATTTGCAGCGTCCTCCTCGGCACGGCGACCGGTGAAGCGCTGGTGCGCGCTCCACGCCACCCACTGCCGGTAGACCGCCCGCTCTGAGGCCGGCACGTGAACCAGGTGGCGAACCCGAGACGAGCTTGCTGCCGCCGGGGACAGGCTCGGCACTCCAAGCGTCAGAGGCACCTGGTTGGGCAGCGCCCCATAGGGCTGGAAGTCCGGTCGGTTCGTGAACGCGTCGTACATCGGTTCGGCTGTGCCGTCCTCCTGGTTCATCGGCTGGATGCCGAGGATCTGCTCGACCGTGCGCACGACGTTGATCTGCGAGTAATAGCGGTCGTTGACGGCGCCGCGGCGCGAGTAGGGGCTGATCGCCCAGAGCACGCTGCGATGGCCGTCGACGTGATCGACGCCGTTCTGGGGATCGTCCTCCAGCACGAAGATCGCCGAGCTCTTCCAGAAGCGGCTGTGCGAGATGTCCTGCACGATTCGCCCCAGGGCGAGGTCGTTGTCGGCGACCTGGGCGACCGGGTAGGGATCGCCCGAGTTGAGCCCTGAGGTGTGGTCGTCGGGCAGCCAGAGCAGGTTGAGGTTGGCGAGGTTGCCGGTCTGCTCGGCTTTGTGGAACGCCCTTTCCCAGATGTCCACCCGGTACTGGTCGGGCACGTCGAGGTTGAACCGCGGGTATGCCCTGTCGATGATCGCGTTCAGCGAGGGGATGTCCGAGTAGGTCTGGTACTTGTCGATCGGCACCGGCAGCGGGCCGCTTTCCTTCCCCTCGAGGATCTGGGAATCCCTGTACCAGTCGGCCCAGCTGGGAGCTCCGCTCGACGGCACGTTGAAGAAGAACGCGTACTCGCCGAAGTCGGCGACGCTGTCTCCGGCTCGCTGGGCCGCGTTCCAGAGGAAGCCGTCGCGCTGGTAGGCGAGCGCATCGCCGCCTTCAGCCGGATATGAGCGGTAGAAGGCACCGAACTCCTTCTCGACGTAGTCGTTGGCGTCAGCCTGGACGATCCAGTTGTGACCGTCGGCCGAGAGCGTTCCCTCGTCGTAGAAGTTGTCGAACGTCCCGAACTGTTCGGCCAGCGCGTGCTGGTTGGGGGTGATCGCGTGACCGAACTGAGCAAGGGAGGGATCGCCGTTACCGTCGGGCAGATCGCCGAGCACCTGGTCGTAGGTGCGGTTCTCCTTGACGACCACGAAGACGTGCTTGATCGGGGAGCCCCCGCCGAGCCGGTTCGGAACCGCCGAATCGGCACCTGCCGCCGCGCTTGCGAGCCGGCCGGGCGAATCCCATGCATTGTCCGCGAACACGGTGTGCGTGTACTGTGGCAGCTGGCTTTCTTCGGGAAGCGCGAACGTCGTCACCGTGCCTGTGTCGTCATAGGTGTTATGCCCGGTTGCGGGGTTGGTCTGCGGGCCCTTGTTGATCGTCGAGTCAGGTCCGCGGGCCCCGATCCCCTTGTCGTTGGTGACCACGATCTGACCGCCCAGCGCGCTGTCGAACTGCACCTGGACCGGATACCAGTCGGTGGGCAGCAGGCCCTCCAGGTGAAGGGGTGAGCCGGGCCCGCTGTAGCTGTAGTCGGCAATCGCGTTGTCGCGCCCGATGCTGATCAGCACGTGGTTCGGGTCGGGCATCGTGATCGCGTTGGGATAGCTCCCCACCGAGGCGCCTGGAACCGGGTTGACATCGAAGGTCTGAGTAACGCGCTTCGAGCTTGTGTCGACGATCGAGACGCTGTCGTCGTTGGAGTTCGCGACGAACAGCGCCCCGCCGTGCAGGTACAGGGCCGTCGGCTCGAGCCCGACCGGAATCGAGTCGGTCTGCGTCTCGCTGCCCAGGTCGACCACCGACACGGTGCCGGTGATAGAGCCACCGGTCGAGGGGTTTGCGACGATCGGGGTTCCGTCGGAGCTGTTGGTGAAGTCGCTGCCGGTCGTGGGACGACCGCCCTCGTTGGAGACGAAGGCCTCGTTGCCGTCGATCGCCACCTGCCGAGGCGCGTTGCCTACCGGGATTTCCTTGACCAGCTGGTTGGTGGCGGTGTCGATGACGCCGAGCGTGTTGCTGCCGTTGAGCGCGACGTAGAGCTTGCTTCCGTCGGCGGAGAGCGCCATCCCAGCCGGCAGTGCGTCGCCATGGGGGCCCTTGAGTTTGATCGTCACCGGCGAGGAGACGGTCCCATCGGGATCGACGGTGAAGCGCATCAGGTCCGCCGACTGGGGAAGCCAGAGCGTCTTTCCGTCGGGGGAGTAGTAGGGCCCGTCCGGTCCAACGGTTCCGTCGCCGAGCGCGGGATCGCCGGACTTGCCGGTGCCGATCTGCTGGACGACTTTGCCCGTCTTGACGTCGATGATCGTCAGGAAGCCGGTGAAGTCTCTCCAGGTGAGCGCGGCGAGCTTCGTCCCATCGGGACTCAGCGTGCTCGATACGAGCCGGCCGTCTTGGATCGGGATCCGGTTGCCGACCGGCGAGACCCACTGGTTCGACGGCAGCAGAACGCGATCGCCGACCTGCTGGCCGACCTGGTCGGTTCCAAACGGGCCGAAGCCCGCCGATGCCGCGGCCGCCGTGACCGCGAGCAGCACGAGAGCCGCGGCAAGGGCACGCGACCCGTAGCCTCTGGCCACCCGGTTGCGCAACCCGCGGGCGATCCGGCTGGAGAATGCCCTGCGCGCGATGTCCATCGCCATCATGTCCACCTCCGATATCGATGCACGCGCGAGCGCCGTTGCTCGCCGTCAAAGCAAGCGGCCCACGCTCACACGTCGAGTTTGCGAGGCGGAGCACCCGGTGCTCCGCGGGTAACTTCCGTGTGCAGGGAAGCTACGGTCGAGGCTGCCGGAAGCTGTTATCAGGCAGTCGCTGTGGTGTTACCAAATAGTGATTAGTAAGCAGGCTCGGTGAACGTTGGCTCAGCCGCCGGATGACGACGGGCGCAGGACCGAGACCGTCGAGTCGCGCGGCGCTGCGGCGTAGAGCAGGTTGCCGGGGCCGCGAGCCAGCACGGCCATCTTCAGGAAGCCGCTGGCCTCGCCGTTGCGAGTCGCGAAGGGGAGCTTCGTGCATACGCCGTGGCCGGCGGTGCTGAGGCTCACGTTGCCTGTCACGCAGCCGAGGAACGTCAGCGCCCCGGTGCGCGGATTGCGGCGCAGCTCGGTGACGCCGTCCTCGCCGCGTACGGCAGTGAAGAGCACCTTGCCGTTGCGGCTGAGGATCGGAGTGTGCACCCCGTACAGCGGCGAGCCGGTGGCCAGCCGCCTCGGTTTGGGGACCAGGGTGCAATGCCGCCGGTCGCTGGTGAAGCCGCTGATGCAGCTCGAGAAGGAGAGCTTGCCGGACGTCTGGTTGCGGGCGAGGACGACGATCGACCCGTAGCTGGTGCTGACGTAGACGAACCGCCGGTCCGGGCTTTCCATCAGGCCGTTCGGGGCCTGGAGCGTGTAGGGACCGACCGCTGCGCCGTTGCCGCGCCCGCACAGGCTCGAGCTTTCGATGCCGGTGACGCAGCCGAGGTAGCGAAGCCCGCCCGAGCCGTCGATCGCGAAGCTGTCGACCGTCCCCGCCCGGTGCGCGGCGGTGTAGAGGAACTTGCCGTCGGCAGAGATCAGCGGTGCCGAGACTTCGTCGAGCACATCGTTACCCCCGTGCACCTGGGTGCATTGCTCGGCCTGCCGGTTGCTGCTCAGGCACTGCTTGAATTCCAGCCCGCTCGTCGCCGGGTTGCGGACGAAGACCGCGACGCTCTGGTCGAGGCCCGCCGTCACGTAGACGTGGCTTCCGTCGGCGCTGATCGTGACTCCGCTGGGCTCGTCGAGTCCCGATCCGTAGCCTTCTTTGGTCGCGTTCGGGATCAGCGGGCAGGAGCCCGTGCCGCCCGGACCGGCGCTCTGATCGCCGGTCAGGCAGCCTGCGTAGGTGAGTTCTCCGCCGGCGGGATCGCGGCTGAACCAGGCCACCGTGGCGCTGTGGAAATCGCCGCTGGTCACGTAGAGCGAGTGGCTGTCGGGGCTGATCGCGGCGCCGGTCGGCGACGACACCGGCGAGCCGACGGCATTGGCCGCCGCGCCGGGGATGTTCGTGCATTGGCGCAGAAAGCTGTTGCCGGTCAGGCAGGCGCCGTAGGCGATCGAACCCGCCCCAGGGCCGAGCGCGAGCCGGGTGACCGCGCTGTTGAAGTTGCCGACCGCGTAGAGCGAGCTCCCTTCGGTACCGGGCAGGAGCGCCACCGCTCCGGCCAGCGGCGACTCCACGTCTTCCTGGCTCGTCGCCGGAACCGTCCCGCAACCGCGGCGGTTGGCGACTTCGCGGTTGCCGGTGACGCAGCCGAGCACGGCGATGTGGATGCCCTGCCGGTGCGGACGCGCGCTGGCCGTGGCCGTGCCGGTGAGGTGAAAGCCGACCGTCGCCGTCTGGGTGGCACTGCTGCCGCCGGTCGGAGAGAAGGTCGCCGAGAGCTCGAGCTTCAGGCCCCCACCGTTCTCGAACTTCTTCCGATCTTTGGCGCTGATCTTGAGCGGCAGGCTCAGGGGCCCCGCCCGCCCGATCTTCCGTGAGACCTTCTTGATGCCTTTGCCCCGCAGGACGAGCTTGCCGGGACCGGGAAGCTTGAGGGCGAGCTTTGCCTTGCCCGTGGCCCTGGCGACCGTGCCTTTGCCGAAGACGACCGTGGCGCTCGGCTCCACCACCGCGTTGACGAGCAGCTCGCAACTCCCGGTCGTCTGCGGCACCGCCGACTCTGCGTCGACAAGGGGAGGTTCGAAGGCGTAGGAGTAGGCGCCCATCTGGCAGGCGCCGTAGGCGGTCGACTGCGAGGAGTCGAGGCCGACGTGGTCGCCCGCTTTGATCGGCAGGTCGACCGGGAATTCGTAGGTGCCCGGGCCCGGAAGATTCACCGTGGGGCCGGTCCCGTCACCGATGGCAAGGAGCACTTTGGCCGCGATCGCGGCGTCGAACCACACCAGCCGGAAGGTGGCGGTGCCCGGCCCACCGCTCTTGATGTCGAAGGCGGTGACGGTGCCGTTCGCGGGCGAGACGGCAAGGTAGGCGTTGCCTTTCTTGACGCCGGCCAGCATGCTCGTGCACGGAGCGGGCGCTTTGGCGCAGCTGCTCGCCTGGCTCGGCGCCGCGGCCGCCTCGCTGAGATCGCTGCCGACGACGATCGACGCTTGGGCAGCGCACGGCAGGGCTCCGCAGACAACCAGGGAGAAGACCGACACCGCGGATCTCCGACCTGACCGGCCCTTTCTGCGTCGAAGCGAACTGACTTCTTTCACGATTCCGATCGAACCTATCACGGACCGGCGCCTCGCCTCGCTACAGCGGCTTCAGGCGGGTCCTTTCCACCTGGGCGAGCTTGCGTTTGAGGCGTTTGAGCTCTTCCTCTTGCCTGGGGGTGCGTTTGTGGCCGCTGAAGGCGAGGTTCGTTTTCTCCAGCGGGTCCGTCTTCAGGTCGTACATCTCCCACTGCGGCGGCTTTTTGCCTTCGACGTCGTAGTACCTGGCCAGCTTCCAGCGGCCTTCGCGGATGCTGACGATGGGGGTGGGGGGTTTCGGGTAGGGCGGGCTCTTCTGGCCTGACTGGAAGTCGTCGTAGGTGAAGACCACGTAGTCCTGGACGCTGCCCTTCGAGGACGGGTCGAGGACCAGCTTCGAGTAGTCGCGCCCCTGCCAGTTGGCGCGGGCGCTCTTCGGCGCCGCCGCGAGGCTGGCCAGGGTCGGCAGGAAGTCGACGTGGGAGACCAGGGCGTCGGTCTGGGTCGGCTTCGGGAACAGCTTCGGATTCGAGTAGACGAGCGGCACCCGCGTCGCCTCCTCGTAGAAGTTGAAGTTCTTCTGCCGCAGTCCGCCGTGGGTGAGGCCCATCTCACCGTGGTCGGCGGTGCGGACGATCAGGGTTTTCTCGTAGAGGCCGTGCTGTTCGAGCTTGTCGAGGACGTTGACCAGGTAGCTGTCGGAGGAGCGCATCAGGTTGCCGTAGTAGTTCAGGTAGGCGCGCTTTTCCGCCTCGCTTTTCGGCTTCCCGGTGAGGTTGAAGATCCTGAGGAATTCTTTTTGGACCGTGGGCTTGGTCGAGAGGTCTTCTTCGTCGGTCGCCGGCGGCCGGATGCTGCCGTCGAGCCACGATTCGTCATAGCCGGCTTCGGTGAAGGTTTTGCTCGGGTAGAAAAGGACGTCGTGGGGGTTGACCAGCGAGATCACCATGAAGAAGGGCTGCTGTTCCTCCGCCGCCCCGTCCAGGTACTGCAGGACCCCCTCGGTCCCTTCCGCGACGTTGCCGACCGAGTCGACGAAGCGGCCGTCGTTGTCGACGAAGCCGCCGCCGGCCTCGGGGACGCTCTGGTTGGCGCCGGCGTCGGGCGGGTTCCAGCGGTAGAAGCCGTACTTTTCGAGGTCGGAGGGCTTGGCGTCTTCCGGCGTCGCCGGCTTCGCGCAATGCCACTTGCCCTTGTAGACGACGTTGTAGCCGGCCGCTTTCATCACCGTGGCGAGGTTCTTCAATTCGACCGGCAAATCGACCTGGGGGTAGCCCTGTTCGGCCGGCATGTCTTCCTCGAGCGTGTACTTGACCCCGTGCTGGGCGGGGAAGTAGCCGCTCATCAGGGTCGAGCGCGCGGGAGAGCACATGCAGGCGTTGGTGAAGGCGCGTTCGAAGCTGAGCCCGTGCTGGCGCAGCCGCCGCATCCCCGGCAGGTTCTGGCGCAGCCAGTTGGGCGGGAAGTGCTGGATCGCCCGCTCCTGGTCGGTGAGGAAGAGGATGACGTTCATCCCGGCGACGTCGCGGCGCTTGCCTTTCGCGGCCGCGAGCGCCTGCTCGATGCCGGCGCCCTGCGAGAGCAGCAGCGCCGAGGCGGCGGTCGCCCCGGTGCCGAGCAGCTGCTTGCGGGTCAGTCCGTCCCTGCGCTCGTCCGACTCGCTCATTGGCTCCTCCGGAAGACGTCGACGGCGTTGCTGCCGAACGAGGTCGAATAGAGATAGCGGCCGTCGGGGCTGAGCGCGATCGAGCCGGCGCCGCGCAGCGCCCGGGCACGGGTGCAACCGGGGACCGAGCGGGGCGCCAGGCAGCCCGGCGCGCCCGGCAGCTGAGTCACTGCGCCGGAGCTCTTGTCGCGGTCGAAGACGTCGATCGCGCCTGTCTTGAACGCGGCCGCGTAGGCGTTCATCCCTTCCGGTGAGATGGCAAGTCCCTCCGGGGCGATCAGCGCCCGGCCGAACGAGCAGCCGACGGCGCGCAGGTAGACGAGGCAGGCGGACGTCCCGGGCAGCTGAGTGAGGACCCCCGACGACTTCGAGCGAGTGAACGAGGTGACGCTGTTGCTGAACAGCGAGGTCACGTAGACGCCGCCGCCCGGGTTGAACGCGACCGCGTTGGCGCCGCTCAGCTCGACCCCGGTGGTGCAGCCGCTCAGCGCGCTGTCGACGATGCAGCCGCTGCCGTCGGAGGCCTGGGTAAGAGTGCCGCTGACCTGGTTGCGGACCAGCACGGCGACCGCGCTGGAGAGGGCCGAGGCGACGTAGACGCTCGCTCCGTCGCCGCTGATCGCCATCCCCTCGGGCGCGCCGAGGGCGATGCCGTGGGCGCAGCCGCCGATCGCTTCGGCGATGCAGCCGGTGCTATCGCCCGGCTGGGTGAGCGCGCCGCTTGCCTGGTCGCGGTCGAACACCGCAACCGCGTTGCCGAAGAAGGAGCCGACGTAGACGTTCGCACCGTCGGGGCTGATCACGACGACGTCCGGGCCGACCAGGGCACGCCCGGCGGCGCAGACGGGGACCGGCAGCCCCGAGATGCAGCCGGCGGCGGCGGGGAGCTGGGTGAGCGCGCCACTCGACGGGTCGCGGCGAAAGACACCGATCGAGTTGCTGTTTCGCGAGGTCGCGTAGACGTCGAGGCCGTCGGGGCTGACCGCGACCGAGTTCGGGCCGTCGAGCGCGACCGCGGTCGCGCAACCGCCGGCGCCTTTGACGGCGATGCAGCCAGCCGCGCCCTTTGACTGGGCCAGCTTGCCGGTGCGCGGGTTGCGCCGGAAGATCGCGATCGCGTTGCTCGCCGAGGAGGCGACGTAGACGTTCTTGCCGTCCGGGCTGAGGGCGATCGCCCGCGAGCCCATGAACGGGCCGGGGCCCTTGAGCGCCCGAGCCTTCCCGCAGGTGCCCGAGGGCTTGGACCGATCGACCAGACAGCCGCCGGTGCCCGGCAGCTGGGTCAACGTCCCGGCCCTCGCCCGGTGATGTCGCGGCGCTGACGGCGCCGCGGCGGAGGCGCTTGCCGGCAGCGCCGCCGTGGCGAGAGCGAGGGTTGCCAGCGCGGCCGGAGCGAGGCGCGGACTTCGAATCGAGAGGCGCATCCGTGGCGAGCGTAATCGCCGCCGCGGACAACGCCAATCAGCGCTTGCCCGGCTTCAGATTGCCCAGCACGCCGATCCTGATCCCCAGCCACGGGTAGGTGGCGGTGAAGAAGCTGTTGTCCTGCGGCTGCAGCCCGACCGCCGAGAGCCAGAGCTGGTAGACGGGGGCGTTGGCGATGCCGCCGTGCAGCCGTCGCCAGACCCGGCCGTGGGCGCCGCTGCGGCCGGTCGGCGGCGGCGTGATCGTGTCGGTCCACTCGACCGCGTTGCCGCCCTGGTCGAGAGTCCCCCACGGCGAGGTCGTCTTCGCCTGGCCGACCGTGCTGAGGCTGCCCTGGTAGGCCTTGGCGTAGGCGGTCGGGTCAAGCCCGAGCGGGTTCCTCGTCGCGCAGGTTTCGGCGCTGAAGGCCGACGGGCACCAGCTCGGCGCCGGTTTCCCTTCGGCGTGGAAGGTCGCCAACGGCCCGGTCGAGGCGTTGGTGACATCGCCGGTCATTGGATCGAGCGTGGTCGGGGAGGGCGCTTCGGCTTCCTCTCCGAACACGCCTTCGTTGGTCGGGTACTTCCAGTAGGAGTACTTACCGCCGCCTCTGGGGTCGTAGTAGGCGGCCTTGATCCACTCGTTCTGGCTGGGGATGACGAAGCCGGACTTGTGGGTGCGGGTCATCGCCCGGACCTTCATGTCGTACATGCCCTGCTCGGTCTGCCTGGAGAGACGAACGCGGTAGGTGACGTAGCGAAAGCCCGCGTTGGCGCTCGCCCGCTTGGACAGCAGGCGGCCGTTGTAGAGCGCGTTGTCGAAGCGCGCGGCGCGCAGGAAGTTGGCGAAGCCGTAGGGCTTGTCGGCCCATTCCGGCGAGGCGACCGAGTAGTGGTGGCCCGCGGCGGCGCCGGCGGCGAAGTCGATCTGCCCGTACTTGGGCCATTCCGAGGAGCTCTCGTTGGCGCTGTAGAGCTTGTGCCGGTTGCGGCCCGCCGGGTCGACCGTGTTCAGGAACGCCACGTACTGGGCGACGGTGACCTCGAGCCGGCCGATGCCGTAGCGGTAGCCGACCCCGCCGACTTCCTGACAGGGAGGCTTGATCCCTTCGGCTTCGGCGCAGGACCGATAGATGGCGTCGGTGAAGGGAACGATGCCGACCGAGGGATTGCCGGGAGCGCCCACCACAGCGGTCCTGAAGGTGAGGACCGCGGGCGCCGGAGCGGCGGCTGCCACGGCCGGCCCGGCGAGAGCCGCCACCGCCAGAGCGGTCAGCGCCAGGGCCAAGCGATTTCGCAGGACGGTGGGGGCAGCGTGGGAAGTCGGCATTCGTCCTCATCGACCCGGCAGTGGAAAGCTTGAGCAGAGCGAAGCTCGTCGAGCGTGCCGCCGCCGATCACCGAGTGCGGACCGCATCCGACTTTGACCCCACCCCACTGTGGTCAATGTCGGATGCGCGCGATCGGCGGCTCATTCGTTGCCGCCGATCACCGACTCCGGATGCTCGGCGACCACGTCCGAGCCAGGGCGCGCCTCCTCGTCGCGGCGCTTGATCAGCAGCCACTGCGGCTTCTCGCCGGGGCGGGTGCGCTGCAGGGCGAAGCCGCCGCGCAGCTTCTCGCCGTGCAGGACGAAGACGGCGTGGCCGCGCTCGAGCGCCTCGGGCCAGGCGACCCTGCCACCCTGCTCGTAGCGGCCCCGATCCCAGACGAGCACCGCGCCGCCCTCGGTCGGGCCCTCGAAGCTGTTGTGGGCGATCTCGTGGTCCTCGACCTGGACCGCGAGTCGCTTGACGGCGGGGTCCATCGAGGGGCCCTTCGGCACCGCCCAGGAGCGCATCGCCCCGTCGACCTCCAGGCGCAGGTCGAAGTGGTGGGCGGTCGCCGCATGCTCCTGGACGACGAAGGCGCCGGCGCTGACGCCACGGATAGCGAACTGCTCGTGACCCTCGACCTTCGCGCTCTCGACCGCCACCTCGGCGACCCGCGCGGACGCCGACCCCTCGCGCAGGAAAGCGACGAGCCCCTCGACCGCCGGCTGGGGCCCCTCGGCGTGGACGAGCACGCAGCCGTCCTCGCCGTTGCGAACCCAGCCCATCGCACCCAGCCGGTGGGCCAGCCTCCGCGTTGCGTCCCGGAAGCCGACGCCCTGCACCTCACCGCGCACGACCGCGCGCACTGCCCTCATATCGGTGTCCACTCGCCCAGCCATCTTGGTGGTCGTCGCGGCGAATGCAACCGCGGCCACCGGAAGGCTAGCTCCCGGCCCTCTTGTACGCGATGGACAACGTGCAAAAAACCTGTCTGCCCTTGCAGTCCTAAGAATTTTCTCACCGCCCGTCGATGCCTTTGCGTCCAGAAAACCGGACTTCGTTCAATGTCGCTCAAAGAGGAGAAGAAAACGATGAGTTGGACTAATTCAAAGAGAGTCCTCGTGGCGCTCGGCTGTACCTGTGCGCTCGCGGTGGCGGGAATAGCCCTCGCCTACTTCACGTCAACCGGCTCGGGAACGGGCACGGCCACGGCTGGATCGAGCTCGCCGGTGACGCTTCACGCGACGATCTCGTCGAACCTCTACCCGGGCTCCTCCTCGCCGGTGACGTTCACCGTCGACAACCCGTCCTCCGGCGTCCAGCGGGTCGGCACCGTCAGCCTCGCGAGCATCTCCGTCGATGGGGCTCACTCGGGCTGCAGCACCACGATCAGCGGCGGCAACCCGGACTTCACGATGGCGGCGGTCCCCGTCAACCAGGTCGTCACCCCGGGCAACGGCCAGAGCGTGGCCGCCACCGGAACGCTGGCGATGAACGAAACCGGGGTCAACCAGGACGCCTGCCAGGGCGCGACCCTGACGCTGCACCTGACCAACAACTAGAGCGGCGAAGGGAGACGGAGTCGATCGAACGGATAGCCGCGAGATGCCGTATCGCCGCACCACCAGGCGCAGCGGGACCGTCCCGAGGACGCTTGTCCTGCTCGTCACCGCGGTCGGCTGCCTCGGCGCGGTGGCCTACGCCGCGGTGCCCGGCAGGCCCGCCGGTGCTCTCCCTGGACCGGAGCACCGGCCGAGCGGCACGCAGTCGCCGCGCCCGTCGATCGCCCAGCACCCGAACAAGATGGCGACCTCGACCAGCGCAAGATTTGCCTTCACGGCCCGCGGGCGAAGCCCGCGCTTCGGGTGCCGCCTCGACGGCAGGGGTTGGAAGGCCTGCCGGTCTCCGGTCGTCTTCAAGGGGCTTGCGATCGGCGACCACGTCTTCTCGGTGCGGGCGGCGTTCGGCGCCGGCCGGCCCGGCGTGGCAGCTCGCTTTCGCTGGCGGGTGCTCGAACCGAAGGGCTTCTCGATCGTGCCGCAGCTCTCGGGCCTCGGCGCCCTGTACCCCGGCGCTCCTCCCGTGGCGCTGCCGGTGACGATCGCCAACCCCAATCCGGTGCCGATCTTCGTTACCGGCCTGCGCGCCGCACCGACCGCCGACCCGCAGGGGTGCGCCGGCGCCGAGAACCTGACGCTGATCGAATCGAGCGCCTCGAGCGCAGCGCCGCTCAAGGTTCCGGCGAACGGATCGGTGACCTTGCCGGCACCGGGCGTCTCGCCGCCGGCGATCCAGCTGCGTGACCTGCCGCATGACCAGGACGCCTGCCAGGGCGCCCACTTCCCGCTGGCCTTCTCCGGGACCGCCCGAGGATGAGACGGCTGCTCCCACACAGCATCGCTGGGATCGTGGCCTTCGCCGTGCTGACCATAGCCGCGGCAGGCACCGCCATCGCCTACTTCACCACGACGGGTACCGGTGAAAGCACCCCAACGGGCATCTCACAGCTCGCCAAGCCGACGATCGTCACCGCTACCCCAGCCGCCGGAGGGACCGTCGCGCTGAGCTGGGGCGCAATCACCCCTCCGGGGCCGGGAACCGTCACCTACTCGGTCAGCCGTGACGGCAAAGGCGCCAATGGGACCTGCGCCTCCCCGCTCACCGCCGTCACCTGCATCGACAGCGGCCTCGAACCCGGCACCTACACCTACGTCGTCACCGCCAAATGGCGCTCCTGGACCACAATCAGCTCGAGCAAAGCGGCGACGATCGCCGTTGGCCCGCCCAACCACTTCGTGCTCGGCGCCACCACGCTGACCCCGACCGCCGGCGCTGCCGACAACCTGACGATCACCGCCAAGGACGCGAATGGGAGCACGGTCACCACCTACGCCGGTTCGCACGAACTCACCTTCAGCGGAACCTCGTCCAGCCCCAACGGAACCGCGCCGACCGTGACCAACAGCTCTGGCACGGCAACCGCCTTCGGCAGTGCCGTCGCGCTCAACTTCACCGCCGGAGTCGCTTCGGTTACCTCGTCCAGCAACGGCGCGATGAAGCTCTACGCGAGCGGTAAAGCCAACATCGAAGCAGGCGACGGCTCGATCGCGACCGCAGCACCGCTGGAAGTGACCGTGGCACCGACCACTGCGGCCAAATTTGTGCTGACGGCAGCCAGCACTACCCCCGCAGCAGGGGAAGCTGACAACCTGACTGTGACCGCCCAGGACACCTACGGCAACACGGCGACCTCATATGCCGGCTCGCACAGCCTCACCTTCTCGGGGGCGTCGGCCAGCCCGGGCGGAACCGTGCCGACGGTTGTCAACAGCTCCGGCACCGCCGTCAACTTCGGCACCGCCACCGTGCTCACCTTCAGCGCCGGCGTTGCCGCGGTCTCCTCGTCCAAAAACGGCATGATGAAGCTCTACAAGGCGGAGTCCCCGAGCATTACGGTAAGCGACGGAACGATCTCGAGCGCAGCCGCGCTGGCAGTGACCGTGGCGCCGGTCGCGGCCGCCAAATTCGTGCTGACGGCAACCAGTACCACGCCCACGGCGGGGGAAACGGACAACCTGACCGTGGCCGCCCAGGACACCTACGGCAACGTCGCGACCTCATATGCCGGCTCGCACAGCCTCACCTTCTCGGGGGCGTCGGCCGGCCCGGGCGGCGCCGCGCCGACGGTCTCGGACTCCACCGGCGCCGACACCGCCTTCGGCAGCGCCACGGCGATCAACTTCAGCGCCGGCGTAGCCTCGGTCTCCTCCACTAAAAACGGTGTGATGAAGCTCTACAAGAGCGGCTCGGCCAGCCTCCAAGCCACCGACGGCACCCTCCTCACCCCCACCGCCCTGGTCGTCACGGTCGCGCCCGCGACAGCGGCGAAATTCACCCTCTCCGCCTCGGTCACCGCCCTGACAGCGGGAGGCTCCTCAAACCTCACGGTCACCGCCCAGGACACCTACGGCAATACCGCGACCGCCTACACCGGTTCCCACAACCTCACCTTCTCGGGGGCGGCGACCGTGGGGACCAACAAACCGACCGTCGCCAACAGCTCCGGCACCGCCACCGCCTTCGGAACGGCGACCGCGATCACCTTCACCACCGGCCTGGCCACGGTCACCTCGTCCAAGAACGGCCTGATGAAGCTCTACGCGAGCGGCGAAGCGAACGTCGAAGCGACGGATGGCTCGATCTCAACCGCTGCACCCGTGGAAGTGACGGTCGCACCGACCGCCGCGGCGAAATTCGTGCTCACGGCGACCACGACCACGCCCGCGGCGGGGGAAACGGACAACCTCACGACCACCGCCCAGGACACCTACGGCAATACCGCCACCGCTTACACGGGTTCCCACAGCCTCACCTTCTCGGGGGCCTCGGCAAGCCCGGGCGGAACCGTGCCGACGGTCGCCGATTCCGCCGGGACCGACACCGCCTTCGGCAGCGCCACGGCGATCAGCTTCAGCGCCGGCGTGGCCTCGGTCTCCTCGTCCAAAAACGGTGTGATGAAGCTCTACAAGAGCGGCGCGGCCAGCCTCCAAGCCACCGACGGCACCCTCCTCACCCCGACCGCCCTGGTCGTCACGGTCGCCCCTGCGACGGCGGTGAAATTCAGCCTCTCGGCCTCTGCGACCAGCCTGGTCGCGGGTGGCT
This sequence comes from Solirubrobacterales bacterium, assembly GCA_036269215.1. GTDB lineage: Bacteria > Actinomycetota > Thermoleophilia > Solirubrobacterales > 70-9 > VRUE01. The sequence goes on from DATASN010000037.1 coordinate 21,602, forward strand.
CCTCGAACCTCACGACCACCGCCCTCGACGCCTACGGCAACACGGCGACCGCGTACGCGGGGTCCCACAACGTCATCTTCAGCGGCGCCTCGTCAAGCCCCAACGCGACCCCACCCACAGTCGTCAACAGCGCCGGCACGGCGATCTCCTTCGGCAGCGCCACCGCGCTCACCTTCACCGCCGGCGTCGCCGCCGTCTCCTCATCCAAAAACGGCCTGATGAAGCTCTACAGGGCGGAGTCGCCGAGCATCGCCGTCAGCGACGGCACGATCTCGAGCGCCACCCCCATCGCCGCGACCGTCACTCCCACCAGCGCCTCGAGATGGGCCCTTACCAACGTCAGCATCAGCGCCGGCTCCCTCGGCCCAACCTGCCTCTTCACCTGCACCCTGACCGGCCTCGGCAACAGCGGCACGGTGAAAGCGAAAGTCGCCGTCGCCGACACCTACGGCAACACGGTCAGCGCCCTCGGCAGCGGCCACGCGGCCAAAATCACGACCAACGGCACCGGCACGATCAGCGGCACCCCGCTGGCAATCCCCAGCACGGGCGCCGCTGAAACCGCGACGACCTTCACCTTCACCTCCAGATCGTCCGGCAGCTTCACCGAAATCGTCACCGTCGCGGCCTCGGAAGGCACCGCCTACACGACGGCGACCCTGACCGCGACCAAATAGCCGCCGGCTACGCCCGGGCGGGCTCCGGCTCGGCCTCGAGCGGCATGCCCTCGGTCACCTCCTCGCGTTCGATATCTCCCTCGCGGATCATCCACAGCGCCGCGGCCGCGCCGGCGAAGGCGAGCAGCGCGCCGAGCAGGAGAATCTCGTTGAGGCCGTGCAGGAAGCCCTGTTCGGCGGCCGACTGGACCTTGGCCTGAACGTTCTGAGGAAGATGCCCGACTGCCTGCGGCAGCGCTCCGGAGGAGGTCGCTTCGACCAGGCCGCGCGCTTCGTCGCCGCCGATCGCGTTGCCGGCCACCTCCTGCGTCTTGCTCGCACCGGCGCCGAGGAAGATCGCCCCCCAGGCGGCGATGCCGACCGCGATCCCGACCTGGCGGAAGGTGTCGTTGATCCCTGCCGCCATGCCGCTGCGCTCCTTCGGCACGACGCTGAGGGCGACGTCGGCGATCACCGGGTTGAGCAGGCCGACGCCAATGCCGCTGACGACGAAGCCGGCGAGCAACGCGGTCCATTCGGAGTCGACGCCGAGGCCGCCCATCAGCAGCAGGCCGACCCCGGTCAGCGCCAGGCCGGCGCTCATCAGCCAGCGCGCCTGGACCCGGGCCAGCGCGAGGCCCGCCATCGGGGCGACGATGAAGGAGGCGATCGTGATCGGCAGGTAGCGCAGGCCGGCCTGAATCGGCGAGTAGCCGAGGTAGCTCTGCAGGTAGAGCGTCAGGTAGAGGAAGAGCGCGAACATCGAGCCCGAGACCGCGAACGCCGACAGCTGCACGCCGGTGAAGGCGCGGCGGCGAAAGAGCGAGAGCGGCAGCATCGGCTCCGAGACCCGCTGCTCGATCGCGACGAAGGCGGCGAGGAGCAGACCGGCGCCGATCAGCAGCGAGACGATCACCGGGCTCCCCCATCCCTCGTCGTTGCCGCGCACCAGGCCCAGCACGAGCAGGAAGAGCGCGCTGGAGAAGCTGAGCAGGCCGGCCCAGTCGATCCGGGTCGCGTTGGGATCACGCGACTCGGCGACCTTCAACTGGGTGACGGCGATCGCCGCAATCCCGATCGGGACGTTGATCAGGAAGACCCATTCCCAACCGAGTCCGTCGGTGAGCAGTCCGCCGACCAGGGGACCGATCGCGACCGCGATCCCGATCGTGGCGCCGTAGATGCCCATCGCCATTCCGCGTTCGGGGCCGGCCGGGAACTCCTGGGCGACCAGCGCCAGCGAGACGGCGAACATGATCGCGCCGCCGACGCCCTGCAGCGCCCGGGCGAGGTTGAGGAAGGTCGGGTCGGGCGCCAGCGCGCAGAGCAGCGAGGCGAGCGAGAAGATCGCCAGGCCGATCGCGAAGACGCGGCGGCGACCGAGGCGATCGGCGAGCGCGCCGGCGGTGAGCACGAGCGCGGCTAGCGAGAGTGCGTAGGCGTCGATCACCCACTGCAGGTCGGCGAAGCTGCCGCCGAGGTCCCTCTGAATCGCCGGCAGTGCCGTGTTGACGACGGTGATGTCCAAAAGCAACATGAAGGTCGCGACGCAGACCGCGCCCAGAGTCCACCACTTGCGTTCCATTTGAATCTCCTACGGGCCGTGTACAATTTCGGTCAGGCTGCCTTGTAAGGTGACCTGACCAGATGACCTTATCAGGCTCCCTGACGATATGCGTGACGCCACCCACACAACCATAGAGCCGGGAACGATCCCGCTCCCCGGCCTGCTCGACATCGCTGCCGAGGCGCTGCTGGCCGAGTTCAGGGAGGAGCTGACGAACCGCGGCTACGCCGACCTCCGCCCCACCCACGGCTGCGTCTTCCGCTTCGTCCGCGAGGACGGCATGCGCCTCACCGACCTGGCCACCAACGCCGGCATCACCAAGCAGTCGGCGGGCGAGCTGGTCGACGACCTGGTCAAACTCGGCTACGTCGAACGCACCGCCGATCCCGACGACCGCCGCGCCAAGCTGATCTGCCTGACCGAGCGCGGCCGCGAGGCCCAGCGCGTCGGCTTCGGCATCTTCACCGAGCTCGAGCAGCGCTGGGCAGCCCACTTCGGCCAAGAGCGCTTCGATCAGCTACGCGAGCTACTCGAGCAGATCGCCGCCGAGAAGGCCCCTGCCGCCGTGCCGGAGCTATCGCACGCCGCCCTCGCGGGCGTGCGCGGCGAGTAGCCGGCATTCCCTTCCTCGCACCGGCGCTCGAAATGCCCTGCTGCGGCTCTCGACGTTGTCACCGACTCCTCCTCGGGATTCGCCAGCGGAATTCGGCCGACTCTCCCCAGCGGCCGTTGCCGTCGAAGGCGCGGACCGCGAAGCGGTGGCGGCCGTCGCCCAAGCCGCGGTAGCGGACGGGGGACTCGCAGACCCTGAACGGGCTTTCGTCGAGCTTGCAGGCGAAGCGGGCCGCGGTCGGCGAGCCGTGCAGCCAGAAGACGGCGCTCCGAGAGGTCGTGCGGCGGGCTGGGCGATGGGCGATTGAGACACTCGGTGCGATGAACGGCGGCGGTAGCGGTGGCTGCCAGGGCGGCGCGATGCCGAACCCTTCGAGGTCGGCGACATGCGCTGCGCCCGGTGCATTGTCGGCAATCCGCAGCTGGGCCGAGAGGGCGCCGGGAGCGGTCGGGGAGAAGGTGACCGCGACCGTACAGGCAAACCCTGGAGGCACAGCGACGCCGACTTTGCAGGTGCCTCCGGTGAACTCAAACTGCTCGACGGCCGCACCGGGGTAGTTGTAGATCGTATTGGTCTGAATCGAGATCGAGGAGATGATGAGATCGAGTTGGCCTTCGTTGGCGATCGTGAACGTTCTGGGTGCAGACGGCCCACCATCAAGCTGGAGTGGGTCGAATGTCTGTTTGGCGGGCGTGATCGAGACCGCGGGGCCGGCGCCGGTGCCACTGAGCTCAACGGCGGCGGGCGGAACCAGACCGCCCTGGCTGGCGACGGACAGCTGACCTTGCATCGGTCCGGCGCTGGAGGGATCAAAGGTGACGCTGATCGCGCAGTCGGCGTCGGGGGCGAGTTTGCCGCAGGTGTTGCCGGCAAGCGAAAAGCCACCTCCTGCTTCGCTGCCGATGCTGACAAAGATTGGCTGCAACTCGACTTCGCCGGTGTTCGTGAGGGTGAAGGCCTTGGGTGGCGTGGGGCCTGTTCCCGGAACTATCGTGCCGAAGTCCCAGCTCGCCGGGTTGAAGGACCAGCCGGCTTCGGCAGCGTGGGCCGTTGACGCAGCTGAAATCGCGACCAGCATTGCGAGGGCCGTCGCCCATAGCGATCGAAATATCCGCCTTCTTTGAATCGACAATTTCGATGTCCAATGCTTCGGCGGTGGCGAGAGGTAGGACATGCGCTCGACCATTGCCGCGTAGGACGCCTGGCGGTCCGGCATGTTGGCCAGCGCCACGGCCATTGGCATCACGGATTGCCTACGGTGCGCCGCGACGGCGAGGATGTGCCGGCGGAGCCCCGGTGCGGCGAAGCGGTGGTGACGGCTGGCCACCCACAGATCGGCGAAGTCACGGTCCCGGGTGCTTGTCTCGCGCCGCTGCATTGCGGTGACGATCTTCTCGGCCAAGTTGAGCGCGAGGGGATATGCCTCCAGGCGCACGGGAGGCAGGTCGATGACCGACTCCAACTCGATCGCAGTCGACTCATCCGGATCGCCGAAAGAGAAGTCAAGCGCGAACGGGATCTGCGCCTTCCCAAGCGTGGCGACCAGCTTGCAGCGGACGCCGCGGTACTCATCCTCCTCGCGCATGAGTTCGGTCCTGATGGTCGCCGTGTCGACCGCGACGCCGTCGTGGGGATCTGGCTCCAACGCACATATGCGAGTGACCACGCTGCGAACGCTTTCCTCGTCATTGGCCATGCCGTGGGTGGACAGATCGGCATCCCGGGTCATCCGCCGGATATTGCTGACGGCCATCAGCATTCCGCCCTTGAGGACCATCTGGTTGGCGTGATCAGACATAGACAGGCGCCGCAGGAAGGACTCGACGGCATAGACGGTCAGCAATGCCTGGGTATCGCCGCGATGCTCGGCTCGAGCCTTGGCCTGCAGTGCCCTGAAAGCTTCACCTGCGGCCTGGTCGACGCGAGCCTGTACGGTCAACTGAGCAGTGCCTCCAGCGCCGGTTTCAGCCGGGCGCTTCCACCTAGCTCTCGCGCAAGTTCGGCCAGGCGGGCGGGACTGGCCCCCCGTTGCGCCATGTAGCGGCGCAGGGCATGCAGGGCGAGGTCGTGGCCGACCCAGCGCCCCATCCGTATCGCGTCGATCACAGAGCGCTCGGGGGAGTAGACCCAGAACGGCTCATCGGCGTCGGTTCGGGCCTGCCGGCGGTCGACCTCGAAGGTCCCGGAAGCGAAGACATGGACCCTCGTGGGCGGCCGGTCGACCGACGGTCGGTGCGCGCCACGAGGGACGGCGACGTGCACCTTTGCGGGAACCTCGTCCGTCAGGTCCCAAAGCGCAAGCGCGGAATTAAGGCAGATCGTTCCGCCGGGCACACGGGCCGATACCACCGCCAGCCCGGACAGCATCCCCGTGCCGGCCTCGGGTAGCTGCACAACCCCGCGGGCGACCGTCGCCAACTCGCCCTTCTGGCGCAGGCGATACAGCGTCGTGCTGCTTACGCCCGAGGCCACAGCCTCAGAGACCCGAAACGGTCGCTCGCCAAAGCGCTCATTCAGGAACTTGATCGTGCCGGGCTGACTCGTTGTCATGGGAATAAATCCTACACATAAATGTCTTTGATGTGTAGGATTTATTCCAATTCGATTGGGACGAGGCCTTGGCTATCTCGTCCCGTACTCCAGCAACCCCGCGACCGCCCGGGCCAGCTGCTGCCCGTGGCGGGTGAGGACGTACTCGGTGTGTGGCGGGCGGCCCGGGACCAGGTGGCGTTCGACGATCAGGGCGGCCTCGAGCTGCTCGAGGCGTTCGGAAAGTGTGGTCGGCGAGACGCCGGGAAGGGACTGGCGGAACTCGTTGAAGCGGGCGGCGCCGCTGGAGCAGGCGTAGATCGTCGCCAGCGTCCAGCGGCGCTCGAGCAGGGTCGCGGTCGCCCGCAGCTCGGCCGGGACCGGGGTGCAGCTACGACATCGAGGCGACATTCGCGCCGTTCTCCGCCGGCTCGAGAGCACGCTCGAAGACCTCGCCGATGCCCATCACCGGGTGGAAGGTCATCTGCTCGCGCACCTCCTCGGGCACCTCGTCGAGGTCGCCGCGGTTGCGCTCGGGCAGGATCACCTCGGTCAGCCCGGCAGCGTGAGCGGCCAACACCTTCTGCTTCAGCCCGCCGATCGGCAACACCCGGCCCTGCAGGGTGACCTCGCCGGTCATGCCTACCGTGTGCTTGACCGGCCGCCCGGTCAGCAGCGAGACCAGCGCGGTGGTCATCGCCGTGCCGGCGCTGGGGCCGTCCTTGGGGATCGCCCCGGCCGGCACGTGCAGGTGGAACTCGCGCTGGAAGCGGCCCGGGTCGATGCCGAGCTCCTCGCTGTGCGAGCGCGCGTAGGAGAGCGCGATCCGCGCCGACTCCTTCATCACGTCGCCCAGCTGCCCGGTCAGGACCAGGCCCTTGTCGCCCTCCATCGCGGTCGCCTCGATGAAGAGCACGTCGCCGCCGGTGCCGGTCACCGCCAGCCCGGTCGAGACGCCGGGGATCGCCGTGCGCTCGACCGACTCCTGGAAGAAGCGCTGGCGGCCGAGCGCCTCGCGGACGGCGTCGCCGTCGAGCACGATCGGCTTCGCCGCCTCGCCGGAGGCGATCCGCGTCGCCGCGCCGCGCAGCAGCTTGCCCAGCTCGCGCTCGAGCTGGCGCACGCCGGCCTCGCGGGTGTACTCGGAGATCACGCTGCGCAGGATCTCGTCGCCGACCTCGACCTCGTCGGCTTCGAGCCCGTTTCGCTTCAGCTGCCGCGGCAGCAGGTAGCCGCGGGCGATCGCCTGCTTCTCGGCGGTCGTGTAGCCGTCGAAGGCGATCGTCTCCATGCGATCCAGCAGAGGCGCCGGGATCGGGTCGGTGAGGTTCGCGGTGGCCAGGAAGACGACCTCGGAGAGGTCGACCTCGACATCGAGATAGTGGTCGCGGAAGGAGTGGTTCTGGGCCGGATCGAGCACCTCCAGCAGCGCCGCCGAGGGGTCGCCGCGCCAGTCGGAGCCGACCTTGTCGACCTCGTCGAGCAGGATCACCGGGTTCATCGTGCCGGCGTCGCGCAGGGCGCGGACGATCCGCCCCGGCAGCGCCCCTATATATGTGCGCCGGTGGCCGCGGATCTCGGCCTCGTCGTGGAGGCCGCCGAGGGAGATGCGGACGAACTCGCGCCCCAGCGCCCTTGCGATCGACTCGCCGATCGAGGTCTTCCCCGTGCCTGGCGGCCCGACCAAGGTGAGGATCGCGCCGTTGGCACGGCTGTCCTCGTCGACGCCACGCTCCTCGCGCAGCTTGCGCACGGCGATGAACTCGGTGATCCGTCGCTTCACGTCCTCCAGCCCGGCGTGGTCGGCGTCGAGCACCTCGCGCGTGTGCTCGGGGTCAAGCCGCTCCTCGGAGCGCTTCGCCCAGGGCACGGCGATCAGCCAGTCGAGGTAGCTGCGAATCATCGAGGACTCGGGCGAGGACTCGCCCTGGCGCTCGAGCCGACGGAGCTCGCGCTCTGCCTGCTCGGCGATCGCCTCGGGCATCTCGGCCCCGGCGATCTTGCTTTCGTACTCCTCGATCAGGCTGCCCTCGTCCTCGCCCAGCTCCTTGCGGATCGACTCCATCTGTTTGCGCAGGAAGTAGTCACGCTGCTGCTTCTGGGCGCCGGACTCGACGTCGTCGCGGATGCGGCTGCGCACCTGCAGCTCGGCGAGGCGCTCGCGCTGCAGCTCGACCGCGATCCGCAGCCGCTCGGTGACGTCGACCGACTCGAGCAGGCGCAGCTTCTGCTCGGCCGGGATGTCGGGGCTGAAGCCGGTCGTGTCGGCGAGGGCACCGGGCTCCTCGACCGAGCGCAGGAAGGCGGCGACGCGGCCGTCGTCGCCGCGCAGCTCGAGAATCTCTTCGACCACGGCGCGGTACTCGCGGGCCAGCTCGCCGGTGTGCTCGTCGTCGGGATGGCCGTCGCGGATCTCCTGCACGTCGACGTGCAGCGCCTCGGAGTCGCCCGCCTCGGCGGCGCCGGCGAGGCCGCGGTGCAGTCCGACCACGGTCGCGACGGGACCGCCGCGGCGCGAGTGCCCGCGCTCGATTACTTCGGCGATGACGCCGATGCGGCCGAACTCCCCGTCGCGGCGGGGCAGCAAGAAGACCCGCTCCTCCTCGCCGACCTCGATCGGCAGGGTCGCGGTCACGGTGGGAAAGACGATCGTCTCGTCAAGCGGAATCAGCAGATAGGCCATCTCAAGTCCAATTTCTGTAGTTAGTCTTAGAAGAGGATAGCGCAGCGGTTTGAGGTGTCCGCGCGGAGTAGGGTCGGGCGACCGATGGGGACCACGGCTGTCGCGACCCGCATTGCCTCCGCTTCGCTGCTTGCGATCGCCGGCCTTCACCTGAACTGGGCCCGGGGATCGTCGTGGCCGCTTCCCGACCACGAGGCGCTCGCCGACGAGGTTGCCGGCAGGCCCGATGCGGATCCACCCTCGGCCGCCGCATGCCTCGCCGTCGCCGGCCTGCTGGGCGCCGCCGCCGCCTTCGTCGCCGGCCACCCGCGAGGCTCCCCCGGCCTCAGTCGTCTCGGCGCCGCCGGCGTGGTGGTGACGCTCGCGGGGCGGGGCGGCTTCGGGATGGCGGGTCGCACCGATCTGCTCTCGCGGGGCTCGGTCTCGGAGCGATTCAGAGCCCGCGATCGCCGCGTCTACTCGCCGCTGTGCCTGGCCCTCGCCGCGCTGTCGCTGCCCGCTGCGCTGGGCTCTCCCGGCGGAGCGTAGCCCGCCCGCCTCGCTCTCGATCAAAGTCCGAGACCTCTCACACCTCCCTCGTTCCAGCCGAGGTGGTGGGCGAGCTCGTGGCGCAGCGTTCGCTCGACCTGACGGGCGAGAAGGTCACGATTGTGGCCGAAGTCGCGCTCCAGCGTGTCGCGGTAGATGACGATCCGATCCTCATAGCGTTCGCGGGCGACGCCGTCCCCGTAGTACATGCCGTAGGCGTGATGCTCGGTGCCGAGCTCGGAGACGACGACCGCGACCTTTTCCAGCACCCTCTGAAACTCCTCCGGCAACGCGTCGATCGCGTCGGCTACGAGTTCTTCGAAAGCGGCGAGACCAGGATCGTCGGGCACCCGATCAACGGTAGAGGCTTCTGCTGAAGCCGATCGACAACCGGCCGGGTGTCTTCACTGGGCGCGATCCAGGGGGTTGGCGGAAATGAGGCCGCCAAAGCCGAGCCGGTGCAGCAAGGCAGCCCGGGACTGCGGTCGCAGCTCGGCCTGGCGCCTGGTGTCGGCCAGCAGCAGATCGCCCGAGCCCTCGCGCGGCCACTTTGCGGCGACCTCCAAGAGGCTCGCGGCGGGGAGTCGCTCCAGCCGCCGGCCGACGACGTCGAGCGTCACCCCCTTGCTGAGCAGGACAGCCACCGGGCCGTAGCGCTCGGGGATGTCGATGTTGAGATGCAGCGAGATCGCCTCGGCGACGGTGCGGGCGCGATCCTCGGGCGCCCGCTGCTCGCAGAGCATCGCGTGCGCCGCCCGCGCTCCCTCGACCGCGAAGCAGGCGGCGCTCGGGTCGCGCCCGTCGTGCGCCTCGGTGAGGCCGATGTCGTGCAGGACGCAGGCCAGGTAGAGCAGCTCCTCGTCGTGATCGACCCCGTCGCACTGGGCGAACAGCGCCGCGAAGGCCCAGGTGCGCAGGCAGTGGCCGTAGAGCGCCGGCTTCGAGAGCTCGCGGACCCGTTCCTCGGCCTCCTTGGCAAGCGCCGTGTCGGGCGGGCTCGGAAAGCTCAGGCGGCTTGTGTCGCGGAGGAAACGGCGACGCCAGGTAGCGGGAAAGCGTCCGAGCTGTGCCAACACCCCCTGGCGGATCAGCTCGGCGCGGTCGGCCCTGCTCAGGCGACCGCCAGTTCGCTGCGCCCACTCCCAACTCCCAACCTGGCTCATGCCCGATTGCTATCACGACAGGGCGGCGACCACCCACTGGGCCTTCTGCGAGGACTCGCCCCACGCCACCCGTCGAGGCCGCCCGCGAGCTGCCCGCCGGCTCCAGCGCCGATCTAAGGCCCGACGACAATGTCGGAGACCTGACGCGGGAGCAGCGTCGGCGTGGAGCCAAGGGTGTCGGCGATTCCCCCGAGCACGGAGAAGTGGGTGCCGATAGGATCGCTGGGGAGTGTTCCGAAGGCGGTATTCCCTACGGTGATCCCTTCCGACACCAGCCAGTTGGAGCCCGAGAGGCTCAGGAGGCTCAGGTTCGGCACCGAGACCAGCACCGAGTCAAGCGGGTCCGAGTCGGCCGGAGTGGTGAATTCAGCAGCGCTGATCGGAACGGGCGCGAGAACCTCTTCCAGCGACGATTCGACGCTCAGGCTCGTCACCGCGAATCGATTGCCGGTAGCCGCAGTCACCACGGTGCCGTCAACGGTCACCCGATTGCCGATTTTGATCGTCGGGACGGAGGAGAGCCCAGAAAGGTCGACTTCGAGGCCCGAGAAGTCTTCCCCTTCATACCCCACGTCGCCTGACTTGACCGCAAGCCAGGCGGTGCCACCGGAGCTTGCGACGGCGCTGATAAGCGCGTTGGTCAATTTGACTTCGGCGCCCCCCGGCACTTCGCTCTTCGCAATTTTGTAGATCGTGGTGGCGCAGGCCCCAGGGGTCAGCAGACAGAAATCGCAGGCGTCGCCGATCCCGTCGGCGTCCGCGTCTGCCTGGTCGGGGTTGGCGACAGTCGGGCAGTTGTCGCTGGCGTCGGCAATGCCGTCGTGGTCGGTATCGAGCGCGGGTGTCCCCGGCGAAGCCGGCTGGGTTTGCGGAGGAACGGAGGTCGGCGGCGGCAGCGCCTGGGGCAGCGGCGTGGTGTGAGCGACCGGGACCTTCTTGCACACCCGATGCCTCTTGCCTTTGTGGCCTTTGCGGGCCTTCTTGCACTTCTTCTTGACGACCTGCGCCGATTGGGCTCCCGCAACCGGGGCAACCCCGAGAAACCCGACCGTCATCAGAAAAAGGACGGAGAGCACCGCGGCAAGCAGTTTCATCTCGGCCAGCCTATACCCGGCCGACTCAAAGCTTGCCGCGTGGAACCAGCCAGACGCTGTCGAAATCCAGGTTGGTTTTGGCGCGACTGATCGTCTCCGAGCTCGATCAAAGCTGGCAAGCTGCAACGCGTGAAAGACGCCAAGCCCATGAGATGGCCGCAGGGGGCGAGGGCGTGCGTCGGCATGCTCTGCATCTACTCGCTCTTCATCGGCGCGATCGCGGCCTTCGCCCCGCGGGTCTTCTACGACGACTTCCCCTTCCTCACCCACTGGGTGGATCTGCTGCCCCCCTACAACGAGCATCTGGTCACCGACGTCGGCGGGCTCTACCTCGGCTTCGCGGTCCTCTTCGGCTGGGCCGCCTGGAAGCCGGAGCGGACCCTGGTCGTGGCGGCCTCGAGCGCCTTCCTCGTCACCGCGACCCTCCACCTCGTCTTCCACGCCGGCCACCTGCACGGCTTCGGCACCGCCGACGCCATCGCGGAGCTGGCCGGGCTGGCCCTGCTGCTCGTCCCGCCCGCGATCGCGATCTGGGCCGTCGGGGCAAAGGCGACAGCACCGCCTGAGGCAGGCGACGCCCGGGCCGCCTCGCCCTGACAGGAAATAACCCTCAGGCAGCCACGGCTCTTCAAGCGATCCGAGCGCTTCGAGTCACCCGCAGGATCGCCGCATCCGACATTGACCACCCCAGGGTGGGGTCAATGTCGGATGCGCTTCGCCAACCTTGCTTGGGCACCTGTTGGGCGACGCCTCAGGGTCACCGATTTTCATTCGCCCGCGTGGCCCCGCGGCGCGGGCAGCGCAACTAGCCGGGCAGCAGGATCGAGAAGTGGCCGAAGTCGGCGCTGCGCACCGGCTCGGAGAAGAAGCCCGCCGACGGGGTCAGCGGCGCCTCGCCGGCGGCGACCGCTTCCGCGGCGTCGGCGAGTTCCCCGAGGAAGGCCGGCGGCACGGCCGGCCGCAGGCAGTGGGCGCTGTACACGGTGCGCAGCGAGCCCGCGAGCTGATCGGCCAGGCGGCGGGCGGAGGCGACAAAGTCGCTCAGGTCCGAGCCCGGCTCGTAGACCAGGTGGGGGCCGTAGTAGGCCTGGTCCTGAGCCCAGAGGATGCCGGCGCGCTCGTCGATGAGGCAGATGTGGTCCGGCGCGTGCCCGGGCGTGTGGATGACCTTCAGGACGCGACCGCCGAGGTCGATCTCATCGCCCTCGGCGAGCAGCCGCGTCGGCGCGGGTGGCTCGATCCGCCAGCCGCCGGCGGCGATCTCGCTGCCGGGCCACGGCCGCATCTCCTCGTCGGGCCCGATCAGGAAGAAGTCCGTCCGGTCGGCCGCAAGCAGCCGCCCGTAGCCCTCCAGCATCGCCGGCGCCAGCTCGCAGTAGGCACTCAGCTGCGCCGGGTCGCAGCCGGCCTCGATCCACTGCGGCCCGAGCTCGTGCATCGCCGTCGCGGCGAACAGCTCGTTGCCGCCGACGTGATCGAAATGGGTGTGCGAGTTGACCACTTCCGGCTCCTCGGGGCAGGCGGTCGCGACCGCCGCCGAGATGTCGGCGAGCCCGAGCCCGGTGTCGAGGAGCACGGATCGCTCTTCGCCGCGAATCAGCCAGCTGTTGACGTGCCCCGGCTCGCCGACCAGGTGCACGCCGGGCTCGACCGGCGCCACCCTGAACCAGGAATCGAAGGGAACCGCAAACTTCATCGCAGCTGCCCAGGCTACGCCGCCGCCCGCGCGGCAGAGCCGATGGGTGAGCCGTTTCGCGAGCTATCGTCCGTCGCGTGGCCGGCGCGTCGATCTTCTCCAGCTTCTGGGGCAACCTCGAAGACAACCACGAGCAGGCGGTCTTCCTCGTCCTCGTCGGCTTCGTCGGCTCCTTCGCCTTCATCCGGATGAGCACCCGGATCATCCGCAGCGAAAGCGTCTCCTGGTGGCCGGGGAACGTGGAAAGCGAATCGGGGCTCCACCTCCACCACCTCGTCTTCGGGATCGTGACGATGATGACCGCCGGGACGCTCGGCTTCGTCAGCGACGGCCGCGCGCCCTTCGCCGAGATCTGCGCCCTCCTCTTCGGCATCGGCGTCGGGCTGACGATCGACGAGTTCGCGCTCTGGGTCCACCTCGAGGACGTCTACTGGGAGCGCGAGGGGCGCAGCTCGATCGACGCCACCGTGATCGCCGGCTCGCTGATGCTGCTGGTGGTGCTCGGAGCCAGCCCGTTCGCGATCGAGTCCGGCTCCACCGAGACCCTGCTCAGCAGCATCCTCGGCGGCCTGCTCGTCCTCGCCTTCGTGGTGATCTCGCTGCTCAAGGGGCGGGTGCTGCACGGCACGATCGGCTTCTTCTTCGCCCCGATCGCGATCTACGGCGCCTGCCGCATCGGCAAGCCGGGCTCGACCTGGGCGCGCTACCGCTACGGCGAGCGGCGGCCCAGGAAGCAGGCCAAGGCCGAAGATCGCTTTGCCCCCGAGCGCCGCACCGAGCGCTTCAAGGAAGCCTTTCGCGACATGGTCGGCGGCAAGCCGAGCGAGGGCCTGGCGGCGGTGGGAGACGAGGCCGTCGCCGCGACCCGGGAGGCGGGAGCCGAAGTCCGCGGGCAGGCCGAACGGCTCGCCCACGCAGCCGACCCGCGGGAGAGGAAGAGCGGCGATGAGTGAGATGCCGGTCCTGATCACGATCCCGATCAGCCACTACTGCGAGAAGGCTCGCTGGGCACTCGACCGGGCGGGCATCGCCTACCGGGAGCGGGCGCACCTCCAGGTGATCCACTGGATCCCCGTCGCTCGCGCCGGCGGAAGGAAAACCGCGCCCGTGCTCGTCTGGGGAGATCGGGTCTTCGCCGACTCGGCGGAGATCGTCGAGGAGGCCGGCGCCAAGGCGCCGCCGCAGCGCAGCCTGTTCCCCGACGACCCGGCCGTCGCGGCCGAGGCCCGCGAGCTGGAACGCGACTTCGACGAGCGCCTCGGGCCGGAGGGGCGCCGGTGGATGTACAACGGCCTGCGCGGGCGCCGCGACATCGCGATTGCCTACGGGTGCACGGGCGTGCCCGCCTGGCAGCGCCGCGCGCTGCCCTTCGCCTACCCGGTCGCCGCCCGGATCATCGACCGCTACCTCGACGTCACGCCGGCCACCGCGGCACGATCCGAGGCCGAGGTTCGGGCGACATTCGACGGGGTCGCCGAGCGACTGGCCGACGGACGTCCCTACCTCTGCGGCGAGCGCTTCAGCGCCGCCGACCTCACCTTCGCCTCACTGGCGGCGGCGGTGCTGATGCCGCCCGAGTACGGCGTGCCCCTCCCCCAGCCCGAGGAGCTGCCGGCAGCGATGGCCTCGACGGTCCGCGAGCTGCGCGCGCATCCGGCCGGCGCCCACGCGCTCAGGATGTTCCGCCAGGAGCGGCGCCTATGACGGTCAACTGAGGCGAACCTGAAGGCAGACCGGACGGCGAACGCCGGCGAGCTACCGGCCGCTGAGCCCGGGATGGATCCCCCTGCCGATCGTCTGCTCGTCGACGATCTTCTGCAGGTACCCGGTCAGGCGCTTGCGGTCGGCGGCGGCCATGCCGCGGGTCAGGTCCCGCTCGTGGGTTCTGGCGATCTCGCGGCCGCGGGCCAGCGTCTCCCGGCCCTTCGCGGTCAGGTGGAGGGCGCGGACCCGGCGGTCGGTGGCGTGGGGCCGGCGCTCGACCAGGCCCAGCTGCTCGAGTTCGTCGACGAGGGCGACCATGCGGCTCGGCGGCACTTCGATCGCCTCGCCGATCGCCTGCTGCGAGCGACCCTCGGCGGCGTCGACGAGGTTCAGCACCCGGAACAGCGCCGGGTGCAGGCCGACCTCGGCGATTCGCTCGGAGAACTGGCGCGCCGCGTGGATCCCCACCTGCGAGAGGAGGAACGCAAGCGTCGAGGGCGCCTTGTCGCCCGCTATCGGTTTACTGCCCACGGAATCGGGAAGCCTACAGACTTGCTTTCTGATAAGAATCGTTTCTCCCTGAAACCTTTCTAGTATGTAAGGGATTTCACAAGAGAAAGGATCGCCGCCATGACCCGCCGCCTCGCCCGCCTCGCCGACATCGCCTACCGCCGCCGCGGCCGCATGGTCCTCGCCTGGATCGCGGCGACGATCGTCCTGATCGGCCTCGGCTCCTCGCTCGCCGGCGAGTACCACGCCGACTACAACACGCCCGGCTCGCAGTCCAAGGCGGCGAGCGAACTGACCGAACGGGAATTCGGCGGCTACTCGGGGCAGGAAATCTACGTCGTCTGGAAGGACCCGAAGGGGGTCGACAGCCCGGCGACCGAACGGCGCATGGACGCCTTCTTCGCCCAGGCCGAAAAGGTCGAACACGTCGAGCGGCGGGCGGTGACCCGCGTCTCCGAGGACGGCACGATCGCGACCACGACGCTGCCACTGAACGTGCCCGGCTGGGAGGTCAAGAAGAAGCAGGGCGAAGAGCTGATCGCGGCTGCCGACGGCAACAGCGGCGCCGGCTTGGAGATCAAGCTCGGCGGCGAACCGATCTACACCGCGCAGGAACAGACCAGCCCCGAGGGGCTCGCTTTCGTCGGCGCGGCGATAGTGCTGCTGATCGCCTTCGGCTCGCTGGTCGCGGCCGGCCTGCCATTGCTGATCGCCCTGATCGGGCTGGGGATCTCTTCGGGAGGGCTGATCGTGCTGCTGGCCAACGTGATCGACGTTCCCAACTGGACGACCGCGGTCTCGGGCCTGATCGGCATCGGCGTCGGCATCGACTACTCGCTGCTGGTCCTGACCCGCTTCCGGGCGGCGATGAGGTCGGGGAAGGACCGCCACGACGCGGTGGTCGAGGCCGTCTCCACGGCCGGCCGCAGCGTGCTGATCGCCGGCAGCACCGTCGTCATCGCTGTCCTCGGCCTCTTCCTTACCGGCCTCCCCTATATGTACGGAGTGGCGATCTCGGCCTCGCTCGCGGTGCTGGTCGTGATGCTCGCCTCGATCACGCTGCTGCCGGCGCTGCTCTCCTACCTCGGCCCGCGGGTCGATCGCCTGCGCATCCCTTTCCTCGGTCGCCGGCTGGAGAAGGAAGGAGCCAGCGACTCCCCCGCCGCCCGCTGGAGCCACGCCGTACAGCGCCGGCCCTGGACCGCCGCGATCCTCGCCACCGCGATCCTGCTCGCCCTGGCCGCGCCGGCGCTGGGCATGCGCCTCGGCTTCCCCGACGCCGGCAACGACAAGCCGGGCACGATGACCCGCCAGGCCTACGACCTGATCAGCGAGGGATTCGGCCCCGGCGCCAACGGCCCGCTCGTGGTCGTCGCCGAGCTGCCCGACCCGCAGGCGCGGAGCGCAGTCGATGGCCTCGCCACGCAACTGCGGGAAGACCCTGGCGTCGCCTTCGTCGCGCCGCCGCGCTTCAACGGCGGGAACACGGCGGCGATCCTCACCGTGATCCCCACCACCTCCCCCCAGGCCGCGGCGACGACCGACCTGGTCGACCACCTGCGCCACAGCGTGATACCCGACGCACTCGAAGGCTCGGGGGTGACGACCAAGCTCGGCGGCGTGACGCCGGCGCTGGAGGACCAGAGCGAATACATCACCGGCCGCATGCCGCTCTTCATCATCAGCGTGGTCGGGCTCTCCTTCCTGCTCCTCCTCTTCGCCTTCCACTCGCCGCTGATCTCGCTCAAGGCGGCGGTGATGAACCTGCTCTCGGTCAGCGCCGCCTACGGGGTGATGACCCTGGTCGCCAAGGGCGGCGCGGTGGGCGAGCTGATCGGGATCGACCACGAAGTGCCGGTGGCGCCGTTCATGCCGGTGATGATGTTCGCGATCCTCTTCGGCCTCTCGATGGACTACGAGGTCTTCCTCGTCTCCCGCATCCGCGAGGAGTACCTCAAGGACGGCGACACCAGACGCGCGGTGGCGGACGGCCTCGCCAAGACCGCCCGCGTGATCACCGCAGCGGCGGCGATCATGGTCGTCGTCTTCCTCGCCTTCGTCGCCTCGCCCGAAGTCTTCCTCAAGCTCTTCGGCATCGGCCTCGCAGCGGCGATCTTCCTCGACGCCACAGTGGTCCGCATGGTCCTCGTCCCCGCCGTGATGCAGCTGCTCGGCAGCCGCAACTGGTGGTGCCCGGACTGGCTCAAGCGGGTGCTGCCCGAAATCGAGGTAGACCGCGGCGGCCCGCAGGTGGCGGAGGGGCGGTCCTAGATCCCCTCGTAAGCCAAGCCGAGGTGGACATCCAGAGGATGCTCGTCCTAGCGGAGGAGCACCCGGCAGCGCTTAAGCAGCTCCTCCAGAGTCTTGGGTCGCAGGCTGCCGAGCCTCCGACTGAGACGCTCATGCGCTATTGCGCGCAACTGCTCCGGCATCGCGAAGCCATCCTCTCTGAGGCCACCCTCCGAGGCGGGAATAGCCAAGTGCAGGGTGTTGCTGAAGTCGGTTCGGGTGAGTGGCACAGCGAGAGAAAGGCCGAGGCTCGTTTGATTCAGCTGGTCAACCGAGACGATTACGAAGGGGCCGGACTTGGCCTGCTCCCTGCCTCGTGTCGGTTCGGGGTCGGTCCAGTAGACATCGCCCTGTTGGGGCTTCGGCTCTACCACTCCGGGGGCGGCGCCTCAAAGCCGGACTCGAGCTCTTCGCTCTCGGCACGGTAGGCCGAAAGCGCAGCCGGATCAGCGACGAGCTTCTCGAACCCTGCTGCGATCTCGGCCAGCATTGCCTCCTCGTCCGCGGCATTGACGAGCTTTGCGACAACCTCGCCAGCGGGCTCCCCTCGGCGGAGTGCCAGCGCCTTCAGCCGATCGCGCGTCTCAGTCGGAACGCGAATCGTGGTGGTGTCCGTGGCAGCCATGTAGATGCACAGTCTACAACATTGGGTCCGCAAATCACGTCGATTCCAGGGCTTCTGAGCTCAAGAGTGTTCGACGGGCGCCGCTGATCTTCGGTGAGCGAGGGGTTTGCGGACCGGCCGAGCAAGGTATAGCGGTCTGGTTGCCGTCGAGTCAGGAGGTGCAGCTATGCAGGAGACCCCCGAAGAGACCTGGGAAATGCAGGAAGAGCCGGCGGACCCAAAGAGGGACTGGGCCGATCGTGTGAGGGAGATCGGTGGCCTGGTCGCGGTGCTCGCGGGGCTGCTGGCGATCGCCGGGATCGCCATCGGAGCGCTGGTCGCGGGAACCCAGACCGCAGCGACGGTCGCCGGCTCTGCGATCGCCGTCGTCGGCTCGGTTGTCGGGGCATACCTGGGCGTCAAGATCGGTACCGACCAGACCAAGAAAGCGATCCAAGGACAGCAGATCGAGGCGGCGAAGGCGCAGGTCTACGCGTCGCATATGTCCGAGCAGCAGGCCGCCAACGCCAACGCCACCGCTGCGGAAGCAGTGGAGGCGATCCGCGCCGCGCGGTGAGGAGGCAGGCCGTGCCGAAAGCCGATCTGCGTAGGAATCGAAGTTTGCTAAGTTGAGCATTAATCCGAGTCGCCCCGCTCAGGCGCGGGCGGACGGGGGACCCAAGCAGTTGGGGCGAATTGGCCGATGATCCGGCCGTAGCGGCATACCGCGAGCCCGTCAGCTAACCCCGTAGGAAAAGAGGTGTGGGATGAAGGCCCACGTCGGTGTGAAGGATCGAGAGCGGATCGAAGATCCAAGGCTCGGCAGCCTGTTGCTGACGGGTGCCACCGGGTTTGTCGGCATGGAGCTGCTGGCCCGCTTTCTGGAGCACACCGACCGTCACGTCTTCGCGCTCGTGCGGGGGGCGGACGACCGCGCGGCCGCGGCACGTACGGAGCGCACCCTGCGCTCGCTTTTCGGCACCGGTCATCCCTACGCCGAGCGAGTGACCGCGGTTCGCGGCGACATCACGCGCCCGGGCCTCGGCCTGCGCGGGGACGGCGACGGGCTCGCCAGGCAGGTCAGCGAGATAGTGCACGGCGCCGCATCGGTGTCCTTCGGGCTCGAGCTGAGGGCTTCGCGCGCGATCAACGTGCAGGGCACGAGGCGGCTGATCGAGTTCGCCGAGCGCTGCCAGGCGCGCGGCGGCTTGCGGCGCTTCTCCTACATCTCCACGGCCTACGTCGCCGGCGATCACCGGGGCCGCTTCAGCGAGGACGACCTCGACCTGGGCCAGTCCTTTCGAAACGCTTACGAGCAGTCGAAGTTCGAGGCCGAGAGCCTCGTCGCCCGTGCCCGCCGGCGACTGCCGATCACGGTGCTGCGGCCGAGCATCGTCGTCGGCGAGCGGGGCAGCGGCTGGACCGCTTCGTTCAACGTGCTCTACTGGCCGCTGCGCGCCTTTGCCCGCGGCGCCTACCCGGCGCTGCCCGCCCGCCGCGGCGCGCCGGTTGACGTGGTGCCGGTCGACTACGTGGCCGACGCGATCTTCGCCCTCAGCCAAGCTCCTGAAGCCGAGGGGGGGACCTATCACCTCACCGCCGGAGCGGATGCGACCAGCGTGGGTGAGCTGGTCGAGCTCTCGGCGGAGCGCTTCGGTCGCCCGGCGCCGCGCCTGATCGCGCCGGGTGTGTACCGCCGTGTGGTGCATCCGCTGCTGGTCCGGGCGAGTCGCGACCAGCGCCACCGCCAGGCGCTGGCGCACAGCGAGGCCTTCTTCCCGTATTTCGCGATGGGGGTCGTCTACGACGACCGTCGTTCCCGCGTGGCCCTTCATGCAACCGGAATCGGGCCCACCCCCCTGCGTCGCTACTTCGACCGGCTGGTCGATTTCGCGCTGGCAGCCGAATGGGGGCGGCGGCCGATATCACGCGCCGGCGCCACCGAAGGCGCGACGCCTCGCCTCGCCGGGCCGCCGCCGGCACAAGTGCCTGCACTCGCCGCGACCCGATCGGGGGTGCAGGGACGATGACCGGCACACGCCTCTCGGCGCTCGATGCGTCGTTCCTCGAGGTGGAGACGCCCACCGCGCATATGCACGTCGGCTGGGCCGCCGAGTTCTCGGCGCCTGCCGCAGGCCCGCTGCCAAGCTTCTCTCAGCTGTGCGATCACATCGAGCTTCGGCTGGGGCGGGCGCCGCGCTACCGCCAGAAGCTCGCGCCCGTCCCCTTCGGGCTGCACTCGCCGGAGTGGATCGACGATCCGGACTTCTCCGTCGACCGTCACGTCTTCCGGGCGCCCGGCCCGCTTCGCGACCTCGTCGATGAGGTGATGTCGATCCCGCTGCGCCACGATCGGCCGCTCTGGGAGATCTGGATCTGCGCAGACGCGGGCGAGCGGCCGGTAGCGATCGTCGGCAAGGTCCATCACTGCATGGTCGACGGCATCGCGGCGGTCGAGCTCGCCTCGCTGCTGCTCGATCCAACGCCCGAGCCTTTGACCGGCGAGCTCGACGGCTGGCGTGCCGAGCCCGAGCCCGGTGGGATGCGGCTGCTGGTCAGGGGCACGCGCGATCGTGCAAGGGAGCAGCTCGGTCTCCTGCGCTGGCCGCTGCGCGCCGCCGCGTCTCCATCGCGCGCCGCGGGTGAGCTTGCCGGTGGCGTCCCGCGCGTGGCACGGGCGCTGGAGCGCTTGCTGCGCGCCGCTCCCGCGAGCCCGCTCAACCAGCCGCTCTCGCCACTGCGGAGCTTGGCATGGGCGCAGCGCCCGCTCGATGACCTGCGCCAGCTCAAACGCGCTTACGGGACGACCGTCAACGATGTCCTGCTCGCCGCGGTGGCCGGCGGGGCCCGCAGCTTCTTCGCCCGGCGCGGCGAGGAGCCGGCCCCGCTCAAGGCAATGGTCCCCGTCAGCGTCCGCGCGGACGACGACGTGCTGGGCAACCGCCTCTCGTTCGTGTTCGCCGATCTGCCCTGCCAGGAGCCCAGTCCGGTTCGCCGTCTACAGCGCGTGAAAACGACGATGGCCAGGCGCAAGCAGGATCGCGAGCCCGAGGGTGCCGACCTGGCCTTCAGGGTCGCCGAGCATGCGCCAGGCCTCGTCCAGCACGCCATCTCCCGGATCTTCGCGAGCCCGCGCACGTTCAACCTCGTCGTCTCCAACATTCCCGGCCCGGCGCAGCCGATGTACATGCTCGGCTGCCGGCTCGAGGCCGCCTTCCCGGTGGTCCCGCTGGCCGATCGCCACGTGCTCTCGGTCGGCATGACGAGCGTGCGCGATCGCGCCTGCTTCGGGATCTACGCCGATCGCGAGGCGATACCCGACGCCGATGACTTCGCGCGTGACGTCGACGCGGCGATCACCGAGCTGCTCGCAAGCGCGAATCGACGATGACGCCCCCCGGACTCCCCACTCCACTTGCACCTCTGCGCTCCCCCGCCCGGCGCCTGCTCCGCTCGGGGCTGCTTGAGGCGCTGGCGGCGCCGCACGGCGTCGATCGCTACCTCGAGCTCGTCCACCCCACGCGGTCGCTGCGCGGTCCACAGGCGGAGCTGATCGCGGTCCGCCGCCAAACCGTCGACAGCGTCACGATGACGCTGCGCCCGAGCGACGGCTGGCACGGCTTCCGCGCCGGGCAGTTCATCCGGCTGACGATCGAGGTCGCCGGCGTGCTCGAGACCCGCTGCTACTCGCCTGCCTGCGGCGAGCAGGCCGAGGGGCAGGTGGAGATCACCGTCAAGGCGCACCCAGCTGGCAAGGTCTCGCGCTACCTGAACGAGCACGCGCGCCCGGGCATGGTCGTCGGGATGTCCGCTGCCGGCGGCGACTTCGTGCTGCCGCGCGAGCGACCCGAGCGCTTGCTGCTGATCAGCAGCGGCAGCGGCATCACGCCGGTGATGTCGATGCTGCGCACGCTCTGCGCCGAGGGCCATGGCGGGACGGTGACGTTCCTCCACTACGCGCGCACCGGCGAGGACGTGGTCTATCGCCCGGAGCTCGCCGAGATCGCCGCTCGCCATCCAAATGTGCGCATCGTGCTCGTCCATACGCGCGAGGCGACCGCCGGCGGTCTCGCCGGGCACATCAGCCGTGAGCACCTGCACCGCGTTGGGGCCGACCATCGCCGGGCGCACACCTACGTCTGCGGCGCGCCCGGCCTGATCGCATGGGTGCGGGCCACGTGGGCCGAGGATGGCATCGAGCAGCTGCTGCACGTCGAGAGCTTTCTGCCAGCCTCGTTTACGGTCGGCGGTGCTGGAACCGAGGGCAGCGTCGACTTCGCCCGATCGGGCGAACGGGTTCTGAGCGACGGCGGTTCGCTGCTCGAGCAGGCCGAGCAGGCCGGCCTCTGCCCCCAGTTCGGCTGCCGGATGGGCATCTGCCGAATCTGCACCTGTCGCAAGACGGCGGGAAGCGTTCGCAACGTCCTCAATGGCGAGATCTCGGGCGCCGAGGAGGAGGACATCCAGATCTGCGTCTCGGTGCCGGTCGGCGACGTGGAGCTAGCCC
This sequence comes from Solirubrobacterales bacterium, assembly GCA_036269215.1. Classification (GTDB taxonomy): domain Bacteria; phylum Actinomycetota; class Thermoleophilia; order Solirubrobacterales; family 70-9; genus VRUE01. The sequence continues at coordinate 43,745 of DATASN010000037.1, forward strand.
TATAGCCACCAAAGGAGGCAACCATGTACTACGCCACAACTCCCAGTCTCAGCAAGGAGCAGGCCGATGCCTTCGGCCGGGAGCTCGACGCGATCCGCCGGCATGTCCTCGCCGACCTCGGCGAGCGCGACGCCGACTACATCCGTGGGGTGATCCGTACGCAGCGGCGGCTGGAGGTGGCCGGACGCTCCCTGCTCTTCTTCAGCTTCATCCCGCCCGCCTGGCTCGGCGGCGTCACGGCGCTGTCGCTGTCGAAGATCCTGGACAACATGGAGATCGGTCACAACGTCATGCACGGCCAGTACGACTGGATCAACGATCCCGAGCTGAACGGCAGGCGCTTCGAGTGGGACAACGCTTGCCCCGCCGACCAGTGGCGCCACTCGCACAACTACCTGCACCACACCTACACCAACGTCCTCGGCAAGGACCGCGACGTCGGCTACGGCATACTGCGCATGTCCGAGCGCCAGCCCTGGCGGCTCTACTACCTCGGCAATCCGCTCTACGCTGCGCTGCTGGCGATCTTCTTCCAGTACGGCGTCGCCGTGCACGACCTCGAGCTCGATCGGATCGTCGCGGGTGAGATCACGCTGGGCGAGAAGCGTGACCTGCTGGACGGAGTCTGGGACAAGGTTCGCCGGCAGACGATCAAGGACTACGTCTTGTTCCCCTTGCTGTCGGGCCCCTCGGCACCGCTCGTGCTCGCCGGCAACGCGAGCGCCAACCTCGTGCGTAACCTGTGGGCGTTCACGACCATCTTCTGCGGCCACTTCCCCGACGGCACCGTCCAGTTCACCGAGGAGGAGACGATCGAGGAGACCCGCGGCCAGTGGTACTACCGCCAGTTGCTCGGCTCGGCCGACCTGACCGGCGGCAAGCTGTTCCACATCCTCTCCGGCAACCTCAGCCATCAGATCGAGCACCACCTCTTCCCCGATCTCCCCTCCCACCGCTACGCCGAGATCGCGGTCGAGGTGCGCGAGATCTGCCGGCGCAACGGCCTGCCGTACAACGCCGGGCCGCTGCGCAAGCAGTTCGGGAGCGTCGTGCGCAAGATCGCGCGGCTGGCGCTGCCGAAGGGAGAGGCATGAAGACGCCGGACATCTCACCGGCACAAGCAGCTCAAGGACTGGGGCAATCGAACCGCCCGCGTACATCTCGCCTTGGCGTCGGTGGAGCTCGTCGACCACGCTCCATGGCTTCATTCCATCCGCCGATCCCGGCGAGGCCCTGCGGCTGGTACCCGCCAGCGGGTACACTCATCCTATGGCCACGCAGCGTAAACAGCGCAATGACCGTGTACAGGTCCCCCGCGACCCGGACCTGGATCGCGCGATCAAGCACGGCCGCGCCGCGATGGGTCCCTCGACGCCGACTTCGAAGGTCGTGCGGGAGTTGGCGCTGCGCGGTGCCGAGGCCTTCGAGGGCGACGAGGCCGCCGGAAGGAAGGCCGTGGACTTCGCGCTCAGCGTCGCCGACGGCACTTCCGGTCTTGACCTCGATCGCTTGCGGAGCGCCCGCGAGCGCGCCTGGGGCCGGTGAGCTGGCCCAAGGGCCCCTGGGTCGCCGACACCTCTGCCTGGGCGCGCGCCGGCGCCAGGGAGGTCGCGCCGCAATGGCGCGAGGTGGTGAAGGAGGGAGAGCTGGTCGCCTGCGCGCCGGTGACGATGGAGATGATCTTCGACGCGCCCGACCGCGACGCCGTCGAGCGCATCGCGGTGGCGATGGCTGGCTTTCGCCAGGCATCGATCAGCCGCTCGGTCACCGACGCCGCGACCTGGGCGATGCGCGAGCTGGTCCAGCGCGGCGCCGCCGGCGCCCACCGGGTCAGGGTCCCTGACGCACTCGTCGCCGCGGCGGCAGCGGAGCGGGGATTCGGGGTGCTGCACTACGACCGCCACTTCGACACCCTCGCGACCGTGCTCGCCTTCACCAGCCAGTGGATCGCACCGGCCGGCTCGATCGACTGACCGGGTCGCGAGCCTGGGCGCGCGCCGCACAGCGGAGCCCAGACCTGACGGTGCCACAAACACCCGAGCCAAGCCGGGATGGCCGACATGGAGAGCGAGCCGAACAAGGCCCTGGTGGGCTTCTCATGTTTCACGCTTCCGGTTCTCGCGGCTGAGCGGCACAAACCTCACTCATGGGCTACCGTGGCTCGGTCGGGGGAATCCGCCTGGCGAACCTGCGAGGAACTGGAGGATGAGATGGCGTACGTGATCGTCAACGACTTCGAGGGCGGTACGAGGGAGCAGTACGACGCCACCACCGCGGTGGTACACCCGGCAGGTGGCCTGCCCCCCGGCCAGACGCATCACTACGCCGGGCCGAGCACGAATGGCTGGGTCGTCGTCGCAGTCTGGGAGTCGAAGGAGATCTGGGAGAAGTTTCGCGACGAGACGCTGTTGCCCGCCTTCCAGGGAGGGGGGTCCGTGTTGCCGGGCCCACCGAAGACGACGGAGTTCGAGGTCGAGCTCGAGCTCTAGAGGCACCTCGGCTGCCACAGGGCAGGCAAGGCGCGCGATCGCGCGCCTTGCCTGCCGGCAGGCTCTTCTGGTCAGCGGCGGGTGATGCCGGGAAGCGCCCGCGTGCCTTCGATCTGGACGGCTTCGAGCGCTGTCGGGTCGAGCCCGAGCAGATCGAGAATCGTCGGCGCGATCTGGGTCGTCTCGACCCAGCGCCCGTAGGCACTGGGCTCGACGGCGCCCGGCGCGTAGACGACGATCGGCACGTTGCGGTCGGCGGGGTTGGCTCCGCCGTGCTCGGCGATCTTCGTGCCGCCCGTGTAGACCACGCCGACCTGGACCACGCCCCAGACATCGGGGTGGCGAGGATCGCTCGGCGGCACGCCGAAGTACCGCGCCGCGGCCTTGCCGGCAAAGATCTTGGTCAGGCCCGAATGCGGAAGCGTGCGCAGGCTGCCGTCATAGGCAACGCCCGTCGCCGAGTGGTTCCACAGGTAGTCCCTGACGAAATCAGCCGCCTGCGGGGAGGTGTCTGACAGGTAGCTCTGCCAGGCGTCGTCGTCGACGCCGGCGACGATCAGATCGCCGCTGCCGGGATGGGCTTCTTCCCAGGCGGCGTTGATCGCTTCGATGATCGGGCCGTCCTTGATCCGCGTCAGGAGATTCGGATCCTGCGGTGACTGCCCGTGCTTGGCCGAGACGATGATCGCGGTCGAATCGGCGAGGCCCCGGGCGTGGATCTCGTTGTCGATGGCTTCGAGCTTCGCGTTTACAAAGTCGAGAGCCCGCTGCAGCAGCGGTCCGGGCGTCGTCGTACCCGGGATGTAGCCGCCGGTGAGGCCGTCGGATTTCAGCAGCTTCTCGGCAACCGAGACCGTCTGGAAATTCATCCCGAAGATCGCCGGCACGCCCACTTTCGTCGTGCGGCTGTGGTCGTAGGCGTCGATCTCGTTGAGCACCGCCTGGACCTTGTATGAGTCGTACTGCATCGTCGCGGCGTTGTCGCCGGTCCAGCTGATTTCGCCGGGATACGGCGTCCCGCCGGGTTCGAGCGCGGTGCTGTCGATCTCGGGCGCAAACATGTCGTCGATCCCCGTCCCGGAGGGACCGTTGAGCGCCTCATAGGCGGGATGCTTGTCAGACCAGGCGGTGCGCAGCCCGTGTTCGTGGGCGACTTCGAAGACCGTGTTGACCTTGAGGTATTCGTGGGGGTAGATCGGCTGGCAGGTCGCCGGGTTCACCGGCAGCTGCGAGGGTTCGAGCAGCGTCTGCGGGGTCCCCGTCATCTGCAGGATGCTGTCCGGCAGGCCCGAGAGGCCCTGGCCGGCATCGAGCGCTTCGGGGTTCCTGTCGTCCGGGGAGTCATAGACGACTTCACCCCCTGTTGGCTGGCCGTGACAGGAGGTCGTCCCGGCCGGCAGCACCGCGTGGCTGTACTCGTCGTCGTAGTAGAGGCCGGCCGTGCGCGGATTCGCGCCGGTGACCTGGGCGACCATCCCCGGGAAGGAATCCGATGGAATCGGGGTGTTTGCCCCCGAGTACTCGGCACCGCCCCCGGAGAGCTTTGCGAGCTCCGATCCGGGATGGTGGGCGACATACCATTCGACGTCGGACTGGTGCAGGCCGTCGACCGAGATCAGCATCACATGGGCGATCTGGCTTGCGCCCCCTTGCCCGTGGTCGTGTCCTGGATTCGCGAGAGCCACAGCCACAGGAACCCCCGCGGCGATAGCCCCGAGCGCAAGCGCGGCCAGGGAACCGCGTTTGATGCGTCCAAACATTGGCGCCTCCTCCGATTGGGTGAGCAGTTGCCGGGACCATCTCGGCACGCACCGATGCCCAGGTTGCCGGGTTGTGCACATCGTGTATCCAAGCCGTGAACGGGGCGCTCGCGTAAGCGGGTCAGATCCAGGGACCTCCTTGACCAGTCAGGTTATCTGTGTTCAGATGGGCTGCGAACGGCGACCGGGGAGCGCGCTGGTGTGGCAGATACACCGATTTGAGACAGCGGCTTGATGGCAGCGGGGCGCGAGCCCCCAGGTGACCTGCCGGCGCTGGCCGGCGGGATTGTCGAGGCCGTCGAGGCGGCGCGCAGCGATGCGGTGAGCGCAGAGTGCGAAAAGCTGCTCGCGACGCTGCGGGCGCGCTGTCCCGACCTGATCCTGGACCGGCGCCTCAGCGCCGGGCAGGTCGGCCCGGAAGTGCCGCTCGACGAGGAACGCGGCCCTTCCCTCTATCGCCTCGTCGCGCGCCAGGTCGCGGGGCTGCCGACCGAAGGGGCCAAGGATCCCGGCGTGGTCGTGTGGGCCCGCGGGGACGACGAGCTGGCCGTGCTGGTCGACGAGGTCAAGGTGACCACGGCGGAAGGCGCGATCGAGATCGCGATCCCGGTTCGCTGCGACCAGGTCGGCGGGGCGACGGTGCGCGTCCGCTTCGCCGTCGGCAGCGAAGCGCGCCCCGGCGGCATGGTCGCGTCCACGGATCAGCGCCCACTCGGGCCGCACGAAGTGGTCGACGTCTGGGGCGAGGCCCTGACGGCTTTCGCCTGGCAGATCGTCCTCAGCACCGCGGCGCGCCTGGCTGACGCGACCGGACGCGACGCCGACGGCGCCGGGCTGATCCCCGCCGCGCTGCAGGCGAGCGCACGGGGCATCGCGGTTCTGACGATGGCGCGGCACAGCTTCGACCGGCCGGCCGGCGCATGAGCCTGACCGGCACCGACCTCGGGGTGCTGGAGAACCTGGCGCGGGCGCTCGGCTTGCTCGACGGCTCGGGCGACTTCGACTCGGAGTGGGTGAGCGCGCCGGGCGACCATCTGAAGCAGGTGCTCGCCGACGAGGGGCAGCGCGCCAGCCTGGTCGCCTTCGTCGAGGAGGTCCTCGGCGACGAACATGGCGTCGAGGATCCCTCCGGGCTCCTCTGGCTGCCGGCGTTCAGCCACGCCGAAGCCGGCCACCCCACCGTCTCGGTCTCCGTCGTCCTCGACGAACAGCCTGTGGACCACGTGCGCATCGGGGTCGGCGTGATGGCGTCTTCCTCCGACGGGCTCGGGTCGCTGAAAGCGCACGTGCCGCTGTTTCGAGCCGGGAAGCTAGGTCATTCAACCGCCGATCCGGTCGTGCTGGGAACCGCCGAGGCGACTCTCGAGATCGAAGCGTCGATCGAGATCGACGATCCGACGATCCGCTCGGCGTCGCTCAACGCCGCGGTGCCAACCGACGGCTCGACTCCGACCTTCGGCCTGGTGCTCGAAGACCTGCTGCTGCCCGGCTCGCCCGCGCCCCGCGACGTGCGGCTGACGCTCAGCGACCTCGACCAGCTCGAGCAATCCCTCCTCCAGCTCGTGCTCGGCCTGGTCAAGGCGCAGGTCGACGCGCTCGACAGCGGGCCGCTCGCGGCGCTCGCCGGCCTGGTCGGCCTGCGCGACAGCGCCGCCCTGCCGGACCTGCCCGTGCAGGAAGTGCTCGACCACGGTCTGAGCTCCCTCGCCAACTGGCTCGAGGGGACGATTCGCGACGAAGCCTCCCGCACGGCCTGGCTCGGCCAGCTCGCCGACCTGCTGGGCGGCAGCGTCGACGGCGACGCGGTCGCGTTCGAACTCGGAACGGCGCGGCTGCGGGTCGGCGCCCGCGCCGGCACGAGCACCGCGGGGCATCCCACGATCGCCCCGTTCGCGGCGGTGGAGGTGGGCGCAGCGAACGGCGACGCGATCGCCTCGGCGAGCGCCGACCTGGCCCTGATCGACCTCGGCGCCGGGACCGCCGGCGCGCTGCCCAACTGCACGCTCGGCGCGGTGCTCGGCCGCCGCCCCACGGGGTCCGGCACGCCGCTGCTGAGCGGCGACCCCGCGGTCGACCGACTCGTCGTCGGGTTCGCGCTCGACGGCGACCGGAAGCCGACGCTGCATCTCGCCGCCGAACGCGTGACGATCGGCGGCCACGTCCACGACGTGCTCGACCTCTCGACGCCGGGCGCCGTCGCGGAGGCCGCCGAAGAAGCCCTCAGCGACGTCGTCGACGAGCTGTTCGGCAAGCTCGGCAAAGCCGGCGACACCGTTCGCAGGCTGCTGGGGCTGGCGCCGCCGACCGGGTTCTCGACCCTGGACACCGTCGAGCTCGCGCACCTCATCCAGGACCCGCTCGGCACCGTCGCGGGCTACTGGCAGACCCTCGTCGCCAACCACCGCGAAGCGGTGCCCGCCCTGCTGGGCGACCTTCGCGACCTGGTGGCCGACACCTCCATCCAGCCGCCGAGCGCGCCCGGCAAAGGCACGGAGGCGGAACCGTGGCGGATGCCGATCGTCGGTCCGGTCGAGCTGCGGGCATGGGCGGACGGCGATCTCCTCACGATCGCGCTCGGCGCGGATCTCGTGGTCGAGGATCTCGGCCAGGGCTGCACGCGGCTCGATTCCGGCGCCACGATCGGGCTCGTCGCCCTCGACCTGGCGGGCCGGCACGCGTCGTTCCTTCCGGCCGTCGAGGTGTTCTTCGCGGCGCGTGCGCGCACCGCGGACGGTCCCGCGCCGGCAAACGTGGAGCTGGGATCGATCGCCTTCGAAGCCGGCGAAGTCGGGCTCGAGGCGCGCTGGCAGCCGGTGGGCGGCCTCTCGGTCGGCGTCCGCGCTCCCAACCTGACCCTGCGCGTCGGCGACGCAGCGGTGCCGATCGTCCTGCCGACGATCGGCGCCGACGGGAGCGTCGCGCTCGACGACGCCGGGCTGGACGCGCTCGAGGGGCTGCTCGGCGCCCTCGCGGCGGCGGCGCCGGTCGGCCTCGTCGCCGACCTCGCGCGGACGCTGGGCTGGCGCCCGCGAGCGGCGGACGAAGCGGCCCAGAGCCCCCGCCTGCGCCTGGCGGACCTGCGCAGCGACGCGCGGGCCGCGGTGGTGCGGTGGGTCGGCGAGCTGGCGCTGTCGGAGGCCGGCGAGATGGAGCGCGTGCTGCGCCCGCTCGCGCGGGCGCTCTCGGGCGGGCTCGACGACTGGGGCGCGCTGACCGGCCTCGGCACCCCCGACGACGCCTGGCGGCTCGACCTCGACGCGCTCGGCGCGGCGCCGTCACTCACCGCGTGGGTCGAGCCGGAGGGGCCGGCGGCGGCGCCAGGAGAGGCGCCGGCCGCGATCGGGCTCTGGCACGACGGGGCGGGCGCGCTGCCGTTCGACCTCCTGCTCGGCGCCCTGCAGGCGGACGCCATCGCCGACTCCGCGCTCGGCGCGCTGATCGACGGGCGCGAGGGGCTGGTCGACGGGCTGGAGGGGCTGGTTGCACGCTGGGCGGGCTCGGACGGCCGCGTGATCCCGCCGCCTGCCGACATTCCCGGCATCGCGGTTGGGACCCTGGACGGCGTCCTCCACGACGGGCTCGCCGAGGCGCTCGATCTTCCCGCCCTGCTCGGGCGGACGCCGGCGACCGTGGTCCGCGTCTCGGTCGGCGAGCACCCGTGGCTGGCCGAGGCGCCGGCGGACCGGATCATGCGGCTCGACGCGCCCGGGCTGTCGCCGGAGGCGTTCGCCGAACCGACCGCCGCGACCGGAGAGTGGTTCGTGGTGCTCGCCGAGCGGGCCGCGGCCAAGCTCCCCAGCGAGGACCCAGACGGAATCGCCGGTCAGGCCGAGCGGCTGCAGCGGGTGCTCGGGCCGCTCGCGGGCGCCGACAGCGGACTCGCGGTCCTCGCCACGGCGGAGGCGGGCCACGCCGCCGTGCGAGCGGCCGGCGCCGTCGCCGGCGTCGGCGACGTCGTCACCCTCGGGACCCCCTGGAGCCCGGTCTCGCTCTCGGCGATCGACGTCTCGCCGGCCGCAGAAGCGATCCGCCTGCTGGCGGCGCTGGCGCCGGCAGCGCCGGAAGGCGACGGCACCGAGGCGGCCGACCTCGCCCACGCCCGCAGCCTGCTGGCGGTCCTGCTCGCGGCGCTGCCGTCCGACGACCCGGTGCGCGAGCTGCGCCCGCCGAGCGGCGGGCCGGGCCCGATCCGGGACGGCCTCGGCGTCCACGCGCTGTTCGGCGTCGTCGGCGAGGACCTGGTGCGCGGCGCGCTGACTGCGCTGGTCATCGAGGGCCTGCGGAGCCGCGCCGAGGCGGCCGATGCGGCAGCGCCCGCGGCGCCACAGGCGCTGCGCACCGGCGTACGGCTGCCGCTCGCCGCCGCGGCGTCGAGCGGGGTGACCGTGGAGGGAGCGCTCACGGTCGAGCTGGCCGGCCTCGCGGCCGGCTCGGACAGCGCGATCGCCCCCGCGCAGGATCGGGCCGTCCACCTCCACGTCGAGCTGGGACGGGCCGGCGGCTGGCTGCTCGGCGGCCCCGACCCGACCCGCGCCCCCGGCTCCCGCCACGAAGTCGACCTGCGCCGGGTCGAGGCGGACGTCACCATCCCGCTGGGCGAAGACCATCGGCGCGCCAGCGCCCGGATCGTGCTCCACGAGCCGCGCGTGCTCGGCCTCTCGCGGCCGCGCTGGGTGGTGCGGACGACCGGGACCGCGCTCGCCGCCGACGAGGCGACCCCGGCCCTGCCCGAGGTGCGCGTCGCGCTCTCGGCGCTGGCCGAGGCCCTCGCCTCCGCCGCGGGCGGGGATCCGACCCTGGCCGCCGCGCTCGGCGCCCTGCGGGCGCTCGGCTTGCTCGAGCCCAGCGGCGGCTTCGTCCCGGACGCGCTCGACCACCTGCTCCACGACCCGGTCGCCTTCTCCGCCGACGTGATGGGCGACGCGGCCCGACGCGACGCGCTGACCGGCGCCCTGCGCTCGCTGCTCGGCGGGACCGGGCCCAGCGGGTCCGACGCGCTGACCTGGACCGCGGGGCCCGCGACCGTGACGCTCGACCTCGCCGCGCGCCACGTCGTCGTCGAGGCGACCGGGACCGGGGCGGTCCCGTGGACGCTGCACGCCGCGGCCGGCCAGAGCGGCCCCGACGCCCAGCTCCTGCTCGGCGGCGCCGGCACCGGCCCCGCGGGCGGCGCCGTGCTGACGCTGGCGGCGAATCCGACCTTCTCCGCGGTCGCCGAGCGGCACCGCCCCGGCACGACGACGCCCGAGGCCTTCCGGCTCTGGCCCGACCCGGACGTCCCAGCGCTGCTCCGCCTCGGCGCGCGGATCGCGCCGGCGGAGCTGGGACGAATCGGCCTCGAGTACCTGCGCCGGCTCGACGAGGACGTGCGGCCGATCGCCGACGCGGCGCTCGACGCGCTCGGCCTGCTCGCCACCGCGGCCGACCGGGACGGCGTGCGACCGGTGCGGCTGCCGCTCGGCCTGCTCGCCGACCCGCTCGGGTGGCTCTCCCACGCCGGTGCGCTGGGAGCCGCCGGGGGCGGGATCGACCCCGTCAAGGCGGCGGCGCTGCTCGACGCGCTGAAGCCGGTGATCGGCGTCGCCGGCGAACCGGGCGAATGGAAGCTCGCCGACGGGCTCGCGGTGCGCGCGGACGCGCACGACGGCCACCCGCGGCTCGGCCTCGAGCTGTCGACGGCTGGCCTGACGCCGGCCGACGGGCGCCTGGTCGTCCTGCTGAGCGCATCGCTGGCGTTCCCCCCGGCGGCCGTCCCGCGGCCCGCGCTGGAGCTGAGCGTCGGGCTCTCCGCCGCGGCGCCGGACCGCCGCGCCGTCCATGTCGTGCTCGACGACGGGGTGCGGGTCTTCCTGCGACCGGAAACCGGAGCGGACATCCCGCTCTTCCCGAACCCGCCCGGTCTCGGCCAGCTCGCGGACGCGGTCGAGCAGGCGCTGCCACTCGTCCTCGACACGATCGCCAAGGAGACCGGCAGCGACCTCAAGGGGCAGGCCGGCGCGGTCGTCCGCAGCCTCGGCGACGCGATGGGCCTGCGATCCGGATCGCCGGCGCATTTCGACGCGGCGGCGCTCCATGCCTGGGCGAGCGACCCGGCCGGGCAGCTCGCGGCGCGGCTGCCGACCCTCGCCGCGACCGCGCTCGAAGAGATCTCCGGCGCTGTGGGGCCGCTGCTGCCGGCAGGGTTCACGACGGGCGTCGCCGGCAACGAGCTGCGGGTCGGCTTCGGCACGACGACGCTCGGGCTGACGGCGAGCCCCTTCGCCGTCCGCTTCAAAGCGACCCCCACGCACGTTCCCGGCCTCGAAAGCGCCGAGCTCGAAGCGCGTGTCGACGCGACCGGCCTGACGCTGCTGGACCTGCGGGCCGGCCCCGCGTCGCTGGAGGTGGCGGGCGCGACCCTGCGGCCTTACTTCCGCGCCGCGGTCGGCGCCTCGCCGCCCGAAGGACGAGCGGTCGAGCTGGGCCTCGCGCTCGACGGCGAGGTCGCCGACGGCTTCGCCGCCCGCTGGCTGCTCGGCGATCGGTTCCAGCTGGTCGCGATCGAGGGCGGGGCCCGGCACGAAGACGGCGAAACCGTGGCGCTGCAGGCGCTCGCCGCGCTCGTCGACCTCGCTGGGGGATTCGTGATCGCGACCAAAGCGGTCAAGGAGCTGCTCGGTCACGACTGTGGCGAGAAGACGATCGGGGAGATCCTCCAAGGCGTCGTCGTCGAAAAAGACGGCGGGGACTGGAAACCCGTTGACGGCCTTTTCGACGTCGACCTGGTGCTCGGCCGCCTGCAGCGGCTGGGCACGAACCTCGCCCAGGACGCCAAACCGAAGCTGGAGCTGCCCGGGGCGCTGACGCTCGAGCTGGGCGAGGTCGGCGGCGCGCTCGGGGTAAAGCTGGTTCCGCAGGGCCCCTACGCGCTCGGCGGTGGCGACGTCACCGTCAGCATCGATTTCGACGCCTCCTGGATCGAGCCGGCGCCGGCGCCGGAGGCGGGACTGGCGCTCGGACTGCTGGAAGTCGCCGGCGGCCCCGACCACGTCGCCTTCAAGCCGAGCCTTGAAGTCGACGGCATCGGCGTCCGCGTCGCCCGCGCGAGCGGCCCACTGCTGGACGTCGGCGGCGTCACGCTGGGCTCGGTCGGAGTCCACCTGCTGGGAAGGGTCAGGCCGGGCACGGTCGGCGGCGGCGTCCAGCTCGCGCTCGACGACCTCGCGGTCGGCGTCGCCGGCGCCAGCGGCGGCAACCCGGTCGCACAGGGAGTGATGAAGGACGCCGGCAGCGGCGACTCGAAGTTGGCCCCGCGCTTCAGCCCGGCGATCGCCGTGCAGAAGGAAGGCGAGGAAACGTTCGTCTCGCTGCGCGCCGGCGACCCGCCCGGGCCCTGGTGGCTGGCGATCCAGAAGGGCTTCGGCCCCGTCTACATCGAACAGGTCGGCTTCGACGCAAAGGTCGAGCAGAGCAAGCTGCAGTCGGTAGCGATCCTGCTCGACGGTCGCGTCTCGCTGTTCGGGCTCTCGGCCGCGGTCGACGACCTCTCGCTCACCTTCTTCGCCACCGCCCCCAACGCCTCGGTCTTCAATCCGGCGAGCTGGGCGGTCGACCTCGCCGGGTTTGCGGTCAGCTCGAACCTAGGCGGGATCGAGCTCGCCGGCGGCCTGCGCAAATTCGCCGAGCCGGGGCCGTCCGGGACCGAGACGGTCCAGTACGTCGGCATGCTGCTGGGCCGCTTCGAGGTCTATGGGCTCTCCGTCCTCGGCGGCTACGGGACCGGCCTCGACGCCGACGGGCACAGCTTCGCGAGCTTCTTCGCCTTCGGCGCCGTCAACGGTCCGATCGGCGGCCCGCCCGCCTTCTTCCTGACCGGGATCGGCGGCGGCCTCGGGATCAACCGCGACCTCGTCTTCCCGCAAGACCTGAGCCAGTTCGGGACCTTCCCCTTCATCCAGGCGCTCGACCCGGGGGCAGAGCCGCCGTCGGACCCGATGGCGGTGCTCGAGCTGTACAAGGACACCTTCCCGATCAAGCAGGGCGAGCTCTGGTTCGCGGCCGGGATCAGCTTCACCAGCTTCGCGCTGGTCGACGGCGTCGCCGTCGTCGCGATCGAGATCGGCGACGGCTTCGAGCTGACCCTGCTCGGACTCGCCCGGATGGCGCTGCCGCGTCCGCAGGTCGCCCTTGTCTCGATCGAGCTGGGGCTGATCTGCCGCTTCTCCAGCCGCGAGGGCGTGCTCTGGATCCAGGCCCAGCTGACCGACAACTCGTGGCTGCTCTTCCCCGAGATCCGGCTGACCGGCGGCTTCGCCTTCGTCACCTGGTTCAAGGGCCCCAACGCGGGCCAGTTCGTGCTCACCCTCGGCGGCTACCACCCGTCGTTCCAACGCGACGGCTACCCGGTCGTGCCGCGGCTCGGCTTCATCGTCGAACTCGGCCCGGTCACGATCAAGGGCGAGACCTACTTCGCGCTGACCTCGGAGGCGCTGATGGCGGGCGGCAAGCTGGAAGCCTCGGCCTCGCTCGGGCCGGCCTGGGCGCACCTCGTCTTCGGCGCCGACGCGATCGTCTTCTTCGACCCCTTCTGGCTCGACGCGACCGTCTACGTGCGCGTCTGCGCCGGGATCACGATCGACGTCTGGATCGGGACGATCTCGATCTCCGTCTCACTCGGGGCGAGCATCCACCTCAGCGGCCCCGAGTTCCACGGCGAGGCGACCTTCGAAGTCGGCCCCGTCTCCCTCACCGTCCCGTTCGGGAACCAGGGAAGCGAGCCGCAGAAGCTCGACTACCCGACCTTCGTGCGCAAGTACCTCGAGGAAGCGCCTGGCGGGGCCGCGCGCGCCCTTTCCGCGGTGACCGGGCGCGGCTCGCTGACGCCGCAGCCGGGTGCCGGCGGCGCCAAGGACGTCGCGGCCGCGGACGGCTCCGCGGAGAAGCCGTTCGTCGTGGTGAGCGAGTTCGAGTGCGTGGTCGTCTCGACGATCCCGCTGGTCGAGCTGCGCGCCGACGGCGTCACGGATCCGTCGCTGCGCAGCAATCCCAGCCAGGCGCTGGGGATCGCGCCGATGGAAAGCGGCCGTATGGACCCGGCGCTGCGACTGCGGCTGCTAGACCACGGGGGCGAGGACCAGCTGCCGGCGCTGCTCAACGCGCCGAGCCGGCCGCGGATCACGCCCGAACCGCGCACCGGCGGCGCCTTCCCGATCGGCGTCTGGGGGCTGCCGCAGGACAAGGACAGCAAGCAGGTCCCGAGCGGCGACACGATCGCCGCGATGAACGGCGTGCGGCTCGACCTCCACGCCGAGATCGAGCCCGCCCTGCCGCCGGTGCGCTACGACCAGGTCGAGCCGGGGCCGCGCCGGCCGCTCCCCTTCGTCTCGGCGGCGGTGCGGGGCACGCTGATGACCGAGGCGGGATCGCTGGAGGCTCTCCTGCCCCCGCACACGCCGGTGCTGGAGGTGGCGAGCCGCGTGCTCGCCAAGACGGGCAACAGCGCCACCGCGATCGCGGCGCTGCCGCACGACTGGGCGGCGCCGCCGCGCCTCGGCAGCCTCGCCGAGGGGCTCGCGACCGAGGGGCTGCCGCTGAGCGATCTCCCCCCCACCGAACCTCCGCCGCCACCGCAGCCCGACCATCGGGTGCACCCGCCGCTGGCCCTCGCCGTGCTCAGCCCGGCCGTCTCAGAGCTGGAGCGGCTCGCGGCAGGCACCAGCGTCGGCGACGCGCCGCAGGCGCCGCGCGGCGACCCGCCGACCCTGCTCTCCGCGCAGGCCGCCGTCGGCCTCGAGGTTCCTGCCCAGCTGCGCCTCGTGCCGGCCTCCGCCGTCCCGACCGAACGGACCGTGGTCGCGAGCGAGGCCGTGCCGCTCACCCGGCCCGGGCGGGCGCCGGTCGCGGCGCTCCGAGCCCGCGGCGCGGTGCTCGACGGCCAGCTGCGCCTCGACTCGATCACCGCCGCCCTGCAGGGCGAGAAAGCCGCGCAGGCGGGACCCGGCACGACGCTGGTGAGCGGTGAGGTCGCCGTGCTGCAGCTGCCGAACGCCGTTCGCGACGCCGGCAACGACGCCCGGCCCAGCCTCGCGGTGGAAGGCGAAGCGCACGTGGCGGTGTTCGCGCCCGGGGGCGAAGCGCTGGCCGACGAGCTGCGCCCGCAGCAGGTCGAGATCCCGCCCGGCGCGGAGCGCATCGTGGTGCTGGCGCTCGGCGACGGCGAGGCGAGCGCCGGCGGCGGCCCCCTCTCCGGCTGGCACGCCGGTCAGCAGCTCGCCTGCGCCGGCTGGAACGCCGCGCTCGGCAGCCGCTGCCTGCTCTGGACGGAAGGGACGACGGTTGCCCCACAGCGCCAGCGGCGCGGCGCCGGCTGGGTCGAGGGAGCGGAGCTGGTGCGCGGCACGACGACGGCGACGACCCGCTTCGCCGAGCGGCCGGGCGCGGTGGCGGTCGTGCTCGACCGGCCGCTCGACGCCGAGGCCGGCCCCGGGCTGGCGATGACGCTCGGCGGGGCGAAGCGGCCGGCCGGGCCCGACGGACAGCCGCTGCCGCCGACCGTGGTCGCCTCCGGCGTCCGCAGCGTCGCCGTCTACCCGATCGAGCCGGACGGGAACGCGGTGACGGTGACGGTCGCCGGCGAGGCGGCCTGGAACCTCGCCGGCGTGCTCGGCGGCAGCGACGTGGCCACGATCGCCGACACCGTGGCCGAACGCGGCCTCGACGCCGCCATACGACCGATCGCGGCCGGAGGCGGCCGCGTGTCCCTCAGCTGGAAGGAGGCCTGACATGCCCGAGCCCGGATATTTCGTCCTGCACCCGGCGGTGCTGCCACCGCTGAAAGCCGGCTCCTACACCCTGCACGGCGAGGTCGAGGAAATGGCGGGCGGCGCGGTCGAGCCGCTCGACGCCCACCTGACGGTCTCCTCGCCGCGCTACACGATGCCGCCCGACCAGATCCTCTCGACCTTCCCGCCCGCCAACGGGACGGGGTCCTTCCAGGACGTGCTGCCGCAGATCGTGCTGAAGCGCCGCACGCTGCCGTGGGAGCGCCCGCTCGCCGGCGCCGGCGCCGAAAGCGAAACGCCGTGGCTGGCGCTGGTCGTGATCGCCGAGGGGGAGGGCTCGCTGTCGAGCGAGGCGAAGGTCGAGGACTGCGTCACTGCGGGGACGACCCTCCCCGTCCCCGAGGATCGGGATACCGCGACCAGCGTCTACCTCTCGGTCACCGAGACGGTCGTGAAGGGCGTCTTCCCGACGATCGAGGACGTGCGGCTGCTGGCGCACGTGCGCGAGGTCGACGTCGGCGACAGCGAGCTGATGGGCGGCGACGACGACGGCTTCCTCGCCGTCGTCGCCGCCAACCGGCTGCCGCAGCCGGGCTTCGACGCGGAAGGCAACCCGACCGTGCCGCGCAAGTACCTCGCATGCCTGGTCAACCTCGAGCAGCAGTGGGGGCGCCTCCCGCCGGTCCCACCGGACACCGCCCTCGAAAAGCGCTTCGACGCCGTCGCGGTGATCCAGGACCTGCGCGGGGCCGCCGCGAGCCGTGCCGCGGACCCCGACCGCACCGTGATGGGCGGGCCGGCGCCCGCCATCGCGGCGGGCGACCGGCCGGCCCCGGACACGACGACGCGGGCCGTGCACGCCGGCGCCGCCTGGGCCGCGGAGCCGGCGTCGATCGCCGCCGCCGCCGTCTCCGCGGCGCCCGAGGAGGCGGCGACGGTGGTGCGCGAGGCGATGGGCTCCGCCTGGCGGCTGCCGATCGAGGGGATCGTCGCCGAGGAGCCGGTCTACCGCTTCCCCGTGCTGGCCCACTGGTCCTTCACGGTAAGCGGCGACCCGACCTTCGAACAGCTTCTGCAGGGGCTGGACGTCGGCCTGCTCGGCACCCTGCGCGGCGACCTCCCCGAGCCCACCGACAAGCAGAGGGAACGGGAAGCCGAAGAGGCCAAGCGGCGGACGCCGGCACCGGCGCGGCCCGAGCCCGAGCTGGCGGAGACGGGACACGTCGGCCTCCCGCACCAGACGCGCCGAGGCGACCACGTCGAGGCGTGGTTTCGCGGCCCGCTCTCGCCGCATCCGACCGTGCGCGACGAACCCGTGGACGGGCGGCTGCCGCTCGCCCACGCGAGCGACCAGCTGCGGGTCGTCGTGCCGGACGGGCGCGAGGACGTCTCGCTGGCCGCTGCCTTCGAGATCGGCCGCCTGCTCGGTCTCTCCCAGACGGCGGTCGTCAACGCCCTTCTGCGCTGGCGCCAGGAACAGTTCGGCGCCGAACGAGCCGCGCGCCTCGCCGCCGAAGCCGCCAAGGGGGTCGAGCCGGCCGGCGAGCTCCCGGCGGGTCGGGACCCCGGCCTCGGCGCGCTGATCGGCCGCGGCTTCGTACTCGGCGCGGCGAAGGAGCCCGACGCGGTGCTCGCGCCGTCGCGCCCGCTGGTCGATCCGGGCCGGCCCCTCGCCTACGCCGAGGGGGACTTGGACCGGCTCGTCGCCGATGGCCTCGGCATCTCGCTCGACGCCGTGCAGCGCGCGGCGAAACAGCTCGGCGAGGTCGGGGCGCTCGCCGAAGCGCCCGTCGCCTCAGCCGGCGACGGAGCCAAACCCGACGGGGCGACCGACCAGGCGCTGCACGCGGACCTCGACGCGGCGGTCGGGTCGCTCGCGGCCGAGGCGCTGGGCCGGATCCGGCCGCCCAGACCCGGGCCGCCGATCTTCCCGCCCCTGCGGCCGGGCGTGCTCGAACGACTCACCGAACCACCGAAGGAGCAGCGATGACCACCAAGTCCTACCTGACCGCCGAGCACTTCCACTCGGCCGCGATCGCGGCGGTCGAGCAGATGACGCCCACCACGGCCGAAACCGATGAGGGGGGCGAACACGTCGTCCCCTTCGAGCTGCGTCAGTGGCTGGCGCGCCTGCGGCTGCTCGAAGGCGTGCCCTTCGCCTATCTCGTCGCCGACAGCGCCCTGCTCCCGCTCGAGTCGATCCGCTTCTTCCACCTCGACCGCCGCTGGACCGACGCGCTGGTGCAGGGCGCGCTCAGCGTCGGCACCGTCAACTCCGACGACCGCAGCCAGCTCGAGCAGCTGTACGCGACCGTCCGCGCCGAAGTCGACGAGGCCGAGCGCCTGGTGCGGCCGGTGGGCGGCGAGGGCGCGAAGGCGGCCTCGGGGAGCATCACCGGGTTCCTGCTGCGCTCCAAGGCAGTCAGCGGCTGGCCGGGGATGCACGTGCGCGCCTACGACCGCGAGCTGGCGGAGGGCGACAACGCGATCGTCCCCGAAAGCGACGCGCGGCGGCTGCACCTGTTGCGGCTGGAGCGGCTGGCGCCGGCGGTGCTGCTGGCGCTGTTCGACGGAGTCCCGGCGATCGTCCACATCGAGGAACCGCGGCGCGGGATCCAGTTCGGGGTCAAGCTGAAGGGCGCCGAGGACGGGCCGACCAGCTTCGAACCGTGGATCCCGCCACGTGACACGCAGGAACCGCAGAGGGAAATCAAGGACGAGGTGTCGGTCCCCTGCCGGCCGGGCTCACCCGGGGTCCTCGACCTCCATCACCTCGGTCGAGCGTTGCAGGGCCGCGCCGATACCCACATGGCCAAAGCGCCCGCCGAGCCCAACTCGGCCGAGTTCGCCCTCGAGCTCCTGCGCTTTCCCTACCGGCAGGTCTTCGGCGACGTCGAGAAACCGGTCGAGCAGCTCGACACCGTGTTCCAGCCGACGGTGCGGATCAGGGCGGTCACCGGCGAGGCGACGCGATCGCTGACCGAGCGCTTCGAGGAGGGGCTGAGATGACCGGGGTCGATCCGAAGCTCGTGCGCGAGGCGCTGGCGTCGCCGCGCTGGGCGGCGCTCACCCGCAGCGGCCTCGACGTCGCCTCGATCGGGACCTGGGACCCGGGCCTCCTGCGGGAGGCGCGCGTGCTCGTCCCCGTCGACGTCGAGGCGCTCTACGTCCCCGCCGAATCGCAGGAGCCGATGGTGCGCCTGCCCTTCGCGCTCACCGAGCCGGACGACCAGCCCGCCGCGAAGATGCCCGAGCCGTTCGACCCGGGTGCCCCGCGCGAGCCGGGCGTCCACCTCCACTGGGCGATGCCCGACGCGCTGCTGCAGGGCAGCCTCGCCGCGCAGCCCGAGGGCGCTACCAACCGCCTCGGCCTTGCCGCGCTGCCCGACCGCTGGCTGGTCCTGCGGCTGCTCGCGCCCAACGGCGAGAGCGAGGTCGCGGCGCGGGGCTGGGTGGTCTGCGCCGACCGCGGCACGGTGGTCGAGCTGGCGGAATGGCATGGCGAGCAGTCGCTCCCCGACGCCAAACGGCGCACGATCGCGCCGCCGGACCTGACCGGCAGCGTCGGCGGCTCGGCGCAGTGGGCCTCGATCTACGACGCGGTGGCGGACCGCTTCGGCTTCCACGACCCGCTCGACGACCTCGCCGACCTCGCGCCGCAGGGCGCCGCGGGGGACCAGGTCGGCTACCTGGTCAGCGGCTGGTGGTCGCAGCCCGGGCTCGACCCGCTCGACGCCGCCCGCACCGACGCCAGCCTCCACGACCTGCTCGAGCGGATGGGCTGGCACCTGCAGGAAGACCTCGAGGGCGGCCATGCGCTGGCGCCTCGCAACGTGGTCGAGGGGATCCGGCGCGCGACGATCGGACTGCACAGCGCCGAGCGCTACGCGCCGGCCGAGACCGCGCAGGCCGCTGGAGCCGAGAAACCGGCGGCGCCCCACAACGCGGAGGCGGCGCCGGCCGCCGCGCCGATCGAGCGCCTCCCGGCCGCAGACGCGACGGCGGCGATCCGCGCCGCGCTCGAACCGGAGACCCGCTACGAGCCGTACGCGACGCCGTTCGCCGACGTCGCGCGGCGGGTGGTGGCGAGCCCGCCGACCTTCCCCCGCTCCGCCCTGCTGCATGGCGTCGTCCACGGCGTGCCGGTCGGCGGCGCGGTCGAGCCGGCGCTCGAGGGGCGCCCGGAGCCCGACGCGATCGCGGTCGTGCTCGGCCACCACGACGACGACGCGCTCGCCGCCGTCGCCGCCGACGGCTTCGGCGTCTCCGACCCCGAGGCGCGGCGGGCGACCGAGCGGCTGCTCGCCGGCTTCAGCGGCGGCCTGCTCGACCGCCTGACCACGCCCGACGGACTGGTCGAGGTCGAGGAATACGAGCACGGGATCGCCTTCGCCGGCGAGCCCGGCGGCAGCGGCGGCACCGACCGCGTGAAGATGGGCGACTCATCGGCGCCGCTCACCGCCGGCGCCCCCGGCCGCGCCACGCAGGCGCGCGCGCAGCAGGCCGCGGCGCCGCTCCGGGCGCAGGTCAGCTGGGCGGGCCGCAGCCGCTTCGAGCTGCGACCCGACGACGGCGTCTCGCTGCGGCGCCAGGTCCTCGCCTGGTCCGGGGAGGAACCGACGCACGAGCCGAGCAGCGAATTGCGGGAAATCGAGCGCCCGGCGCCCCGCTTTCACGTCTCCGCCCCGCCGATCCTCGCGGTGCGCGGGGCGAAGCGCAGCCTCCGCCACCGCAGCGACGGGCGCTTCTCCCAGGACGGGCGGCTGCGGGTGCGCTGGCCCTCCCAGGTCCTGCGTGCGCCGTCACTGGTCGACCTCGCGGCGGTGCTGCCGGGCTTCGCCGCCGGCGCGGTGCCCGAGGAGGCGCTGGCGCTGGCACGGGAGGCGGTGCTCACCAACCCCTATCTCTCCCCCTGGCTGTCCGGGATCGCGGCGGAGCGCTCGGGCGCGCCGCCGCAGGCGACGGGCGCGCGCTTCGAGGCCGAGTCTGTGCTGCGCTACGGGGGCGAAGCGGCCTACGACGGGCGCTCCACCTTCCTCGACGCCAGGCGCGAGCCGGCGAGCCTCGCCTCGATGCTGGTTGCTGACCAGGTGCTGCGGCACTCGCTCTACGAAGGGGTCGAGCCCGATCCGGTCGGCGTCACGGCCTGGTCGCAGCCGTGGATCCCGCTGTGGCTGGAGTGGGAGGCGGAGCTGACCGAGACCGACCCGCTCGAGCGCTGGGCGCTGGGGTCGATCGACCTCGAGCCGCCCGAAAGCATGACCGCCGGCCGCAAGCTTGCCCACCGCGGCCGCAGCATCCTCACCACCGGCGTCGCGACGACGATGACCGCCTCGATCGAAGCCTGGCTGAAGGCCGAGGAGGCACGCGACAGAGACCCGAGCGGCGAGGCCGACGCCTCGACCCGGGAGGCGCTCTCGACCCTGCGCAACCAGCTCGAAGCGCTCGACGTGGTCTCGGCCGCGCTGGACGGGCTGCGCGAGCAGCTGCTCGGCCTGCCGTACGAGGGCGGGATCGAAGCCGAGCCGACCCCTACTGAAGCACCCGAGCTGCTGGCCCGTGGCGAGCTGCGAATCGCCCGCGCCCGGCTGATCGACGCCTTCGGCCGGGTGCTCGAGCTTCCCGACGCCACCACCCCGGCGCTGCCTGCGCGCGAGGAAGTCGCCGGCCCGCC
Organism: Solirubrobacterales bacterium; assembly: GCA_036269215.1. Classification (GTDB taxonomy): domain Bacteria; phylum Actinomycetota; class Thermoleophilia; order Solirubrobacterales; family 70-9; genus VRUE01. Next base: position 64,428 of record DATASN010000037.1, read on the forward strand.
GACCGCGCTGCGGGTCCGCCCGCGGCTGACCGTCCCGGCGCGCTGGCTCTTCCGCCTCGTCGACCCCACCGGCGCGGCCGCAGGCGCCGCCGAAGCGCGCGTCGACCAGGTCGATCCGACGCAGGCCGTCAACCCCGTGGCGGGCTTCCTGCTCCCAGACCACATCGACGAGGCGCTCGAAGCCTTCGACGTCGCCGGCACCCCGCTCGGTCAGCTCATGCACGAGCCCTTCGGCGGCGGCGTCGTCTGGGAGCCCGCCCCCGGGCGACCGGTGCCGGCGGACGCCGGGCCGCTCGAGGACCTGGCACCGCCGCAGGAGATCGTCGGGCACCTCGCCGCGGCCCTCGTCGCCGAGGACGCCGGGCAGCGCCAGGGACGGGCGGCCCGCCCGGAGGACGAGTCGCCGCTGAGCGCGATGCTGCGGGCGATCGACACGACGCTGTGGAGCATCGACGCCTATGCCGGCCTCGGCAGCGAGCACATCGTCGGGCTGGTCGGACGACCGATCGCGGTCGTGCGGGCGCGGCTGTCGCTGCAGATCCGCTCCGACGTCGACGAGCTGGCGTTTGACGATCCCGCCCAGCGCGCGGTGCGCGAGGCGGTCTACCGGGACCTCGCCGCGCTGGCGTTCCCGGTCCGGCTCGGGGAGCTGACCCGCACCGACGACGGGCTCTTCGGCTTCTTCGTCGACGACGACTACAGCCGCTTCCACGTCGTCGACAAGGTCGTCGCCTCCCATGCGCTCGAAGGCGGGCGCGGCAAGGGCCAGCTCGGCACCTACGGCACCACTTCCGCCATCCCGGGAGAGGCCCCGATCGTCAACCCATACGTCGTCGCCGAGGACGAGCTGCGGGTGCACCCCGGCCAGGTGGTGACGCTCACCCTGCTCATGCACCCGGCGGGCAAGGTCCACCTGACCTCCGGCGTGCTGCCGCGCAAGTCGCTGCGCCTGGCCCGCGACTGGGTCGCGCCTGGCCTCGCCGTGATGGCGCCGTCCGCCCGCATCGGCCCGGTGCTGGTCGATCCCGCGAAGGTCGCCCTGCCGCTGATCTCCGCCTTCCCGAAGGAACAGCTGCTCACGCGGCGCGACACGCCGCTGACCTGGAAGGACGACCCGATCCTGGCGGCGACCCAGACGGCGCTCCTGCCCGACCTCCCGCACGAGGTGCAGGAGGGCTACATCCGGATCGCGCCGGGCCAGAAGGGCTCCTCGTGAGCAAACCCCTGCCGGCGCCGCACCAGCTGGAGGAGCTCTGGCTCCCGATCGGCCCGACCACCGTGCTCGGCGGCCAGGCGGCCGACGGCCCGAACGTGACCGGCCGCATCCTCGACATCGACGTCAGCCCGAATGGCCGCCGGGTCTACGCGGCGACGGCCGGCGGCGGGGTCTGGTACTCGAACGACGAGGGGGCCTCCTGGATGGCGCTCGGCGCCTGGTTCGTCAGTCCCCACCAGGAACAGATCGACTACTTCGCCAACAGCCTCACCTCGGGTGGCGTCGCGGTCGAATGGGACAGCAATCCCAACGGCGAGGCCGACACCGTCTACGTCGGCACCGGCGAGGCCTCGCCGGCACGCCAGGGCTACCCCGGCAGCTACCTCGCCGGGATCGGCGTGCTCGCTGCGCACGACCCGGTCGGGGCGACCCGCGCCGACCCCTTCGCGCCGGTCTGGAGCCGCGAGGCGGACGCGATGGAAGGCCAGGGCACCTACCGGCTGGCACTGCGGCCGGGGGGCGGGCACGCCGGCGAGCTCGTCGCCGCGGTCAGCGACGGCTTCTACGCGCGCAGCGGGCCGGCCGGCTCCGGCACCTGGACGAAAGCCTCGGCCGAGCCGTTCGACCATCCCCGGGTGGTCACCGACGTCGTCTGGGCGCCGAGCGGCATCTACGTCGCCGTATTCGAAAAGGGGGTCTGGCACGCCGAAAAACCGGCCGGGCCCTTCTCCAAGATCGACCTGTCCGGCCTGCAGGACGGCCGCATCTCGCTCGCCGCCTCGACCGACGGCGCGGTCGTCTACGCGCTCGGCCAGAGCCCGCGGCTGTGGCGGATCGCCGGCACCGCCGCGAAGCCGGTGGCGAACGTCCCGCGAGCGCTGCTGGAGGAGGGAAAGACCGGAACCGAGGGGGGCGAGGAGGAGGACGAGGCGCGCCGCGTGACCGGCGAGCCGGAGGGGGCGCAGCCACCCGAGGCCGCCGGCAACCAGGGCTCCTACGACATCACGGTCGCCGTCGATCCCGACCACCCCGACGTGATCGTGCTCGGCGGCTCCTCGGTGGAGACCTCCCACGCGGCGCTTTTCAGGTGCACGGTGCAGGACCCCGGCGGCTCGCCGCACCTCGACTACGCCCCCGCCCACGACACCGGCGGCGGCGGACCCGCGAACGACCCCACCTATATCGGCCGCGGCGTGCACCCCGACGTGCACGTCCTCACCTTCGCGAAGCGGAGCGGGAACCTCGACCTCTGGGTCGGTGGCGACGGCGGCGTCTACCGCTCGACCCACGGCGGGCGCAGCTACACGTGGCAGGGACGCAACAACGGCCTCGCGGCGATCGAGGCCGGCTACGTCGCCTGCCACCCCGGCAGCGAGGCGGTGGTCGTGGTGGGGACCCAGGACAACGGGGTGCTCGAACGCGACGGCGACACCTCCTGGACCTGGAGCCTCGACGGCGACGGCGGTGGCGTCGGCTTCCATCCACTCCCGAACGCCGGCCGCTACGTAGCCCAGGCGACCGGCTCCAAGTGGCGCTCCAACGACTACAGGACGAAACCGCCGGTGCTGCGCAGCGGCGCCGAACCGCCGCCCGACCATGAGCGCAAGGAGAACGAAAAGGCCGGCTTCTACTCCGCCCCCGGCGTCGTCGCGGCCGGGACCCGGGACGGCGCCCGCCTCGCGATCGGCACCAACCGCGTCTGGCTCAGCGAGGACTTCGGCGCGACGTGGCTCACCCTGCCGACCGGGAGCGACCCGCGCGGCGCCGGCTCCGGCGGCAAACCTCGCCACGACACCGGCCAGGACGTCTCCTACGACGACGAGCGCGCCCGCACCCTCGCCGCCCGCTGGAACGGCGAAGACGAGCTGTTCGTGCTCAACGAACACTCCGTACAGCGCTACGACCGCGCCCCCGGGACCGGCGCCTGGGGCCGGCACGCCGTCACCGACCACCGCAACAAGTGCTTCGCCTACAAGGAATCGGACATCAAGGGGGCGAAAATGCCGTACCTGCCGCCGCTCGGCTCCTGGAGCGACCTCGCCGTGCACCTGCCCGGGCCCGATGGCAAGAGCACGCTCTACGTCTCCTGCGCCTCGGTTCACGCCACGCCGAAGATGGATACCCTCTGGTGGTACGACGGCGCCGGCACCTGGCACGCGACGAAGCTGCGCGACGCGGTCAAGGCACCGGCGCTGGCCGTCGCGGTGCACCCGACCGACGGCAACACGGTGTTCGTCGGCACCACGCTCGGCGTCTGGAAAGGCACCTACAGCCACCCGGCCGGCTCGGACCCGGTCTGGATTTGGAGCACGTTCAGCGCCGGGCTGCCCGAGGCGGCGGTCCAGGAACTCGCCTTCTTCCGCGATCCGCCGGGCGGCGCGCCGACGATGCTGCTGCTGCGCGCGGCGCTGCAGTCGCGCGGGGTCTGGGAGGTCGACCTGCTCGCCCCCTGCGACGAGAAGACCTACCTGCGCGTGCACGGCCGCGACAGCCGCCGCCGCCCGGTGACCTCCCTCGCGGACCCGATGAACCCGCCCGGCGTCGACCTCGACGCGCTCGCGAGCCCCGACGTGGCGATCCGCCCGGCGCCGCCGAACAGCGCGGCGACGGTGCCGGCGGTGCCCGAAGCCGCCGCCCTCCCGATCGGCGCCGGACAGCGCCCGGGCCAACCCTACGAGCAGTGGAGCTTCCAGCTCTGGACCTTCCAGACCGCGTTCCGGCAAATCGAGCCGGCCTGCCGGCCGACCGGCCACTGGCTGGAAACGTTCGAGCGGCTGCTCGTCGCCTACAAGCAGGCGAACGGCCTCGGCGCCACACCCACGATCGACCAGGCGACGTGGACCAACGTGGTCACCCAGGCGCGCGTCTACCAGCCTCCCTGGGACGGGCCGGTGCCGACCGAGGCGGACCTCCGGCAGCTGCTCCGCGGCGAGCGGGTTCCGAACATGCCGAACGCCTTCACCGTCCGGCGCCTGCTCGTCGACGTGCTCGTCCACCACCGCGGGCTGCAGCCGCTGCCCAGCGCGAACGCCTCGGCCCTGCTGCTGCGGCGGGAGATGACCGAGCCCGAAGCGGAATGGGAATCGCTGGCGATCGGCGAACAGTGGAAGGACGCGACGGTCGCCGCGCTCACCTCCGGCCACGCCCCGGCCGGCGGCTGGCCCGACAACTGGGCGGCCGCCGACCCGACCCCGGTCCGCCATCCCGCCGAAGCTCTGGCGGCGATGGACGCGGCGGCGGCGAGCCTCGACGCCGCCCGTCCCCGCCCGGCCGAGTTCGAGCTCACCTTCCCGGCGACGACGCCCGATGGCAGCCACCTGCTGCTCGCCGTCTGCTCCTCGACGACGGCGACCGTCACCGCCGCCCGCCTCGCCGGCTCGACGCTTGGCGAGCTGCTGACCCACAACCCCCACGTCGCGGCCCACCGGCTGATGCTGATATAGCGAGCACCCACCTGAGTAATTAAGGAGCGACCCGAGGAGAGACTATGAACGCATCGACGAAGCAGGCGGACCTGGTCCTCGAGGGCGGTGGAGTCAAGGGGGTGGGGCTGGTCGGCGCGGTCCTGCGGTTGATGCAGGCGGGCTACGTCTTCCCCCGCATCGCCGGGACCTCGGCGGGGGCGGTCGTCGCCTCCTTCCTCGCGTCGGGGGCCTCGGCGGACCGGCTGCGGCAGGTGATGGACCGGCTCGAATATCCGAAGGTGCCCGACCGGGCGGCGCCGCCGATTCCCGGGGTGAGCGAGGGGATCTCCCTCCTCCGCCACGCCGGCGCCTACGAGGGCGATTACATCCACGAGTTCCTGCGCAAGGAGCTGAGCGCACTCGGGGTGACGACCTTCGGCGACCTGCGCAGCGACGACGCCGGCGCCGACCCGGGCCTCGACCGCTACCGGCGCTACAAGCTGGTCGTGATGGCGACCGACATCACCAACGGCCGCCTGCTGCGCCTGCCGTGGGACTACGAGCTGCTGGGGCTGGATCCCGACCGCCAGTCGGTCGCCGACGCGGTGCGCGCTTCGATCTCGATCCCGCTCTATTTCGAGCCGGTCAAGGTCCGCCACGGCACCACCGGCCGGGAGGTGACTCTGGTCGACGGCGGCGTCCTGTCCAATTTCCCGATCGAGGCCTTCGACCGTACCGACGGCGCGGCCCCCCGCTGGCCGACCTTCGGGGTGAGGATCCTCCCCGACCTGCCAGAAGGCGACGCCCAGCTCTTCCCCGGCGCCGCCCTCCCCCAGCTGCCGCCGATCCACCTCATGGAGCAGGTGACCGCAACGGCGATAGCCGGCCACGACCAGACCTACCTCGAGCGCCCATGCGTGCGCCGCCGCTCGATGCTGGTCGACACCGGCGAGCTCGGCATCGTCGAGTTCGACGCTTCTGCTGAGAAGCGAGCCCGTGTGCTCACCAAAGGAGAGGAAGCCGCCCAGCAATTCCTCGACGGCTGGGATTGGGAGGCCTACAAGCGGGAGTGCCGGGTGCCCTAGAACGCTCCCCCCAGCTCGATGCGAAGCCAGCTCGGCCGAAAGCGACGTGGATCTCCTCGTCGACCTCAAACCCGGACGCACCCTGCTCGACCTTGCTGCGTTTCGCCGCGCAGCCGAGTAGATCCTCGACCTGCCCGTAGATGTCGCAACTACCGACATGCTCAAGGACCGCATCCGCGACGAGGTGCTCAGCGAGGCACTCCCCCTATGAGCCGAGACGAGCAAGAGCGCCTTCGCGACATCCAAGACGCGATCGCCGCAATTCAAAAGCATCTCACGCAGGCTGGCGAGACAGCCGCCGCCAAGGAAAACCCATTGCTGCGGTAGGAAGAGCTCGATCGCGCCGCGATCGCAGGCAACGAGAAGTGCCTCAGCGTCGTTGTGAGCCAGGCTCCAGTCGTGCTCGACGCCACGCTCGAGTCGAGGACGATTCGCACCAGCCCCAGGCTAACCACACCTAGCCAAAACGGCTTGAACGAGAGGCTTTATGCGGTGGCGAGAACGACCTCGCAGCCACCCAGGGCGAATGACCCCGCATCGAGCGCTCGCTTCTTCGGCAGCTGGGCCCTCTTCTTCTTCGGGCGGATGTCGATCATCAGCTCGATGTCCAGACCGCTGGCGACCCTGACCAGGCGCTCCAGGCTGGGCGTGTGCTCGCCGGTCTCCATGCGGGCGACATCGGACTGGTGGACTCCGAGCCGCTCCGCCAGCTGTCGCTGGGAGAGGCCGTGCTCGGCCCGGTAATGGGCAACCTCGACGGCGAGCCAGCGGGCCAGCGCCGTCCGCTCCCACTCCGCGCGGAACTCGGGATCGCGCAACTCCTCTGCGAGAACGTCGTCGTTGGATACGAGTTGATCAGCCACGCTCGAACCTCAAGATCTTCCGATAACAAGCTTGTAATTGTCATTCAGGCTACTCCTTCTCCTTGGATCAGGGTCGTCTTGAAGTCGCGGTGCCTCATCCGCGGCGGCGAGAGCCTGCCGGGCGCGGTGCGCGGCGATGGCACGGGCCATGCTGGCGGACCCGGGTGCCGACGAACGTCCTCCACGCCTCGGCTTCCCGCTCCTCGAGGCGCATCTCTTCGCCGGCGCGGAAGTGCTCCTCGACTTCGGCGTCGGATAGGTCGACGTCGGGGCGATCTTGCGAGGTGGGGAACTGCATCTGCGCAACCTTCTTCTTTGAATTGCGGTCCCGCGCCCTTTGTGCGTTTCCGCCGCCTCCCCGGACTTTGACCCGAGAAAGCGGCAACTCCGCAACATTTCAAAGAGAGCGCAGAAACCCTTGCCCCTGATTTTCGCACCCGGCCTGGCGCCGATGCCAACCTTGCGCGCCGACGCTCCCGCTATTTCGACGATTTTTCGTCAGGCGACGGGCAGGACTCGCGAAAGCCCTGCCCGCTCGAACCCTCATCGGTGCTTCAGCGTCGAAAGCAACGGAGCGACTGCCGGGATTGGCCGGATCGTCATGGGACCTTCACCTCGATTCGAGATCGCGGAGGGACCGTAGAACGGCGGGCAGAGCTTGGCCTCATCAGCCCGCCAAGCCCTGCCCTTCCGCTTCGGTTCCTAGCGGTTCTTTATCAGCGAGACCGCCGGAACGGTCATCGGGCACGGCTTGATCGTCATCGCGCTCACCTCCTTCCATTTACCGGAAATGATTAAAGGAAGAAGTCTTAACGTCGCGGTGCCCCATCCACTCCTGGAAGGTCCGCATCGGCGTTCCGACTGCCGCCATCCGCGTCCCGAACGTGTGCCGTAGATCGTGGAAGCGAACGTCGCGGACCCCAGCCGCCTTCACCGCCCCCTTGAAGCGCTTGCGGACCTTGGAACGATCCAACCGTGCGCCCCGTATGCGGATGGCCGAAGACGAGGTCTTCGTCGGCGGTGAAGGCCGAGCGGCGCGAGAGGCCCTCCAGCTCGGCGGCGACGCGAGCGGCGAGCGGGACCGCCCGGATGCTGCGCCGAGACTTCGTGTGACCCCGGACCCGCACCTTCCCCGCCAGCCAGTCCACATGCTCCCAGCGCAGGCCCAGCAACTCACCCTGGCGCAGGCCGGTCATCGCCGCGGTCAGGTAGAGAACCCGCTCAAGCGAGCCGAGTGCATCGTCGGGGGCCGCGACCAAGACCGCCTCCAGTTCCTCAACCGTCAGGAAGTGGACCTCTGAATAGTCGCCGCCGCCTTCGGGCTTGCCGGCACGTTTGACCGGGTTGGCTCGTGCCCACCCTTGCTCGATCGCCAGCTCGAAGATCGAGTGCAGGGTGCCAAGGTAGTTGCGGATCGACTTCGGAGCCCTGCCATCGCGGCGCTCGGCGGCGATGAACCGCTCGACCCCATGCACGTCGATCCGATCCAGGGTGCGCTCGCCGAAATGCGGGACCAGGTGAACACGCAGGGTCGAGCGGACGCCCTCGATCGTCGAGGGCCTGCGCCCTTCAGTTCGAGCAGTTCCGCGAGTCGCTCTCCGGCTTCACCGACCGAGAGGCGTTCGTGGAAGGGCCTGGCGGTGACAAGTTGAATTTGCCCCCGCATCGCCGCCTCGGCTTCGGTCGTGGTCATGCCATCCCGGCTTCCCGGCTCGCGGATCGGGCCGAGCCTGCGATTGACGCGCTGGCCGTCGACTCACCATCGGCCGTACCACGCGCCCGACTTCTTGTAGAGCCTGCCGGTCCCGCGGGGACGGCGGGCGCTAGCTTTCGAGTTGCTCACGAGGGACATCTCCTTGTGGCCATGCCCCCGGACTTGCACGTCGCGGGGGCGCTTTTCGTTTCGGTTGGCACCCATGCTACGCCTCCGCCTCCCCGCGTTCGAGTTGCTGTGTCCACTCGTCGAGGGCCTCGGGCCGGTAGCGGTGGTAGCGCCCGAGCGCGATCATGGGGATGCAACGGCGACCGTTCGAGCGCACCCACTCCCTAGACCGGGCGTAGATCCAGCCCTTTGTCATGCCCAACCGCTCCGCCGCCTGCTCGGGCGTCAGCAGCGATCCGGTGCCTTTGGCGGCGGTCTTGCCGCTCACGCCGGCACCGCCTCGGCGTCGGCTACAGCTTCAGGATCGCCTTCCCCATCGGGAGGGTCATCGCCGGACGCGACGGCGCAGCGCCGTGTGCCGCGGCGGCGAGAGCCTGCCGGGCGCGGTGCGCGGCGATGGCGGCGAGCAGCGATGTGGGTGACGTTCCGGCCCTTCGAGCCGCGACGATCGGCAAGGGCCTGCCGCGCTTCGATCGCCTCGGCTTCCCGCTCTTCGGCGCGCATCTCTTCGCGGCAGCGGAAGTACTCGGCGACTTCGGCGTCGGATAGGTCGACGTCGGGGCGATCTTGCGAGGTGGGGTGCTGCATCTGCGCAACCTTCTCTTTGAATTGCGGTCCGCGCCCCTTGCGCGTTCCGCCGCCTCCCCGGACTTTGGACTCCGAGAAGACGGCGGCTCCGCATTCCAAAGAGAGCGCAGACCCTCGCCGCCGATGTTTGCACCTCCGCGCCGACGCCAGCCCGCCCCGCAATTTCGGCGCTTTTTCAGTCGAGCGACGGGCAGGACTCGGCCGTCACCGGCTGCCAAGCCCTGCCCAAAAGGAGCGCCGTCAGCGCGTCTTCAAAAGCGAAAGCAGCGGAGCGACTGCCGGGATTGGCCGGATCGTCATTTGACTTCACCTCGATTCGGGGATCGCGAAGGGGGACCGTAAAAGAGCGGCGGGCAGGACTTGGCCTCATCAGCCCGCCAAGCCCTGCCCTTCCGCTTCGGTTCCTCAGCGCGTCTTGTAGAGCGAAAGCATCGGAACTGTGGTCGGGCACGCTTTGATCGTCATTGCGCTCACCCCCTCTCCTTTCCCTATTGCCGCAAACTTTTTTGAGCAATAGGAGGGGAGCCTAACGCAATTGCTCCGCTCGTTTTGAGCAATAGCTCGCTACTTTGCTTCGACACGCCCAGACCGATCTGCGTCCAAGGGAATACCGCAATGGCCGCAGACCGCAAGAAAAGGAGCGACACCCGAATGGCGGCGAAACGAAAAGCGCAAGCCAAAAAGAAGGCGGATGGGGAGACCACGAAAAAGCCTGCCCGCAGCAAACACAGCGCTGCCAAACGGCGCGAGACGGTCAGCCGACGAATCGCGACCAAGATTGCCAAGGGCTTGGCGCACCCGCTCAGGGTGCAGCTACTGACGATTCTCAATGATCGAACGGCAAGCCCCAATGAACTCCACAAGGAGCTAGGAGAGGGGCTGAGCCAGGTCAGCTACCACATTAAAGTCCTGAGGGACTTTAAAATGATCGAGATGGTCAAAACGCAGCCGCGGCGGGGCGCGGTCGAGCACTTTTACCGTGCAACCTCGAAAGTTTATGTGCCGTCGTGGGTCGCGGCATTGTGGCCAAGGTCGATCAGGGTCACGACCTCCGGTGCGATCCTTGAGGAAATAGAGGTTGACCTCATGGAATCGATCGAGGCCGGGCTTCTTGCCGACCGGCCCGACGAGGTCATGAGCCGAGACAGTCGGATCGTGGACGGCCAAGCCCGCGAAGCGATCGAGCAGGCAGCCGCCGAGTTCTTTGAACGGTTTGAACGAGCCGGAAGGGAATCAGCCAAGCGCTTGCGAAACAGTGAAGGCGGTGGTGAGACGATCCAGACCAGCGCCGCCGTCATGGTCTTCACGTCGTTGAAAGGCAGGAAACTGAAAGTGAACGGACAGCGCTAGTCGAGCACCTATTGCTCAAGATCAGCGTTTTAAAGCCTGAAAACTGAGCGTTAGCCGTCTACTATCGACCGCGCCCCTGACTGGGGGTGGGGTGGTGGGGTGTCTTTTCGCATGGGCGTCTCCCATTCCGTTTTGCTCGATGGACTGGGAGGGCGGCGTTCCGTGTTTGGCCACGTTCGCCGCCCTCCCGTCTAGACCAGAAGGGGAAGGGCAAATGGCAAATCTGCTTCGGCGACTGCTTGATCGACTGCGACCCGACCCGCCGCCCGAGACGGTCAACCCGGCGACCATTCAGGATCGCGACGTTGACCTAATCGAGTTGGCCGGATGACTGACCGCTCGCGGGAGGGTCCGCCATCCAGTCGCTTGCCTGCGGAACCTCCCGCGCTGCAACCGCGCTGGCTCTATGTCTTCGCCGCCGTAGCCGTGGCTCTGGCCATGCTTGCTTTTCTCGGGTTCGGCCTAGCCGCCCTATGGCTTCGCGAAGCAGCACACGCGATGGCGGGTATGTAGGAAACCCGGTCCCTTCAGTTCGGCTTGCCGGCGACGACCTCCGCCCGGCGCTTGACGCGCTCGAGTACGCGCTCGCGGTTGGCTGGGTAGTAGCTCCGGAACCGCCGGCGGTCGCAGTCCTTGCAGTGGGACTTGTCGCCCGACGCCTTGCTGCGATCGATGGCGAAATCGGCCGGGGTGAACGCCAGGCCGCATCGAGGGCATCGCTTCGTCGGCGGGCTTTCCCTCATCGGTCCGGGACCTTCAAATCAGCGGGGGGAGAAAAGCCCGTCGCTGACTTCTTCGCCGGTCCCGCTGAGCAGCGAGCGCTGCGACATCGCCTCGCCCACACGCTGCACGGCCTCGGCTTCGGCGGCGCCCATCAGCTGCGCGGCGCCGTGCGGGTTGGTCAGCATCCGAAACCACGCCTTTTCGTACTCGGGATCGGAAGCGGCTGCGACGTAGAGCGCATCGAACGCGGCACCACGCCTCCGTCATCGGACGTTTCCTTGTCCGGTCGGGAGTGGTTTGCCCGGCTCCGCGCCGTACTGCTTCGGCTGCCGTATAAGGGCCTCGCAATGGGAGCCTCTCCCAGCGCGGTATTTCACTGAGGGGTGGACGACCGGATTCGAACCGGCGACCGCCTGGACCACAACCAGGAGCTCTACCAACTGAGCTACGTCCACCGCGTGGGGTCCAATTTAGCGGGCGCGGGCGGATTTGCTCCGGCCCCTCTTGCCCGCACTCCAGCTACGATCTCCTCGGCGAGCTTGCGTTGGTCGTGCTCGAAGGCCGACTCCATTTCGGCAATCCCGGCGGGGTCGATGCCCAGGCCCGTTGCCGCCTCGCGCCAGCCGGCGGTCGCGTCATGGACCTCGCCCATGACCGAGCGGGCCTCGGAATCTCCCAGGCCGAAGTAGTCGCGGACTCCCGTCAGGGTCTCCAGCGAGGCGGTCGTGTCGCCGAACCCGATCGAGGTGCTGAGGTGCTTCGAGCCTGGTTCTGGATCTGGATTTAGGTCGAAGGCCGGCGACAGCGACCAACCGGCGCTGCTGAAGCGGAGAAAGCCGTGATTGCGGAGGTGGTCGTCGGTGTTCGAGATCAAGACCGTGAAGGCGATCCGCCGCCAGAGCTCGCGCAGATCGCGCTCGGCGCTGGGCGAGTGCCGTTCGATCGCGTCGACGATCTCCAGGTAGCTGCTGCCGTCGCCATCGGCGGCTTCGAGCATCGTCATCGCGCTGACGTAGCCGAGGCGGCGTTCTCCCTCGCGGTCGAAGCGGCGAACGATCAAGACCGGCTTGTCGTCGATCAACTCGAGCCTCCAATCCGGGACGTCGATGTCGGCGGCGCGCGCGAGTGTAAGCGCGACGGCCTCCCAGCGGATGACGTCGTGGCCGTCGGCGGTGCTCGGGAACTTGGCGATCGCCGCCCTGCCCGCGCCATCGATCACATGAGCCTTGGGGCGCGCTCCGCCGAGCGAGCTGCCACCCCTGAGCAGTATCCGCAGCTCCTCCTCGCTGGCTTCGTCGCGCTCCAACGCACCTGTGGCGCCCAGCAGCTCCGGCAACTCGATCAGATGCGGCACGCCGGTCTCCTCGTCAGAGAGAAATGCGTCTTCGCCCGGCCGGCGGAAGCGGAGCGCGCCCTGGCGCATGTCGTCGCGCACACCGAGCAGGAGGTCCATCTCGCCGAAGCTGCGCTCCGCCCCACCCTCTCGCTCCACCCGGCGCTTCTCACCGCGCACGATCAGGCGCCGGCCCCAGCGGTCGGGGGCGCAGTCCGAGAAGGCGGCGAAAATCTTCTGCCCGGCCGCGGTCTGCTGTTGCGCCGTGACGAGAGACAGCGCGGGATCCAGCCCATAGGCGTCGGGGCGCCCGATGTAGTCGCTGTCGTAGGCAAAGGTCGCCGACTCGGCATTTCCGCGGCGGTGCGACCAGAGGCGACCGGCGAGGACGTCCTCCCCGCGGATCTGCACGTAGACCTCGACTCCCGTCTCAGCCATCGTCCGCCGGGCCGCTGAGACTGTTGGGTCGGACACGCTGGGGTAGCCGCCCCTCGGATCGCAGCCTCCCGATGTCGCTCTCGTACGGGTCGAGGGCCTTGGCGAGACCGTCCAGCACTCCCAGCACACGGAGGACGCTGAGGACGTTCTCGATGGACACGCCCCCGTCACCGCCCTCGAGGCGCCGCACCGTGTTAACGCCGACCCCGGCGCGTTCGGCGAGCTGGGTCTGGGTAAGGCCGCGCAGCTTGCGCCAGACGACGATGTCTTCGACCACGCCCCTCAGCGCACGGCGGACCGCCGGCGAGGCGCGACGCCGGCGAGATGGAAGTGCTTGGGTTGGATCTTTAACTGTCATATATGGGCGATTTTATCAGTTAAACGCCTAAATATCGGTTCTTAAGCAAGATCATTCGCGCTTGGCCCTCGGCTTGGGGTGCCCGTCTCCCCAGGACGTGCTGGATCGGCAGCAGGGTGGGACGGTCGTCCGTGGGCATAGGCGACCCAGGCTAGCCGCGCTACGGTTAGCGGGATGCGCAAGCCGAGCTTTGCGACCTTCCGGCTGGAGATTGGTCGACTCAGCGTGCGGGAGCGCCCCGACCACGACGGCACCGGCGAGGCGTAACCGACATTGACCACGCTTGGGTGGGGTCAATGTCGGCTACGCTGGCTCGCGGTGATCACGGGGGTGTTTGCCTTGGCGATCGCTCTTGCCGCGACCAGCGCGTCGCGCGCGCTCGGCCCCTACCCCGACCTTGACGGCTGCCCGATCTTCCCTGACCCGCCAGCCGGCCTGGCCGCCAACGCCCCGTCCCTCCCCAACGAGGCGGCCTGGAACCAGGACGTCTCCAAGGCGCCCGTCGCCGCCGACTCCGCCGCGACGATCGCCTACATCGACTCCCACGGTGGCAACCTCCTCCACCCCGACTTCGGCTCGCCGCGCGCCTACGGCTTCCCCTACGCGGTCGTCGGTGCCGGTCAGCGCAAGCCGCCGATCCACTACACCGCCTACGGCGACGAGAGCGATCCCGGGCCGTTCCCGGTCCCGGGCAACGCCCCGGTCGAGGGCGGCAAGGGCAGCGACGGGGACCGCCACGTGCTCGTCATCGATCGCTCCAGCTGCACCCTCTACGAGCTCTACCGCGCCTTTCCCATGCACAGCGGCGGCACCCACTGGAATGCCGACTCGGGCGCTCGCTGGCACCTTCGCTCGACCGCCGGCCGCCCCGACTCCTGGACCTCCGCCGACGCCGCCGGACTGCCGATCTTCCCTGGCCTCATCCGCTACGACGAAGTCGCCGCCGGCCACCTCGAACACGCGATCCGGGTCACCTTCGACAGCACCCGCAACGCCTGGGTCCATCCCGCCTCGCACTGCGCCGGCGACGCCTCAGACCCGAACGCGCCGGCGATGGGAACACGGCTGCGGCTGAAGGCGGGCTACGGGCTCGGTGGCTTCAGCGGCGGCGCCAGAGTGATCGCCGAAGCGATGAAGCGCTATGGCCTGATCGTCGCCGACAACGGCTCCAACTGGTACTTCAGCGGCAGCAGCGACCGGCGCTGGGACGACGAAAACCTCGATCAGCTGAAGCGAATCCCGGGCAGCGCCTTCCAGGTCGTGCGCAGCGCCGCGCACGCCCACGTCTGCTGAGCGGCGCGGAGCTCAGCTGGCGCCGTCCCGCGCGCTGAGCTCCCCGATCCGCACTTCGCCAAACCGAGCCTGCAGGCGCGAGCTCAGCTCCGTCGCCGCCGCCCGGTCCCCGTCCTCACCTCCGCTGACCAGCACGACCTCGGTCGCCGGGAAGCTCTGCAGCTGGTCTTCGGTCGCCTGGACGATGTCCTCGTCTCCCACTCGAGCCTCCGCGGCGATCCCCGCCTTGGCCAGCGCGGCGACGGTCGCGACCAGGTGCTCCTGGGCCCGGTGCCGCGCCGACTCCACGTCGGAGGCCCAGCGGTCGAGAAAGCCGATCCGCGCCGGCACGAGCACGAGCACGTCGGGCTGCTCACCCGAGCCGCCGAGTCCCGCCGCGTCGGCAACGCGGACCACGTCGGCCGGGGCCTCCAGCGCCGTCGCGGCGACGATCAGCACGTGCCGCCCGCCGTCCTTCGCCGGTGCCGAGGCAATCGGCCCCCGCGGCCGCTCGCGGACCGCGTAGATCAGGATCGCGAACACCGACACCGTGCCCACCGCCAGGCCTCCCCCGCCGCCGACGAGGAAGCCGGCGACGATCGGGACCGCGATCGTCGCGACAATCAGGGGGAGCTTCCAGGGTGCCATCGCGCAAGCCTGACAGGCCAACCCGTCCCGGGCGGCGGAGAGCATCCCTCCCCGCCGCCCAGCAGACGATCAGGTCCTCGTCGCGCGCGTACTGCGAGGATGCTGTGCGCCTGGCGGGCGTCAGCTGCCGAACCAGCGGGCGCGGCGGCTGGAGCCGAAGCGCTCCTTCTCGGCGACCCTGTCGGCGGACGGCGGGTTGAAGGTGCCGGTTCGCTCGGGGCCTGAGAGGAAGTCGATGTCGACGCTGCCGACCCGGCCGCGGCCGAACTCGATGTAACAGGTGCCGCGCCCGAGATGGGGCCCGGGCGGGTCGCCCGCTCCCAGCTTCGCGATCAGCGTCTGCGCGACGATGCGAGCGGCGCCCTCGGCGAACACGCCCGCCTTCGGCACGCCTGCGGTGGCGACGTCACCGACTGCGTAGACGCCCGGGAAGCGGGTCTCGAGCGTGGCCGGATCGACCGGCACGTAGCCGTCCTCTGTCATCCCGCTCTCGACGACCACGTCCGGGGCGCGGTGCTTGGGCACACCGAGGAAGAGGTCGAAGGGCATCTCGCTGCCGTCGTCGAGCACGGCGACGCTGCGGTCCGGATCGAGCGAGCTGACGCGGCGGCCGGCAATCAGCGCGATCCCGCGCTCGGCGAACTCGGCTTCCAGCGCGGCGGAGGTCTCCGGCGAGGGCGGCACCGGCGTCGGCAACGGGATCACGAAGGAGATCTCGCAGGCATCGCGCACCCCGCGCGCGCTCAGCGCCTCGTCCAGCAGCAGGGCGCACTCGCTCGGCGCCGGCGGGCACTTGAACGGGGCGTCGCTGACGCCGATCACCGCATGGCCCCGCGAGAACTCGGGGATGATCGAGGCCAGCCGTTCGGCGCCGGCGACGGAGTAGAACTCGTTGCCCGCCTCGGCGAGGCCCGGCGTGGCGTCCATGTCGTAGTCGGCGCCGAGCGCGACCACGAGGAAGTCGGCCTCGTGGGCCCCGGCGTCCGTGGTCACCCGCCGGGCCTCCGGATCGATCGCCGTAACCGTCTCCCGCAGCACCCGCACGCCGGGCTTGGCGAGCTCGCCGTAGGCCATGCGGACCGCGCCCGGATCGGCGCGGCCGAACATCACGTCGAGCTTCGAGAAGCCGAAGACGAACGAGTCGCTCTTGTCGATCAGCGTCACCTCGACGTCGCCGCCGAGCGCCTCGGAGAGCATCGTGCTGAGCTCCAGGCCGCCGAACCCGGCGCCCAGCACGACAACGCGTTCGCTCATCCGCCGGGCCTTCCTAGTCCTGCGGCTGCGGGACGATCCGGATGTAGGGCTTCGGCTCCTCCCACTCGCCGAAGGTCTCCTTCGCCTCGTCGTTGGAGACCGAGCCGGCGATGATCACGTCCTCGCCCTGCTGCCAGTTGACCGGCGTCGAGACCTTGTGCTTCGCGGTCAGCTGCAGCGAGTCGACCACCCGCAGCACCTCGTCGAAGTTGCGCCCGGTCGTCATCGGGTAGACGAGGATCAGCTTGATCTTCTTGTCGGGGCCGATCACGAACACATTGCGCACCGTCTGGTTGTCGGCCGGCGTGCGCGCCCCAGCATCGCCGGAGGTGTCGGCCGGCAGCATCCCGTAGAGCTTCGAGACCTCGAAGTCGGCGTCGCCGATGATCGGGTAGTTCGGCGCCGTGCCCTGCGTCTCCTCGATGTCGCGGGCCCAGGCCTGGTGGTCGTCGGACGGGTCGACCGAGAGGCCGATGATCTTCACGCCCCGCTTGTCGAACTCCGGCTTGATCTTCGCCATGTAGCCGAGCTCGGTCGTGCAGACCGGCGTGAAGTCCTTCGGGTGCGAGAACAGCACCCCCCACGAATCGCCGAGCCACTCGTGGAAGCGGATCCTGCCCTCGCTGGTGTCCGCCTCGAAATCCGGTGCGATGTCTCCGAGCTGCAATGCCACGTGAGTCCTCCTTCTTGGGATTGGTGCCGCGCACTGAATGCTTATCACGCCCCGGCGAGACGGCCGAAGGCGCGATCAGCTGTCGATGACGATCGAGCCGACTCGGCCGATGCGTTCGAAATGGTCGTCGCAGGTCAGGACCGCGGTTCCATTGCGGGCCGCCGTCGCTGCGATCCAGATGTCGTTGGTTGGGACAGGCGTTCCCGCTTCGCGAAGCTCGGCGACTATCTCCGCGTAGTGGCGACTCGTCTCAGCATCGACTGACAGCACTTCCACGACAGGGTTCTCGAGAAAGGCATCCAGCTCTGTTTCGTTGCGCAGTCGCTTGCCACCGAGCAGGAAGCCGGTACGCAACTCGCCGAGTGCGATGGTCGACACACCCACGAGCTCGGCCTGGTCGAGAAGCGCCGTCAGCTCTTCGTTCCCTCGCCGGAAATTGCTGTAGGCCGAGGTATCGAGGCAGAACGAGCTCAACGCCAGAGCTCCTCGTCGACCGTCTCGAAATGCGCGGTCGCCCGCTCGAAGTCGCGGAACTCGTCCTCACTCCAGCCCCCGGCAAGGCGGCCCAGTCCATTGGAGCGCACGCGCTGCGCGCCGAGTCCCTGCCCGAGCAGGTCGATGACCGTCTGATTGAGCGACTTGCCCTTGCGGCGCTTCTCGCGCTCGAGAGCCTCAGCGAGGCTCGGCGGCACATTCCTGATCGTCAGCGCTTTGATCCTCTCACTCCTTGCAGTCAATTAGTGCATATATTGAATGCAGAAACTTACAGCATCGATAGTACACTGGCAACCCGGTGCGGTCAGCGCCCCAGGCTGGATTCGAACCAGCGACCATCGGCTTAGAAGGCCGGTGCTCTGTCCACTGAGCTACTGGGGCGGGTGCGCCTAGGTTAGGACCTGGCAAGCCGCTTGGCGTAGGATCGACCGCATGCCGAGCGTCGATGCATCGGGGACGGAGCTGCACTACGAGCGCGCCGGCGCGGGTGAGCCGCTGCTGTTGATCCAGGGCATGAGCGCCACGCGCCTGGCCTGGAGACGAGCGTTCCTCGACCCGCTGGAGCGAAGCTTCGACACGATCGTCTTCGACAACCGCGGCATGGGCGACTCAGGCCGCGCCGAGCTGCCCTTCACGATCGCCGACCTGGCCGCCGACACAGCGGGCCTTCTCGACGCCCTGGAGATCGAGACCGCCCACGTGGTCGGGATCTCGATGGGCGGCATGATCGCCCAGGAGCTGGCGCTGGCACATCCCGAGCGGATCCGCACGCTGACGATCGGCGCCAGCTACTGCGGCGGGCCCGAAGCGACCCTGATGGCGCCAGAGGACCTGCAGATGCTGGGCGCCGCGATGGCCTCCGGCGAGCCCGAGCAGGTCTTCCGGGCGATGTGGGAGATCAACCTCTCCCCCGGCTTCCGCGAGGACGAGACCCGCTACGCCCCCTTCACCGAGATGGCGAAGGCGCTGCCGGCGCCCCAGCCGGTGATCCTGCAGCAGATGCGGGCCTGCGGCGCCCACGACACCCACGAGCGGCTCGGCCGGATCTCGCTCCCCACCCTGGTCATCCACGGCGACGCCGACCGCCTGCTCGGTTACGCCAACGGGCGCCAGATCGCCGAGCTGATTTCCGGCGCCCGCCTCGAGACGCTCGAGGACGTCGGCCACATGTTCTGGTGGGAGCAGCCGGAGCGATCCGCCGAGCTGATCCGCGAGCACGCCCTGGCGCCGGCCTGAGCTGAAGCATGGGCACGATCGACGGCTCCGCAAGCATCGAGATCGAGGCGCCGATCGACGAGGTCTACGCGGTCGCCGCCGACGTCGAGGGCTCGCCCCGCTGGCAGCCGGAGATCAAGGTCGCCGAATGCGTCGAGCGCGACGGCGAGGGCAATCAGGTGCTGGTCCACATGGAGACCGACGCCAGGGTGCGCAGAATCGGCTCTGAGATGCGCTTCAGCTACGAGGCCGTGAACCGGATCTCGTGGGCGCAGGAAGACGGGGACCTGAAGTCGGTCGAAGGCAGCTGGGAGCTAGAGGACCTCGGCGAAGGCCGGACCCGGGCCACCTACTGGCTGGAGGTCGACCTCGGGAGGGTGCTGGGCATGGTGATCCGCGGCCCCCTGGTCGGCGTGCTCCGCGGCCAGCTGGTCGAGAGCATGCCCGAGAAGCTGAAGAGCTTTGTCGAGGGTGAACAGGCCTAGCCGCCGTTGCTGCAACCCGCCGGGTTGAGCTTGCCCTTGACCTTGAAGACGTAGTCGGGCTCGGGGGTGACGTCGGGCTCCGCGATGATCTGTTCCAGCGCCGGGTCGGATTTGATCCAGGCGTAGATCGGATACCAGTAGGGCGCGTCGGAGGAGTCCTGGGTGTACTGGCTGACGATCAGGTAGTCGTAGTCGCCGGCATTGATGCGGCGGCGGAACTGGCTGCAGCTGGTGGCGAGGCGGTAGGCGCCGTCGGGGCCCGGCACGCCTATGTACTGGACGTAGTTGGAGAGGTCGGCGCCGTAGAAGCCGTACTGGCCGAAGAAGATCTCCCCCGAGCCGGCGATGCCGATCCGCTTGTCGTGCTGCTTGCGGGCGAAGGCATAGGCCTGCTTGGGCCCACCGTCCTGGAGGAAGTGATCGACTTCCGTGTAGTGGTGGTCGACGTACTGCACCTCCTGAGCCCGGCCGAGCACCACTGCCAGCAGCAGGATCCCAGCCGCCGCACCGACGACGGCAGCGCGGCTGACGCTGCGCCGCGAACGCAGCAGCCCGAGGCCGGCCGGCGCCCAAACCAGCGCCAGGGTGAGGAAGACGGTGCCGACGATGTAGCCCGGGTACCACTTCGGCGTCGTCAACACGGTGATCGCGTAGACGGCCGCGAGAAAGAGCAGCGTCTGCCGGGCCCGCCGGTCGGGCGCGCGCAGCGGCCGCGCGATCGGCAGCAGCACCAGCGCCAGGACGAGCCCCGGGATCAGGTAGCGGGTGTTGGTGAAGAAGCCCGTCGGCGCCCCCTCCTGCCCGGCCGCGGTAAGCGGCGTGAAGACGTAGACCGCGGCGGTCAGCAGCGCCGCCACCGCGATCACCCGCAGGATGATGTTGCGCGAGCGCCAGGCGACGTAGACGGCGGCCGCCACCGCGACGATCAGGATCAGCGGCCAGAGCGGCCCCAGCGCGTTGTCGAGCTGCGGGAAGAACCACCGGCGGTAGATCGTCGGCTGGGTCAGGTAGTGGGCGACGGCGAAGCGCGGTCGCGGGTCGAGCGGCATCTGGTCGGGACGCGGCAGGTGCAGCGGCCCGAAGCCGATCGTCGGGATCGGGTTGCCGCCGGTCTTGACCATCGCCCGCACGTACCAGTAGCCGCCGATCACGAAGGTGGAGAGGCCGAGCACCCAGGCGGTGGTGAGCCGCCTCCCCCTGCCGCTGAAGACGACCACGCCGAGGCCGATTGCGACGACCGGGATCAGGAAGGTGAGCTTGACCGAGGCGGCGATGCCGGCGGCGATGCCGGCGATCACCAGCGGCCCCTTGTCGAGCAGCGGCGCGTCGCGCTCCGGCGTGTCCTGCACCGCACCCGAGTCCGGCGCTCTGCGCTGGTGGGCGTTGATCAGGAACGCCGCGAAGGCGATCAGGAAGGCAAGCCCCATGATGTCGTTGCGGCCCTCGCCGGGCTGGGTCTCGATCATCACCCCGGAGTCGAGCACCAGCGCCGCCGCGACCAGCGTCGCCGGCCCGACCTTGTAGGGGCGCCCGATGCACCAGGCGGCGAGCAGCGCGATCGCCAGCCAGATCAGGTTGATCAGCGGCGAGAGCCAGTCTGTCTTGAAGAGGACGATCGCCGTGCCGTGGATCAGCTCCGAGCTCTGCGGGTAGAACCAGGCGGCGAGCCGCAGCGGGTCGGTGAAGTGCAGGTGGACAATCGAGTGTTCCTGCGCGAAGCGCGCCGCGAAGGGCATGTGGTACCAGGTCGTGTCGCCCCCGAACATCCCCTGGTCGAGGCTGAGCTGCGACGGGAAAGTCCACTCGGCGACGGTGAAGGAGGCAACCGCGAGGGCGATGATCAGAGCGGCTTTCTGCACCTGCGGGGCGCTGATTTCGCGGCCGTCGCGCGGCGCCTTGCGCCAGCCGAGCAGGGCGGCGAGCAGCCCGACCGCGATGCAGACGACGACGATCCAGCCGCTGCGCAGGATGCTCAACGAGCCGAGCAGCTCCAGCGAGAGCACCAGCAGCCCGACCGCGATCGTGGCGTCGGCAAGCCGCGCCAGCGCCCCCGAGAATTCGGGCACGATCCAGCGCCGCAGCCAGTAGCCGCCGAGGCCGACCGCGCTGACGATGCCGATCACGGCAAAGCAGCCGCCGATGTAGGAGCCGAAGGAGGGGGTCACCGGCGCGGGATGCTATTCGCCGCGCCGGGCGAGCGGTCGGCTCTACGGTGCAACGCCTTGTCCACCCGCCAGGGGGACAACGCGTTGCACCGGGTCGCTAGGACGCCGCGGCCGGGATGCGGCAGGAGACGCCCGTGCCCGCCAGGCCGCAGTAGCCGTTCGGCACCTTGTGCAGGTACTGCTGGTGGTAGTCCTCGGCGTAGTAGAAGGGGGCGGCCGGCTCGACCTCCGTCGTCACCGGCTCATGGCCGGCGGCGCGCAGGTCCTCGTCGTAGGCGCGCTTCGCCATCTCCGCCGTCGCCTTCTGGGCGTCGTTGACGAAGTAGATCCCGGAGCGGTACTGGCTGCCGACGTCGTTGCCCTGGCGCATCCCCTGGGTCGGGTCGTGCTCCTCAAAGAAGACCTTGAGCAGGTCGGCGTAGGAGACCCTGGCCGGGTCGAAGGCGACGAGGACCGACTCGGCGTGGCCGGTCCTGCCTGAGCAGACCTCGTCGTAGGTCGGGTTCGGCGTGGTCCCGTTCATGTAGCCGACCGCCGTCGTGTAGACGCCGTCGAGCTCCCAGAAGAGCCGCTCCGCCCCCCAGAAGCAGCCCATCGCGAAGTAGGCGACCTCGATCCCGTCGGGGAAGGGGCGTTGCATGGGCGTGTCGAGCACTGCGTGGTTTGGCATTGCCCATACAAGGTAGCGTTGTCGGATCGGTTGCTTCCTCGTCCTCTTCTCGCTGATCTCACCCCGCCTGGCGCTCTTCGCGCTCTGGCTCTTCAGCAACCTGCTCAGCCGCGCCTTCGAGAGCTGGTTCGTGCCCTTCCTCGGCTTCTTCCTGCTGCCCTGGACGACGCTCGCCTACGCGGTGATGTGGAGCTCCTCGAACGGGGTCAAGGGCTTCGAGTGGTTCATCGTCATCCTCGCCTTCCTCTTCGACCTCGCCTCCTACGCGCAGGGCGATCGCAGGCGGCGCGGGGTCCCCGCCTAACCGATCGGCGGCCAACGGCGGATCAGTCGCGGCGCTGCTGGCCGCCGTCGATCGGGTAGGCGACCCGGACGTGGGACTTGGAGATGACCATGAACGGTAAATGCTCGACGTCCCCGCCCATCAGCGAGGAGACTTCCGCGTTGACCAAGGGGATGAAGACGATGTCGACCCGGTTGAGCGAGTCCGAGAACCGGCTCTGGTAACCCTCCGGCGGCAGCGTGACGTCGCCGACGATCCGCTGCCTGTCGGTTTCGAAAAGCACCCGTTCGACCCGCCGCTCTTTCTGCACTGCGTCCACGTTCATAAGCAACTATCGGCACTTCGGCCGATTTCGCGAGCGGACACCCGTCCAGGCGACATAACAATCCGACCCAGCGTCGCGCCCAACATCGGCCCGGGCACTCACCGGCTGATGCAACATCGGGGCGCCCGGATTCGAACCGGGGACCTCGGCCACCCAAAGGCCGCGCGCTACCAGGCTGCGCCACGCCCCGCTGTGGCCAGTGTAGAGCGGGCCCGGTCGCCGGGCCGGGCCCGCCCCCGGGCAACCGCTAGGTTTCGCGGCGATGGCCGAGGTGCTGCCGCTCAACGCCCTTCACTACGACCTCGCCGCGGTCGGGTCGCTGCAGGACGTGGTCGCGCCGCCCTACGACGTGATCGACCCGGCGATGCGGGCCGAGCTGCTGGCGCGCTCGCCCTACAACGCGGTCGCGATCGACCTGCCCAAGGCCTACGGCGAGACCGGGCCGCAGGCGGCCGGCGAGGGCGATCCGTACGAGGCCGCGGGGGCGGCGATCGACGCCTGGCAGCTGGCCGGCGTCCTGGTCAAGGACGGCGAGCCGGCGATCTGGGCGATGGAGCAGGAGTACGTCGGCCCCGACGGCTCGGCGCACACTCGCCACGGCATCCTCGCCCGCGTCCGGGTCGAGGACTTCGAGACCGGCACGATCCTGCCCCACGAGCGCACCCTCCCCGGCCCCAAGCAGGACCGGCTCGAGCTGATGCGGGCGACCCGCTGCAACCTCTCGCCGATCTTCTCGCTGAGCACGATCGACCCCTGGCCGGCGGCCGAGGAGGAGATCGGGGCGGACGAGCCCTGGGGCGAAGCGACCGACGCCGCCGGCACGATGACGCGGATCTGGCGCCTGCCCGGGCTCAACGACGTCATCCCCGAGCTGCTCACCGGCGCCCAGCTGCTGATCGCCGACGGACACCATCGCTACGAGACCGCGATCGCCTACCGCGACGAGGTCGGCGGCGAGGGTCCGCACAACTACACGCTGATGGCGCTGACCGGCCTCGACGACCCCGGCCTCTCGATCTACCCCACCCACCGCCTGCTCTCCGGCTTCGCCGCCGACCCCGAGCGCCAGCGCCGCCTCGGCGAGGGCCTGCGCGAGCTCTTCGACGTCGAGGAGGTCGAGACCGATCGGATCGACCCGCTCGGCGAGGAGGGCGTCGGGGTCTTCGGCCTCTACGACTCCCACCACAGGCGCGGCTTCCACCTGCGGCTCAAGGACAGCGCGATCGCGGCGCTCGACCGCCAGCTCGAGGGCGAGCCGGAGGCCTACCGCCGCCTCGACGCGGCGATCCTCGAGACGCTGGTGCTGAAGGGCATCGCCGGCCTCAGCGAGGACGACATCCTCGCCAAGCGCGGGCTCGGCTACGCCAAGAGCGTCGAGGACTCCCTGCGCCTGCTCGACGAGGGCGCCTACGACGTCGCCTTCGTCCTCCGCCCGATCCCCGTCGACCAGACCAGGGCGATCTGCGAAAGCGACGCCAACATGCCGCCGAAGTCGACCTACTTCTACCCCAAGGTGCTGACCGGCCTGGTCTTCAACCCGCTCGCCTGAGAGCCGAGCCGCGGCGTAGGATCGGGCCGTGGTCAGGATCTACACCAGGAAGGGCGACGACGGCACGACCTCGCTCTGGTACGGCGGCCGCGTTCCCAAGCACCACGGACGGACCGAGGCCTACGGCGCACTCGACGAGGCCTGCTCCCAGCTCGGCGTCGCCCGCGCGCTCTGCGGCGCCGAGCAGGCCGAGCTGGCCGCCGACATCCTCCGCCTGCAGGACGACGTCTTCGTCGCCGGTGCCGAGCTGGCGACCGCGCCCGAGGCCGCCGGGCGGCTCGAGGACGGCGTCAGCCGCACGACCGAGGCGATGGTCGCCGAGCTGGAGGCGCTGATCGACCGCTACATGAGCGAGGTCGAGCTGCCGCCGCAGTTCGTCATCCCGGGCGGCAACGCGCTCTCGGCCCAGCTCGACGTCGCCCGCACCGTGGTCCGCCGGGCAGAGCGCCGGATCGCCGCCCTGGCCGAGGAGGGAGAGCTTGCCGGCGAGACCGTGATCCACTTCGTCAACCGCGCCTCCGACCTCGTCTACGCGATGGCCCGCTACGCAGATGTCGACGACCCGGCGCTCTTCGAGGGCCGGCGCAAGGGCGGTTGATGGACCTCGGCCTGAAGGGCCGGGCCTGCGTCGTCACCGGCGCGAGTCGCGGCATCGGTGCCGAGACCGCGCGCCTGCTCTGCGCCGAGGGCGCCGATGTACTGCTGGTGGCGCGGGACGAAGGGCGCCTCGCGTCCACCGCTGCCGAGGCGCGCGCCGCCGCGGTGGAGAGCGGCGGGCGTGCCGAGATCCTCTCGCTCGATATCACCGCCGAAGACGCCGGCGAGCGGATGCTTGCCGTGGCGAGCGAGCGCTTCGGCTCCCTCGACGTCCTCGTCAACAACGCCGGCAGCGCCCAGTGGCGCGACCTCGACGACGTCCCCGACGAGGACTGGCGCGCCCAGTACGAGCTCAACGTGATCGCGCCGCTGCGGGCAATGCGCGCCGCCGCGCCGCCGATGGCCGAGCGCGGCTGGGGCCGCATCGTCAACGTCTGCTCGACCGCCGGCAAGCGGCCCTCGGCGGCGATGCCCGAGTACTCGGTGGCGAAGGCCGCGGAGCTCTCGCTCTCGCGCCTCTTCGCCGACCGCTACGCGCGCAGCGGCGTCCTCGTCAACGCGATCTGCCCCGGCCCGGTCGAAGCGGAGATGTGGATGGAGCCGGGCGGCCTGCTCGACCAGTCGCAGGCGATGTCCGGAGCGCCAAGCCGCGAGGAGGCCCTTGAGGCGGCGGGCGCGAAGCGCCCGATCGGCCGCCTCGCCGAGGTCGGCGAGATCGCCTCGACGATCGTCTTCCTCTGCTCCGAGCGCGCCTCGTACGTGGCGGGCGCAGCCTGGTCCGTCGACGGCGGCACCGTCCAGGTGATCATTTGACGGACCAGGCGACTTATTCGGCTATATGACGGATAAGTCGCCTGAAATCGAGGCCGCCGTGCTGCTTCCCCTCTTCGGCTGGCCGGATGACGAGCCCGGCCTGGTCTTCACCGAGCGCCGCGCCGACATGCGGCGCCACGCGGGCGAGATCTCCTTTCCGGGCGGCAGGCGCGACCCCGGCGACGCCGACCTCAGCGCCACGGCCCTGCGCGAGGCCGAGGAGGAGATCGGCCTCGATCCCTCCCGGGTGGAGCTGGGCGAGGAGCTGCCGGCGACCAACACCTTCGTCACCGGCTACCGGATCCACCCCTACGTCGGCCGCATCCCCCACCCGCGCGAGCTCGACCTGCGGCCCAACCCGGCCGAGGTTGAGACAGTGCTCACCTTCTCGCTCGAGGTACTGCATGAGAGCTACGAGATCCGCCGCCTGATCCGCCGCGGCGTCCCCATCCACACTCCCACCTACGAGGTGGAAAGCCACCTCATATGGGGCGCCACCGCTCGGATTCTCGCCGACCTTCTGGAGCGGCTGGGAGGCTAAGCGTCCTCGCGGATCTCGACCGGGATGCGCCAGGTTGCCGCCGCGGCTTCCGCCGCCGACCTGCCCCGCGCCAGGATCGCGAGGTCCACCGAGCCGCCGGCCTCGTAGACGAAGCGGCGCACCGGCGTTTCGACCAGGCGCTCCAGGAAGCGCTCGAGCCGCGGGCCGTGGATCGCTTCGAGGTTCTCGACTGGACCGCTCGCCGAGCCGAGCAGCCAGTAGACCGAGGCGACGTCGCCGACCAGGTCGAGCAGCGTGCCGGGCTGCTCGGGATCGGCGCGCGCCGCCTCGATCCCGGCAGCCTCGATCGCCGCCAGGCCCTCCTCGCGGCGGGACGTCCCGCGCACCTGCCAGCCCTGCCCCAGCAGATCGGCGCCCAGCTTCCGCCCGCGGCAGCCACAGCCGACGATCAGCGCTCTCGCCAACCGCAGGCCCCTACGTCGCCTCGGAGCGCCTGCGGCGGCGCAGCCGCTCCAGCTCCTCGGCAGCGACTTCGTCGCGCAGCTCCTGCTCGTTGCGCTCGGCGGCGCCCCGCCGGCGCCGCATCTCGTTCTGGGCCTCGAGCATCTGCTGCACGTCGTCGATCTCGTTCTGCACCTCGACTTCGGGCGAGCGGGTCGGCTTCCAGTCGAGCAGCTCGGCGTTGCTGCCCTTGTAGAAGTGCTCGAGCACGACCAGCACGCCGACGATCAGCAGCACCATTCCCACCGTTCCGAGGACGAAGTACACGCGCCAAGAATACGCCCGCCGCGGCGGTCCCCTTTAATGCCGACCGTGAAACAGGCTTATGTAGTCGACGCGATCCGGACGCCGATGGGCGGCTACGGCGGCGCCCTCTCCGGCGTCCGCCCCGACGACCTCGCCGCGCACACGATCGCCGCGGTGGTGGAGCGGACCGGCGTCGACCCCGAGCGAATCGCCGACGTCTACTTCGGCGCCGCCAACCAGTCGGGCGAGGACAACCGCGACGTGGCGCGGATGGCGGCGCTGCTCGCGGGGCTGCCGACCAGCGTCCCCGGCGCCACCGTCAACCGGCTCTGCGCCTCCGGCCTGGAGGCGATCAACTGCGCCGCGAGGGCCGTGAAGCTCGGCGAGGGCGACTTCTACCTGGCCGGCGGGGTCGAGTCGATGAGCCGGGCGCCCTGGGTCGTCGGCAAGCCCGAGCGCCCCCTCCCCCGCGGCCCGCAGACGATGCACGACACGACCCTGGGCTGGCGCTTCGTCAATCCGCGCATGGCCGAGCTGGGGCTCTCGACCGAGTCGATGGGCGAGACCGGCGAGAACGTCGCCGAGCGCTACGGGATCGGCCGCTCCGATCAGGACGCCTGGGGCCTGCGCAGCCACCAGCGCGCCGTTGCCGCCGCCGAGGCCGGGATCTTCGCCGAGGAGATCGTCCCGATCGAGGCCCCGCGCAGCCGCGAGACCGTCCTGGTCGAGGCCGACGAGGGCCCGCGCGCCGACGCCTCGCTGGAGAAGATGGCGAAGCTGCGCCCGGCCTTCCGCGAGGGCGGCACGGTCACCGCCGGCAACGCCTCGACCCTCAACGACGGCGCCGCCTGCACCCTGATCGCCTCCGAGGCCGGGGTCGAGGCGCTCGGCGCCGAGCCGCTGGCCCGCGTCGTCGCCTTCGGCCTCGCCGGAGTCGACCCCGCCTACATGGGCATCGGCCCGGCCGTGGCGATCCCCCGCGCCCTCGAGGCGGCCGGCCTCACGCTCGACCAGATAGACCTGATCGAGCTCAACGAGGCCTTCGCCTCGCAGGTCCTAGCCTGCGCCCGCGAGCTCGGCATCGACGAGCAGAAGCTCAACGTCAACGGCGGCGCGATCGCCCTCGGCCACCCGCTCGGCTGCAGCGGCGCCCGCCTCACCACCACCCTCGTCCGCGAGCTGCGCCGCCGCGGCGGCAAGTACGGCATCGCGACGATGTGCGTAGGGGTAGGCCAGGGCCTGGCAACAGTCCTCGAAACCGTCTGACCCTTCCGGTGCGACTTATGCCTTCCATGGGGACATAAGTCGCACCGGAACGGGTGGCCTAGTAGCCTCGCCCGCCGATGGCAACGGAGCCTCGAGAGCTGGCGAGCGTGGATGGGCGGATCACAGCTTCGGCTGAGGCGATGGTTCCGCTCAAGGACGACGGCCTCTATCGCGGCGACGGCGCCTTCGAGGTGATCCGCCTCTACGCGGGCAAGCCGTTTGCGCTCGTCGACCACCTCGACCGGCTGCAGCGCTCCGCCGTCGCAATCGAGCTCGAGTTCGACCGGGCCGCCCTTGAGCGGGAGATCGAGGCGCTGCTCGCCGAGCTGGGCGACGCCGACGGCCAGCTGCGGCTGATCGTCACCCGGGGCGGCCGCCGCCTCGCGATGACCGAGCCGATCCCCGCCCATGCGGACTCCGTTCGCATCGCCACCGTCACCTACTGCCCGAGCGTGATCCTCAACGGGGTCAAGTCGCTCTCCTACGCGGCCAACATGCAGTCGACCCGCCTCGCCAAGGCCCAGGGAGCCGACGAGGCCGTGCTGGTCAAGCCCGACGGCACCGTGCTCGAGCCCCCCACCTCCGCGATCTTCTGGGTCTCGCCGCAGGGCGCCCTGCGCACGCCGGCGCTCGACAACGGGGTGCTCGAATCGATCACCCGCGACCGCTTGGTCAAAGCGCTGCAAGTCGAGGAGGGCGCCTGGCCGGTGGCCGACCTGCGCGCCGCCGGCGAGGCCTTCCTCGCCTCGACCACGCGCGAGATCCAGGCTGTATCCGCAATCGACGGCGCCGAGCTCCCCTCGGCGCCAGGCCCCCGCACCCGCGAAGCGCAGGATGCGTTCGGGGCGACGCTCGGAAAGGAGCTTTGACCTTGGACTTCCAGTTGACCGACGAGCAGCGCCTGATCTCCGAAACCGCGCGGGAATTCGCCGACAGGGAGATCGCCCCGCGGGTCCGCGAGAACGACCGCGCCGCCCGCTTCGACCGCGAGCTGGCGAGCAAGTTGGGCGAGGTCGGCTACCTCGGAGCGCCAGTGGCCGAGGCCTACGGCGGCCGCGGCCTCGACTACATCGGCTACGGGCTGATCGTCGAGCAGGTCGGCCGCGCCGACTCCTCCGCCCGCACCGTCGTCTCCGTGCAGACCTCGCTCGTGGCGGGCTCGATCGAGAGGTGGGGGACGGAGGAGCAGAAGCAGAGGTGGCTGCCGCGGCTCTGCTCCGGCGAGGCGCTCGGCTGCTTCGGCCTTACCGAGCCCGACACCGGCTCCGACGCCGCCAACCTGCGCACCCGCGCGACCAGGACCGACGGCGGCTGGTCGATCAGCGGCCAGAAGATGTGGATCTCGCCCGCCAACTTCTCCGAGGTGGCGCTGATCTTCGCCCAGACCGACCCCGAGAAGAAGCACAAGGGCCTCGCCTGCTTCCTCGTCCCGACCGCGAGCGAGGGCTTCGCCACGCAGGAGATTCACGGCAAGCTCGGCCTGCGCTCCTCCGACACCGGCGAGATCTCGCTCGACTCGGTCGAGGTCGGCGACGACGCGATGCTCGGCGAGATCGGCGACGGCTTCAAGGTCGCGATGAGCGCCCTCGACAACGGCCGCTACAGCGTCGCCGCCGGCTGCGTCGGCATCTGCGACGGCTGCGTCGAGGCATCGGTGGCCTACGCCAAGGAGCGCAAGCAGTTCGGCGTGCCGCTGGCCCGCTTTCAGCTGGTCCAGGAGATGATCGCCGACATGATCCTCAAGCGCGACGCCAGCCGGATGCTCGTCTACCGCGCCGGGGTGCTGAAGGACGAGGGCAAGCCGAACACGATGGAGACCTCGGTGGCGAAGCTCTACGCGACCGAGTCGGCCGTCGAATGCGCCAACCTCGCGATCCAGGTCCACGGCGGCGCCGGCTACGTCGACGACTACCCGGTCGAGCGCTACCTGCGCGACGCCCGCGTGACGACGCTCTACGAGGGCACTTCGCAGATCCAGAAGATGATCATCGGCCGTGCCGCGACCGGGATCAACGCGATGACGCCGATGGTGGCCGAGTAGGGCCGTGGCTGAGCTGATCGAGAGCTCGCTCGACGGCCACGTCGCCCTGCTCCGCCTCAACCGGCCGGAGGCGCGCAACGCCCTCTCGCCGGAGATGATGGAGCAGCTCGCCGGCGAGCTGGAGCGCCTCGACCCCGACCCCGAATTGCGCTGTGCCGTCATCGCCGGCTCCGAGAAGGTCTTCGCCGCCGGCGCCGACATCAGGGCGATGAGCGAGCGCAGCTTCGCCGAGGCGCTGCGTCACCCGGCGGCCTCCTTCTGGCGCCGCCTCGCCGCGATCAAGACGCCGATGATCGCGGCGGTCTCCGGCTACGCGCTGGGCGGCGGGTGCGAGCTCGCCCTCGCCTGCGACATGATCGTGGCCTCCGAAGCTGCCGTCTTTGGCCAGCCCGAGATCAACCTCGGGATCATCCCCGGCGGAGGCGGCACCCAGCGCCTCGCCCGCGTCCTCGGCAAGCAGCGGGCAATGGAGCTCGTCCTCACCGGCCGCCGCTTCGAGGCCGCCGAAGGGCTGGCGATGGGGCTCGTCAACAGGGTCGTGGCCGGCGGCGGCTGGCTCGATGAGGCGATGGCGCTCGCCGCCGGCGTTGCCGAGCAGCCGCCGATCGCCGCCCGCCTCGCCAAGCAGGCGGTGCTCGCCGCCGAGGAGACCGCCCTCGCCGCCGGCCTGGAGAGCGAGCGGCGCCTCTACGAGCTGGCGATGGCGACCGAGGATCGGGTCGAGGGGATGGTGGCGTTCCTCGAGAAGCGAGAGCCGAAATTCGAGGGCCGTTGAAAGTCGAGCGGATAGGGGTCGTCGGCGCCGGCACGATGGGGGCCGGGATCGCCCAGATCGCCGCCCTGGGCGGCTACGAGACCAGGCTCTACGACCCGATCCCGGCCGCCCTCGAGTCCGGCCTGGAGAAGCTCAACGACGCCCTGATGAAGGGCATCGCGAAGGGGATGTGGAGCGAGGCAGACGCCGAGGCGGCGGGCGATCGCGCCGGCGGCGCCCACAGCCTCGCCGACCTCGCCGAATGCGACCTCGTGATCGAGGCGGCGCCGGAGGACCTGGGACTGAAGCGCGAGCTGTTCGCGTCCCTGGCCGAGGCCTGCGGGCCCGAGACGATCCTCGCCAGCAACACCTCCTCGCTGCCGGTCACCGCGATCGCCGCCCTTGTGCCGAATCGCGAGCGCATCGTCGGCATGCACTTCTTCAACCCGCCGGCGCTGATGAAGCTGGTCGAGGTGGTCGCCACCGGCGAGGCGGCGAAAGAGGCGCTGGACGCGACCACGGAGGTCGGAATCCGCATGGGCCGCACGCCGATCCGCGCCAGGGACAGCCCCGGCTTCATCGCCAACCGGCTTGCCCGCCCCTTCACCCTGGAGTCGCTGCGCATGCTCGCCGACGGTGTCGCCGACGCCGAGACGATCGACCGCGTCTGCCGCCTCGGCGGCGGCTTCCGGATGGGCCCGTTCGAGCTGATCGACCTGATCGGCCTCGACGTCAATCTCAGCGTTGCCCGCTCCTTCTACGCCCAGGGCGGGGAGCCGGCGCGCTGGCGCCCGAGCGCGATCCAGGAGGAGCTCGTCGGGGAAGGCCGGCTGGGACGCAAGAGCGGCCGCGGCTTCTACGAGTACGCCGAGGAGGGGACGCAGCCCCCACCCTCCTCTTCCGCTGTTCCTTTGCGTCGCTATGCAGCGGAAAGGAACAGCGGAACACGGGATGTGACGCTCGAGCCGGAGGGACTGGCGAAGATCGACCCCGCCGGTCCCGCGATCCTCCCCCGCCTGGTCGCCCAGATCGCCAACGAGGCGGCCTTCGCTCTCGAAGAGAAGGTCGGTTCGCCGGCCGACATGGACACGGCGATGCGACTCGGCTTCAACTGGCCCCGCGGCCCACTCGAGCTCACCGAGCAGATCGGTGCCGAGCGCGCCGTGGCGCTGCTCGAAGGGCTGCGCCAGGAGCACGGGGACGCCTACCGCCCCGCGCCACGCCTCGTCGCCGCGGCTACGCAAGCCGGCTGAGCGACATCGCCTACAGCTTGCCG
This sequence comes from Solirubrobacterales bacterium, assembly GCA_036269215.1. GTDB lineage: Bacteria > Actinomycetota > Thermoleophilia > Solirubrobacterales > 70-9 > VRUE01. The sequence goes on from DATASN010000037.1 coordinate 96,698, forward strand.
ACCGCGTCGCCCGGGTGGGGCAGCTTCTCCCGCACGCGGTGCGCCAGGGCAACGGCCATCGCCCCGTCCCCAACCGCGCCACCGACCCGGCGGGGGGCGCCGTGGCGGACGTCGCCGGCGGCGAACAGCCCGGGAACGCGGGTCTCCAGCGCGAGCGGGTCGCGCTCGAGCGTCCACTCCGCCGGCGGCCTGCCCTCGTGGATCAGGTCGGGACCGGTGAGGATGAAGCCGGCCGGGCCGACCCGGACCCCTGTCCCCGAAGCCCACTCCGTGCAGGGCGCGCCGCCGATGCAGATGAACATCGCGCGGGCCGGCAGCCGCTCGACCTGCCGATCGCCGTGCCGCACGCTTGCCGCCGCAAGCTCTCCATCCCGCCCCTCGACCGCCTCGACCTCGCTGCCAAGACGCACCTGGATTCCGGGGTGGGCCTCGATCCGCTCGACCAGGTAGGCCGACATCGATTTGGCCAGCGAGGCGCCGCGCACGACCATCGCCACCCGGGCCCCGGCATTGGCGAGGTGCATCGCTGCCTGCCCGGCCGAGTTGCCGGCGCCGATCACGATCACGTCGTCGCCCCCGCACTGCGCCGCCTCGCTGCGCCCCGCCCCGTAGTAGATGCCACGGCCGAGCAGCTCCTCCACCCCGTCGGCCTCGAGCCGCCGCCAGGCCATGCCGGTCGCCGCGATCATCAGCGGCGCCTCGATCTCGTGGCCGCCGTCCAGCTCGAGCAGGAAGGAGTCGGTGTCGACGTCGCCGCGCTCGATCCGCCGCATCAACAGCAGCTCGGCGCCGAAGCGCTCGGCCTGGCGCCCGGCGAGACGGGCCAGCTCGGCACCGCCGATGCCGTCGGGGAAGCCGAAGAAGTTCTCGATCATCGAGGTCTGCGAGGCCTGGCCGCCCGGCACCTCGCGGTCGACGACCACCGTGGTGAGCCCGTCGGAGGCCGCGTACACGGCAGCAGCGAGCCCGGCCGGCCCGGCGCCGACGATCGCGATGTCGTAGCTGCGCCGCCTCGGCGCCGTACGCGCGGCCCACTCCTCGGCGACCCGCTCGACGCTCGCCGCACCAATCGGCCGCCCGCCGTCGATCAGCACCGGCAGCTCGGCACCGAGCGCATCGTGGGAGCGCAGCAGCTCCTCGGCCGCGGGAGTGCCCGCCTCGAACCACTCGAAGGGCTGCGCGGTGCGGGTGAGGAAGTCGCGCAGGCGGTGGTCCTCGGACTCGCCGCGCCGGCCGACCACCTTGACATCCGGCCGGACCGGGCTCATCAGCGCGCGAGGCGGAACATCAGCTCATCCTCGTAGCACCAGCTCCAGTCCTCGCCCGGCTGGACCGAGCGGATCACGGGGTGCCCGGTCTCGGCATGATGCGCGGTGGCGTGTTTGCCTTCGGAGTTGTCGCAGCAGCCGATGTGGCCGCAGCTCTGGCACATGCGCAGGTGGACCCACTGCATCCCAAGCTTCAGGCACTCCTCGCAGCCGGCGATCTCAACCGGCGGATCGAAGAGCTGGATCGAGCGGATGTGCGAGCAGGACGAGGCCGTGCGCCCACGATAGCGGGATCGAGCCGCCGTCCAGCATGAGCGGAAGTGCCGCATCTGAAAGGCTGGGGCGATGACGGAGGTCGAATCAAGCGGCGAGCCGATCACCGAGGAGGGCCTCGCCGCCCTGCGCGAGGAAATCGAGCAGCTGGAAGGGCCGGCCCGGACCAAGATGGCGGCGCGGATCAAGACCGCGCGCGAGGAAGGCGACCTCAAGGAGAACGCCGAGTACCACATCGCCAAGGAAGACCAGGCCCACCTGGAGACCAAGATCAAGCGCCTGCGCGAGCGCCTTCGCACAGCCGTCGTGGTCGAGGTGGACGGCGATGCCGACAGCTTCGCCTTCGGCCGCACCGCCGAGGTGCTCGACGAGGCAAAGGGCGAGGTAAACGCCTGGACCCTGGTCGGCTCGACCGAAGCCAACCTAGGCGAGGGCCGCCTATCGGCCGAGTCCCCGATCGGCCGCGCCCTGCTCAACGCCAAGGTGGGCAGGCCGATCGAGATAGAGACCCCCCGCGGCGCCCGAACCTTCGTCGTCCAGAAGCTCGTCGGCTGACCCAAGGTCGGCTGACCAAGCAGATCAAGGACGCAGGGAGCGTGGCGTGCTCTGCACGCGAGCGACCGAGGACGCCGAGATGCGCCGGTCAGCCGACCTTGGGGGCGATCTCGGCGGGCTCGCCGCCGGGCATCCAGTGGGCCTCCGGTGAGGGCGGCGTGTCGCGCAGGTACCACTCGGCGTCGAGGGCGCCCATGCAGCCGGTGCCGGCGGCGGTGACCGCCTGGCGGTAGGTGTGGTCGACTACATCGCCTACGGCGAAGACGCCCGCCAGATTCGTGCGGGTAGAGCCCGGCTCGGTGGCTATGTAGCCGTCCTCGTCGGTGTCGACCTGGCCCACCACCACCTCGGAGCGGGGGATGTGGCCGATCGCGATGAAGGCGCCGTCGGCCTCGAGATCCTCGGTCTCGCCGGTCTCGACGTTGCGCAGGCGGACGTGGTCGAGGCGGCCCTTGTCGCTTGCGACGAACTCCTCCGCCACGTAGGGGGTCTTGAAGTCGATGTTGGCCTGCTCGCGGGCCCGGCCCTCCATGATCTTCGAGGCGCGGAACTCGTCACGGCGGTTGACCACGGTCAGCTCGCTGGCAAACTTGGAGATGAAGATCGAGTCCTCCATCGCCGAGTCGCCGCCGCCGATCACGATCACCTTCTGGCCTTTGAAGAAGGCGCCGTCGCAGACGCCGCAGGTGGAGACGCCGCAGCCGCTCAGCTCGAGCTCGCCGGGGATGCCGAGCCGGCGCGGCTCCGCCCCCATCGCCAGGATCACGGTTTTCGCCAGGTGCTCCTCGTCGCCGAGGTAGACCTTCTGCACGCCGCCGTCGGAGAGCTCGACCCGGTCGACGTCATCGCTGACGAAGCGCGTCCCGAAGCGCTCGGCCTGGGCGCGAAACTGGGTCATCATCTCCGGCCCCATGACCCCCTCGGGGTAGCCGGGGTAGTTCTCGACGTCGGTCGTGTTCTGCAGCTGCCCGCCCCACTGAAAGCCCTCGAAGACGAGCGGCTCGAGGTTGGCGCGCGCAGTGTAGAGCGCAGCCGTGTAGCCGGCCGGCCCACCGCCGACGATGATCACGTTCTCAATCTTCTTCGCGTCCGTCATCTCTGCCACCTGAGTCTAGTGTCGGCTCCAATACTTTACTTTGTATAGTAGCGCTTCGGCGGTCGATCGGCAGGCCCTCCGATTCCCAGCGGGCGACGGTTTTGCGCAGCTGGAAGAAGGCGGCTACCCCGAACGGGATCGGCATCCAGAAGGCGATCAGGCGGTAGATCAGAATCGCCGGGAAGACCGTGTCCTCGGGAATGCCGAAGAGGACGAAGGCGCCGATCATCCCCGCGTCGACGGCACCTACTCCGGCAGGCGCGAAGGGGATCAGGTTGGCGACCATGCCGAGGAAGAAGCCCTGGACGACCACCGCCAGCGGCACGTGGACGCCGAAGGCGTGGAAGGAGGCCCAGAGGATGCCGACGTTGGCGGCCCAGAAGCCGAACGCGCCCAGGACCGCGAGCCCCCCCTGGCGCGGATGGGCGAAGAGGCCGATCGCGAAGCGGAACCCCTCGGCGAAGGTCGCCGGCACCTTGCCCACGGTGCGAGCGATCGCCTGCCCCCGCTCGCCGTGCACGAAGCGGGCGATCCGCGGCCCGAGGTCGGGGGGGACGAGCGCGAACAGCAGGCCGAACGCCAGCAGCAGGCCCGCGACCGCGGCGGGCACGATCGTCAGCTCGACCGAGGATTCGCCGTGCAGCGCCCCGGTGCGCAGCAGGATGCCGAAGAGGATCAGGGCGATCGGGTAGAAGGCGTAGTGCAGGGTGAGGAAGGCGACCATCCGTCGCACCGCATCGTGGCGCCGCATCCCGGCCTTGCGCAGAGCCCAGAAGGTCAGCACGATCCCCCCCGCCCCGGCCGCCGAGAAGAGCAGGGTCGCGGCGAGCCCGGCCATATTGATCTCGTAGGTCTCGGCCCAGCGCAGCCGCAGCGCATCGCCCCCGACCACGGCCTTGAAAAGTGCGGTGTAGGTGGCGAAGGCGACCACGTTGAAGCCGATCGCGACTGCGATCCAGAGCGGATCGGCTTCGTCGAGCTTGCCCAGCGCGTTGCCGAGGCCGACCACCCTCGGGAAGAGGAAGTAGATCCCGACCAGCAGCGCGACGACGACGACCAGCGTCTGGATCAGGCGTCGCCGCGTGAAGATCGGCAGCTCAGCGGGATGACTGCCGTTCACCGGATCCTCGGGAGACACCGCAGGGACGCTACCCGCTGGCGAGGCGCTCCAAGTGGCGCAGGCCCCCGGTGACCGCATGGACAGCCGGTTCGGCCAAGGGCTCGCCACGCCGTACCGCCGCCACCAGGCCCGCCCCGGCCAGCAGGTCGGTGACGTAGTGCTCGCCCAGGTAGACGAGCGCGAAGCCGAGGGTCAACGAGTAGGCCCAGCCGACGACCCCCTCGACCGGCCCCGCCTCTGAGAGCTGGATCGCCGCCATCGCCGAGGTGGCGAAATGCAGCGAGGGCATCGCCGCCCAGGGATTGCCGCCCAGCGCCTCGTACATCTTCGGCCAGGCCGAGCGCCAGGTGTCTTCGCCGACGCCGATCATGATCCGCTCCACCTTCTCCCCGGTCAGCCCCTGTTCGGAAGCCCACCAGGGAGGCGCGGTCGGCACGACGAAGTAGCCGATGCAGCCGAAGTCGAAGACCGCGGCCATCTGGCGGGCCGCCCGCGGAAAGCGCTCGGGGTGGCGCAGCAGGATCCAGGTCAGGGCGAGATAGGGCTCGAAGAACCAGAGCCAGTGCGCCCAGGTGAGGAAGCGGTTGACGGTGCCGACCCGACGCAGGCGCGCCATCCCCTTCTGCAGCCTGGCGTTGGGGAGCCGCCCGAGGCCGATCGCCCGGTCGGCGACGATCGGATAGCGGCTGCGCAGCCGGCTCTGCAGGCGCTCCGCGTCGTCATATGGCAGCTCGTGGACCATGATGAAGGCCCACATCTGCATCGCGTAAAGCGCCACGTCGCGCTTGCGCGAGCGAGGGGCGAGAACCGCGATCGCCAGCGGGCCGGACGCGCAGGCCGCGATCGTGACCGGCGCCGGCAGCCGCAGCCGCTTGCGCAGCAGCGGAACAGCCACCGCGGCGGCGAGGGCGCCCGCCGCCCCGGCGCGCACTGCCAGGCGAAGCGCCGGAGATGGCCGCGATCGGCTCCGCATCAGGCCGGCGAGTATAGGTGCCGACTGTGACTTTGACCCCCCTATGGCGTGGTCAACCTCACAGTCGGCAGCGGGGCTGCCGCGTGGCGCCGCGCTGCGCCGACCGGCGTGAATAGAATGGCCGCGCTTTGGCGCCCCACTCCCCTGGCACCGACCAGATCGACACCCTGCTTTGGATCGGCACCGTCGCCGCGGCGATCGTCATCGTCGCGATCAACGGCGCGCTGATCTACGTCGTGCGGCGCAGCCGCAGCCGCAGCGGGCGCGGCGCCGAGCCGAGCCAGGCTCGCGGCAGTCGCCGCGGCCAGCTTCGCGTCGGCGCGGTGCTCTCGGCCTTCGCCGCCGCGATCCTCGTCGTCAGCCTGGTCTACACCGAAAAGGCGCGCGACGTCCCGACCACCGGACCCGCCGGCCTCGCCTCCGCTCGCTCCAAGCCGCTGCAGATCGAAGCGACCGGCCAGCAGTGGCTCTGGCGCTACGACTACCCCAACTCGGCCTTCTCCTACTACAAGCTCGTCGTCCCGGTCGACACCACGGTCGAGCTGGACCTCGTCTCCACCGACGTGATCCACACCTGGGACGTGCCGCAGCTGGCCGGCAAGCGCGACGCGGTGCCCGGCAAGGTCAGCCAGGTGGTCTTCCGTGCCGACGAAGAGGGCACCTACCGCGGCCAGGCGGCGACCTTCTCCGGCCAGTCCTACGCGGCGATGCGGACCGAGGTCGACGTCGTCTCGCCGGCCGAATACGAAGAATTCATCGCCCGCCAGAAGGCCGAGATCCAGGCTGCCCAGGACCGCGTCGTCGGCCTGATCGAAAACGGAGAAGTGCCATGAGCGCCCCGATCGACCCGGTGACTTCCGGGGGTTCGAATCCGGGGCGATCAGGGCGCGAATCCGGTGTGGCGAGCCCTGCCGCCCGCCCCGAGCTCGTCGTCGACGGCTTCCCGCCCCCCCGCCGCCAGCGCTGGATCGAGGTCGCCACCAGCGCCGACCACAAGGACGTCGGCCGGGTGATGATCGGCGCCGCGCTCGGCTTCCTCTTCATCGCCCTGGTCGAGCTGGTGCTGATGCGACTGCAGCTGGCGATCCCCGAAAACTCGCTGCTCACCCCGGTCACCTTCAACCGCATGCTCTCGCTCTACGGGGCGACGGCGATCTTCCTCTTCGCGATCCCGCTGGCGCTGGGCTTCTTCTACTACCTGGCGCCGCTGCAGATCGGCGCCCGAGGCACGGCGCTGCCCCGCCTCGGACAGCTCGGCCTCTGGCTCTACATCGCCGGCGCCACGGTGCTCTACTCGGGCTTCCTCTTCACCCCCTCCGAGGCCGGCGTCAACCCGCTGGCACCGCTCTCGGAGCTAGCCTTTCTGCCCAACAACGGCGTCGACGCCTGGGCCGCGGCCTGCGGCCTGGCGACCCTCGGCTTCGTCCTGATCGCGATCGACCTGGTCGCGACGCTGCGACGCATGCGCGCCCCCGGCATGGCCTGGCGGCGGGCGCCGGTCTTCACCTGGTCCGCAGCGATCTGCTCCTGGCTGCTGCTGGTGATCGGGCCGGTGATGCTGGCGGCGATCGCGATGCTCTTGATCGACCGCAACTTCGACGGGATCTTCTTCGCCGACGGCTCCGGCGGCGCGCCGCTGCTCTGGGAGCACATGAGCTGGATCTTCTTCACCGGCACCTACATGCTGGTCCTGATCGCGGCCCTCGGCGCGGTCTCCGAAATCGTCCCGGTCTTCGCCCGCAGGCCGCTCTACAACCGCGGCGCGGTGATCGGCTCGCTGCTGGCGATCGCCGTGATCGGCACCCTCGCCTGGATGCAGAACATGCTCACCTCGCCGATCGGGATCGGCTGGATGTACTTCGCGATGGTGATGTCGCTGGCGCTGATCGTCCCCTTCGGCCTCGTCGTCTTCAACCTGATCGCGACGATGCTCGGCGGCGCCCTGCGGATGCGCGCGCCGCTGCTCTTCGCCCTCGGCGCGATCTCGGCGATCTCGATCGGCCTCGGAGCCGAGATCGAGCAGTCGATGGTCGCGGTCGCCTGGCGCCTGCACAACACCGTCGACGCCACCGCGGCGACCCACTTCGCCCTGATCGGCGGCAGCGTCTTCGGCGGCTTCGCCGCCCTGCACTACTGGTTCCCGAAGCTGAGCGGCCGCACGATGGGCGAGACACTCGCCCGCCTCTCCTTCTGGACGCTGGCGATCGGGACGCTCCTCACCTTCGTGCCGCTCTTCATCGCCGGCACCGACCACGGCCAGGTCGTCGACGCCTATAAGTTCTTCGACGGCAACGGCGTCAACGCCGAAAACCTGATCGCCGCGATCGGGGTCATCGTCCTCGCGGTCGGGATACTGCTGACGCTGGCAAACGCGATCGCCAGCCTCAGCGGCGGGGCGCGTGCAGGGCACGACCAGTGGGGCGGCGACTCGCTCGAGTGGTTCGCCCTTTCGCCGCCGGAGCCGCACAACTTCGACGTCCTGCCCGACGTTCGCAGCGAGCGGCCGCTGCGCGACATCCGCGCCGCGATCGCCCACCGCAGCCGCCGCGGCGAAGAGGCCGCGCGCGAGGCGCAGCCGGTAGCCTGAGCACCGTGAGCGGCGCCGAAACCGCTGCCGTCGCGCCGCGCCCCGCCGCGCTGACGACGCTGCGCGACTACGTCACCCTGACCAAGCCGAGGGTGCAGTCGCTGCTGCTCCTGACCACGGTGACGACGATGTACGTGGCTGGCGACCCCTCGCTCGGGCTCGTCTTCCTGGTCTGCCTCGGCGGCGCCCTCTCGGCCGGCGGGGCCGGCGCGATCAACCACGCGATCGACCGCGACATCGACCGGATCATGGCCCGCACCGCCGACCGGCCCGTCGCCGCCGGTCGGATCTCGCCGCAGGCCGCGATCGCCTTCGGCGCGCTGCTCGGCTGCGCCTCCTTCGCCCTGCTCGCCCTCGCCGTCAACCCGCTTGCGGCGGCGCTCTCGATCTCCGGCCTCTTCGGCTACGTCTTCGTCTACACGCTCTGGCTCAAGCGCGCGACCCCGCAGAACATCGTCATCGGCGGTGCCGCCGGCGCGGTGCCGCCGCTGGTCGCCTGGGCGGCCGTCACCGGCGGCCTCAGCGGCACCGCCCTCTTCCTCTTCGCGATCGTCTTCTTCTGGACTCCCCCCCACTTCTGGGCGCTCTCGCTGCTGATGAAGGACGAGTACGCCAAGGCCGGCATCCCGATGCTGCCGGTCGTGCGCGGCGAGGACGAGACCCGCCGCCAGATCCTCCTCTACACCGTGCTGCTCTACGCCGTCACCCAGCTGCCCTACTGCGCCGGCGGCTTCAACGTCCTTTACCTGATCGTCTCGATGACCCTCGGCGCCGGCTTCATCTACTGCGCCGTGCGCCTGCTGCGCAGCGCCGAGCGCCGCTGGGCCCTGCGCACCTACCTCTACTCGCTCGCCTACCTGGCACTGCTCTTCGTGGCGATGCCGCTCGACCGCCTGGTCTAGTAGAAATCCGTCCGTGGACCGAGAGGCCGCAAGAGCGAACATGGCCGCCGGGCTGGTTGCCGGCGGCATCGCGGCGGCGGTCTTCGCCCTCTGCTTCCTGGCGGCGATGCTCTACATCGCCTCATGAGCTCTGAGCACCGTCACATCCCCGAGCCGGGCGAGCTCGTCTACCGGCCGCGCCCCTCCTGGGCACCGGCGGTCTTCGCCTTCGCGCTCGCCCTCGCCATCTGCGGCATCTTCGCCGAGGGCTTTATGTTCCGAGGCTGGATCTACGCGATCGTCGGCCTCGTCGTCGCCCTCTTCGCCCTGCGCAGGATGATCCGCGAGGCGATCCAGGGCTACTTCAAGCTTCCGCGCAAGCAACATGCTCGCGGTGCCGTCCTTCCCGTCGAACAGATCTCACCCCCCGCTCCGTAGGGTCCATCCCCGGTAGGGGTGGAACGTCTTGTACTTTTTGGGCGACCACCTTGCGGCGTCTGCAGGTCCGTCTCCATCCAAAAAGTTAAGTGGAACCCCTGCCGGGGATGGACCCTTCAGTCCGGCGTCATGCCAGATGTAGCTCCGTCTGAAGTCCAGACCCGCACGATGTCGCGCATCGAGAGCACCCCGACCAGCTCGGCCCCGTCGTAGACGACCAGGTGCCGGATGCCGCGCCGCGACATCTCCGCCGCCGCCCGCTCGAGGCTCCACTCCGGCGAGGCGACGATCACGCTGTCGCTCATGTGGTCGCCGACGCGCTCGGCGTCCGGATCCTCGCCGCTGCCCAGCGAGTTCAGGATGTCGCGCTCGGTGACGATGCAGGGCACCGGCTTCTCGTCGTCGCTGACCAGCGCCGCTCCGGTTCCCTTCTCCGTCATCATCGTCGCCACCTCGCGCAGAGTGTGCGTCGGACCGACGGTCAGGACCACCTCCGACATCCCTTCCCGTACGAGCATCTGCGGCCTCCCCTCGGGTTAGCGAGTTAGTGAGAATCGCCTCAAGCCTACCCGACTCCCCTACTCGCACAGGCAAGCTTTCGCGGGGGCCGGACATATAGACTCCGGCGCGCCCAGCGCCGTATGGTCAAGCTTCCCAATCCAATCCGCCCGCTGCTCGTCCTCGCCGCCCTCGCGGCCGTGGCGCTGCCGGCTTCCGGCTGCGGCACGAGCAACGCCGACGTCGCGCGCGGACGGGTTCTCTTCATCCAGAAGTGCGGCGTCTGCCACACCCTCGCCGAGGCGGGCACGACCGCGCAGATCGGCCCCAACCTCGACGAGGCCTTCGCCGCGGCGCGCGAAGCGGGCGAGGGCGGCGACACGGTGGAAGGCATCGTCAAGACCCAGGTCGGCTTCCCGCGGCCCAGCAACAGCGACCCGGCGGTCTCGATGCCCGCCGACGTCGTCACCGGCCAGGACCTCGAGGACGTCGCCGCCTACGTCGGCCTCTACGCGGGCGTCCCCGGCGCGGCGCCGCCGAAGGTGCCCGGCGGCCCCGGCGCCCAGGTCTTCGCCAACAACGGCTGCGGCGGCTGCCACACCCTGGCCGCGGCCAAATCCGGCGGCGTCACCGGCCCCAACCTGAACGAAGTCCTGCCCGGTCAGACCACGGCAATGATCAGGGAATCGATCGAAGACCCCAACGCCAAGATCGCCAAGGGCTACCCGGCCAACGTGATGCCGCAGAACTTCGCCACCACGATCAAGCCGAGCGAAATCGAACAGCTGGTCGAATACCTGATCTCCTCGACCGCCAAGGGCGGCTCGAAGCCGAGCAAGGGCGGCTGAGCCCGGCTCCAGCGGCCGCCGACGGGTCGCTGGCATCATCCTGAGGCCCGGACCCATGCGCGACCGCCTCCGCATCTCTCCACAGCTCTACGCCAGGGTGGCGCTGGTCGCGCTCGGCGCGCTGGCGCTGATCGTCCTCACCGGCGCCGGCGTGCGGCTGACCGGGTCCGGCCTCGGCTGCCCGGACTGGCCCAAGTGCTACGGCCAGACCGTGCCGCCACTCAACACCCACGCCGTGATCGAGTTCGGCAACCGGGTCCTGACCGGCTTCGTCGGCCTCGCGGTGATCGCCGCCAGCGTCCTCGCCTGGTTCCGCCGCCCCTTCCGCGGCCACCTCGCCCTCTTCGGAGCGCTGCTGCCGCTGGGCGTGGTCGGCCAGGCGATCCTCGGCGGCGAGGTGGTCCGCCACCACCTCGCCCCCGGCCTGGTGATGAGCCACTTCATCCTCTCGATGCTGCTGCTCGACGCCTCCTTCGCCCTCGCCTGGTGCTCGCGCTACGAGCCCGGCGAGCGGCGCGCCTCCGGCGACCGCCTCGGCGTCTGGGCGGTCCGCGGCCTGATCCCGCTCGGCCAGCTGACGATCGCCGCCGGCACGGTCGCGACGGCCTCGGGACCGCACGCCGGCGCCCACGCCGGCCAGCTCGTCCGCCGCTTCACCTTCGAGGGGACCGGGACGCTCGAATGGGTCGTCCAGCGCCACGCCGTGCTCGCCACGATCTTCGGTCTCTCGACGATCGCGGTCTGGTTCCTGCTGCGCCGACCGGGCGGCGACAGCAGGGCCGTCCGGCCCCTCACTGCCGTGATCGGCCTGCTCGCCCTGCAGGGCGTCGTCGGAGGCGTCCAGTGGGCGCTGAAGCTGCCCACCGAGATCGTCTGGGCCCACGTCACGCTCGCCGTCGCCACCTGGCTGGCGATGCTGTGGACCGTCGCCACCGCGGGCCGCCTGGAGCCACGCGAGGCCCCCTTCGGGTCGGCTGACACGGCGCGAGATCGGCCGAGTTCAGCGCCAGCGTTGACCAGAACGTGAGCCAGGTCGAGCCGACCAGCGCGAGGAGTACACCTCTTCCCGCAAGCTCCGTATCTCTTCGCGGAGGAAGCGGAGATCGCCATCCATGCGTCGCTCAACCTGGTCGATCCGGCGATTGACATCCCCTATTCGATCATTGCTCCAGTGTGTTGCCATCGCCTTGATAATCTCAAATAAGCCGACAAAACGTTTCCTGGCTACGGAACTGCACGGCCGGCTGCTAGGTCCACAACCACGTGGCTGATCGGCAGGTCGATCTGCTCGCGGGCGCGCTCGACGACGCCGTGCTCGAGCCAGCGCGAGCGCTCCGGCGGGTGGGTCGAGATGACGATCTCGTCGGCCGGAAAGACCCGCAGGGCGTCCTCGATCGCCACCTTGGGATCGGAGTCGCCGATCTCCCCCTTCGCCTTCAGGCCCAGCTCGTCGATCGCGATCAACGACAGCTCCATCCGCTGCCGGGCAAGCTCGGTCGCTTCGTCGGTGTCCGAGGTCCAGTGCGAGACGCGCGAGGAGACCAGCGCCGGGGTGACGACCAGGATCCGGCAGTCCCGGTCGCGGCAGCGCTCGCGGATCTCGTCCAGCAGCGCCGCACCGCCGACGGTCTCGTTGGCGACGACGAGCAGGCGGTACTTCCCGTCGCCGCCTCTCGTAACGGCGACTTCACGAGGCAGCGAGCCCCGCGCGTCCCGGTAGGCGACGCCGGCCCCGAAGCCGATCAGCGCCGCCGCCCAGACCACGCCGACCACAGGCCTGGTCAACAGCGTCAGCGCGATCACCGACACCGCCCCCACGCCGATGATCACCACCCACCGAAACGCGTCAGCCTCGGACCTCAGCGGGTTGTGCATGCCTCAGTTCTACCGCACTGCTAAAGGATGTAAACCGCCGTATAGACGATGATCCACATCACGTCTACGAAGTGCCAGTAGATGCCCGGGACCTCGACACCAAGGTGGTCCTTCTCCTCGGGACCGAAGTGGCCCCGGAAGGCGCGGATCGTGGCGAAGCTGAGCAGGCAGAGGCCGACGAAGACGTGGGCGCCATGCAGCCCAGTCAGGCTGTAGAAGATCGAGCCAAAAGCTAGGTCGCGGGCGCTGAAGCCGAGGTGGACGTACTCGTTGATCTGGATGAAGAGGAAGGTGGCGCCGAGCAGCCAGGTCAGCACGAGGCCGAGCTTCAACCCTTTGCGGTTGCCGCGCCGGATCGACTCCAGGGCGTAATGGATCGTGAAGCTGGAGGAGACCAGGATCGCGGTGTTGACGCCCGCCACCGCGACCGGAAGCTTGTACGGGGCCGGCGGCCACATCGGCGGGTGGACGACGACGCGGAGGAAGAAGTAGGAGGCGAAGAAGGCGCCGAACAGCATCACCTCGGAGACGATGAAGAGGAGGATGCCGAGGGTCTGGCGATCGATGCGGGAACTCTGATTGGCCTCGGGCGGGCCGTGGTGCTCCTCGTGGGCGTGGCCGCCGAGTGCGACGGTGGCGCTCTCCATCAGGACTCGCCCCCCTCGGCGACCGCGGCAGCGACGGCCGCCGCCGGCCGGCCGACCTCGACGTGCTCGACCGTCTTGTCGGTGATCTCGCGGACGCGGCCGAGCAGGTCGTCCTCGAGCCAGCGCGAGCTCTCCCCGGCGAAGGTCGAGATCATCACCTCGTCGACCCGGTAATGCTCGATCGCGTTCTGGACAGCGTGGAAGGGGTCCGGGCTCATCGGCTGCCCGGTCGCGTCGATGTCGGCGCGGTAGAGCTCGGCCAGGGTCGAAGCTAGGTCGCGGACGATCTCGGCCTCGCTCACGTCCTCCGAGCGGGGGCAGACGATCGTGTAGCGGTGCGGATGGCCGGCGGCGCGCTCCTTCAGGCGGCTGACCAGGTCCGGTGCGGCGGCGGTCTGGGTCGCCACGACGAGGGTGTGGTTGACCTCCCAGCTGACCGAGTCGTCTTCGATCCGCACCGGGATATGGGTGACCGCGACCTCGGGCTCGAAGCGGTCGGTCGCCCAGGCGACCAGGTCCTTGCGGGTGAAGCCGAAGCGCGTTCCCGAGGCGCAGGAGAGCAGCACCTCGCCCGGCTCGTGGGCGCGCACCGCGTCGTCGAGCGCCAGCGAGGGCTCGGGGTCCATCACCTCGCCGACCGATTCGAGGCCGTACTCGGAGAGGATCGACATCGTCACCTCGACCCGGGCGCGGGCCGCGTCGCGCAGCTCGCCGGAGTCGATCAGCTGACCGACTGCCGGCTGGTTCTGCGGTGCGGCGACGGCGACGAACGGCACCTTCTCGGCCCGCTCGCCGACGGCTTTCAGCAGCTTGCGCCCCCCTGCCACCTCGTTGAGGAAGACGAGCAGGGGACGCTCCTGGGCGCTCTCGCTCATGTCGTCCCCACCACGGCTGGCTCGGGTCTCTCGACCTCGGCGCTTTCGCCGGCCATGATCGCGTGCCGGGCCCCCGGCACGCCGTACTCGTAGGGGCCGCCGACGACGCGCGGGATCTCGGGGAAGTTGAAGATCGGCGGCGGCGAGGAGACCAGCCACTCGATCGACTTGGCCCGCCACGGGTTGGCCTCGGCGCGCGGGCCGAAGCGCCAGCTGACGATCATGTTGTAGAGGAAGACCAGCTGTACCGCGCCGAGGAAGAAGGCGAAGACGCTGATCAGCAGGTTCCAGTTGCCGAACTGCGAGGCGTAGTCGGCGACGCGCCGCGGCATCCCGTCCATCCCGATCCAGTGCATCGGGATGAAGGTGCCCCAGGTGCCGATCAGGGTGCCCCAGAAGTGGACGCGGCCGAGCCGCTCGTCGTACATCCGCCCGGTGATCTTCGGGAACCAGTGATAGATCCCGGCGAAGATCGTGAAGACCGAGCCGCCGAAGAGGACGAAGTGGATGTGGGCGACGATGAAGTAGGTGTCGGAGACGTGGATGTCGAGTGGCACCATGCCCAGCATCACGCCGCTGATCCCGCCGATCGTGAAGGTGACGATGAAGGCGAGCGCGAACAGCATCGAGGTCGAATAGGTGTGGATCTTGCCGAAATAGAGCGTGCCCAGCCAGGAGAAGATCTTGATCCCGGTCGGCACCGCGATCAGCAGCGTGGTGATCATCATCGGCACCCGCAGCCAGCTGAACATGCCGGCGACGAACATGTGGTGAGCCCAGACCGAGTAGCTGAGCACGACGATCCCGATCAGCGCCAGTGCCATCAGCCGGTAGCCGAAGATCGGCTTGCGCGAATGGGTCGAGATGACCTCGCTGATGATCCCGAAGCCGGGCAGCATCATGATGTAGACGGCCGGGTGCGAGTAGAACCAGAAGATGTGCTGGTAGCTGATCACGTCGCCGCCGCCGGAGAACTGGAAGAAGTTGGTGTGCAGGGCCCGGTCGAAGAGGACCATGAACTGGACACCGGCGATGAACGGCGTCGCGGCGACGACCAGCAGCGAGGTCGAGAGGTTGGCCCAGACCAGCAGCGGCATCCGCCAGAAGGTCATCCCCGGCGCCCGCATGGTGATGATCGTGACCAGGAAGTTGAGCGCCGTGGCGATCGAGGAGGCGCCGGCGAACTGGACGCCGAGGTTGAAGAAGGACTGGCCGAGCGGCGCCCCGGTGGAGAGCGGCGCGTAGCCGGTCCAGCCGGCGTCGAAGGCTCCCCCCGGCGCCAGGAAGCTGCCGACGAAGAGCAGCCCTGCTATCGGCAGCATCCAGAAGCTGAGCGCGTTGAGCCGCGGGAAGGCCATGTCCGGCGCGCCGATCATCAGCGGCAGCACGTAGTTGGCGATCCCGGCGAAGACCGGGATCACGAAGACGAAGATCATCAGCGTCGCGTGGGTGGAGAAGAGGCTGTTGTAGGTACCCGCGTCGACGATCTGGGTGCCCGGCTGCGCCAGCTCGGCCCGGATCAGCATCGCCATCAGGCCGCCCACGAAGAAGAAGAAGAAGGTGGTGCAGATGTACTGGATGCCGATCACCTTGTGATCGGTGTTGAAGCGGAAGTAGTCCTTCCAGCTCTTGGCGCCGTGCTGGGAGTGATCCTCGGGGATCGTCGGCATCCCCGCCGCCCAGCGCAGCCAGTAGTCGAAGCAGCCGAAGCCGAGCAGGAAGCCAAGCGGGCCGCTGATCAGCGGCACGACGACCTGCGGATAGCCGGTCTGTTCGGTCTGGAAGGTCGGCAGGCCGGAGGCCTTGCGCAGGGCGACGACGAGGGCAAAGCCGAAGGCGGCGCCCAGCAGCGCGCCAAGCGCTCCTCGAATCCACCCCGGTCGCTTGATCGCAGCCACCATCAGAAGGCCTCCATTATGCCCCGCCGGCGCTGAGCGGCACCGGGTTGGTCTCAGTGTCCTGGACGATCGACTCTTTCAGCGGCGCCGGCACCGTTTCTTTCAGCCCGGCCACCCATTTGCGGAAGTCGGCCGGCGTTTCGACCATGACCTTGGCCCGCATCGAGGCGTGGCCGAATCCGCAGAGCTCGGTGCAGATCAGCTGGTAGGTGCCAAGCCGGTCCGGCGTCACGATCGCGGTCGTCGTAATCCCCGGCACGTTGTCCTTCTTGATCCGCCACTCGGGGACCCAGAAGGAGTGGATCACGTCCTGGGCGTGCATCTTGAACTGGATCTGGCGGTTCACCGGCACGTGCATTTCGCCCTGCACGTAGACGTCGCCCTTGCCGGGGTAGCCGAAGCTCCAGGCGTACTGCTGGGAGAAGACGTCGACCGTCATCGCGTTCTTCGCCGGCTGTTCGATGTCGTGCAGGACCGACCAGCTGTAGCCGGCGCCGAAGAGGACGATGATCGTCGGGATCACGGTCCAGGCCACCTCGAGCCGGGTGTTGCCGTGGATCGGCTCGCCGTCGGATTCGTCGCCCGGCTTGGCTTTGAATTTCCACAGCGCGTAGAACAGCATCACGCAGACGAGCGAGAAGACGAAGGAGGAGAGCACGATCATCACGTTGAGCAAGTCGTCGATCTTCGGAGCCGCCGTCGAGGCCTGCTGGCCGTCCCAGTGGATCGAGACCATCACCACCGAGATCGCCGCGGCAAGCGCAACGGTCGCGGCGAGCATCTTCGCTATCGGGAGGCGGCCGTACATGAGGCGGCGGGCATTCTATTGAAGCGACGGCCGGAAGCTTTCAGGCTCCTGGCCCGCCGCGGCAGCCAGCACTCCCCGGGCAACGCCCTCCCAGCTCCAAAGCCGCCGAGCCGTCTCGACCAAGCTCTCCCGCGCCACGCCACGCTCCTCCTCCGGCAGCCCCAGCCACCCGTTGAGCCGCTCCGCGATCGCCTCCACCGCTCCCTCCTCGACCGGGAACGAGGTCAGCCGGCCGATCCCCTCCGGCAGCGCCGCCATCAACTGCTTGGAGACCTCCAACATCCCGGAGTGCCCCGCGGACACCGGCAGCACACCGCAAGCCGCCGCCTCCGCCGCAACCATCCCGAAGGCCTCGGGAAACGTGCTCGGCATCACCAGCGCTTCCGCACCCGGCAGCAGCTCCGCGACCTCGTCGTGCTCAAGCCGCCCGATGAGCTCAACCGAGCCGGCCGCGTTTCTCGAAGCTTCCGCGTAGCCGGACGGGAGATCGGAAAGGAAGGCGGACAGAATCCGTAGTGGTTTCGCCTCGCCGCCCTCAATGCTCCGCCCCGCAACCGCAACCTCTCGCGCATCGTTGATATCTCCCCGCTCCAATGCCGCCTGCAGCCGCCGCAACCCTGCTTCGTACTCACCGAACCCGGCGATTTCGAGCTTCGCATCCGGATGCTCGGCCCTGACCAACGGCCACGCAGCCAAGAGCAGGTCGACACCCTTCGACACGATCAACTTGCCGACAAAGACGATCCTCCGCGGGTGGCGTGGGGTGAGGGGGGTCGAGGACGAAGGCGAAGCCCCCGCCCGCAGGCCCCCCT